>JAFMCA010000006.1 GCA_017858055.1 Flavobacteriaceae bacterium
ACGATCATAAGCAATAGGTCCATTCGGAGAGGGCCAAAATGTTGAGGGAATACATTGAGCTGAGTAAGAATAAAAACAAGTAATCCTAATAAAGACATCCAAACCATAAAATTCCCTTGAGGCTTATCGGCTAAAATCCCTAAAATAATGAGTGGACCCATAATCGCCGTTCCCGAAAAACTCAAACGCGCTAAAAGCACTAACTCATCAGAAGCAATGAGGGAAAAGAACAAAGCGGCTATCGCAAAAAAGAGTATAAACAAACGAATGGGACGAAGGGAATCCGACGCTTTTAATTTCATCAAACCTCGAACTTCATTTCCCATGGCAAAAAGTTGCGAATCTGAGGTGGACATGGCAGCAGCAAACAGTCCGATAATGATGAGTGACGCAATTACAGGGCTCTGTTCATCAAGTAAAACGCCTCCTAAAAATTCTGCTGTACTTGCCTCGGCATAATATATGGATCCGTATAATCCAATGATAATTGTAGGCAAAATGACAAGCATTGCAAAAGTTCCAACTGCCACAGCCATACGCTTTAAAGCGTTGTAATCTTTCATAATCACCAAACGGGTGGAAAGTTGGGGTTGAGTTACAGGAATCATAAGGATGGCTATGCAGGATGCAATTAAAAATTGTGGAGTTAGCAATCCTCTGGGCCCCGGTGCTGTTAAAAGTTGTTCGTTTGCAAGCTGTGTTTTTTCAAACAAAGCGGACCAGCCGCCAACTTCATTCAAACAATAGAAAGCGATAAACCAAACCACAACAAGAAGTAAAGTGCCTTGTAAAAAATCCGCATAAATAATAGCTTTCAAACCGCCCAATTCAGAGTAGATCATCATGATGACCACGATCAAAACTGCCCAAATCCAAATGGGAAGAAAATTAGGAAAGGCAGCGTGTAAAAATATTGAGACCCCTCGTATTTGAATAGCAACATAAGGAATCAGGAAAATGAAAATAGCTGCAAAATAGAGGTAACCCACCCATTTGTTTTGATAGCATTTTTGCAATAGGGCAGACATCCCTTGAAAGGCTTGTTTCCCTACTTTTTTTCGTAGATAAAATCCAAACCACAAAATTAAAAACACCATGACCATGTCAGAAAACGTCAAGAAAATCCATGCGCCAACACCATTAACTCGAGAGAAATCAGGCATACCCATCAGAGTAAACGTACTGAACAGGGTAGCGGCAAAAGTCATAAAACCAAGAATCAATCCGATCTTCGCTCCACCCAACATAAAATCATTGGCGGATTGAATTCCTTTTCTACTTCGCCAAGAGAGGAATAGTAAAACACCTATATAGAGCGATCCTAATATCAAGAGCCATTCTAACATTTTTACTTATTTTGATTTCATTTTTTTAAAAACAGTACCGCCCCAAGCGGTCAAAATCACCATAACTATTGAGAGTAATATACTAGACCAAAGGGTAAAGGGCATATTAAAAAGTTGGGGTTCAATATCAGTACTCAATACCCAAGGAGAAAAGGTTAGTCCGGTAAGGAAAAGAACACAGCCTACAATAAAATACCAACGTTTTTTCAATCTACTTTTCATACTATAAATTTTGAATGGTCATCCCTCCATCTATATTGAGGACTTGCCCGGTAGCATAGGGAATTTTACCTGTAGCAAGAGCTGCGACGGCAGTTCCAAGATCCTCTGGTGTTCCCCATCGTTGTTCTAAAGCCAATCCTTGCTCAAATAACCGATCGTATTTTTCAACAACTCCAGCGGTCATGTCGGTTCGGATAACCCCAGGGCGCACTTCATAGACTGGGATGTTGTATTCTCCCAATCGGCTCGCCCAAAGTTTGGTAAGCATAGCTAGACCGGCTTTAGACATACAATATTCTCCACGGTTGGTAGAGACTACCGTGGCAGAAACGGAGGAAATGGTGATTATTGAAAAATGCCCATTTAATGATTTTTCTTTTTGTTCAATCATCCAATTGGCCGCTGCTTGAGTAAGAAAATAGGGCCCTTTAAGGTTAATGTCCATAACCTCCTCATAACTTTCTTCGGTAGCTTCAAGCAGGTCTTTGCGTTCTTTGGGTGCAATTCCAGCATTATTGACCAAAACGTGTAACTGCCCAAATTCTGAACGAATTTGATTCAGTATTTGAGTACGATCCTCAGACTTAGCGATGTTTCCCTGACAATAAAGAATTCGATTGTTTTTTGTTTGTAGGGATTCTAAAACCGTCTTTACCTGATTTTCAGGACGAACTCCATTCAGTGCCAAATCAAATCCTTCTTTTGCCAAGGCCTGGGCAATTCCCAAACCAATGCCTCGTGTTCCGCCTGTAATAAATGCAACTGGATTCATAGTGTTAACTTAGATCGGGTAGGGTTACCCATGTTTTTTTAGCCCAACTTTCCAATCCTTTTTCGGCGAGTTGAACTCCTTTAGCCCCCTCCAACATGTTCCATGGAAAAGGGGTATCGCATACGATGTGTTTTAAAAACAATTCCCATTGTGCTTTGAAAGCATTATCGAAGGTTTCTTGTTCGGGCATCTTACTCCAAGAATTGTAAAAATCTATTGGATTTGGAATGTCTGGATTCCATACCGGTTTAGGGGTGTTGCCATAGGTTTGTGTCCAACAATCTCTAAGACCTACCAATGCAGAACCTTTGGTACCATCTACTTGCATGGTGAGAAGGTCGTCCCTTCGAACTCGGGTAGTCCATGAAGAATTGAATTGGGCAACTATTCCACCTTCCAATTCAAACGTTGCATAAGCGGCATCATCTGCAGTACATTTATAGGGATTTCCTTGTTCGTCAATACGTTCAGGAATGTGTGTTGCTCCCAAGCAAAAAACCCCTTTGACAGCACCAAATAAATGATCTAATACATATCTCCAATGGCATAGCATGTCGACAATAATACCGCCATCGTCTTCTTTTCTATAGTTCCAGCTGGGTCGTTGTGCAGGAACCGAATGCCCTTCAAAAACCCAATAACCGAAATCGCCTTTCACGGATAAAATTTCTCCAAAAAAATCATTTTGCATCAATCGTTTGAGTTTAAGTAAACCTGGGAGCCACAATTTGTCTTGAACTACACCGTGTTTGACTCCCGCTTTTTCACAAGCATGATAAAGATCTAAAGCAATTTTTGTTTCTGTAGCGACAGGTTTTTCACAGTAAATGTGTTTTCCTTTAGCCACCGCTTTCAAAATTGCATCGGCACGTCGACCCGTGGTTTGTGCATCAAAGTACACTGAATACTTGGAGTCGTCAAGCACGCTGTCAAGGTTGGTAGTCCATTTTTGTATCCCAGTTCGTTCGGCTAGTTTTCTTAATTTGGTTTCGTTTCTTCCAACCAATACAACCTCAGGCATAATGACTTCCTCTGCATTAATTTGGACTCCTCCCTGATCGATAATGGCCACCATAGACCGGATCAGGTGTTGATTTGTTCCCATTCGGCCCGTGACGCCGTTCATGATAATTCCTATCGTATGTATTTTCATTGATTTGTTATGTGTAGTGAATATAAGCGTGTTTAATTTTTTCCAAAAATTCAGTTTGATTTTGTTTCCATAAGCGTTCTGAAAATATTTCAACTTCTATAGGTCCCTGGAAGCCTGCTGCTTCAACCCATTGACGAATTTGTTTCACAGGAATACAACCTTCCCCCATTAGTCCTCGGTCAGTCAATAAATCTAGGGTAGGTGTTCTCCAGTCGCAAACATGGAAAGCGAAAATGTTGTTGTGTTTACCACAGCGATCTATTTCTTGTTTCAGATCCTGATCCCACCAAAGGTGGTACACATCAATGGCGATGCCAACAAAGGGATCATTTATGGACTCAGCCAAATCATTGGCTTGTCCCAGACTAACGATGGCAGATTTATCCCCTGCATACATGGGATGTAGAGGTTCAATTGCAAGTCGAACATTAGCTGATTGTGCATAGGGTAGAATTGCTTGAATTCCTTCTTTAATTTGTTCGCGTGAAGTTTCTAAACCCTGTTCTGGGTCAGCACCACAAACGAGTACAATCAGAGGTGCACCTAGTGCTGCTGCTTCCTCAATAGCCTTTTTATTCTCTTCTATCGCTTCTTGTCTTTTTGATTTGGAAACGGAAGCAAAGAATCCTCCACGAACCAAAGAAGTGACTTGCAGATGATGTTTTTCTAATTCCGATTTAACCTCCTTGAGGTTTTGATTTTCCAAAAGATGTCGCCAGATTGAAATGTGTTGAATTCCTGCCTGATGATATGCGGTTATACACGCATTCAAATCCCAAGGTTTGGTAGTTTGAGTATGTACACAAAGGCGACTTAAATCGTTAGTTGCTTTCATTTAAATAGGGTTTATTGCATCCCGTTGGTAAATTGTAAATAGGGTTCGTTAACAATGATTTTTTGAACGTATAGAGCAACTTCCCTTAGGTGGTAATCCCCCCACATGCAGGACTCCCCATGGGCAACTTTACTTCCTTTTGGAACGTAGTCCCAGCCGTTGGGCTGATGGTAAATGCTATGAAGTAAAAGACCTTGATGGCTTTCGTCTGTGCTTAAATAGGGCTCTTCCAAAAGAGAATTGACTACGGTCAGTCCAGCCTGGATGTAATGTTGTCCTTTGGTATTTCCTTTATTTTTTAAATACTTTCCAAAACGGAGAAGTCCTTGAGCAGCAATTGCAGCTCCTGAACTATCAACAGGTTCCCAGTTGTTGTAGGGGTCTGCGGGTTGATCGAGATAAGCGCCAATCTTATCTAAATTAGGCGCACCGGTATCCCAATAACAAACGCCACAGCTGGGGGTGTTTTTTATATAAAAATCACATGTAGCTTGAGCGGCTTTTTCCAAAATGGCGATACAATTCTCTTTTCCCCCTAAGTTGTCAAAAGCAACCTCATTAAGTTGCGACAAAGCTTCGAGTTCCTCGGAGAATCCTGTCATTGCCCATGCCAATCCACGTGTCCATGTAGAAAACCCAGAATAGCCTTGTTGTGTATTCGGACAGCGGTACTGACCATCCTTGGTATTGAAGATACTTTCGTGAGCCGTCCGACCCCATTCGTCATAGGTATCTCTCCCTTCACCGTAATAGATAGCGTATTTTGCAGTAGCGAACATATGCTGTAGGGCTCGTTCTAACAAATTAATTTTTTTATCTCCTTCGGCATGATAACTATGTCCCAATAAATGAGAAGCTACCAAAATTCGACACGATCGGATGGTATCCACAAATAAAGAGTGTGGGCCATTAAAGGAATGGATAAATCCACCTTCAGGGATCGAGGTCCATCGAGAAGCCTGAACGGCTCCTGATATTTTTATAGCAAGTTTATAAAATTCTTTTTCCCAGTCATTTTCTGGTATTTTTCCTTCATGCATCAGACGAAGTAAATTACCATAGGTACTCAGGTTGTTGAATCCGTGATCGTGAACACCCGTATGGCTTACGTGTGGTGCCATTTTATCGATCGTATTCCGTATGGATTGAGCTAAAGCTTTTTGATCTCCGGTGGCGTCAAATTGTAATACACCGGATCCGAATTGGAAACCATGCGTCCACTCTGTCCAGCCTCTTGAGGTATATACACCATTTTCTGTAAAAACAGGGGCTCCATTTTTTTGATCGTAATTTTTTTCTATGGAATGAATTTTTTGAGCAGAAAGTTCCCAAAATCGAGCTAGTTTTTCTTTTAAATCTGAGGGTTGCAGTGTGTCTTGTATTTTGATCATAGTGTGTTTAAAAATGTATTTTCTAAAGAGCGTTAACGTTAACGAATATAATATTTCTCTTTTTTATGATCGTCTATTTTAAAAAAGATTTGCATTTTTATTTCGTTTTAATCTCTAACTAACTCCTCCGATATGCCGCAAAAAGGGTTTTTAATGTATCTCAAAAGAGGTGCTGAAAAGGAATATAAAATTCGTCATGATAACTTATGGCCCGAGCTACAAGCGCTTTTAAAAGCCTATGGAATCTCAAATTATTCAATTTTTTTGGATTCCGAAACGGGAATTTTATTTGCCTCACTGGATTGTCCGGAAAATTATGATGAAAATGGTTTAGCAAAGGAAGCCGTTATGCAAAAGTGGTGGGGCTATATGGAGGAGTTGATGGAAACGGAGTCCAACGCTGCACCTAAAACCAAACCTTTGGAGCAGGTTTTTTATTTAAAATAAATTGATTTTTATTTTTCTGTAAGATTTTTTCTTTAGGTTTAGGAAAGCAGTAGGTTCTCTCCGGGCATTTATTTTTGTTACCTTTAAGCCATGATGAAAACATTCGTTATTACTGGTTCAAGTCGTGGTATTGGGCATGCTTTGGTAAACCTTGCGCTAGATGCTGGGCACTGTGTTTATGCACTTTCACGAAATACGCAATCTCTTAAAAAAACGAATCGGCTTTATCCTATTTCCATAGACCTAACCGATGAAAAAGCAATAGTAACTTTTTCCAAGCAACTTCAAGAGGAAGGAATAAAAATTGATGCTTTGATTAATAATGCAGGGGCTTTAGTCAATAAACCCTTTCGAGAAACTACGGTGGTTGATTTTGAATCGGTTTTTCGCGTAAATGTATTTGGATTAGCTTCTTTAACACGAGCATTATTACCCTTCATTGCGCTTAAGGGGCATGTGGTGAATATTAGCAGTATGGGAGGAATTGATGGCAGTTCAAAGTTCCCTGGGTTAGCCGCATATAGCAGTAGTAAAGGTGCGGTCAATATTCTTACCGAATTATTGGCAGAGGAGTACAAAGAGACCGGACCCTCTTTTAATGCCCTGGCCTTAGGAGCTGTTCAAACAGAGATGTTAGCAGCAGCATTTCCAGGTTTTAAAGCACCACTTTCTGCTCAAGAAATGGCAAGCTATGTGCTTCAATTTGCTCTCGAAGGTCAAAAGTTTTATAACGGCAAAATCTTAGCAGTTTCCTCTACAACACCCTAAATGTTTTTATGGAAAAACTTTTGTCATTTATTCCGACTCAAGCGCAAGCACAAGTTCAAGAAGTACTCCAAGGAGCTCATGTCAACATCAAGATTACCAAAAAACGGCAGACCAAACACGGCGATTTCAGAAAGCTTCCCAATGGGAATGCAGTAATCACACTGAATGCTACTTCTAATCCTTATCGATTTTTAATTACGTTACTGCATGAATTGGCTCATTTTAAAGTTTCCCAAAAGCAATTCTTTAGATCAAAGCCCCACGGAATAGAATGGAAAAAAGCCTATAGAGAAACGCTACTGCCTTTTTTAAATCCTATAATTTTTCCAGAGCCCTTATGCAGTTTGTTGGCTCACCATATGAAAAATCCAAAAGCGAGTACGGATCGAGATTTTAAATTAGTCATGGCATTACGAGCATATGATCCTGAAACGGAGCATACTCCAATTTTTGAATTAAAAGAAGGCCAAGAATTTCAATTAGAGAATGGTAGAGCTTTTGTAAAATTAAAGAAAAGGCGGACACGTTTCGAGTGCAGAGAACTCCATAGCGGGAAAATTTACCTATTTAGTCCTCATGCAGAGGTTGTTCCTGTCTGATCGTCCTTAAGATAGACCTCTCGAACTTTTTTAAACAAATCTGAAGAATAGACAAAATTTGTTACGGCTTCGTTATCTGTATTAAAGATGTCTTTTTTGGTTCCTTCCCAAGCTTTTAGTCCGTTTTTTAAAAAGACTATTTTCTCACCGATTTCCATAACGGAGTTCATGTCGTGGGTATTGATTACCGTTGTGATGTTGTATTCCTCTGTGATTTCTTTTATCAAATTATCGATAATAATCGCTGTTTTTGGATCCAATCCTGAGTTGGGTTCATCACAAAACAAGTATTTTGGATTCATAACAATAGCACGTGCAATAGCGACTCTTTTCTTCATTCCTCCAGAAATTTCATCAGGAAGTTTGTCGTTGGCATTGATAAGGTTCACCCGTTTGATTACGGAATTGACTCGATCTCGGATTTCTTCATCTCCTTTTTGGGTAAACATTTGCATGGGGAACATAATGTTTTCCTCCACCGTCATGGAATCAAACAAAGCACTCCCTTGAAAAACCATACCCATTTCTTGTCGTAGTATGGTTCGTTCTTTGAGATTCATTTTTTTTAGCCTTTTTCCTTCGAATAGGATTTTTCCAGAATCGGCTTGAAACAGGCCTAAAAGGCATTTTAAGAAGACCGTTTTACCCGAGCCACTTTGACCGATGATCAAATTGGTTTTTCCTTTTTCAAAAACAGTGGATATCCCTTTTAGAACTTGTGTTCCGTCAAAGGATTTGGTTATGTTTTCTACTTCTATCATCTAGGCGAGGATCAGTTGGGTGATTAGATAGTTTACAAGAATGATGGCAACACTTGTCCAAACAAAAGAAACTGTACTTGCTTTTCCCACTTCAAGCGCTCCTCCTGTCATAAAGTATCCATGGTAGGAGGGAATAGTTGCTAAAATAAATGAAAAGAAAAAGGTTTTGATAAACGCATAGGTGACGTGAAATGGAATAAAATCGGTTTGTATTCCTTCTATAAATTCTGTACTGGACGAAAAGCCACCGTAAACGCAGGCAATATATCCCCCAAAAATCCCTAAAAACATAGAAAGAGAAATAATCAGTGGATACAACGAGAGGGCAACAATTTTTGGAAAGATGAGGTAATTGTAGGTATTGATTCCCATTACTTCGAGTGCGTCAATTTGTTCAGTCACTCGCATGGTTCCGATACTTGAGGTGATGTATGAACCAACCTTCCCCGCCATAATAATTGAGATAAATGTCGGTGCAAATTCTAAAATAACAGATTGTCTTGTTGCAAAACCAATTAAATTTTTTGGAAGTAAAGGGTTTTCAAGATTCAAAGCTGTTTGTATAGCAACAACCCCTCCCACAAAAAAAGAGATGAAGGAAACAATCCCTAAAGAACCAATGATTAGGGTATCAATGTCTTTTAAAATAAGTTGTTTTAGAATTTTCCATTTAGTAAATTTTCCAAAAACACTCTTAAGCATCAGGAAGTAAATACCAATTTTAGATAGGATTTTCATACCCTCCCAAAGGTAGTAATTTTAACTAAAATGTATTTGAGAGAAAACACAAATTATTCGTTAGATTCTGTAGGTAATGGCGTTGATATTCATCCCCGCGCCTACAGAAGCAAAAAGGATCAAATCACCTTTGTGCAATTCGTGACCTTTATAGTTTTCTTTTCGGATAAGATCGAATAAGGTGGGTACTGTAGCGACAGAGCTGTTTCCGAATTCTTGAATATTCATAGGTAATACACCTTCAGGCATTGGTTTTTTATACAAACGATACAAACGCTTGATAATGGCATCGTCCATTTTAAGATTTGCCTGATGAATGAATATTTTTTTAACGTTGTCTATAGACTCTCCTGAAGCATCCAAACAATGCTGAATCGCTGAGGGGACATGACTTAGAGCGAATTCATAGACTTTTCGTCCGTGCATTTTAATGTATTTGGTTCCCTGACCACTCTGATTTGAAGGGCCGTAAAAAATGTAATCGGCTTCTCCATCGAAAGTATAGGTAACTGTTTTATGAGATAAAATTCCACCTTCTTCTTGGCTTTCCTCGATAACCGTTGCTCCGGCACCGTCAGCATAAATCATGGAATCCCGATCGGTTTGATCCAAAACTCGAGAAAGCGTATCCGCACCAATAACCAAACATTTTTTAGCCATACCCGCCTTAATGAAGGCTTTCGCTTGAATTACTCCTTCCACCCAACCTGGACAGCCAAACAAAATATCATAAGCTACACAGTTTGGATTTTTGATCCGAAGTCCTGCTTTGATTTTCGCTGCTAAACAGGGAAGCGTATTGACTTGATTGGAGTTTAGGGCAATATCCCCTACGTTGTGGGCAACAATAATATAATCCAAAGTTTCAGGGTCTACTTTGGCATCCTCTATAGCTCGATTTGAAGCAACGATGGCTATATCTATTACGGTTTCATCGTTTTTAATATAACGACGTTGTTCAATTCCAGTGATGGCCTTAAACTTTTCAATGATCTCTTCATTGGGATTTGAGATCGGATTCCCCTCAGCATCATAAAACGAGTTTTGAGAAAACCCAGAATTGTTCTGAATTTGTTGAGGAATACTACTTCCGCTACCTGTGATTTTTACATTCATAATGGTTGAACGAAAGTACTTCTTTGAGGACAAGTTAGCATACTAAAGCTTAAAATTGCTACGAAGCCTAAAGGACTTAAAAAAGTTGATTTATACAAAAGTGAAAAACATCTATTTATTGAAAATCAGCTGTTTATATAGGATTCTATTGGTGAACAACTGCATACTAAATTACGGTCTCCATAGGCTTCATCCACTCGTCTGACACTAGGCCAAAATTTATTTTCATAAACAAATTCTAATGGAAATGCTGCTTTTTGTCTTGAATAGGGAAATTCCCAAACATCAGCAGTAATCATCGCCAAGGTATGGGGAGCATTTTTTAACAAAGCGTGATCATTAGGATTATCGGATGCAATTTCCATTCGGATTGAAATCATCGCATCACAAAAACGATCAATTTCAGCTAAATTTTCGCTTTCTGTGGGTTCTATCATCATGGTTCCTGCTACAGGGAAAGAAACCGTTGGTGCGTGAAATCCATAATCCATCAATCGTTTAGCAATATCCGTAACTTCAATATTGTACTCCTTAAAGGGACGACAGTCGATGATGAGTTCGTGAGCGGCTCTTCCTTTTTCTCCTGTGTAAAGAATTTGATAAGCACCTTCGATGCGCTTTTGAATGTAGTTTGCATTCAAAATGGCAATTTCAGTTGCTTTTCTGAGTCCAGAAGCTCCAAGCATTTTAATATACCCATAGGAAATTAAGCACGCCAATGCAGAGCCAAAAGGAGCTCCTGAAATGGAGGTTATCGCTTGAGTTCCACCTGTTGAAATCACTGGATTTCCAGGTAAAAAGGGAGCTAAATGTTGAGCAACGCAAATGGGTCCAACACCAGGACCTCCTCCACCGTGAGGAATGGCGAATGTTTTGTGTAAATTTAAATGACATACGTCTGCACCAATTGCTGCTGGACTGGTTAAGCCTACCTGAGCATTCATATTGGCACCATCCATATAGACCTGTCCTCCACAATCGTGTATCAGTTTGGTAATGTCTTTGATTTTAGTTTCAAAAACACCGTGGGTACTGGGATAGGTAATCATCAATCCAGCTAGATTGTCTTGGTGCTGTATTGCTTTTTGATGAAGATCTTCCCAATCAATATTACCTCTTTCATCGGTTCCAGTAACGACTACTTGCATTCCAGCCATAACAGCGGAAGCAGGATTGGTTCCATGAGCAGAGGCAGGGATTAAACATATATTTCGATGACTGTCATTCCTTGATTCGTGATAAGCACGAATGACCATTAAGCCAGCATACTCTCCTTGTGCTCCAGAATTAGGTTGTAGGGATGTTGCCGCAAAACCAGTAACCACATTGAGTTGTTGGGTTAGCTGCGCAAGCATTTCATGATACCCTTGGGCTTGTTCTACAGGAACAAAAGGGTGGATGCCCCCCCAGTTAGGATCGCTCAAAGGTAACATTTCACTTGCAGCATTGAGTTTCATCGTGCAAGATCCCAAAGAAATCATGGAGTGATTTAATGCTAAATCTTTGCGTTCTAAACTTTTAATATAGCGCATTAAAGCCGTTTCGGAGTGATGCGAATTAAAAATAGAATGGGTAAGAAAAGCACTTTTTCTTAACTGATCTAAGGGAAGGTTGTGTGTAAACTCCTTGTCGAAGTGGGTGAGTTTTTGTTTGACAAATTGAGCAAAAACGTTTGCAATTTGAAGGACTTCCTCCTCAGAGGTTGTTTCATTTAATGCAATACACACGGTTTTTTCGTCAGGATAATAAAAATTGAGCTGTGCGGCCTCTGCCATTTTTTTGATTGCAATGGCATCAATTTCAATTTGGAGTGTATCAAAAAAATAGTTGTTTTTTTGAATCAACCCTAAACCTTGTAAATGAACATCAAGCGCACATGTTTTTTTGTGAATTTTATCGGCAATGTATTTCAATCCTTTTGGGCCGTGATAAACAGCATACATTCCAGCCATTACAGCGAGCAATACCTGAGCTGTACAAATGTTCGAGGTAGCGCGATCCCTTTTGATGTGTTGTTCTCGAGTCTGTAAAGCCATACGAAGGGCTGGGTTTTCGTCGAGATCCTTAGTCTGGCCAATAATTCTACCGGGAATATTTCTTTTAAAATGACTTTTAGTAGCAAAAAATGCAGCATGGGGGCCGCCATATCCCAAGGGGATGCCAAAGCGCTGTGAAGTTCCTACTACAACATCCGCTCCATAGGATCCTGGACTTTCTAGAAGAACCAGACTCATTATGTCGGCTGCAACCACGGTGTACATTCCAGAAGCTTGGGCTTTTACCATCCAGTTTTTGAGATCAGGGATATTCCCTTTTTTCCCAGGATATTGAAGAATTGCACCAAAATAGTTCTCGGAAAAGTCACTGTTTTCAGGATTGCCAACTACAAGTTGAATATCTAGTGGAGTAGCCCTTGTTTGGAGTAGAGAAAGGGTTTGAGGGAGAATGTTTTCATCAACAAAAAAATGATGCGCATGTTGTTGTTTTTGGCTTTTCGTCCGAGCGCCAAATAGCATGGTCATAGCCTCTGCTGCTGCGGTGCTCTCATCCAGTAAGGACGCATTTGCAAGCTCCATTCCTGTCAAATCACAAACCAAGGTCTGAAAGTTAAACAGGGCTTCAAGTCGTCCCTGAGCAATTTCTGCTTGATAGGGAGTATAGGCTGTGTACCAACCTGGATTCTCTAGTATATTTCTTTGGATAACTGCAGGCGTGATCGCCGGATGATATCCCAAGCCAATGAAAGTTGAAAAGGTTTTATTTTTTCTTCCTAAAGCTTGAATGTGTTTTGAAAACTCAAATTCACTAATACCCGAATCGAGTGCCAAAGGTTCTTCAAGCCGTATGCTTGAGGGGATCGTCTCATCGAGTAATTCATCAATTGATTTTGCATTGATTTTATCCAACATTTTTTGGATTTCTTCCTCATTAGGTCCGATATGTCTTTCAACAAACTTGTCCGTTCTCATAGTCATCTAATATTCCTCAAAAATAGAATATATTGGTAAAATTTTTTGACTCATTATTTCTTTCTAACAAAACTTTTTTAAAAATTTAAAACAACTACCATAAAGTTGCGATATTTACAGGTGCAAAACATCTTAAAAAAGATCCTTGATTTTTATGTTAAATCGAGTATTCACGTGGCTTTATCAGTCCTTTCTCTAGCAAAAATAAGTTTGCTTGCGGCGGGTAGCTCTGGGAACATTCTATTGTTAATATTTATTTTTTTTGGAGCACTTTCAGCCTATAATTTCATCAAATTTTATCCACTTTTTACTACTCAAAAATTAGACTTGAACAATCGTTTGATTTTCATGTTGACCCTGATGGGTTTGCTGAGTTGCTTAATAACTTTTTTTTTCCTTCCCTATCGGGCTATAATTTTTGTTGCCTTGGGGTTTGTGTTTGTTCTTGGTTATGCCATTCCTCTGGGTTCCAAATTTTCCAATTGGAGAAATCGAAAAGGTTGGAAATTATATTTAGTGGTTTTGAGTTGGATTTGTCTTACTGTTGGCCTACCGTTAGCCTCTAAATCATACTTTGATCCTCTCCTTTTTATTAAGTTGGGGGTACTTCAAGGAATCTATATTTTAGTTGCCATATTACCGTTTGAAATTGGTGATATGATCTCTGATGAGATAAGTTTGCAAACCTTACCTCAACGTTATGGTGTCCGAAGAGTGAAAAGAATTGGTTTCGTTTTATTAGGATTAGGTCTTTTATTCTCTATTTATGCTTTTGGTTTGGATTCTAGGATTACTAGGAGTTCAATTTTTATTTTTGTGCTTTTGGGTGGGTGTTTGTGGAAAAGTCATCCAAAGCAATCGGTTTACTATTCCCGTTTTTGGGTCGAATCCTTTCCGATATTTTGGTATCTATTATTTTATTATTTTTGAGTGATTCTCTTTCCAAACTATTTTAAAATGAAAAAACTCATCCTTCTTTTGTTTATTGCGTGTGCAAAAGAGCTTCCTGTGATCGAAACAGTTGAAAAAGAAACGTTTCAGCAATTGATGCAAAATAACTATCCACTACTAGACGTTCGTACACCACAAGAATTTCAAAGCGGTCATATTGAGAATGCCCTAAATATCAATTTTAATGCTCCCGATTTTACAGATAAAATTTCAGCACTTGATAAAGAACAACCTTTTCTGATTTATTGTGCAGTAGGAGGGCGAAGCACTCGCGCAGCCACCTTAATGAAATCGTTAGGATTTAAAAAAGTATATGAACTCAAGGGGGGATATAATAACTGGTAACTACTGTTTCGTTTGAATTTGTCTCATTAAATAATCGATTTCTGTTTGTTGTTTTTGGATGGCTTCAACCAGTAGCGGGAGTAATCCCATATAATCTATACTTTTTAGATGGTTGGACCCAGGAATCCTTTGAACCAATTCTGGGTAGATTTTTTCCAACTCTTGAGCCACAAAACCATACTGAATGGTATGGGGATCATTTTTATACTCAAACTGTCTAGGCTTTAGAGCGAGGAGCTTATTGAGGTCTGAGGAGATTGATTTTATATTGACTTTTAATTTTTCATCGGAAATTTTATTGAAACTGGACCCTGTCCAATTTCCATTGGCTAGTGCATCCCCATTTTTATAAATAATGAGGGCATCCGTTCTACTTGCTGTGCTGCTTCCAGTTCCATTTCCAAGAACAAAAAGTCGGTCTGTAGCCTCCCAATCCCGTGTTCCTCCTTTGGGGGTGTACAAACTGTTGTAGCTCCCTATCACGGTTTCTGATCTACTCTCCGCAACAGTACCTTGTCCCATTGTTATAGCGTACCAAGCTTTTGATTCAGTGCTGAGTCCAAATGCGGTTGAATGATATCCAGACGCAATCGTATTTCTTCCCATCGCAATGGAATAGGTTCCTATATTCTTCTCGTCCCACTGATCGCTTTGTGCAATTCCAGCACGAAAGGCACCTTTACTTTTGTCATAAAAAAAGCGTTTGTTATCTTCTGTTGTGGAGGGATCATTGTTCAATTGAGGGCTACCAAAGACAAAATCATCCGTTTCCCAGTTTTGATGTTTGTTTGAAGTAAGGTTTTGGTCGTTTACAAAAGGACTCTGGGATGCGTTTACAGCTATTGTATCACTGGACGTTTGATAGAATGTAAGGCTACCGCTGCTTTTTAGAGTAATAGCATTTCCTTTGCTTAGCTCTAAGATTAAGGTATTGGAATTCGGATTACTCAGAGACATTTTTTGTTCGTCTGTATTGTCAAGAAGAGAGGAAAGATCAATTTGACCCCCATTTTCGAGAGATAATGTGATTCCATCGAAGGTGAGCTGTTGTTCATCTTTAGAAAAGGAATCGAGATGTAGTTGATGGGGTGCTTCTTCATCTCCCGATAAGGAGATTTCCAAAGTGTTACTTATCAATTGGAAATGATCAATCGTTTGTGGTGGTGTTGGAACAAAGAGGTTACTTAAATCAACACTTCCACCACGTTCAAGGCTGAGTATTGAATTGGTGAGACTGAGTTTTTGTTCATCTTTTGAAACGGAAAAAAGGGGGCTAAGATCTACACTTCCTCCATTTTCAAGGATCAGAGTGGTGTCTTCCAGTCGCAACTGTTGGTGTTCTGTATTGGAGATGAGCCTACTCAAGTCAACTGTACCCCCGTGATCTAGACGAAGTATTGAGCCTTCCAAATGAAGTTGTTGAGCATCTGTGTTGTCCAAATAGGGATTGAGGTCCAATACCGTGCTTTCCTCAAAAATGAGCTGATTGTTTTGAAAGGAGAGTTTGGGAATTTGAGTTAAAAGAGGAATCCATGCTTTTTTGAAAGCATCAAAAAACTCAAATCGATTATGGGTTAGGTTAAAAATTAGTAATCCATTTGGGGCTTCTTTATTAAAAGCAATATCTCTTTCCGAAGAGGTCATTCTTGACAAAAGAACTCCTTGATTCCTGCTTTCAATTTCAAAAATGGCATTAGGGTTGATCTCGAGTGGATGTTCTCCCATTTTGATTTGAGCGCCAATTGAAAAGGGAGTGATAAAAAATAAGAGGGCAATTTTTTTTGATGGTAAGACAAACGTTTTCATGGGGATTGAATTTATTCATCAAAGGGGATCATTGTTTTTAGAAGAAAATTTAAAAAGTAAACTCAAGCTATGGTTTGTTTTATTTAAACCCGTTGAGGTTAGAAAAGGGAATTGGAAAAAATAACCAATATTGAGAACACTACTCTGGTTGAATTGAAAACCAAGACCAATATTTCTTGAGGAATTTATTCCAGCAAGTAGTTCTCCAATTCTAAATCCTACCGCACCTTTTAATTGAACTGTTAGTTGATCATACGCTAAATTATGAACAAGGGCGGTAATTTTATAGGAATGCAACGTATTGTTTGTGGGTACTTGGATTCCAATTTCGGAAAAAAAATGAAGTTGATCACGGAGGAATACAGTTGGGTTTTCTCCAATACTATACTGATCTAATAAGCGAGGAATGGATCCTTTAACCCACAGATTTTTATTTGTTATAACAAAACCAATTCCAGCATTAGGCACAAAGCGTCTTTGTTGTTGGAGAAGCAAGTCGTTTTGAACACCGTCAACGCTTCTTAAATACTCGTATTCTGAACTAAAAAAATCTCCCAGAATTTGAAAGCCTAAATAAACTACTGTATTTGAATTCAGTGGAATAGGAAATGCACTTTGGGCTAGGAATTGAATGTTTTGCTCACCGAAACGCGTTCGATTCCGAAGGATCCCTCCGAGTTTAAGTTTTCGATGATCCTCTAAAAAGTTAAACAGGAGGCTCTGTTGCTTGGGAGCGTCTTTAATACCGAGCCATTGGCTATCGACGAGCAATTCTAAAGAAGAACCTTCCGCAAATCCAACATTCGAGGGGTTTGTCCATTGAGATTGACCGTTAAATAGGAACAGATGGTTTTCTTCTTGCCCCCAAAACGTGATGGAGCTCAATAGGAAAATACAGATCAAAGGGGACTGGAGTGATTTCAATTTACGGGTATTTGATTAATATCCAGCCGCTTAAATCTGTGAATAAATCTCCATCCAGATCTATGGTGTAATAGTAACTACCACCCGTTAATTTTTCTCCAGAAAAAGTATTCAACCCTGTCCAATCATTTTCGTATTCCCCTTGCTGCTCAAAAACCAAAGTTCCATTGAGCTCATATATTTGAATCGTACTCGTTGAAGTGAAACGATACCCTCTGATTTTCCAACTGTCATTCACTCCATCATTATTTGGAGTCAAAACTTGGCTTACCAGTCTTTCTTCAGTTGCATACGTATTCTTAAAAACTGAAAAACTGATGCCCTTGTATTCAGAAATTGAAAGGGGTTCTAGAAGTTGACCACTTCCTTGATCTATGCTCAGTTCGGTACCGGATTCAAATGGATTTGGGTTAAAATGACCTGGAACGATCTCCCAACTCAGGTCGTTATAGAGTCCAAAAAACAGATCCGTTGGCTGGATAGGAGAAAAAGATAAACGTCTAAGGTCATGACTTTCCCACCAAAAAGTGCTAATCCTTGCAAGGGCTTCTCCATCTGTTTTCCATGACCAAAAATGATAGCGTGGAATTTCATAATTGAAAACTGGTGTGGTAACACCCAGGGGAGGAGTTTCTTTATAATTCACTTGGACGTAGCCCGGATTTTGGATTAAAGTAAAGGCTATAGGACTAAAAAGGTTTTCTTTTCCTAAAGGAAATACGAAACTTCCTTTATGGTAGATTCTTACCCAACCATCTACAAACGAATTCTCTTTTAATTGATTCCATTGACTATTTGATCCAAAAGAGACCACTCCTTCTGCTCCCTCATTTATTGCGGTAATTATTTTACCGCCATTAAAAAAGGTATCTTCAAATGCAATATGAAGTTCGTTTTTTGGACTTACAAAAAGATTTCCATAGATAGCAAGCTGGGCATTGCCAAACTGGAGAACGGGCAGAGCAATCAAAAAAAAGATGTGTTTTTTTAAAATAAGCATGTTATTCTTTTGATTGAGAACAACAATTTATCTAAAAAAATAATTAAAGTCAAGTCAATCCTGCTCTACGAAGCAAAGCCGATGGGTCAGGTTCTTTTCCTCTAAACCTTTTGTATAAAGTCATGGGATGTTCCGTTCCCCCTTTTGAAAGGATATGCTTTAAGAAAGCATGGGCAGTAGGGCCGTCAAAAATTCCCTTTTCCAGAAACAATTCAAAAGCATCGGCATCTAAAACTTCAGCCCATTTGTAACTGTAATACCCTGCCGAATACCCCCCTTGAAAAATATGAGAAAAAGCAGTACTCAAACAGTTTTCCGCTATATCCTTCGTGAATTGTAAATGTTGAATCTGTTCTTTTTCGTGCTGTTTGACGTCTTTAATTCGATTAGCATGCTGATCGTGAAAGGATAAGTCTAAATACGCAAAACTTAACTGTCTTAAGGTCTGAAGTCCTTGCTGAAAATGCGCTGCTTTTTTAATTTTTTGAATTAGTTCATTAGGAATGACCTCAGCGGTTTCATAATGTTTCGCATAGAGAGCAAGCGCCTCTGGTTGATAACACCAATTTTCCATAATCTGACTGGGGAGTTCAACAAAATCCCAAAACACACTCGTCCCGCTTAGAGAGCTATAACTTGTATTGGCAAGCATACCATGAAGGGCGTGCCCAAATTCGTGAAAAAGTGTAGTCACCTCCTGAAAAGTTAATAAAGAAGGTTTCGTTTGTGTGGGTTTAGAAAAGTTACAAACTATTGAGATATGGGGCCGTTGTCCAGTTTTTTGGGAGCGATAACTTGTCATCCATGCGCCATTGCGTTTTCCTGCTCTTGGAAAAAAATCCGTGTACAATAAGGCATAAAAAGCATTCTCTTTGTATACTTCATAGACGTCTACTTCCTCATGATATTTGGCTACATCTTTGTTTTTTCGCAATTCAATCCCATAGAGTTTTTTTACAATTTCAAATAAACCTTGAAGGACTTGGTTTAAAGGGAAATAGGGTTTGAGTTGCTGTTCATCCAAATCCAATTCTGCTTGCTTTAGTTTTTCGGCAACATAAGCGGTATCCCATTTTTCGAGTTGGTCTAAACCTAACTTTTTAGAAGCAAAAGATTCCATAATTTCCCACTCCTTTTGAGCAGCAGGTTTGGCTTTAGTAGCCAATTCGTCTAAAAACGATTTTACATTTTGTTCAGACTGAGCCATACGTTCCTCCAAAATAAACGCAGCATGAGAAGGATAGCCCAAGAGTTGGGCACGTTCTTTTCTCAGTTTGACAAGTTCTAAAATGAGATCCGTATTATTTTGAGAATTCATCTGAAAGCCACGTTGACCAAAAGCAAGACTTAATTTTTTGCGTAGTTCTCTATTTTCAGCATAGGTCATAAAGGGTATATAACTTGGATAATCCAATGTAAAAACCCACCCTTTTTTATCACGCCTACTAGCTTCCTCTGCTGCCATTTCAATAACTGAAGGAGGTAATCCAGACAAATCCTCTTCTTTCTCGATATGTAATGAAAAAGCTTGGGTATCAGCTAGAACATGCTCACCAAAAGTCAAACTTAATTTTCCCAATTGAGTGTCGATGACGCGAAGTTTTTCTTTGGAGGCTGTATCTAAATTGGCTCCATTTCGGATAAAGCTTTTGTACTCTTTTGTGAGCAGGGTATTTTGTTCAGCACTCAGTTTTGTTTTATCCTCATGTTGATATACATATTTTATCCGTTCAAATAAGGCCTCGTTGAGGCGGATATCATTTTGAAATTGGGTCAATATGGGGGAAGCTAGCTGGGCTGTTTTTTGAAGTTCATCACTGGTTTCTGCACTGTTGAGGTTGAACAATAGCGCGCTATTTCTTGCGATAAGACTTCCGCAATTTTCTAATTGAACTATAGTATTTTCAAATGTTGGAGATTCTTTTTGGTGCACTAGGGTGTTAATTTCGTCAAGTGCTATTTGAATCGTTTTTTCAATTGCTGGTATGAAATGTTCAATTTTGATTTGATCAAAAGGTGCGGATTCGAAAGGGGTTTGGAATTCCTTTAGTAATGGGTTCTCCAATGGGTTTATTTTTTAATGTTCTTACTGCTTTCCAACACTTTTTGTTGAAGCTCTTTTTTATATTGAATAACGCGCTCAAGGATCTCAGGATTGTGACTTCCAATGATTTGTGCGGCTAATATTCCAGCGTTTTTTGCACCATTTAATGCAACCGTAGCAACGGGTACTCCCCCTGGCATTTGTAAAATTGATAATACAGAATCCCATCCGTCTATTGAATTTGAGGATTTAATAGGCACGCCTATTACAGGCAAAGGAGAAAGAGAAGCAATCATCCCAGGGAGGTGGGCTGCTCCTCCTGCGCCAGCGATGATAACTTTGATGCCTCTTAAATGTGCATTCTTTCCGTATTCCATCATTTTTTCGGGGGTTCGGTGTGCAGAAACGATATCCAACTCTACATCGATTTGAAACGCCTTTAAAACGGTTGCTGCTTCTTCCATGATGGGGAGATCCGACTGACTTCCCATGATAATTCCAACTTGTGCCATATTATTGTGATATTACTTCAATAGTTTCTTTGACCTGTTCTGCAATTTGTCTTGCAATTTCTAAACTCTCATTTACGATGGTGATATGCCCCATTTTTCGAAAGGGTCTGGTTTCTTTTTTCCCATAGATGTGGGGATTTACGCCCTCGATTGCCATAATGTGTTCGATGTTTTTATAACGAACTGGACCTTGATGATTTTCACTTCCAACTAGGTTGACCATAACTCCCGATACTTTGTTTTGAGTGCTTCCTAATGGTAAATCTAGCAAAGCTCTGATGTGTTGTTCAAATTGGGAGGTATAGGAAGCTTCAATACTGAAATGACCGCTATTGTGAGGTCTCGGTGCAACTTCATTCACCCAAACATCTCCTTCTTTGGTTACAAAAAGCTCTACTGCTAAAAGTCCAACATGCTGGAAGGCCTCAGACACTTGTCGAGCAATTTCCTGAGCTTTTTTCTCAATTTGATTTGAAATTCGTGCAGGGCTTAGCACGTATTCGACTTGATTTGCCGTAGGGTGAAATTCCATTTCTACACTCGGATAACTTACGGTTTCACCACTGGGTCTTCTACAAACAATTACCCCTATTTCTTTATGAATAGTAACCAAATCCTCAGCTAGACAGCCCCCCTCACTTATGGTTTCTAAATCTTGATTGGAACGGATCATTTTTACACCATAACCATCGTATCCCATGGATTCTGATTTCCATACAAATGGAAAAGAAACGAATCCTCTTGCTACGGCGTCTTTGAGTGCCTCCTTGGATTCAAAGAATTCAAAACCCGATGTTGGGATTCGATTTTTTTTGTAAAATTCTTTTTGACGATATTTATTTTGAATAATTTTTAATACACGTCCTTGAGGATAGACTTGAACACCTTGTTTTTCCAAATCAATTAATGCTTCAGAATTTACATTTTCAATTTCAATGGTTAAGACATCTACATTTTTTCCAAATTCCATTACCGTCTGGTAGTCCATTAAATCCCCTTGAACAAAAAGATTGCATGCAATACGAGCAGGTGCTTCTGGGCTGGGATCCAAAACGTGAGTATTGATGTCCCATTGGCGGGTGGTGTTTAAAAGCATTTTTCCAAGTTGCCCACCCCCTAAGATTCCGATTGTTTTTGAAGTAGAGAAGAATCCCATCATTTCCTTTTGGCAAAAATACGCATAAGTTTTTTGGAATGGAAAAAAGCCATCTAAATTGGGTATCTTTGGTCAAATATTTTTTCATGATTAATCTTGTTTTATTCGGTAAACCAGGAGCTGGCAAGGGAACTCAGGCTTCTTTTTTAAAAGCTCAATTCAATTTGATACACATCTCTACAGGGGATTTATTTCGGAATCATATTTCAAATCAAACGGATTTGGGGAAACTTGCTAAATCCTATATGGATCAAGGGGATTTGGTTCCAGATCAGGTTACCATAGACATGCTTGAAAATGAAGTCGATCAAAATCCACAAGCAAAGGGATTTATTTTTGACGGATTTCCTAGAACTGAAGCTCAAGCTGAGGCCTTGGATCTTTTTTTAGCTAAAAAGGAAATGAATATTTCTGCAACAATTGCCCTAGAAGCGGATGATGAAATTCTTATTGAGCGTTTGCTTGAGCGAGGAAAAAGCAGCGGAAGAACAGATGACCAGGACGAGGATAAAATTCGAAATCGTTTTGAAGAATACAATACCAAAACAGCACCCTTAAGAGCCTATTATACCAATCAAAATAAATTCCACAGTGTAAATGGAATCGGTACCATTGAGGAAATTACAACCCGATTAACCCATTTAATTAATAGTCTATAGCCCATTTTTATGACAGAAGGCAACTTTGTTGATTATGTTAAACTGCAAGTAAGCTCTGGTAAAGGAGGAAAAGGGTCTATCCATCTTCACCGAGAGAAATTCATAACCAAAGGTGGTCCTGATGGTGGCGACGGCGGTAGGGGTGGTCACGTAATCCTGAGAGCTAATGAGCAATTATGGACGCTCTATTCTTTTAAATTTAAAAGATTTTTTGCCGCAGGTCATGGTGGAGATGGAAGTAAAAACAGAAGTAGTGGTGCACAAGGGGAAGATATTTATATCGATGTCCCAATAGGAACTGTAATCCGAAATTCGGATACAAAC
The DNA here is from genome assembly GCA_017858055.1 of Flavobacteriaceae bacterium. Taxonomy (GTDB): domain Bacteria; phylum Bacteroidota; class Bacteroidia; order Flavobacteriales; family Flavobacteriaceae; genus MS024-2A. The sequence goes on from JAFMCA010000006.1 coordinate 22,839, forward strand.
ACCATTCTTTTTGAAATTACTGAGAAAGGGCAGGAAGTAATCCTGCTGGAAGGCGGATTAGGAGGAAGGGGAAATTGGCATTTTAAATCTTCTACACGTCAAACACCTCGATATGCTCAACCCGGAATCGATGGGCTTACGATTCCCATAACTTTGGAATTGAAGGTGTTGGCTGATGTAGGACTGGTTGGATTTCCTAATGCAGGAAAATCAACACTTTTAGCAGCATTAACTTCTGCAAAACCTAAAATTGCAGACTATGAATTTACAACGCTAAAGCCCAATTTAGGAATCGTAGAATACAGAGATTACCGATCTTTTGTTATGGCAGATATTCCCGGGATTATTGAGGGTGCCTCAGAGGGTAAAGGCTTAGGGCATTACTTTTTAAGACACATTGAGCGGAATTCGATATTACTTTATTTGATACCAGCAGACACTTCCGATTTAAAAAAAGAGTTTTCCATTCTTCAAAAAGAATTGATTAAATACAATCCCGAATTGATGGACAAACAATTTATTGTTGTATTGTCTAAATCCGATTTACTAGATAAAGAACTCCGTTTAGAGTATGAAAATGAAATGAAATCAATTTTCAAGGGAATCCCTCATTTGATCATTTCGAGTGCTACACAGTATCACTTAACGGAGTTAAAAGATTTACTTTGGAAACAACTCAATCCCTAAACTTGATGTTGCGAATTCATTTTATTGCTATTGGAGGGAGTGCAATGCACAGTTTGGCTTTGGAGATGAAAGAATTAGGACACGAAGTATCTGGTAGCGACGATGCTATTTTTGAACCTTCAAAATCAAAGTTGGAAGCAGCTGGGCTCTTACCTCCTCGTATGGGATGGTTTCCAGAAAAACTGTCTGCTGCAATTGATGTTGTTGTTTTGGGAATGCATGCAAAACGGGACAACCCAGAATTAAAAAAAGCTCAGGAATTGGGTTTGAAAATCCAATCGTATCCAGAGTTCATTGCTACGATGACTCAAGATAAAACAAGGGTTGTAATAGCAGGAAGTCACGGAAAAACAACGATTACTTCCATGGTTTTGCACGTTTTGCGATATCATGAGATGAATACGGATTATATGGTAGGTGCTCCTGTAGCGAACAGTACAAAAACCCTTTCTCTCTCAGAAGAAAATGATTTTGTTTTGTTGGAAGGGGATGAATATTTGTCTTCACCTATTGATTTACAACCTAAATTTTTATGGTATCAGCCAGAAATTGCATTGATTAGTGGGATCGCTTGGGATCACGTTAATGTGTTTCCAACCTTTGAAAACTACAGTAGTCAATTTGAACGCTTTATCTTATCAATTCAAGCTGGAGGGGTACTGGTATATAACGAAGAAGATGAGGTTCTAAAAAATTTGGTAAACGCCTCACAACATCCCATTAAAAAGATAGCCTACCAAACGCCTAAACATTTTATAACGGATGGCACGACCTATCTTGAAACCCCTGAAGGAAGCTTGCCTCTTAAGGTATTTGGTCGGCACAACCTTTCGAATCTGGCAGGTGCTCAATGGATTGCTCAATTGATGGGTATGAATTCCTCCGATTTTTATGAAGCGATACTCTCCTTTAAAGGGGCTTCAAAGCGATTGGAACTGTTAATTAAAGGATCAAGTTCCTTTTTGTACAAAGACTTTGCCCATGCACCTAGTAAGGTAAAAGCTACAGCTACAGCAGTTAAAACTCAATTCAATTCCAAAAAAATCACCGTTTGTTTGGAATTGCATACCTACAGTAGTCTGGATCCAGAATTTATTAAGCAATACAACCACTCTTTAGAGTCCGTAGAGGAAGTTATTGTTTTTTACGACCCCGAAGCTTTGAAAATAAAGAGTAGAGCGCCCATTCCTCCTCAAACGATTCGAGAGGCTTTTGCACATTCTTCACTGCAGGTTTTTACTCAGAGTACAGAATTACATGCAATGCTTCTTGAGAAAGAGTATTCCAATGAGGTTTTGGTTATGATGAGTTCAGGAAATTTTGGAGGGATCGATTGGGAAGCACTTCAAACACGTTTTAAATAGGGAATCAATCCGATTTCTTTTTTTCAATTTATTTAATTAATTTGTTTTGAAAAGATATTTTTTCTTGACATGTCTTCCCCAAAAATTACTATTAAAAACTGGGATGAATCCGACCGACCACGAGAAAAGCTGAGTCGATTAGGAGCCTCCTATCTCAGTAATTCAGAACTTGTAGCACTTTTAATTGGAAGTGGAAATTTAAATGAAACGGCAATGGGTTTAGCTCAACGTATTCTAAAAAGTGTAGACCATGATTTGAATAAACTCCATCAACTCCCGTTAGAAATTTTATTAAAGTTTAATGGAATAGGATTAGCAAAGGCCGTAAAAATTAAAGCGGGTTTAGAGTTGAGTAAACGGATGATTCAGAAAAAAGATCAAAAAGGGGTTGTTATGAATCACAGTAAAATTGTTTTTGAACATTTACAATACGATCTGGCAGCTTTAGATCATGAGGAATTTTGGGTAATCTATCTCAATCAATCCTCAAAATTGATTGAAAAATTTAAATTGAGTCAAGGCGGAATTTCACAAACAACTGTAGATATCCGATTGGCTTTAAAAAGAGCTTTCGAAGTAGGAGCTACCGCAATTATTTTGGCTCATAATCACCCTTCTGGAAACTTAAAACCCAGTCAAAGTGATAAAAATTTAACACAAAAATTTTGTGAAGCCGCTAAGCTGGTAGATCTATCCGTTTTGGATCATTTAATTCTATCAGAAAAAGGTTATTTTAGCTTTGCCGATGAAGAACTGATGTAAATGCGACTGTTGTATACCCACAAAATTAAACCGAGAATTACCACTATTTTTGAATCAGAATTTATCCCCAATAATTTTCTTCAAAATAACAAGGAGAATGGAAGAATCAAAAGACTAGAAAAGAATGATTTTTTCATAAAACGGTCTTCGAATCAAGCCACCCTTGCCTTTGGAAATGGATTTCTTCACATACGTTATTGTGACGAATCGATACAAAAAACTTTCAAAGACCTCCTAAAGTGAATCGATTTCCAGAAGAGTTAACGGATATCTTTTTTGACTTAGATCATACCCTATGGGATTTTGAAAAAAATTCCCTGCTCACCTTTGAAAAGATATTTTCAGAAATGGATTTAACTATTGAGTTGAAGCACTTTATTTCCTTTTACAATCCAATAAATCATGCCTACTGGAAACTGTATAGGGAAAATCAAATCAGTCAAGAAGAATTAAGACACAACAGATTAAGAGATACTTTTTCTAAAATCCATATTGAAACCACAACTCCAATGATTAATGTGATTTCGGAAGAATACATTAAAAACTTGTCTACTTTTCCACATTTATTTGATGGAGCAATTCCACTTTTAGAAAAATTGAAGAATCGATATAGACTTCATATCATTACTAATGGATTTGATAAGGTGCAGCATTTTAAAATTAAAAATTCAGGTTTGGAGTCTTTTTTTGAAAATGTATTTACTTCCGATATTGTTGGTTTTAAAAAACCCCATCCACAAATCTTTAAAGAGGCCTTAAAGCAAACGCAGGCGAAGGCTGAAAAATCTTTGATGATAGGGGACAGTTTAGAGGCTGATATTTTAGGCGCTTTGTCCCAAGGAATGCATGCAATACACTTCAATTCTCACAAAGAAGATCATCATGAAAATTGCCCAATTATCTATTCCTTAGAGGAGCTTCATGCTTTTTTTTAAGTCTATATCGATCAACAATCCGAATGCCAAGATTTATCGTTATTTTTGGACATGGATTTAAAAGGAGCACAAGAAAAAGTGGATCAATGGATTCAGACCCACGGAGTCCGGTATTTCGATGAATTGACTAACATGGCACAACTCACTGAGGAAGTAGGAGAGGTGGCTAGAATCATTGCAAGAAGGTATGGAGAGCAATCGGAAAAAGAAAGTGACAAATCCAAAGATCTAGGTGAAGAATTGGCGGATGTAATTTTTGTTGCAATTTGTTTGGCAAACCAAACAGGAGTAGATCTTCAAGCAGCTTTTACAAAAAAACTTGATCTCAAGACAGATCGAGATCACGAGCGACATCAAAATAACCCGAAATTGAAAAAATAAATGAATGTAGCTCTCTCCCATCCATCCAAGCAATGTTATGGAAAATTGAGTATTACGGGCTCAAAAAGTGAAACCAACCGTTTACTTCTGCTTCAAGCTCTATTTTCAGGGTTTTCCATAGAAAATGCGTCCATGTCTGATGATAGTGAAGTCATGCAAGCAGCATTACTTTCAAAAGAAAATCGTATTGATGTCCATCATGCTGGCACTGCAATGCGATTTCTGACAGCTTATTTTTCTCATCTAAAGGGTAAAGAAATTGTCTTGACGGGTTCTCAAAGGATGCAAGAACGTCCAATTAAAATTTTAGTCGATGCTCTTCGCACACTTGGAGCCTCCATAAGTTATGAAAAAGAGGAAGGGTTTCCTCCCTTGCGGATCTGTGGAAAAGAACTGAAAGGGGGAATTGTTGAACTTCCTGCAGACATCAGTAGCCAATACATCTCGGCATTGTTGCTTATTGGGCCAGTTTTGGAGCAAGGGATTCAGTTAAATTTGATTGGAAAAATTACTTCTATACCCTATATTAAAATGACCTTGGCTTTGCTCAATAATTTTGGAGTTCAAACAAGTTTTGAGGGGCAAAATATTACCGTAGAGCCCCAACTTCATCCTATTCGTTCTAATCAAATCGTAGAATCTGATTGGAGTTCAGCCTCTTATTTTTTCAGTATAGTTGCCTTATCAGAACAAAGTGAAATTGAGATTAAAAGCTATAAAGAAGAAAGTCTTCAGGGAGATAAGGTACTTGTAGAAATTTACAAAGAGCTAGGCGTTTCCTCTAAAATTGTTGGTCAAAGTTTATTACTAAAAAAAGAAACAATTCGACTGCCTGACTCTATTCATTGGGATCTGTCCAAAGCTCCAGATATTGCACAGACCATAGCTGTAACCTGTTACGGATTGGGTATAGGATGCCATTTGGAAGGCTTACATACTCTCAAGATCAAGGAAACAGACAGGCTACAGGCACTTTATAATGAACTTACAAAGTTGGGAGCATCGGTTTCGATCACCGATAAAAGTCTTCGATTAGAACCCGGTTCAAATTTCGTTGAAGGTTGTAGTTTGCCAACCTATAAAGACCATCGAATGGCGATGGCATTTGCTCCACTGGCTCTTAAAGTTCCTTTAACCATCGAAGATACTGAGGTGGTTTCAAAGTCGTATCCAGCTTTTTGGGATGACCTAAAAAAAATTAATTTCACTATTCAGCAGAGATAAAGACCATTTTACTTGACAAAGCCCCTGTTGAGATGGTATCTTTGCAGCCTAAAAATATTCAATGAAATTATCTCATTTCCAGTTTGAACTACCCAAAGCCCTTTTAGCACAACACCCAGCAGCAGATAGAGATGAATCTCGTCTGATGGTTCTTCATCGCAAAGAAGAAAAAATTGAACATTGTTCTTTTAAAGACGTGATCAATTATTTTGATGAGGGGGATGTGATGGTGCTTAACAACACTAAAGTTTTTCCAGCACGTCTTTTCGGAAATAAAGAAAAAACAGGTGCCCGTATCGAAGTTTTTTTATTGAGAGAATTAAACCAAGAGCAACGGCTGTGGGATGTATTGGTAGATCCAGCTCGTAAAATCAGAATTGGAAACAAACTGTATTTTGGAGATGACGAAAGTCTGGTAGCAGAAGTAATTGATAATACTACCTCAAGAGGCAGAACCTTGCGTTTTCTGTTTGACGGGAGTTATGCTGAGTTTAGAACTAAACTTAAAGATCTGGGAGAAACCCCACTACCTAAATACATCAAGCGACCTACAGAAGAAGAGGACCGGGAGCGTTATCAAACCATTTATGCTAAACACGAAGGGGCTGTAGCGGCTCCTACCGCTGGATTGCATTTTTCCAAACACTTGTTAAAGCGATTGGAAATTAAAGGTATTGATTTAGCAGAGTTAACCCTACATGTCGGTTTGGGCACTTTTAGTGCAGTAGAAGTTGAAGATCTTTCAAAGCATAAAATGGATTCAGAAGAATTAATTATCGATGCCTTGGCAGTGGCTAAAGTTAATAAAGCAAAGGCAGATCGACGTAAAATATGCGCCGTTGGAACAACGGTCATGCGCGGTTTGGAAAGCTCTGTCTCCTCTGCAGGTTTGTTAAACGAATTTGAAGGATGGACTCATAAATTTATTTTTCCTCCTTATGATTTTTCTATCGCCAACTGTATGATTACAAATTTTCATACTCCAAAATCGACTTTATTAATGATGGTTTCTGCTTTTGCCGATCCTGATTTCATCAAACACGCCTATACTGTTGCGATTAAGGAGAAATACAATTTCTATTCTTACGGTGATGCCATGCTGATTTTATAGCACCTCAAAACCGCCTAATCGCGGTTTTTTTATTCAAATTTAATTGGAAGATTCAAAAAAAGACATTCGCGCCTTGAGTAAAGAAGAGTTAATCACTTTTTTTGAATCTCATGGCATGGCTTCGTTTCGAGGAAAACAAGTCTATCAGTGGCTATGGCAAAAAGGGGTACATGATTTTGATTTAATGACCAATCTAACCTTAGAGCATCGAGAGCTTTTAAAAAGCCATTTCGAGATCAATCATATCCGTATTGATGTTCAACAAAAAAGCAAGGACGGCACCATAAAAAATGCGATCAAACTCCATGATAATTTGGTCGTAGAGTCTGTCCTCATTCCGACTTCCACCAGAACGACTGCTTGTGTTTCTTCACAAGTGGGGTGCAGTTTGGACTGTACTTTCTGTGCTACGGCTTCCTTGAAACGGATGCGCAATTTGAATCCTGATGAAATTTATGATCAAGTAGTTACCATCAATCAACAAAGCATTTATTATCATCAACGCCCTTTGTCTAATATTGTCTTTATGGGGATGGGAGAACCGTTGATGAATTACAAGAATGTTTTAGCTTCCATAGAAAAGATTACAGACCCAGAAGGTTTGGGTATGTCTCCCAAAAGAATCACCCTTTCTACCTCTGGAATACCTAAGATGATTCGTAAAATGGCTGATGATAAAGTGAAATTCGGTCTAGCAGTTTCTTTACACAGCGCACGACAAGAAGTGCGTGAGCAGATTATGCCTTTTGCTCAAAAGTTTCCTTTAGAGGAATTGTTGGAATCCCTCCAATATTGGTATGAATTCACCAAAAAAAGGATCACTTTTGAATACATCGTTTGGGAAGGTATAAACGATACTCGAGAAGATATACAAGCGTTGGTAAAATTTTGTTTAAAGGTACCCTCAAAAGTCAATTTGATTCAGTACAATTCTATAGACAACTCCACGATGAAACAAGCCGCTCCTGCAATTCTTGATGCCTATATCAAAACTCTGACAGATTCGAGAATACAAGTGACCTACAGAAGATCACGGGGGGAAGATATCGATGCGGCTTGTGGTCAATTAGCGAATAAATAAGCCAAAAGCCAAGGAATAAGAATGATAGGAAGTCTCCATAGAATTGATATCTTTACGAGTCTATGAAAGTAGTTGAGCAAATCAAAAAACCGATTTACAACGAGATGGAACTTTTTGAAGAAAAGTTTACCCAATCGATGTCTTCCCAAGTAGCTCTACTCAATCGAATTACCCACTTTATCATCAATAGAAAAGGAAAACAGATGCGCCCCATGTTTGTTTTTTTGGTCGCAAAACTAGTAGGAAAAGGAAAGGTAAATGAACGTACTTTTAGAGGAGCTTCTGTCATTGAACTGATTCATACCGCAACTCTAGTTCATGACGATGTAGTAGATGACAGCAATAAAAGGAGGGGTTTTTTTTCTATCAATGCATTGTGGAAAAATAAAATAGCAGTTTTGGTCGGGGATTACCTTCTGTCCAAGGGACTTTTACTCTCTATAGAAAACGAAGATTTTGATCTTCTTAAGATCATATCAGTTGCTGTTCGCGAAATGAGTCAAGGGGAACTTCTTCAAATAGAAAAAGCGAGAGATCTGGATATAACTGAGGAGGTGTATTACGAAATTATCCGACAGAAAACGGCAACCTTGCTTGCCGCTTGTTGTGCCATGGGTGCGCAATCTGTTGATGCCTCCGAGGAAGAGGTGGAAAAAATGCATCACTTTGGAGAATTACTCGGAATGGCTTTTCAGATCAAAGACGATTTGTTTGATTATGGGGAGCGAAAAATTGGGAAACCTGTGGGCATTGATATCAAGGAACGAAAAATGACCCTTCCACTAATCCACACCCTTAATGTTGTAAGCCCTGATGAAAAAAGAACTTTGATCAATACGGTTAAAAACCACAACAAAAACAAGGTCAAAGTCAATGCCTTGATAGAAACCGTGAAGGAAAAAGGAGGACTGGATTTTGCTGTAAAAAAAATGGAAGATTACCGAAACCAAGCCATAGCTCTACTGATGGATTTTCCAAAAAATGAATACAGAGACGCTTTGGAGCTCATGCTGAATTACGTCATCGAGCGAAAGATATAATTCAAGGTTTTGAAATTATTTTTCTTTAATAATGCCTAAATTTATACAAAACACCATTCTTTGATTACACGAAGCACCATAGATCAAGTATATGAAACTGCCAGAGTTGAGGAGGTGATCGGTGATTTTGTAACCCTAAAAAAATCAGGGTCTAATTTTAAGGGGTTAAGTCCTTTTTCTCAGGAGCGAACCCCAAGTTTTATGGTTTCACCAGTGAAACAAATTTGGAAAGATTTCAGTAGCGGTAAGGGAGGAAATGTGGTTGCTTTTTTAATGGAACACGAGCACTTTTCGTATCCAGAAGCCATTCGATTTTTAGCTAAAAGATACAATATCGAAATTGAGGAAACGGAGCAAACCGATGAAGAAAAAGAAAAAGCCAACGCCAAAGAAAGTCTTTATTTAGTTAATCAGTTTGCTCAAGAATCGTTTGAAAAAGATTTGTGGGAGCTTTCAGAAGGGATGGCCATTGGGTTGAGTTATTTTAAAGAGCGAGGATTTACAGATGAAATCATTCGATTTTTTGGTTTGGGGTATGCAGCGGAACAAAAAGATTTTTTCTATTCGAAGGCACTAAAAGCAGGCTATTCAGAGGAATATTTGGTTGCTACTGGATTGGTAATTAAAAGTGACTATGGGGGTGTCGATCGATTTCGAGGTAGGGTAATTTTTCCTATTCGAAGTATGGGAGGTCGTGTTCAGGGTTTTGGTGGACGAATTCTTTCTGCAACTGCCAAAACCGCAAAATACCTCAATTCACCAGAAAGTGAGGTTTACCACAAAAGTCAGGTTCTGTATGGACTTTATGAAGCGAAAAAAGCAATCGCCAAAGAAGACCTCTGTTATCTGGTGGAGGGCTATACCGATGTAATTCAAATGTATCAGAATGGAATTGAGAATGTTGTTTCTTCCTCAGGGACAGCCTTAACTCCGGAACAAATTCGATTGATACGAAGACTCACCTCGAATATCGTTGTTCTTTTCGATGGAGATGCTGCAGGATTAAGAGCGGCATTGAGGGGTGTAGATCTTATCCTTGAACAAGGAATGAATGTTCGAATTTGCACATTCCCTGATGGAGAAGACCCAGATAGTTTTGCAAAAGCAAACAGTGAAGAGGAAATCAAAGCGTATCTACAGACGGAGTCGAAAGATTTTATTGAATTTAAAACGGCTGTCCTTTTAAAAGACACAAACAACGATCCGGTAAAAAAAGCGGCTACAGTTCGAGAAATTGTACAAAGTATTTCTAAAATACCGGATCCAATAAAGCAGGAAATCTACATCAAACAATGTGCTGCATCCCTAGACGTTTCTGAGCCGGTTTTATTTAATGCCTTGGCACAAGAACAAACAAAAACTCAAAAACCTGTTCGGAAGATTAATCCTTCAGACCTTCCACAGCCGGTAATACAAAAAACACCACAGTCTGAACAAGCAGTCAATCCCCTTTTTTTTCTAGAGAGACAAATCATCAGTATCTTAATTCAATATGGCAACCAGGAAGCTACGTTTGATGAGCTAATTATGAGTACAGATGAGGATGGAAATTTAGTAGAAGAGTCCAAAACGGTGCTTTCCAAAGTTTATGAAAAGGTTTTTTTAGATTTACAACAGGATGAGGTAGAACTTATTCAACCAGAGTTTCAAGAACTATATGCACAACTGATAGAATCCTATCAGCTGGAGGGAGTATTGAAACTAGAAAAAATCATGCAGCAAGAAAATCCTACTTTAGGGAAAATTATTTCAGACATTTTATTAGCAGATGAAGTGCATCAACTCCACGATTGGGAAAAGAAAAACATTTTTGTAAAGCAAAGGCAAAGTGTTGTTGGACAATTGGTTAGTGAGACCATACTGACCTTTAGAAGGTATCTGATCGATCAAAAAATACAAAGTTTATTGGTCGAAGTGAAAGAAAAAAAATCTACAGAATTAGAAACAGAATTTTTGGAAGAGGTTATGCAATACCAGTCATTAAAAAAACTACTTTCTCAAAAACTAAATCGAGTACTTTAAATCAAATCATAGTTACGTGCCTCTTGGAATAGGTCAACGGGATTTTCAACCTCTAATTTTTTCATGAGTCTTGTTTTGTAGGTATTCACTGTTTTTTGATTGATGTGTAAGCATTCCGCAATTTGAATGTTTTTTTTCCCTTCAATTAATAATTTAAAAACCTCTACTTCACGAGCAGAAAGGGTTTCGTAGGCATTTCTTGGACGTGAGAGATCAATATTGTTGTTAATACCATTTGCAAAATTAGAAGTTATATGATACCCGTATTGAACTACTTTTTCCACGGCTTCAATCATTACTTTTCCTTCAATCTCTTTAGAGAGAAAACCAGCTGCTCCTGCTTTCAGTAAGGAAATACCGTAAATAGTTTGTGTTAGAGCAGTAAAAATGATCATGGCAATTTCTGGAAATTCCTTTTTGATTTTTTTGATAATACGAACCGTACTATCTCCGCCAAGATCCATTTCGAGGACTAAAGCATCAAGATCATTTTCGTTTAAAAAATCAAAGAGGTCATCCGATTTAGTAAACATCTTAACCACTGTAATGTGATTGGCTTTTTTAAAAAAAGACTTGAATCCCTTGTGGACTACAGGATGAGGATCTAGAAGTGCAATTGATATCATGTGATGTAAGATTTGAGGAACATCTTACACAAGATACTATTTTTTTAAATAATTCCAGATGGAATTTTGCAAACGGGGATGGGTTGCATTTTATGTTGATTTCTATTAAAATGCGATTGAAAAATTTGATAGACCTCCTTTTGTCGATCACTAAAGCCAGAAGTAGGGAGTTTTCTGTAATGTGCATCCATGGCCCATTCAAGTTCTGGATAGGTAGCGCCTAATTGGTCCTCGTCTGTTCGATCGTCTCCCCAGAGACCATCTGTAGGGGGTGCTTTTTGGATGCTATCTATAATATCGAGGTGCTTTGCTAGTTTAAAGACTTGTGTTTTTGTGAGATCGGCAATAGGACTCAAGTCCACGCCACCATCCCCGTATTTAGTGTAAAAACCTACGCCAAAATCTTCAACCTTATTCCCAGTCCCTGCTACTAAATAGGAATTTAAAGCAGCAAAGTAATACAAGCTTGTCATGCGTAAACGAGCTCTGGTGTTGGCCAAGCTCAAAAGATGGGCCTCTTGATTTTCTGCTGGAGGCAAAAGATTACAAAAAGAGTCAAAAACAGAATCTAATTCGACACGTTGAGAACTTACGTTTTGAAAATGGGATTGAAGCCAAGCAATGTGGTTTTCAGCTCGATTTAGTTGACGAGGGTCTTGTTTGATGGGCATTTCTAAACAAATTACCTTATGTCCGGTTTTTGCACAAAGTGTAGAGGTCACCGCGGAGTCTATCCCTCCAGAAATGCCAACCACAAAGCCCTTCATTTTTGAAGTTTTAATGTAGTGGTCTAACCAATTGACAATATGATTTTCTACTTTTTCAGGTGATTCCATTCTCAAGTCGATTTAAGCTAGTAAATTTGCTTAAAATTAAGGTATTTGAAGGGATTGATTAACAGCAAATGAAAAGACTCCACTTATTTTTTGACAATATTCAACAAAGTGTTCTTTTTGTTGTGCTTTTGGCCTTTTTTTTTGCCTGTCAATCGGATATTAAAAATGAATCCGAAATTGAAGCCCTAGATATCAATATTAAACTTGATCGTTTTGATTTAAAATTTTACAATCAAACCCCTGAGGTGGTTCCAATTCTAAAAAAAGAGTACCCCTATCTATTTCCGAAACAATTTTCTGATAGCGTTTGGTTTGCCCGTCAAAAGGATAGTTTACAACTGTTGTTGCAAGCTGCAGTTGAAGAAGTATTTAACGACGTCAGTGGATTAGAACAGGAGGTTAGTCATTTGTTTAAACACATAAAGTATCACTTTCCAACAACAAAAATTCCTCAAGTTGTAACCCTAACAAATAATGTGGACTATCAGATTAAGACCGTTTATTCCGATAGTTTATTGATCTTATCCCTTGATACTTTTTTAGGTGCGGAGCATCCCTTGTATGATGGAATTCCCAATTATATTAGAAAAGAACTGGATCCAAAATTTATTTTAAGTCAAATAGTTGAAAAATTTGCAGCATATACAATCCCACCGGCAGAGGATCGTACTTTTTTGGCACACATGCTATACGAAGGAAAGAAGCTGTATTTTCAAGATTTGCTCTTACCCCATCTAAACAAGAACATTAAAATAGGCTATACGGAAGCAGAGTTGGAATGGGTTAGAGAAAATGAACTTTACATCTGGCAATATTTTGTTGAGCGACAAGTTTTATACCAAACGGAATATGAATGGGTTCAGCGGTTTTTAGAACCCGCTCCCTTTTCGAAATTTTATCTTCAACTCGATAACGAATCTCCAGGAAGAGTAGGAAGATGGATTGGGTGGCAGATCGTGTCAAGTTATATGAGGGAGTTTCCTGAGACAACTATCGAAGAACTTATCAGATTACCCGACCAAAAACTATTTAATTTATCCAAATACAAACCCAAACGCTAATGGCAATTGTAAAAAATACACAGATTAAAATTGAAGTAGGTCTAGACGAAAATAATATCCCAGAAGAAATGCAATGGACGGCTCCCGATGGGGGAGTTTCTGATATGGACACCAAGGCAATGCTCTTGTCATTTTGGGATGCAGAACAACAGGAAACTCTGAAAATGGACTTATGGGTCAAGGACATGCCGATGGATCAAATGCAACTCTTTTTTCATCAAACTTTAATGTCGTTGAGTGATACCTATTATCGGGCTACTCAGGACGAAAAAATGACGGCAAGCATGAAGGATTTTTGTGATTTTTTTGCAGAAAAACTAGCCTTAAAGAAAGGTTAGTAGCGCTGCGCTTTTTGAAATTCTATATTGAGCGAATCGATATACTCCAATAGTTCTTCTACTCCACTTCTGTTTGTGGAAGAAGTCAAAAACAGTGGGGGTAATGCTTCCCAGCTCTCCAGTAGTTTTTCGCTATACTCATTTACTTGTCTTTCTAAGGCTTTCGGTTTTAATTTATCAGCTTTTGTAAAAACTATTGAAAAGGGGATCTGGTTTTCACCCAGCCATTCCATAAATCGAAGATCGATAGGTTGTGGCTCATGACGGATATCAATCAATAAAAAAGCGCTGATGAGTTGGGTGCGTTCTTTAAAATAATTTGTAACGAATTTTTGAAATACATTTTTTTGAGTTTTGGACACTCGAGCATATCCAAATCCTGGAAGGTCAACCAAATGCCAATTTTCATTGATTAAAAAATGATTGATCAATTGGGTTTTTCCGGGTCGTGAAGAGGTCTTGGCTAAACTTTTTTTATTGCAGAGGGCATTGATCAGAGATGATTTTCCCACATTAGACCGTCCAATAAAGGCATATTCTGGAAGTTTACTCTGAGGGCATTTAGATACCTCAGTATTACTGATTACAAAGCTTGCTGATTTAACTAACATTGGAGATTAAAACTTTCTCAGCTCCAACCATTCTTCGAGAATTTCATTAAAACGATCCGGATGTTCCATCATAGGCGCATGTCCACATTTTTCGATCCAATACAAATTTGAATCGGGTAGCAGTTGGTTGAATTCTTCTGCTACGTTTGGTGGAGTTACCGAGTCGTCTTCCCCCCAAATAATTGCAGTTGGTGTTTTCATTTTCGGCAATTCTTTTGCCATGTTATGACGAATAGCGCTTTTAGCAAGGGCAAGGGTTCGAATCAATTTATTTCGGTCGTTTACCGATTCAAAAACTTCATCGACAATTTCTTTAGTGGCGACTTTTGGATCGTAAAAAACATCTTGGCTCTTCTTTTTGATATACTCGTAATCGCCTCGTTTAGGATACCCATCACCTAAATTGTTTTCATACAAACCTGAGCTCCCCGTAATAACTAATCCCTTGACAAAATCGGAATGGTTTTTTGTATAAAGAAGTCCTACATGCCCGCCCAATGAGTTACCTAGAAGGATCACATCCTTTAATCCTTTGTGTTTGATGAAATCGTGAAGAAATTCAGAGAGTGATTTCACGGAAGTGTTTAAAACTGGTAGAGTGTAAACAGGGAGTTCGGGTATAATGACTCGATATCCTTTAGGTGAAAAACAATTCATAACCCCCTCAAAATTACTTAAGCCCCCCATCAGTCCATGTAGAATAATGATAGGTTGGCCCTCACCAGCTTCTACATAACGAAAGGAAGCTTCTTCCACTATTTGATTCATCATACTAATCAAGAAATTAATTTCTAAATATAGACATTTCCCTTTTACGGTTGGTTTTTAATTTTTAGAAGCCCAATCGGACATTTTTCAGTAAGTGGTAAAACTTATTAACAAAGTGGTAAAATGTGGTAAATTGTGGTAAATATCTTTTATATTTGATAGCAAATCTTAACAACACAGTGCAGCACTTAGTAGGAACATACGAATGTAAAGCAGATTCCAAAGGTCGAATCATGATGCCGGTTGCTATTAAAAAGCAATTGGCAGCAAACCTTGCCGAGGGTTTTGTGCTTAAACGTGCCGTGTTTAACACTTGCCTTGAGCTTTATCCCCTAAAAGAATGGATGTTGTTAATGGAAAAAGTAAACGGCTTGAATCGTTTTAACAAAAAGAACAACGACTTTATACGCCGTTTTACTGCTGGAGTAAAGACTGTTGAGATGGATGGTTCTGGCCGTCTTTTGATACCAAAAGATTTGGTACACTATGCACAAATCAATAAGGATGTCGTGGTTTCCTCTACGGTTAACATACTCGAGATTTGGGATAAATCGCTTTATGAAAATGCGATCGACGAAGCAGCTCTTGATTTTGGAGCTTTGGCAGAAGAAGTTATGGGAGATAAAAATGATGACTCAATATCATAATCCGGTGCTTCTCCAGTCCGCAATTGACGGACTGAATATACAACCTCAAGGGACTTATATAGACGTGACCTTTGGTGGTGGCGGTCATTCCAGAGCCATATTGGATCAGTTGAATGAAGAAGGGCGTTTGCTTGGGTTTGATCAAGATGAAGATGCTTTTGCAAATACAATCGATGATCGGCGTTTTGAATTTGTAGCTGCTAATTTTGGGCATCTAAGTCAGTATTTAAAATTTCATCGGGTTACTGCTGTGGATGGTATCCTGGCTGATTTTGGAGTTTCATCACATCAATTTGATAAGACAGAACGCGGGTTTTCAATACGCACTGAAGGTCGTTTGGATATGCGGATGAACCAGTCTCAATCCCTAGATGCTTTTACCGTCATAAATGAATACGAAGAGGAGCAATTGGCTGCTATTTTCTCCAAGTACGGCGAGTTGAGAAATGCAAATGCGATTGCTCGAAATATTGTAGCAGCTCGATCTGAAAAAGAAATTGTGACAACACGAGATCTAATCGAAATTGTAAATCCACTCGTTCCACAGCGTATTGAAAATAAAATACTAGCTCAGCTATTTCAGGCTGTTCGAATTGAGGTAAATGCTGAATTAGAGGTGCTTAAATCATTTCTAACGCAGGCAATGGAGGTGTTAAAACCAGGGGGTCGTTTGGTTTGTATTTCATACCATTCTCTAGAAGACCGGCTGGTAAAACGATTTTTTCAAACTGGAAATTTTGATGGGGAGTTAAAAAAAGATTTTTATGGAAACCCGATTGCTTCAATCAAAAAGATTGGAAAACTTATCGTGCCCACACAAGAAGAAATAAAATGGAATGGTAGAGCGAGAAGTGCAAAACTAAGAGTAGCCGAAAAGAGATGAAAAGATTGTTGTCCATATTGAATATTGAATTTTTGATCCAAGAGGATGCGCTCAAAAACTGGCGTATGATTTTGTTTTTATCAGCTTTAGCCCTCATTATGATCTCCAGCGGACACAGCGCAGATCGTAAAATCTTTAAAATAGCAGCACTTAATACTGAGATCAAAGCATTAAAAAGTGATTTTATAGAAGCTAAAAAACAGTTGCTTGTATTAAAGAAAGAGTCCAATATAACCCGGCTTCTTGCAGATAAGGGAATAGGTCCAGCAAAAAATCCACCGATTAAAATTGTTGTCATCAATGAGTGATCAAGTTCAACAAGAAGGGTTTAAAAAATCAAGATTTTATTTCTTGATTGGTTGTTTAGTTGTGTTTGGTTTTGTCTTAATTGGAAAACTTATCTATCTACAATTTTACACCAATGATGAAGGCCTTGGCATAGCTCCAGAGGCTTTAGTTAAAAATGTAATTCTTGAGCCCAGTAGAGGAGATATCTATGCAGCAGATGGGAATATACTTGCAACTACCGTTGCACGTTATGCTCTCTTTTGGGATGCCATTACACCTTCAGAAACGGTCTTTCAGAAATATAAAACCGCATTAGCAGATTCCATTGCGACAATGACGAATCAATCCGCTGCTGCAGTATTAAAGAAAATTGAAGGTGCACGAAACAAAAAAAGTAGATACTATCCCATCGCTTCAGATGTTTCCTATTCAGTCTACAGACGTTATAAAACATTTCCAATTTTCAATCAGTCTACTTATAAAGGGGGATTGATCGTTGATCAGGAGTTAAAAAGAGAACATCCTTTAGGTAAAATTGCAGAGAGAACCATTGGTTATGAAATGCAAGACCAAGACGGCACTTATTTTAGAGTAGGTTTAGAGGGAGCTTTTTCACAGTATTTGAGAGGTGACTCGGGGTTGCGTTTAAAACAAAAAATTGCAAACGGGCAATGGAAACCAATTAGTGATTCCAACGAAAAAGAACCTACCGAAGGTTTTGATTTACACACAACCATAGACCTCAATATTCAAGATATTTCTCATAATGCTCTCTTGCAACAATTAGAATATTACGAGGCGGATCATGGAACTGTAGTGGTTATGGAAGTTGCTACGGGAGCCATAAAAGCTATTGCAAATTTAGGCAGAACGGAGGAAGGAAAATATTTCGAAAAATTGAATTATGCAGTAGGAGAAGCTCATGAACCTGGATCAACATTTAAATTGATGGGAATGATTGCTGCTTTGGAGGACAAGGTTATTGATGAAAACAGTTTGATTGATACCGAAAAAGGAGAGTTGACCTTTTTTGGAAAATACAAAGTAAGAGATTCTAAACGTGGAGGGTACGGAATTATAAGTGCATCCCATGCTTTTGAAGTTTCCTCTAACGTTGGTTTGGTGAAAATTATTTACGACAATTATAAAGATAACCCCAAACAGTTTGTTGACCGGTTGTACAATATGGGATTAAATAAAAATTTAGGATTACCCATTAAAGGGGAAGGCGAACCAAAAATCCCCTATCCTACAGATCCAGATTGGGATGGTCTAGATTTACCGTGGATGGCCTACGGATACGGTGTCAGCTTAACCCCCCTTCAAACATTGACTTTTTACAATGCCATAGCCAACAATGGTGAAATGGTTAAGCCTCGGTTTTTAACAGAAATCAGTAATCTGGGGAATACACCAAAAAAGGTTTTTTCTAAACAAGTACTCAATCCCTCCATCTGTTCAGAAGAAACTTTGAAAAAAGTTCAGCAAATGATGTTTAATGTAGTTGATAAAAAGTGGGGTACAGGCTATAGTATAAAGGATTCCAAATTATCTATGGCTGGGAAAACAGGAACCTGTCAGGTAGATTACACCACGGAAAGCATACAGTATATTTCTAGTTTTGTAGGTTATTTTCCAGTTGAAAAACCCAAATATTCTTGTATTGTTGTAATCCACAAGCCCAATAAAACAAAAGGGTATTACGGCGCTACGGTTGCAGCCCCAGTATTTAAAGCCATAGCAAATAAAATATTTAACGACATCCCCCTTCAAGTTGAACTTCCAGCTTCAAAGGTTGCGGAATTGATTAAGAATAGTCAATCCAAATCAAATCTCAAAATGCCTAATCTTGCTGGTTTGACTGAAGAAGAAGCCCTTCAGCGAATCAACGAAATGGGTTTAAAAGTAGAATTAAAAGGGAGGGGTAGTGTCAAGCAACAACAACCCCAACCGGGTTCAAAAGTCATTCCAAATCAAAAAATAATCCTTGAATTATCGTGAAAATTTTACGCGACATATTGTATGGGGTTACCATAGAGAAAATTATAGGGAGTACTTCTATAGAGGTGAATGCTGTCGCTTTTGATAGTCGAAAAATCGAGCGTGGAGCCCTATTTGTAGCACAAAAAGGAGTTGTTGTCGATGGGCACGATTATATCGATCTAGCGATAAAAAAGGGTGCCATTGCGATAGTTTGTGAGGAGTTACCTTCCGTATGTGAAAAAGGGGTTGTTTATGTAGTTACCTCCGATGCTTCTGGAGCTTTAGGGATCTTATCCTTAAATTTTTTCAACAACCCTTCAGAGCAATTAACCCTTATAGGGGTTACAGGAACCAATGGAAAAACGACCATAGCCTCGTTGCTTTATGAATTATTCACTGGACTAGGTTATCCTTGCGGTTTGATTTCTACAGTTAAGATTGAATACCAAAATGTTCGACAAAACAATACACACACCACTCCAGACGCTCTCTCCCTAAATTATCACATGTCACGAATGGTCGAAGCTGGAATTTCTCACTGTTTCATGGAAGTTTCTTCTCATGGCATAGAACAAAAAAGAATCCAAGGATTAACTTTTGCGGGGGGGATATTTTCAAATTTAAGTCATGATCACTTGGATTATCACGGAGATTTTAAATCCTATCGGGACACTAAGAAATCTTTTTTTGATTTGTTGCCCAAAACAGCATTCGCATTAACTAATATCGACGATAAGAACGGTGCATTTATGTTGCAAAATACCAAAGCAAAAAAAGTAAGCTATGCAGTAAAGCAACACGCAAATTATAAGGCACAAATCTTGGAAGCTCAATTTTCGGGGATGTTATTAAAAATCCAAGATCAAGAAGTTTGGACGAGTTTGGTTGGGGAATTCAATGTTCAAAATCTTTTAGCGGTGTATGCCGTTGGTGATCTTCTTGGAGAACCTTCTTTATCGGTGTTACAACAGATAAGCCTATTGAAATTTGTTCCCGGGCGTTTTGAAACTTTTCAAACACCACAAAACATAACAGTGGTAATCGATTATGCACATACACCGGATGCCCTAGAAAACGTTTTGAAAACGATCAATCAGATTCGAACAAAAAATGAAACGTTGATTACGGTAATCGGATGCGGAGGGAATCGAGATAAAGAAAAGCGTCCCATGATGGGTCGTAAAGCAACTGATTTAAGTGACAAAGTCATTTTCACTTCGGATAACCCAAGAGATGAGGATCCAGCAACAATCATTGCTGAAATCATGGCAGGGGTCTCTCCAGAAAATTTTAAAAAAGCGATAAAAGTTACTCAACGGGACGAAGCAATAAGTGTAGCCGGAAATCTCGCCAATCCAGGAGACATTGTTCTTATCGCTGGGAAGGGACATGAATCCTATCAAGAAATAAAAGGAGAAAAATTTCCATTTAGTGATTTTGAAATAGCTCAAAAAATATTTTTAAACACCAACGAATAATGCTGTATTATCTCTTTGAATTTTTAGAACAACAGTACGAACTGACCGGGGCAAGTGTTTTTCGATTTTTGTCATTTCGTGCAGCTCTAGCAGTTATTCTTTCGTTGGGATTCTCCTTGATTACAGGAAAACGAATTATCGCCTATTTAAAACGCAAACAAATTGGAGAAACGGTCCGTGATCTCGGACTAAGCGGGCAAAAAGAAAAAGAAGGCACGCCAACCATGGGAGGGCTGATCATCATATTCAGTACGTTACTTCCAGTAATACTCTTGTCCAGATTAGATAACATCTATATTCTCTTACTCATCATCAGTATGATTTGGATGGGTTTTGTGGGGTGGATGGATGACTACATTAAAATCTTCAAAAAAGAAAAAGAAGGTTTGCAAGGAAAATTTAAAGTAATGGGTCAGATCCTTTTGGGAGTGCTTGTGGGTGCAACAATCTTTTTTCATCCAGATGTTACTGTGCGAACTGAAGTCAGTCCTATTGTTATGGAGGTGCAGCAAGAAGCAACCTCAAAATCAGCGCATCAAGATAGTAAAGCAACGCTCACCACCATACCGCTAGTCAAAAACAATGAATTTGATTACCATTGGTTAATCGGATGGATGGGAATTCCACAGGGGAGTTATACTTGGCTCATCTTTATCCCGATCGTTATTTTCATCATTACCGCTGTTTCTAATGGAGCTAATTTAACTGACGGTATAGACGGTTTAGCAGCAGGAACCTCGGCCATAATAGTTTTTGCTTTAGGAGTATTTGCCTGGGTTTCGGGTAATGTAAACTTTGCATCTTATCTTAATATCATGTATATCCCTAGGGTAGGGGAAATTGCAGTTTTTATAGCAGCCTTTTTAGGAGCACTCATAGGTTTTTTATGGTACAACACTTACCCTGCATCCATTTTTATGGGGGATACGGGAAGCTTATCTATCGGTGCGGTCATCTCTGTTATTGCTGTTATCGTCAGAAAAGAATTACTGATACCTCTTCTTTGCGGAGTCTTTTTTATTGAAGCGCTATCAGTGATTTTACAGGTAAGTTATTTTAAATATACCCGATCTAAAAGCGGTGTTGGACAGCGCATTTTTAAAATGGCTCCTTTGCACCATCATTTTCAAAAACTCGGGTATCACGAAAGTAAAATTGTAGCCCGTTTTTGGATTATCGGAATTCTGTTGGCTGTTTTAAGTATAGTAACCCTGAAACTCAGATAATGAAAGAAAAACTAGTTGTTTTAGGAGCAGGTGAAAGCGGAATTGGTGCAGCCATTTTAGGTAAGCAAAAAGGATATGATGTTTTTGTTTCAGATAAAAATGTCATTTCAAATGAACTTCAAACTATTCTAAATAATCAAGGCATTCCATGGGAGTCCGGGAAGCATACAATGGATTTACTGTATGGTGCGAAAATTGCCGTTAAAAGTCCAGGTATTCCAGGGAATATTCCTCTAATCACGGATCTCAAAGAAAAGGGAACAAATGTTTTGTCTGAAATAGAATTTGCAGCACAATCCACCTCTGCAACCCTAATTGGTATTACGGGGACAAATGGCAAAACGACCACGACCATGATGACCTATGAGATTTTAAAAAACGGAGGATTTCACGTTGGTTTAGCAGGCAATATTGGAGTAAGTTTTGCCAAGCAAGTAGCAGAGCAAGATTTTGATTATTATGTATTGGAGATCAGTAGTTTTCAATTGGATGACATTTACCAATTTGCACCCCATATTGCATTGATTACCAACATAACTCCTGATCATTTGGATCGCTACAACTACAGTTTTGAAGACTATATCCAAGCCAAAATTAAAATAACCAAGAATCAAACGGCATCAAATTTCTTTCTGTTCAATTCAGATGATAAAATTTTAGTGGATTCACTAAAAGGTGCAAAAATACAATCCAAACAGATTCCTTTTGGGGTTGAATCCATTCAAGAATCAGGATCCTATTTTAAGGAGAACCAAATCATATTAAATCATCAAAACAAAACCACTATGATAAATTCAGCAGAGTTTCCTTTTGCAGGGAGACATAATTTACTCAATGCGATGGCCGCGGCTACTATTGGGAATTTATTGTCTATCAGTAAAGAGTCCATTCGAGAAAGTCTCATGCATTTCAAAGGTGCTCCTCATCGAATGGAAAATGTTTTGACTATTCAGAGGGTAGCCTATATCAATGACTCGAAAGCAACAAATATCAATGCGACTTACTTTGCTATTGAGAGCATCAATACTCCACTCATTTGGATTGTTGGTGGTGTAGATAAAGGAAATGATTATGAGGTTTTGTTACCTATGATCAGAAGAAAAGCCAGAGCAATTATTTGTTTGGGGGTTGATAACACCAAATTGCGTTCCACATTTGAAGGAACGAGTGAGGTTTTTATTGAAACAGAATCGATGAGCGAGGCGGTAAAGATCGCTCATAAGTTAGCTCAACCCAAAGACACTGTCCTCTTGTCACCAGCGTGTGCAAGTTTTGATTTGTTTAAAAACTATGAAGACAGAGGAGATCAATTTAAAGCAGCCGTACGAAATCTATAAGCAATGTTTGATTTATTAAAAGGGGATAAAGTTTTGTGGGGGATAGTAACCCTTTTGGCTATTTTTTCCTTTTTGCCCGTGTTTAGTGCAAGTTCAAATTTGGTTTACGTAGTTGGGACAGGAACCCCTTGGGGATACCTCATGAAGCATTTTGTAATCTTAGTGATCGGTTTTGTTTTGATGTATTCGATTCATAAGATACCATTTCATTACTTCAAAGGAATTTCAATTTTAATGCTTCCCGTTGTATTGTTACTGTTAATTTACACTGCTAGTCAAGGAACTGTTATTGATGGGGCCAATGCAAGTCGATGGGTAAAGATTCCAATTATCGGATTGAGTTTTCAGACCTCAACTTTGGCGGCAGTTGTCTTGATGATTTTTACGGCAAACCACTTATCCAAACCCAATTTAAGACAATTAAAATTTTCGCATTCCTTGTTGCAATTATGGCTTCCAGTATTTGCAGTAGTCCTTTTAATCTTCCCGTCGAATCTCTCCACAGCTGCACTTTTATTTTTGATGGTAGTACTACTGGCTTTTGTTGCGCATTATCCCCTGAAATATCTTCTTAGTATTTGTGGAATGGGATTGGCTGCGGTACTATTGTTTTTTGTATTAGTAAAAGCTTTTCCTGGAGCTTTTCCGAATCGAGTGGATACTTGGTTAAAGCGTATTGAGAATTTTAGTTCTGGCAAAAGTGATGATGGAAATTATCAAGTCGCTCGAGCTAAAACGGCTATTGTCAGTGGAAAAATATTCGGCTTAGGTGCTGGAAAAAGCAGAATGAAAAACTTTCTTCCTCAAAGTTCCTCTGATTTTATTTATGCTATTATCGTGGAAGAATTTGGACTCATTGGGGGGGTCGGCTTGATTACGCTTTATTTGTTACTTCTCTTTCGGATAGTTGTTATAGCGCATAAGGCTCAAAATTTATTTGGAAAACTTACCGTGATAGGTCTTGGTATTCCTATCATTCTCCAAGCTTTTATCAATATTGGAGTTGCACTTCAGGTGTTGCCAGTAACGGGGCAAAATCTTCCTATGATTAGCAGTGGTGGAACGTCTGCTTGGATGACCTGTATTGCTATGGGAATAATTTTAAGCGTTAGCGCTCGAAAAGAAAGCTCCCCAATCGGTCAAGAGATCAGTGAAAATTTAAATAACCCAATACAAATTCTCAGTGAAACCCATTAGATTAATAGTTTCGGGCGGAGGTACAGGTGGACATATCTATCCAGCTTTGGCGATTGCTTCAGAGTTGAAGAACCGTATTCCCAGTTCTGAAGTTCTTTTTGTAGGGGCGCTTGGGAAAATGGAGATGGAAAAAGTCCCTAAAGCAGGGTATCCGATAAAAGGACTATGGATAAGTGGATTTCAACGCTCACTTTCATTCCAAAACATCTTGTTTCCATTAAAACTGTTGGTTAGCATATTACAGGCATGTAGTATTGTTAAAAAATTCAAGCCTACTATCGTGGTAGGAACAGGAGGCTTTGCAAGTGGCGCTGTACTTAAAGTGGCACAGTGGATGGGGCTACCCACCTTGATTCAAGAGCAAAATTCGATACCAGGGATAACCAACAGACTGCTGGGGAAAAAGGTCGATTCCATCTGTGTCGCCTATGAAGGAATGGAACGTTTTTTTCCAAAAAATAAAATCAAATTGACAGGGAATCCTATTCGATCCATGATTATAGAGGGTAAGGCTGCGGGTTCAGCAAAAGATTTTTTCGGACTGGATAAAAACAAAAAAACACTTGCAATTATTGGAGGAAGTCTCGGGGCAAGACGAATAAATGAAATGATTGCAGATAAACTCAGTTTTATACAACAGTTTGATCTTCAGATTTTATGGCAATGTGGTGCGCTTTATTACGAGCAATACAAAAATATAGAACAGCAAGGTGTTGTTATTCGTTCGTTTATTGATGATATGAATCAATTTTATAATGCAGCCGACTTCATCATTTCTAGAGCAGGGGCGGGAAGTATATCGGAATTAAGTAGTGTAGGAAAACCCTTATTGCTCATTCCATCTCCCAATGTTACGGCAAATCACCAATTTCATAACGCCATTGCTTTAGCTCAAAAAGGGGCAGCTTTGCTTATTGAAGAACGCAATTTGTCTCAGCAATTTGATTCAATTTTTAGTACTCTAGTAACGGACACGCAACTCCAAAAGCAAATGAGTACGGCCTTAAAAGCAATCGCAAAAACGGATGCTTCAGCAACGATTGTAAACGAAATGATTTCTCTATTATGAAGTCAATCCATTCCACATATTATTTTTTAGGCATTGGTGGCGTAGGGATGTCTGCCTTGGCGCGACTCTGTCATTTAAGGGGTGCCAAAGTTTTTGGTTACGACCGTGTTAAATCTTCAATAACACAAGAATTGGAGCGTGAGGGAATTCGTATTGAATATAACGATGAAGTAACTTCCATACCGGATGAAGTATTGGATCAAAAAGCTTCCATTATTTATACTGCGGCAATTCCTTCATCTCATCCTCAGCTAAACTTTTTTATTCGTGAAGGCTATTCGGTTAAAAAAAGAGCACTTTTTCTTGCGGAATTATGTCAAGGAAAGACCACATTGGCCGTGGGGGGGACCCATGGAAAAACTACTACCACTGCATTTTTAACCCATATGTTTGCGTATTCGAAATTGCCTTTCACATCATTCATGGGTGGTTTTTTTAAAAACAACTCGTCGAATTTAATTCGAACTGGAGATGATTTTATGATTGTTGAGGCAGATGAATACGATCGCTCTTTTTTACATCTTCATCCTACCGTAGCTGGAATAACCTCCATAGATTCTGATCACTTGGATATTTATAAAACACCACAAGCCTTTGAGAAAGCTTTTGCGGTTTTTGCATCTCAAGTAAAGCAACAGTTAATCATAGCTCACGGACTTCCATTTGATGGATTGACCTATGGGGTAAATGTAGATGCAGTGTATAGAATTGAAAATGTTCAAAAATTCGAAACGGGTTACCTTTTCGATATAAAAACACCTAAAGAAGCCCATCGAGGGGTTAAGTTAAACCAATTAGGGGCACATAATTTATCCAATATGTTATGTGCTCTGGCCATGGCAGACCAAGTTGGTATTTCTGTTAAAAAGGCACTGGAATCTCTGGAATCTTTTCCAGGAGTTTATAGAAGACTGAATGTTTTTAAATGGAAGGGGGCATGGTTAATTGATGATTACGCCCATCATCCAACAGAAATCAAATCGGTATTGGAAACGGTTCAAAGTTTTTTTGCAGAACAAAAAAAATGTGTTGTTTTTCAACCCCATTTATTTTCAAGAACACAAGATTTTTATAAAGAATTTATCGAGGTGTTGTCTCAATTTGACGAAGTTGTTTTAATGGAGATTTATCCAGCTCGAGAGGAGCCCATTGAAGGAATCAGCTCCAAAAACTTATTAAGAGACTTGAATCATCCAAACAAAAAATTAATCGAAAAAACTCAATTAGCCCAGACCATTGAAGCAAGTGAAGCAACGGTTTTTGCGCTTTTAGGGGCAGGCGATATCGGTGAACAAATCCAGTTCTTAAAATCAAAAATTGAAGTCGAATGAAAGGGATAGCATCTTACGTTTTTTTAGGATTAATGGCGATACTAATCGGAGGAAGCTATTGGTTTTCTCAGTATAAAAATAAAGAGAGAGGGGAAGGTCCTATAGAGATCAATTTCACTAGCCCAACACTTCTTATGGATACGCTTTTGGTTAATAAATTGTTAACACAAAACTTTAAGCAACAGTCAAAGGAGCTCAAAGAAAGTTTAGATTTGAATATGCTCGAAACCCAGTTGAAACGCACTCCGGAGGTCCATAATGTGGAGGTATTTAGACGCCCTCAGGGGGGACTTTCTGTTGAAATCACAGAACGAAAACCTTTGTTTGTTTTAGAATCTGATCCCCTCTTCTTCGGGGATTCTGAAGGAGTATTATTTCAGTACAAAGCAATCGATAGTTTACGTTTTCCAATCTTCAGAAAAGATTCTTTGAGCAGTACTTTGTCCCAATCCGCTGAACTCATTTTGAGGTTAAAAAAAGACCCGTTAATGGAAGCTGAATTGGAAACAATAACGTTAGAAAACAACCACTATATTTTGGGGCTAAAATCTTTTTCGTTTAAAGTCATTTTGGGAGACGGGACTCAACTTGATAAAAAGTTGGAAAAGTTGAAGATTTTTTGCGCTTATCAAATGAATCAAGACAGTTTGAAAGGATATGATAAAATTAATTTAAGCTACGATAAACAAGTTGTGGCAACAACATTTTAAATTATGGAAAATAAGAATATTTCAGTTGGACTCGATATCGGAACAACCAAAATTGTTGCTTTAGTGGGCAAAAAAAATGAATTCAACAAAGTCGAGATTTTAGGAGTTGGGAAGTCTAAAAGCCTAGGTGTTCATCGAGGTGTGGTCAACAACATAACCCAGACCATTCAGTCCATTCAACAAGCGGTTGAGGATGCAAAAGTAAATTCAGGTCAGGAGATCACAGAAGTAGTTGTTGGTATTGCAGGACAGCATATACGGAGCATTCAACACAGCGATTACATTACCAGAGAGAATCCTGAGGAAGTCATTAACGAAGAAGATATTCAGCAATTAATTCAGCAAGTTTACAAGTTAGTAATGCTCCCTGGTGAGGAAATCATTCATGTCCTCCCACAAGAGTATAAGGTTGATGGTCAAGCTGAAATTAAAGAACCTGTAGGAATGCATGGAGGTCGATTAGAAGCCAATTTTCATGTAGTTGTAGGTCAAGTTTCTTCCATAAAAAATATTGGAAGGTGTATCAAAAGTGCGGGACTAAACATGTCCAAAATCACTTTGGAACCTTTAGCTTCCTCTGAGGCAGTTCTTAGTTTTGAGGAGAAAGAAGCGGGTGTGGCTCTCATCGATATTGGAGGGGGTACGACAGACTTGGCGATTTTCAAGGATGGTATAATTCGGCATACGGCTGTAATTCCTTTTGGTGGGAATGTAATTACTGAGGACATCAAAGAAGGGTGTTCAATTATCGAAAAACAAGCGGAACTTTTAAAAATTAAATTTGGATCGGCATGGCCAGGAGAAAACAGAGAGACTGAAATTGTTTCCATTCCTGGACTAAGAGGAAGAGATCCAAAAGAGATTTCTCTTAAAACCCTCTCAAAAATCATTAATGCTCGTGTTGTAGAAATCATCGAACAGGTGTATTTAGAAATAAAAAACTACGGACATAACGAGCAAAAGAAAAAATTAATAGCCGGAATTGTATTAACTGGTGGAGGAAGTCAGCTTAAGCATTTGAAACAATTGGTAGAATATATTACTGGGATGGATACCCGTGTTGGTTACCCAAGTGAACACCTCGCTGGGGATACACAAGAGTCGGTTTCAAGTCCACTTTTCGCAACTTCTGTTGGATTACTAATGAATGCTTTAGAAGATAAGCATTATGTAAGTTCAGCTAAAACAATCAAAACGGAAGAAAAGCAACCCAAAAAAGAAGAAGCCCCCACCAAAGTCGCTGTAAAACGCAAGTCTATCCTCGATCGCTTTGGAGAAACATTAAAAGAATTTTTAGACAATGCATAATTAGTATTTGATATGGATCAAGAAGAAAATAAAGGAATCAATTTTGATTTACCTAAAAACAGGAGTAATGTGATCAAGGTTTTGGGTGTAGGAGGAGGGGGTAGCAATGCCATCAATTACATGTTTCAACAAGGGATAAAAGGGGTTGACTTCATCGTAAGTAATACAGATGCTCAAGCACTGGCAGAGAGTGGTGTGCCCACAAAGATTCAGTTAGGAGCAAGTTTGACTGAAGGTCTTGGAGCAGGAGCAAATCCAGAAGTTGGTGAAAAAGCAGCACAAGAGAGTAAAGAAGAAATTCTCAATATCCTCTCTACTCAAACAAAGATGATTTTTATAACTGCTGGAATGGGCGGGGGTACTGGTACAGGTGCAGCACCCATCATTGCTCAAATGGCAAAATCAATGGACATACTAACCGTTGGGATAGTTACTATGCCCTTTCAATTTGAAGGGAAGTTACGGTTAGAACAAGCTCAAAGGGGTCTTGAGAAAATTAAAAAGTCGGTGGATGCGCTCATCGTTATCAACAACAACAAGCTCAGAGAAGTTTATGGCAATCTCGGTTTTAAAGCTGGTTTTGCAAAAGCAGATGAGGTACTTGCTACCGCTGCTCGGGGTATTGCTGAGGTAATAACACATCATTACACACAGAATATTGACCTCAAAGATGCTAAAACAGTTTTAACGAATTCTGGAACTGCGATCATGGGTTCTGGATTGGCCTCTGGTAGCAATAGAGCTCAGGAAGCCATCATGAAAGCTTTAGATTCTCCACTTTTAAATGATAATAAAATTACAGGCTGTAAAAACGTTTTACTGTTAATCGTATCGGGCTCTGATGAAATCACTATTGATGAAATCGGAGAAATCAATGATTATATTCAGTCCGAAGCGGGTAACCACACGAATATTATTATGGGTGTTGGGGAAGACGAAAGTTTAGGGAATTCTGTATCGGTAACGGTTATTGCAACTGGATTCGGCCAAGAACAACAAAATGCTATTTCAAATACGGAGGCAGCCAAAATCATCCACTCTTTAGAAGAGGAACAAAAAGTAGTTCACGATTTAAGTGATAAAAAAGATTCAGAACCTCACATTTCTTATAAAGAAACAGGAGAAACCTCCGACCGTCCTCATTTTGAAAATCCCTCACTAGTAAGCAGTGAGAATCAAAATCCTTTAATCGCCATGAATGCCTTACTTGAAGATTTGGAAGTAGAATATGAGGTGGTAAGTTATCCCATTCAAGAAGGAACTGCTCAAGGGGAACATCAGGATTTTTCTGTAAATGAAATGGAAGAAGATTCAATTGAAGTGCACGCGCTAAATGATTTTCAATTGATTCAAGAGCCTATCGAATTCACAGCTCCTCAACAGGAAACCTTTCCTTTGGATTTGGAGGAACCCCAAGAACATTTTGAATTAACCTCTTCATTCTTTTATGAGGAACCCCAAGATCTTGGTCAAGGTTTAAAATCGGAGGAGAGGTCTTCAAATTCGGCAGTAGAAGAAGAGCTCCCTGAATTAAATTTAGAATTGGAACAAAGGGATGACTTTCCCACTGCAGTCCTCAAGGAAGAATGGGAAGAAGAAGCAGCTATGGGTATATTTAAAGTGGAGGAAACAAAGGAATCCACCAAAGCCTCTTTTTCTGAAGAAATTCATGAAGTTGACCAAGAATTTGTATTCAATGAAGTAGAGGGGAATGATATATTTGAAATGAAAGTCGTGGATCCTGAAATTATTGCTGCAGAAAGTCAAATTCAGATGGAATTTGAATTACCTCTTGATCTAAATAATGCAAAAGAAAAAATAAACTTAGAGGATGAGCTCGTTCCAAAGTTTGATACAGAGAAAAAAACGATCAAGGATTTTGATGAGGCAGCTCTGGAAATAAAATTTGAAATAAAAGAGACTCACGACAAAAAAGCCGAAGAATTCAAACAAAAGAAAGAGCAGCCTGTTGCATCAAAAAATGAAGTCAAGGCCTCAGACGATTCGAACCCATTTGATCAATCTATTGATAGTATCTTTGCTGCTCAAAACGAAAAGCGTAAAGCACACCTAAAAGCATATAATCATAAGTTCATGCATCAATTGCAACGAGTAGATGATATGGAAAGACAACCGGCATATAAAAGACAGGGAATGGACTTAGATCCTCACGTAAGGGATGAACCTTCTAGAACATCATTGAATACAGACAGTAATGACGACTTGCATTTGCGATCAAATAATTCATTTCTACACGACAACGTAGATTAAAAAACCAATAAAATTATGGGAGTACTCAGTAGCTTAACGGAAGAAATTAAAAATGCAATGCGAAGCAAGGACACACTAAAACTCGAGTCCTTGAGAGCGATAAAATCAGCTGTACTCCTATCAGAAACTGCAAGTGGAAGCACGGGAGAATTAAGCGACGAAGAAGCGATAAAGCTACTGCAACGTTTGGTTAAACAACGTAAAGATAGTGCTGCCATTTTTAGAGAACAAAATCGACCCGATCTCGCGGAGCCAGAAGAAGCTCAAGCAGCAGTGATTGCAACTTTTTTACCAGAACAACTATCCGACGAAGAGGTTGCGAAAGTAATTAGAGACCTTATCTCTTCAACTGGGGCAGAGGGAATGAAAGATATGGGAAAAGTGATGGGAATGGCATCCAAACAATTAGCAGGAAAAGCAGACGGGAAGCGGATTGCAGACTTGGTAAAGAAAAGTCTAGGAGCCTAAAGCCAAAGTTCCTTATCTCTAAGATTTTCACAAACTCTGCAGATATTCTTTTTTTTTGATGGAGTAGAAACACGAAAATCTTTGATAGATTTCTTTTTCTTGCATAAAGAGCATTTTTGTTTTTCCATTAGTGCAAGATAAAAAGTTTCTTAAAAACTTTGAATCGGAGGTTTAATCAATGATCTATCCCAATTAGAGATCTTCTAAAGAATAGGTTACATATAGAAACTGTGTTCCTTCAGGATTCCAAGAAGGTACATTAATCGTTCCTTGACCGCCAAAAAACTCAGGAGTTAAATCAGTGACTTCTTTTGTGTTTAAATCTAATAAGCGAAGTTTAACTTGTTTCCCAAAGGGATGGGATTGCACTTGATCTTCTATATAACTGATCAAGACTGCATTTTGATTGTGTGGTGCAATATGTGCAAACCAGTTGGAATGATTGTCAAAAGTCATTTGTTCCTTTTGGGAACCATCGGACAACATTCTCCAAATTTGCATTTTTCCAGTTCGAAAGGAATTAAAATAAATAAATTTTCCATCCGGCGAATATTCAGGACCATCATCCAATCCTTCTGCAGAGGTCAATCTAATCTCCTCTCCACCGTTAGCACTCATTTTGTAGACATCATAATTTCCATTACGAGCTGCACAATAGACGATATCTTTTCCATCGGGGGAAACGCCGTGCCAATAGGAAGGGGATAAGGGAGTGATCATTTTTGGCTCACCACCATTTATGGGCATGCTGTATATAAAAGAGCTATGTTCTTCAATTTCATTTTTACCACTTGAGATAAATAAGGTTCTTCCATCATATGAAAGACCGTGGTCGTTATTGCATTTTTGTAAATCTCCTGTATTCAGAATTTCCATACGATCCCCTTTTAACGAATACTTTTCGATTTTGCCGTTGCTATTTAAAAGGATATAAGTGCCATTGGGTGCCCAGTTTGGGGCTTCAAAATGACGTTTTTCAGTTGTTAATACTGTTGATGCCTTGTCGATCAAATCATATAAATGAAGGGAGCTGATCACTTTTTTCCCTTCTGGAATTTGTCCATAAGCGAGTTGAATAGCAAGTAGTCCTAGGATAATGGGTTTCATTTTTAAATTTTAAAATGATGAATAAAAGGCTTAAAAGGAACAAGTTATTATCTCTATCCTTTAAAACTATACTTTTTTTGAGCCGAAAAAACTCCATTACAAATTAGAAAAATTTGTATAAAGAATCATTTGAATTATATGTATTTTTACACACTGATGGGCGAGTAGCTCAGCTGAATAGAGCATCAGATTTCGGCTCTGACGGTCGGGGGTTTGAATCCCTCCTCGCTCACCATTTTTTAAACCCTTATTTATAAGGGTTTTTTTTTACTCCAATGAAAGATTTTTTAAACACTTGGAAGCGGTAATCAGAGACTAGCTATTTAGGAGATTTGATTATCTTTCTACTTCATTAGTATGTACGTTTTGAATCAAGAAAACCCATTTGATGCCACTCCTGAAAGGATTGCTTTATTTCTAGCAGAAAATTATAATTTAAAGGGAAGCATTTCACCACTTCCTGGGGAAATCGATTTGAACTATAAGGTAGAAACAAGAGAAGGAGATCTTTATGTATTAAAATTATACAGCGTTGAAACCGAGTTAGATTTTTTAGATTTTCAAGAACAAATTTTAACTCATCTCAAGCAAAAAGAAAAATCTCTTTTAGTACCAGAAATCCTACTTAATAAAACCGAGAAAACCACCTCAATTTTCGTAGACCAACATTCGAATACAAGGAAAGCACGTTTACTTTCATGGATTTCTGGGCGGGTGTACAATCATGTAAACCCTCACACTTCTGAGTTGCGGTACGATTTAGGTAATTTTTGCGGGCGACTTTCGAATTCTCTTAAGGAATTTGATCATTCCTACGCACATCGGCAGTATCCATGGGACATTGCTCAAGGCTTATGGAGTAAAGCGCATTTAGATCTATTTGATCAAGAGGAACAGCATGTGTTAATCCACTACATTACTCAATTCGAAAAAATTCAGAAGAGATATACCTCATTACGAAAAGGGGTTGTTCACAACGATGCAAATGATTTCAACATTATCGTCTCGAATAACACAAAAGATCCCAAAGTAGTTGCTTTGATTGATTTTGGAGATGCAGTACATACGCAAATCATAAATGATGTAGCAATTGCATGCTGCTATGCAATTATGGATTTTGAGGATCCTTTAGAAGCAGCCATTCATATTGTTAAAGGGTATCATCAGACCTATCCTCTCCTCGAAGAGGAATTGGAAGTCTTGTACCTATGTATAGCCGTTCGGTTACTAATTTCTGTGACAAAATCAAGAATAAATAAGATTAAAGAACCAAACAATCCCTATCTCCAAATTAGTGAAAAGCCTGCTTGGAAACTACTAAATAAATGGATTCAGATTTCTTCTGATTTTGCCCAGTATACTTTTCGAGAAGCCTGTGGTCTTCCCCCTCACCCAAAGAGTGCACTTTTTTATCAGTGGGCAAAGGAACGGTCCTTTACTCTGGACAGTCTTTTTCCGACTTTATCTAAAACGGATGTTTTTCCAATTGATCTCAGTGTTTCAAGTTCGCTTTTAGGCCCCCCCTCAGAATTTAATAATTTGGATTGGTTTGAGTACCAATTGAGAGAATTCCAGAAGGAACATCCAAAAAAAATAATTGCAGGCGGGTATTTAGAGCCCCGACCTCTTTATACAGATGTCTCTTATGATAAGATGGGAAATAACGGTTTGGAAAGTCGGTGTATGCATTTAGGCATCGATTTTTGGATCCCAAAAAACACACCCGTGCATGCGCTTTTTGATGGGGAAGTCATCCTAGCAGAAAATGACTCTGGAAATAAAAAATATGGAGGATTGATCGTGTTGCGCCATAGGGAAGGAGATTTGGTTTTTTTCACCTTATATGGGCATTTATTACTAGAGAAAGTAGAAGAATATACAAGTGGAGATCGGATACCCAAAGGAGGACTCCTCGGTTTTATTGGAGATTCTAATGATAACGGAAATTGGGTTCCCCATCTTCATTTTCAGGTAATATTGAATTTATTAGGCCATACTTGTGATTTTCCTGGTGTAGGTTTTTATAATCAGAAGCGAGTATGGGAGTCTTTATGTCCTAATCCTAATTTCCTTTTCAAAATAAAAGAACTTGAGAGTATTCAGATTCAGGAGAAAGCAACAATATTGCAAGCACGAAAAAACCATCTGGGTAAGGGGATGAGTTTACAGTACAAAGATCCGTTACATATTGTTAGGGGTTCAGGAGTTTATCTCATAGATCAACACGGAAGAAAATATTTAGATACGGTAAATAACGTAGCGCATGTGGGTCATGAACACCCTGAAGTTGTAAAAGCAGGTCAGCGCCAGATGGGGGTTTTGAATACCAACTCTCGTTACATTCATTCTAACATTACCAACTTAGCAGCTGAAATAAAAAAGACCTTACCGCCAGAACTGAGTGTACTCCATTTTGTCAATTCCGGAAGTGAAGCAAATGAGTTGGCATTGAGGATGGTCAAGGCTGCAACAGGATCAAAGGAGATGGTGGTGTCTGAAGTAGGCTATCACGGGAATACCAATGGCTGCATCGACATCAGTTCGTATAAATTTGATGGCAAAGGAGGCCAAGGCGCTCCTGAATACACTCATGTTTTTCCTATGCCTGATGCATTTAGAGGTAAATATAGAGGGGAGAATACAGCAAATGCTTATGCTGATGAAGTTCAATTCCTATTAGACAAACTCAAGAAGAATGGAAAAAAATTAGGGGGGTTTATCATCGAACCCATTTTGAGTTGTGGTGGGCAGATCGAAATACCGGAGGGTTTTTTAAAAAAAGTATATCCTTTGATTCGTAGTTGGGGAGGTTTATGTATTTCAGATGAAGTTCAGACCGGTTGTGGTAGAATGGGGAAAACCTTTTGGGGTTTTCAATTGCATGATGTAGTCCCAGATATTGTTACGATTGGAAAGCCTTTAGGGAATGGACATCCCATTGCTGCTGTTGCCTGTACAGAAGAGGTGGCCACTAAATTCGCCAATGGTATGGAATTTTTCAACACTTTTGGAGGAAATCCAGTTTCATGTGCCATCGCTTCAAAGGTGCTTCAAATAGTTCAAGAAGAAAAATTACAGCAAAATGCATTAGAAGTAGGAAATTTTCTTAAAACAGGCTTAAAGGAATTAGCAAAAAAATATCCAATTATTGCATCTGTAAGGGGACAGGGGCTCTTTTTAGGCATTGAGTTAACCGATGAAGAGCGAAATCCTTTAAGTGAGCAAACAGCCTATTTGGCGAATAGGATGAAAGAAAACGGAATTCTAATGAGTACAGATGGTCCCGATCATAATGTCCTTAAAATTAAACCACGCTTATTTTTTCGTATTCAAATGCACAACTTTTTTTACAAAACATGGACACAATTTTTGCAGAAGATCAAATGCATATTATAAAAAATTAAGTATTCTGTTTTTTTTTTTGTACTTTTCAATTGACTATATATATAAATAATAAAATATGAGCGAGCTTGTAATTGTAATTATCGGTGCTGTAGTTTTAGTTGGGGGAGTCATATTGTACGCTGTAATATCAACTGCTACAGGTATGGAAGAGGATGCGAATCAGAACTATATTCCAGACTGGATTGAGAAAAAGTTTCCGAAAATATTTAAATCAAGTAAGGATTTAGATTAATTCAATATTTTTTATTTTCAGGACTTTATTTCTTTACTTTAGCGTTATGAAACAATGTCCCTTTCTTTTATTTCTGTTATTTTCCGTGCATTTTGTTTTCTCTCAAAGCGAGGAGAAGCCTTGGAATTTTAAACTTGGTTTAAATGCTGTTGACACCTTTCCCACTGGGGATGCTTCTGTAAATCTCGGTGAGACAGAGGCGCTTTTTGAATCCTTTTTTGATGTGGGTGCACATTGGAATTTTGGTGGTCCAAATCTAGAAATTTCTCGTTATCTCAGTACTGGACTCTCTATGGGGATTCAGGGAGGATTTAATTCCATCACTAAAAACCTAAGAGCAATTAACGAGGTTTATCCTTATTATAATGCGGATATTTTTATAGCTTTTTCACCTTTAGATAAAAAAATTGTCATGCCTTATTTAAAATTTGGATATGGATTATCAAGTTTTGGATTGAACACAAGATCAGAAAATACCTTTCTTTCTAAAGAAATATCAAAAACATTTTTATTCGGATTTGGGGTTGATCTTGCACTTTCTAATGACTTTGGAATTTCGATTCAGACCTCTTTTAGAAATGCACATGAGCGCTACGTCCCAAATCATTTTCAGCACCAAGCTGGGTTTTACTTAGACTTGGGTCTAAAGGATAGCGATAAAGATGGAGTACCAGACAAATCTGACGCTTGTCCAGATACTCCTGGATTGAAGGAATTTGAGGGCTGTCCAGACACGGATGGCGACAAAGTTATTGATAAAGAGGATCAATGTCCAGAAATAGCAGGTTCAGTAGAATTTAATGGATGTCCTGATACCGACAAAGATGGGATTCCGGACTCTTTAGATCATTGTCCGATGCTTTCGGGTTCTCTAGAAATGAATGGATGCCCAGATTCCGATGGTGATGGCATTGCTGACGATCTTGATGAATGTATAGATGAAGCAGGTCCAGAAGAAAACGATGGTTGCCCATTCCCAGATAAAGACTCTGATGGGGTACCAGATAAGGATGATTTATGTCCAGATGTGGCAGGTACATCAGAAAATAAAGGTTGTCCTGAGGAGTCCTTTAAAATTATGCAAGCCATGAATGGATTTGGTGAACTTATATTTTTCCCTGTAGATAGTTCTCAAATCATGGGTAGAAGAACATTAGAAGTCTTGAATCAGATTAAATCTATTCTGTATGAAAATCCAAAAATAATTATTATCATAGAGGGTTATGCCTCTGCTGATGGAGAAGAACGTTATAATAGAAATCTTTCAACACGTCGTGCAGAAGCAGTTTTAAATTATCTCGTAGCCCAAGGAATATCTCCTTTTAGATTAGAAGTTGAAAGTTATGGTGAAGACAATCCTATAGGGGACAATTCCAAACCTCAAGGGAGAGCAATTAACAGAAGGGTTCAGTTTAAATTAAAAGGGAATTAAGCAATATGCT
The DNA here is from genome assembly GCA_017858055.1 of Flavobacteriaceae bacterium. Taxonomy (GTDB): domain Bacteria; phylum Bacteroidota; class Bacteroidia; order Flavobacteriales; family Flavobacteriaceae; genus MS024-2A. The sequence continues at coordinate 60,068 of JAFMCA010000006.1, forward strand.
TTAGTATTTTAATTTTTTCTTCAGGATGCTTTGCTTTGAATACATGGCTTCCAGCTACAAGTACATTCGCACCACAAGAAATTAATTTAGCTGCGTTTTCATTCGTTACTCCTCCGTCGATCTCAATCAAGCAATTCGTTTTTTTGCCCTCAATTAGTGCCTTTAACGTTTTGATTTTGGTATAGGTATTTTCAATAAATGATTGACCTCCAAAGCCAGGGTTTACACTCATCAAACAAACCAAATCGAGATCCTCAATAATGTCTTCTAGGCTGTGAACGGGGGTATGAGGATTTAAAGCAACTCCAGCTTTCATTCCATTGGATTTAATGTTTTGAACAGACCTATGTAGATGATCACAAGCTTCATAATGCACAGTAAGAACTTCTGCTCCTAATTCGGCAAAGGTTTTAATATACCGATCGGGATTCACAATCATTAAATGCACATCAAGGGGTTTTTTTGCGATTTTTTGTATGGATGCTAAAACAGGCATGCCAAATGAGATGTTAGGAACAAAAACACCATCCATGATATCGATATGGAACCAATCGGCTTCACTTCGATTAATCATTTGGCAGTCCCTTTCGAGATTTCCAAAATCTGCAGCTAAAACGGAAGGTGCAATACGTACTGACATGATTTTCTTTGTTTTAAAGTTATAAAAAAAAGGCAACTCGTTAGAGTTGCCTTTAAAAATTAACCCAAATAGGTTTTGAGAATTTTACTTCTGGAGGTATGTTTTAACCTCCGAATTGCTTTCTCTTTAATTTGTCGTACACGCTCACGTGTAAGATCAAATGTTTCTCCAATTTCCTCTAAAGTCATGGCGTGTTGATCTCCCAAACCAAAATACAATCGAACTACATCGGCTTCTCTTGGTGTTAGGGTTTCCAGTGCTCTTTCAATTTCAGTTCTCAAAGATTCGTGCAACAAAGCCCTATCCGGATTGGGTGACTCTCCGCTGTTCAGTACATCGTAAAGATTAGAATCTTCCCCTTCTACAAGAGGTGCATCCATCGATACGTGACGCCCAGAATTTTTTAAAGATTCTTTTACGTCATTGATGGTCATGTCTAATTCCTTGGCGATTTCTTCAGCAGAAGGAGCCCTTTCATGAGCTTGCTCTAGAAAGGCATAGGTTTTGTTGATTTTATTTATGGACCCAATTTTATTAAGCGGAAGCCTAACAATTCGAGATTGTTCAGCAAGAGCTTGTAAAATGGATTGTCTAATCCACCAAACAGCATAAGAAATAAACTTGAATCCTCGTGTTTCGTCAAAACGTTGAGCCGCTTTAATTAATCCTAAATTTCCTTCGTTTATTAAGTCAGGGAGTGTGAGTCCTTGGTTTTGATACTGTTTGGCTACTGAGACTACAAAACGCAAATTGGCTTTTGTTAATTTTTCCAGGGCAACTTGATCTCCTGCTTTGATGCGTTGGGCTAATTCTACTTCTTCTTCAGCAGTAATCAAATCAACCTTTCCAATCTCTTGAAGATATTTGTCAAGAGAAGCAGTTTCTCTGTTGGTTACCTGTTTGGTAATTTTAAGTTGTCTCATGTAATTAAATCGTTAGTTGTACTAGTATTACGTTAAAATCAATGAATTGTTTCAAAACTTAGTGAAATAAATTAATCTTTTTTCTCAGGTCTTGGTAACAAAGCTTTTCGAGATACTTTTTCTTTTCTTGTTCTAGAATCAATTCCAAAATACTTTACTTCTAAAATATCCCCCAAGTTAACAACATCAGCAACGTTTTCTGTTCGTTCCCATGCCAATTCACTTACATGGAGAAGTACTTCGTTTCCAGGAGCCTCTGTGTATTCTACTACAGCACCGAAGTCAAGCATTTTAATTACTTTAACTTGATACGTATTACCAACTTTTGGTTTAAAGGTGATGGAATCGATTTTAGCTTCAACCATTGCAATTCCTTCTGGAGAAGTTCCTAAGATTTCAACAATTCCTTCCTCTGTTACAGGGTCTTCATTGATCACGATTGTACATCCAGATGCTTTTTGTAGTTCTTGGATAACTTTACCTCCAGGACCAATCAATGCACCGATGAATTCATTTGGAATTCGTCGGTTAATCATTTTAGGTGCATGAGCTTTCACGTCCTCGTTAGGCGAAGCAATTGTATCGGTAAGGTGTTTCAGGATGTGAAGTCTTCCTTCCCGCGCTTGATTCAAAGCGTTGGTCATGATGTCAAAACGCAAACCTTTGATTTTTATATCCATCTGACAAGCGGTAATCCCATCTTCGGTTCCTGTTACCTTAAAGTCCATATCTCCTAAATGATCTTCATCACCAAGGATGTCTGAAAGAACAGCGAAACGATCTCCTTCTGTTATTAATCCCATTGCAATACCTGAAACAGGTTTTTTAAGTTGGACACCGGCATCCATAAGTGCCATTGTACCAGCACAAACTGTAGCCATAGAGGAAGAACCGTTTGATTCAAGTACTTCGGATACAATACGGACTGTATAAGGACAGTTAGCAGGCATCACCTTTTTCAAGGCTCTTTGCGCAAGATTTCCATGTCCTACCTCACGTCGAGAAGTCCCTCTTAAAGGTCTTGCTTCTCCAGTTGAAAAAGGAGGGAAGTTATAATGTAAATAGAAGTTTTCTTCTCCTTGGTTGGTAGGGGAGTCGATTACGTTAGATTCTCTTGAAGTTCCTAAAGTCACAGTAGCTAATGCTTGAGTTTCTCCACGAGTAAACAATGCGGATCCATGTGTAGAGGGTAAATAATCTACCTCACACCAAATGGGTCTGATTTCTGTAGTTTTTCTTCCGTCTAATCGAATCCCTTCAGCAAGAACTAAATCACGAACTGCTTTTTTCTGTGCACTGTTTAAATAACGACTGATCAGTTCTGATTTTTCAGCAACTTCTTCTTCTGAAAGTGTAGCAATGTAATTTTCTTTGATTTCAGAAAATTTATCTGAACGCTCTGCTTTAGATAAACCTTGTTTTGCTACTTGGTAATACCCATCATAAGTAGCCTCATGTATTGTTTTTTCAAGGTCCGCATCATGATCTTCCTCTTCGTAGGTTCGAGTTACTTTTTTACCAACAGCTTCTGCTAGTGCAACTTGAGCCTTAATTTGATCCTTGATGGCTTCATGACCAAAAGAAATCGCATCTAGCATTTCTTCCTCAGAAATCTCATCAAATTCTCCTTCTACCATGGCTACAGAATCTTGACTGGCTCCAATCATGATGTCGATATCTGAGGTAGCTAGTTGTTCTTTGCTGGGATTAATAACAAACATCCCATCAATGCGTGCGACGCGTACTTCAGAAATTGGATATTCGAAAGGAATATCGGACAACTGAATCGCAGCTGATGCTGCTAAGCCTGCAAGTGCATCGGGCATAACGTTTTCGTCATGCGACATTAATTGGATCATCACTTGAGTTTCAGCGTGATAATCTTTTGGAAAAAGAGGGCGTAATACGCGGTCTACAAGCCGCATAGTAAGGACTTCTTGATCACTTGGGCGTGCCTCTCGCTTGAAGAATCCTCCTGGGAATCTTCCAGCCGCTGCAAATTTTTCTCTGTAATCTACCGTTAGAGGTAAAAAATCTACAGGACTTGCTTTTCTAGCAGATACTGCAGTAGCTAAGAGCATACAATCTCCCATGCGCACTACAACAGACCCATCCGCTTGTTTTGCAAGTTTTCCAGTTTCTAGTGTAATTGTTCTTCCGTCATCAAGACGGATTTCTTGTGTAAATGTTTTTGGAATCATTTTTCATTTTTTGGTTAAAACAGTGTTGTGTGTTGTAGCAACCAATGAAAAACTAAGATTCAGTTTTCGAAGAAATACAGAATTATTTACGTAAACCTAATTCTTTGACAATTGCACGATAACGTAGAATGTCTTTTGCTTTTAGGTAATCTAATAAACTTCTTCGTTTTCCTACCAAACGTACGAGTGAGCGTTCTGTATTGTAATCTTTACGATTGCTCTTAAGGTGAGAAGATAGGTGTTCGATACGGTGAGTAAAAAGAGCGATTTGTCCTTCAGCAGAACCCGTGTCTTTTTCTGATTTCCCGTGTTTTTTAAAAATAGTTTCTTTTACTTCTTTTGAATTGTACATGCCAATATTAATTTTAATGATTTTTATGTAGTTTTTTTTACGAGCCGCAAATATACAACATCGGCTGTATTATGCAACATTTTTAAATTTAATTATGTTATGAAAATCAGCAACTTAGTTGCGTAAGGGTTGATTTTGGATCAAGTCTATGTACAGATTGATTTTATTTTTTAAATCATTTCGATGCGAAATAAAATCTAAAAAGCCTTTTTCAAGTAAAAATTCACTGGTTTGAAACCCTTCAGGGAGTTCTTTGCCTGTAGTATCTTTTACAACTCGAGGACCAGCAAAAGCAATAAGAGCTTTGGGCTCAGCGATATTAATATCACCGAGCATAGCATAGGAAGCCGTTGTTCCTCCGGTAGTAGGGTCGGTACACAAAGAGATGTAAGGAAGTTTTGCTTCAGCTAATTGCGCTAATTTTGCTGAAGTTTTTGCCATTTGCATCAAGGAAGTAGCGGATTCCATCATACGTGCTCCACCAGATTTTGAAATAATCACAAGAGGGAGTTTGTACTTTATAGCGTAATCTGCAGCCCGTGCAATTTTTTCACCGACCACGGAACCCATTGACCCACCTATGAATTTAAAATCCATACAAGCAATTACGATTTCTTTTCCTTTAGAAGGTCCTACCGCAGTTCGTATAGCATCGTACAAGCCTGTTTTTTTGTGAGCATCCTTGAGTCGATCGATATATTTCTTTGAATCTTCGAATTTTAAAAAGTCTTTGGATTTAATTTGATTGTTCAACTCTTTAAATTGATTGTCATCAAATAAGATCTCAAAATACTCTTTACTACCTATGTGAACATGAAAATCATCTTCTGGGCTAACGTAATTGTTTTCCGCTAATTCCTGCGATTCAATGATTTTTCCCGTTGTAGTCCTGTACCAAAGCCCTTTGGGGATGTCCTTCTTTTCTTCCGTTTTGGTATGTATTCCTTTTTCACTTCGTTTAAACCAGCTCATATAGGATGTAATTTAACTCAAATATAGAAATTAATAAATCACTACAGAGTATTCACATTATTCAAGTCTTCAAAAGCTTTTTTCAAACGGGTTTTAAAGGTTTCCTCTCCTAGGCGGAGCCATTTTCTTGGGTCGTAATATTTTTTGTTGGGTTGATCGGCACCTTTTGGATTTCCAATTTGGTTCCTTAGATATTCAATAGTATCATTCATATAATCTCGGATCCCTTCTGTAAAAGCGAACTGAAGATCGGTATCAATATTCATTTTGATTACACCATACCCGATAGACTCTTCAATTTCTGCTTGTGTAGAACCGGATCCACCGTGAAATACGAAATCAACAGCATTGCGTTCCAAATTGTATTTTTCGGAAATATAGGTTTGTGAATTGAGTAAAATTTTAGGAGTCAGCTTTACATTCCCAGGTTTGTATACTCCATGTACATTTCCAAAAGCAGCAGCTATGGTAAATTGAGGGCTAACTTTACTGAGTTCTTCATAGGCGTAAGCTACTTCTTCAGGTTGTGTGTACAATTTAGAAGCATCAACCTCGCTGTTATCCACACCATCTTCTTCACCACCTGTAATACCCAATTCTATTTCGAGCGTCATGTCCATCTTAGACATTCGTTCTAAATAGGTTTTACAGATGGCAATGTTTTCTTCCAACGGTTCTTCAGAAAGATCGATCATGTGCGAACTAAATAAAGATTTACCGTGTTGAGCATAGAAAGCCTCACTCGCATCAAGAAGTCCATCAATCCAAGGGAGTAATTTTTTTGCACAGTGATCTGTGTGGAGGATAACCGTAGCACCATAGGCTTCAGCAAGCTCGTGTATGTGTTTGGCACCCGCAACTGCTCCGGCGATGGCTGCTTTTTCGTTGGTATTGGAAAGTCCTTTACCAGCATTAAACTGAGCTCCTCCATTTGAAAATTGTATAATTACAGGGCTATTGAGTTCAGCTGCAGTCTCCAAAACGGCATTTATGGTATTACTTCCGATTACATTTACTGCTGGAAGTGCGAATGCTTTTGATTTTGCGAGTTTGAAAACTTCTTGAACTTGTTTACCGGTGATTACTCCAGTTGGGATTGAATGATTCATTATTATTGGTTTTGCGGCAAAAATATTAAACTTATTTGACTTAGAAGGGATAATTAATTCCGATGTTGAACACAGCACTTCTAAAGTTGTATTCATTCCACCATCGATCACCCTGAGGCAATGCGGGATTATAGGTTTTAAACCCGGTATCGAATCTGAACACAAAAAAATCAAAATCGTATCGCAAGCCTAAACCTGAACCCACGGCAATTTCTGAGAGGTCTTGGAACCCATCAAAACGAAAAGCGGGATCTTCAATGTCATCAAAAATATTCCAAACGTTTCCTGCGTCAATGAATAGCCCTCCTTTTAAAGAGCCCGAGATAGGAAAGCGATATTCAATATTAAAGGCCAATTTAAGGTTGGCCTCATTAAATTCATTGATATTGTTACTACTTCCGGGGCCGAGTTTATAGGCTTTCCAGGCCCTATTGTCATTGGACCCACCAGAAAAATAGGAGCGCGAAAAGGGCATGTTGGTCGCATTTCCATAAGGGATTGCGATTCCTCCAAAAGCATGAAAAGCAATAACACGCTCTCTTCCAACTGGCCAGTGTTTGATGTAGTCGGCTTCAGTTTTTACATATTGAGAGGGGCTTACCCCACCAAGCAGCGTTTGACCTTCTTCGTTTTCTGATGCGCGAACAGCTCTTAAAAAACCGTTTAATAGGTTTCCTACCCAATCAATTTTCCAGCGTAATTGGTAAAAGTTCTCGTCAAAAATACTTTCTTGACTATTGAAATTTAAGCTGAATGAAGAACCTAAAATAAGGTTGTTTGCAGTTAATCTGTCTTGTCTTTCTTTAACGGTATTAATGATTTTATAATTCGGGTCGTCTTGATTTAATAGGGTTTCATTATTTAATACACGTTGAATGAATCCCTCGGTTCCTTGAGGTATGGATAGGTTTCCTTCTTCATCTACGTAGGTCAATTCGGAATTGTACGTCTGCGCAATGTTGTTAAGTCGGTCATAAGAGTTTTTGTAAACATTAAAATAATTTGAAAGATTTCGGTTGTTTACAAATTCGAGGTCAATCCATTTGATTTGAATTTTTTTGCTCTTTTTGGGTTGCCAATCAAATTGATACGTAGTTTTAAAGAACTGCTTATCCAAACCAATATTTTGTTGGACGCTTGTGCCTAGGATCATTTGAGTTACTGGATTCATTTCTGTAGTAGTCCATGAATCTTGGAAAAAGGGAAACACAAGTTTTGGAAAACTCAATTTTAGGTCGGCACCCAGTTCAAATAAATTAAAAAACTGATCCCCAGACTGAGCAATATCTCGTGAAGCACCTAAAGTATTTTTTATATTAAGTTCCAAAGATTCTGCCCCTCGAAAAACATTTCTCACTCCAAGTCCTCCTCCTAATCCGATACCAAAATCTTGAATGTTGGAATGGGAAAAGTCTAAATCAAATCCCAGGGAAAATCGTTCTCTAGGAGTTAAAAAAATGGAAGCTTTGAGTTGGTCTTCTTCCTCTGGGATCAAGCTATAATTTATACTTGGGTATTTAAAATTTTTTAGGTTGGTAAAGTAGCGATAGGTAAGAGTTCGATCAAGATCGCTGTAGGGCTGATTTTTTTTTATTGCAATCCCTGAAGTAATCGCAAGGGGACGGTATTTTAACTTGCCTTTGCTGTATAGTATAATGTCATCATAGGTGATAGAATCGGTGTATTGATTCGTATTTAAAGGGCTGTTTAAGTTATCAATAAACACCTCAATTTCTTTAATGTTAAAGTTCCGATAAGGGATTTTTGTAGCCACATCATTAATTCTTTGTTGAGGATCATCGATTTGAACCGTGACAGGAATTTTTAAATCCTGACCGGTACTGTCAATGGCAGCAATAAATTGAATGCTGTTTTGTTGAAAATTATAGATACCGTTGTTTCTAAAAAGGGTAAACAGCCGTTCTCTTTCTTTTTCAAATTTGTTTATTTCAAACCCATCCCCTTGTTTAATTTCAGAAACATTGGTAAAAGCATCGTATATCAATGCGATTTGTGGAGAGTCAATTTGAGTTTTTACGGAGTCAATTTGGTATTGTTTATCTGGATAGATGGTATATTTTAATACAATTTGATTGGATTTTAAATGAAGGGTGTCGTGATCAACTTTTACATTGTAATACCCTAAGTTTTTATAATACTGCTGAATTCTTTTTTCTGAGACATCAATTGCACTCGCATCAAAAACAGCTGGGGGTTCACCATTGTTTTTTAGCCAATTATTGAACTTTACACTATAGTTTCTCAAAGCCAATACTTGTTTTGGAGAAAGTATTTTCTCCAAGCGATTTTTTCGATTTTCTTTTTTATTCAGCCAAGCATTGAAATTTTCCTCTGGCGCTGGGTGTGCTATTTCATAAAGTATTTTTTTTATGGGTATCCCAAGAAATTTTTTATTTGCAGGAGTCGTGATAATGAAGTTAACAGGATCGTTTTTTAAAAGTGTTGAATTTTTATAAATCTCATTTTTATTAATCAATACCTCTTGAGTCCTATACGCTCTTGTTCCAGAACAACTCAAAAGAGTTAGGCTTGAAAGAAATAGAATGATTAATTTTGTTTGTGAACGATACACACTCTGGAATTTAAATCCAAAAATAAGCCATTTTTATGCTCTCCAAGAATCAGCGTAAGCAAATCCTTCAATTAAGTCAAAAAAAACATCGTGTAACTCAAGGCCTGTTCGTAGCAGAGGGTGAGAAAGTCGTTACCGAATTGTTGGATTCAGCCTGGGAGTTTGTGTCACTATTTGCAATTGAACCCGAATTTCATTCTAATGCAGAAAAAATTAGTTGGGAAGAAATGAAACAAATTACTCATTTTAAAACAGCAAGTCCTGTTTTAGGGGTATTTAAAATTAGAGCTGAGCAGCCTATTTTAGGAGAGCCGATAACTCTAGCCGTAGATGGAGTGCGTGATCCAGGAAATTTGGGTACTCTTATCCGTTTGTGTGATTGGTTTGGTCTGTCTGAATTGATTTGTAGCCAAACTACTGTAGATTGCTATAACACCAAGGTAATTCAAGCTTCCATGGGTTCAATGGTACGGGTGCAATGCCATTATGTTCCTGATTTAGGAACCACTTTAGATGCTTTGAATAAACCCATCTATGGGGCAGTAGCTAGAGAAGAATCTATCTATACAACCAAACTTCCTGAAAAGGCTAGCTTTGTTTTTGGAAGTGAATCTCACGGAATTTCCAGTGAAGTTTCAGCTCAATTAAGTAACCTGATTTCCATTCCAAATTTTAGAAATGGGAATCAAGCCGAAAGTTTAAATGTTGCCACAGCTGCAGCCATTGTGCTGAGTGAAATTTTTAGAACACGATAGATCATTCAAAAGTAATGATCAATCCAACCCCTCGGGAAAATAAGTTTGAAATTTTTCCAGTCCAGGGACTGGCGACATCATTATCTGGAATCATTTCATTTTGAATAGAGAAAATACCTCTTAGCGAAGGGGAAAATTTAAAGTAATACAAATAAAATTCAAAGCCCAAACCCAACTCATAATTGTAGGTTTGCGTGGTTAGCCGAAATACATTACTGGCATTATCGTCCGAGTTTTTTTGATTGCTGGAAAGGTTAAAATCGGTAGAAAAACCACCAACAATAAAAGGTCTGAAGTTATTAATTCGTTTTGTGCTGATTTTTAAAAGTAAGGGTAAATGGATGTAGGTAGATTTGATTTCTCTTCTCAAATCGGACGCTCTTGTAAATTCTGAATATTCTGGAAATTGTAAAAAACGCCTGTTGTAAAAAAGACCGGGTTCAAAGCGTAGATTTAAATACTCATTGATTCTTAAATCTCCAAGCAGACCAACCAAAAATCCTTTGTTTTGTTCTACGGCAACATCCTTATACATGAGTTCTTTGTAGTAAGTGGGAATGTACTCAAATTTAAAATCGTATTGATTCACCCCTAAAAAATAGCCATAGTGAACTGTTCTTTTATCAAAATTGGGAAGGTTTGTTATGCGCTCTCTTACAACAGGATATTGAGCAAACAGCACGCTCACACTGAAGCAAGTAAAAAAACAGAGGAGTAGTTTTAAACGAACACTAGGGTTTCTTTGCAAAATAAATTGAAGATACCCCTAGGGTTTGCGGGTAATCTTCCACTTCTATAAACCCATTTTTCCGTAAAATATTGTTGAATGCTTCACCACAAGGGAAAACTGCTGCAGAATCCGAAAGGTATTGGTAGGCAGAACGATCTTTTGAAAAAAGTTTTCCTACAAAGGGCATTATTTGCTGAGTGTAAATTGAATAAAATACTTTAAGAAAAGGATTTTTGGGAACTGCAGTTTCTAAAACCACAAAAGATCCTTTGGGCTTCATTACACGGAAAATCTCTTGTAATCCCAAATCTAAATTTTCAAAATTACGAACCCCAAATGCGATTGTAACAGCATCAAAACTGTTGTTTTCAAAATGTAGTGCTTCAGAGTCACCCAATTGCATATCTATCCGATGGTCTAAACCACTTTTTTTTACTTTTTGCTTTCCAATTTCCAACATTCCGGGAGAAATATCCAATCCAATGATTTTTTCAGCATCCAAAGTGGCGAGTTCAATAACCAAATCACCAGTTCCCGTTGCAATGTCCAATAGACTTTTTGGGTTTTCATTTTTGAGCAAATTGACTACTCGTTTTCTCCAAATGACATCAATTCCAAGAGTAATAATTCTGTTGAGAATATCATAACTCTTTGAGATCCCATCAAACATTCGAGTTACCTGCTTTTTTTTGGTATCCGAATGATTTTGATTGGGTTTTATTGATTCTTTCATAGCGGTGCAAAGATAAGGATTTGCAATTGATGAGGGTTTTATATTTTACGCTTCAATAGTGAATATTCGTATATTTGTTTTGTATTTCGATACCATCATATGAAAATCGTTATTGCAGGGGGCGGAGAAGTTGGATTCCATTTGGCGAAACTTCTTTCTTTTGAGTCTTTAGACATTACTTTAATCGATACTGAGAAGGACAGATTAAATTACGCAGAATCCCATTTGGACATCAAAGCTATTAAAGGGGATGCACTTTCTCTTTCCTTGATGCAGGAGGCCAATGTAGCTTCTTCCGACCTTTTTATTGCCGTGACCTCTGAAGAGGCAACCAACATAACAATTTGCGCGATTGCAAAGCAATTAGGAAGTAAACGAACGATTGCTAGAATTTCAAATTTTGAGTTTATTAAAGCAAAAGACACCATCAGTTTCCAAGAAATTGGTGTAGATGAGTTAATCTCTCCAGAAGAACTCGCAGCAAATGAGATCCAACAATTGCTGGATCAATCCGCATTTACAAACAGCTATGAATTTGAAGAAGGTGCGCTCACTTTAATCGGAACTAAATTGGATGAAGACGTTCCCTTTGTTGGGAAAAGTGTCAAAGAAGCGGCCTCAATTTTCCCGGATGTTCATTTTATGCCCATCGCTATTCAGCGTTTGGGTACGCAGGCTACCATAATTCCTAGAGGAGATACGTATTTTGAAACGGGAGACACCGTTTTCTTTATCACCCTCAAAGAAGGAGTGGAAGAGTTATATAAATTGACTGGAAAGAAAAAAACAGCAATTAAAAACGTCATGATTCTTGGAGGTGGAAAAATCGGATTCAATACCGCTAGAGAACTTTGCTCCAAAAAATTTAAGGTTACCGTCATAGAAAAAAACAAAAAGAAAGCCTTTGAAATCGCGGATTTACTGCCAAACGCTTTAGTCATTCAGGGAGATGGCAGAAACGTGGAATTATTAGATGAAGAAGAATTATCTAGTATGGACGCTTTTATTTCAGTTACTGAAAATTCTGAAACAAACATCATGTCGTGTTTGATGGCGAAAACAAAAAATGTCAAGAAGACCATTGCATTGGTTGAAAACATGGATTATTTTCAGTTGTCTCATTCTATTGGAATCGATACCCTGATCAACAAAAAATTACTTACAGCAAACACTATTTTTAGATACATCAGAAAGGGTGAGGTCGTTGATATGACTACACTGAATAATCTGAATGCGGAAATTTTAGAGTTTGTTGTCAATGCAAATTCAAAAGTGGCAAATTATAAAATTAAAGATGTTGATTTCCCCAGAACGGCTATCATCGGTGGGGTTATAAAAGAAGGAGTTGGAATCATAGCTCTTGGAGATTACACCATCAAACCAGGCGATAGATTGGTTGTCTGCTGTCTGCCACGATCAATTAAGCGGATCGAGCAGTTATTTTTATAAAAGGTGAATGCATAAACTGAATTTTAAAATTGTTGTTTTTTTAATGGGCATTCTACTGCTCTTCAATGGCGGATTAATGCTCCTATCCTCCCTGATCAGTTTTGTGTATAAAGACGGAATTACATTTGAAATTACATTAGCTGCTTTTTTAGTCTTATCCATAGGTGCATTAATGATGCTTTTCGGAAGACAACACGACAAGCAAATTCAAAAAAGAGAAGGGTATTTAATAGTGAGTCTTGGATGGGTTTTGATGGCCTTATCGGGAACCTTCCCCTATCTGCTAACAGGTACTTTTACCGACCTTTCCTCCAGTTTTTTTGAAACGATGTCGGGATATACCACTACAGGAGCTACAGTTTTAAACGATATTGAGATTTTACCTCAAGGAATTATATTTTGGCGAAGTACTACCCATTGGATAGGAGGGATGGGAATTATCGTTTTAGCGATTGCGATACTTCCTTTTCTCGGAATAGGAGGGATTCAGCTCTTTACTGCAGAGGCACCCGGTCCAGCAGGGGATAAATTACATCCTAGAATTACCGATACTGCCAAAAGACTATGGTTAATTTACGTGGTTTATACCTGTTTAGAAACAGTACTCTTGTATTTTGCAGGAATGTCTTTTTTCGATGCAGTAAATCATGCCATGAGTACGGTTTCTACGGGAGGATTTTCTACTAAAAACAGCAGTATTGCATTTTGGAATGACCATCCTCTGATTCAATACATCATCTTGTTTTTTATGTTTTTGGCAGGAACAAATTTTGTTCTGAGTTATTTTATTTTTACGGGAAAATTTAAAAAAGTTCTCCAAGATGAAGAGTTCAGGGTTTATTTAAGTTTTGTGTTAATTTTCTCCTTGATTACCGCAATCTTTATTTTTAATAAAGAAAGTGGATTGACTTCAGGAGCAACCTGGGTGACTTTGGAGTCCAGTCTTCGTGATGCCCTTTTTCAAGTTGTTGCCGTGATCACTACCACAGGTTTTGTGTCTGCAGATTTCACACAATGGACTCCTTTACTCTCCATCGTTTTCTTTGGATTGATGTTTCTTGGAGGATCCTCAGGTTCTACGGCTGGAGGGGTAAAAGTTGTTCGGCATATGCTCATGATTAAAAGTGGTTTTTTAGAATTTAAACGAGCCCTTCATCCCAATGCGATTATTCAAGCGCGTTATAACAAGAAAACCGTAAGTGATGCTATTACCTACAACATCCTTGGCTTTTTTATTTTGTATATGCTCAGTTTTATTTTAGGCGCAGTAGGATTTGGTACAATGGGAATGGATTTTGAATCTGCTATAGGTCTCTCCGCTTCCACTTTGGGGAACGTTGGACCAGCACTAGGAGATTTTGGTCCGAGCAATACCTATGCTGCCCTACCACAATTTGGTAAATGGTGGGCTTCATTTTTGATGCTTTTAGGTCGTCTGGAATTATTTACGGTATTGATTTTGTTCTCTCCTTTCTTTTGGAAGAAAAATTAGTAGTCGTATTTATTTTTCCAACGCTCTTTTAGAAAACTTCGGATTGTTTTTTCTTTAGGATTATCCGCTGGATCGTAAAATTTAGTTCCAGCAATTTGTTCAGGAAGAAATTCTTGATCAACAAATTGATTTTTGTAATCATGTGCATATTGATACCCTTTACCATATCCCATTTCCTTCATGAGCTTTGTAGGCGCATTTCTTAAATGTAAGGGGACTTGAAGATTCCCCGTCTGTTTTACTTTAGCAAGGGCAGCATCTATTGCTAAGTACGCTTTATTGCTTTTTGGTGAGCTAGCTAAATAGAGTGTACATTCACTAAGTAAAATTCTACCTTCAGGATAGCCTACACTTCCGACTGCTTGAAAAGTACTGTTTGCTAATACCAAAGCCGTAGGATTTGCTATACCAATATCTTCAGCAGCTAGGATGAGAAGACGTCGTGCGATAAATAAGATATCTTCACCTGCTTCAATCATTCTAGCTAGCCAATAGACGGCAGCGTTGGGATCACTCCCTCGGATAGATTTGATAAATGCAGAAACAATATCATAATGAAAATCTCCATTTTTATCAAAGAGCACAGTATGGGTTTGTACGGTTTCAAAGACAAAATCGTTCGTTATTTCTATGGAATTTTTTGGATGTGCTTGAATTACCAATTCTAAAAGAGAGAGTAATTTTCGAGCATCTCCACCTGCAAGTTCTATCAATGCTTCGGATTCCTTGACTGTGATTTTTTTGAGTTTTAATTGAGGATCATGGGCAATTGCTGTTTCCAAAATCTTTTCCAAATCCTCTTTTTTGAGGGGGTTAAGAATGTACACTTGACATCGAGAGAGTAATGCATTAATTACTTCGAAGCTCGGATTTTCAGTAGTTGCACCGATAAGGGTGAGAATTCCTTTTTCTACCGCATTGAGTAAGGAATCCTGTTGTGATTTACTAAATCGGTGAATTTCATCAATAAATAGAATTGGGCTTTTTCCAGAGAACAATCCGCCACTGTGTTCTGCTTTGTGAATGATTTCACGAATTTCTTTGACTCCTGCTTTTATGGCAGAAAGTTGGTAAAAGGGACGGTCTTTTTCAAGGGCTAAAAGTTGAGCTAAAGTAGTTTTTCCAGTTCCTGGAGGTCCCCAAAAGATTAAGGAAGGAAATACACCGTTTGTAATCATTTGAGTAAGACTTCCTTTTGGTCCTACAAGATGCTCTTGACCAAAATAATCGGCTAATGTTTTAGGCCGCATTCGTTCTGCTAGAGGAGTATTCATAGCTCTAATATAGCAGTTTATTTATTTCATTCGCTGTCTTATGACTTCATAAAATACAACACCACAAGCTACTGATACATTCAGAGAGTTCGTGTTTTTTTGCATAGGTAATTTGAATTGATTATCTGCTAAATGGAGAAGCCCTGATGATATTCCAACATCTTCCGATCCAAATATAAGTGCTATCGGACCTTTCAATTTTGATTGATAAAGACTTTCTTGAGCTTTTTCGGTAATTGCATAAATAGTAATATAGTTGGCCTTTAAGTAAAAAATTACATCTTTAAGATGACTTACTTTTGAAATAGGAACTTTAAAAGCTCCTCCAGCTGAAGTTTTAACTACATCTCCATTTAAAGGAGCACTACCACTAATTGGAATGAAGAGTGCATCCACATCCACAGCTGCGGCAGTTCTAAGGATAGCTCCAAAATTTCTGGCATCCGTTATACCATCCAAAAGAACAAAAACAGGATTTTTTTTACTTGCCATTATTTTTTCTACGAGAGACTCCATTTCATGAGTCCTAATAGCTGCTATACGTGCAATAGCTCCTTGATGATTTTTTTCTGAAAACCGTTCTAACCGTTCTATGGGAACATAACTAAAAGCGATATTTTTAGATCGGATAAGTTGAAATAATTGTTCTGCGAGTGGACTATTGATGCCTTTTAATATCCAAACTTTATCTATTGGCTTATCAGATTGAATTGCCTCAATAATAGCTCGAATTCCAAATATCGTTACGGTTTCCATGCATCAAAAATACTGCAAAAAGTTAAGAGGTTATGTTTCAATTGATTTCTTTTTATATAAATTAATAACGAATTTAAAAATTCAATATTTTGTTAATTTACTTTGAAACGTTAGTTTATGACCTTACCCTTTAACCAGTCTATTTTGAAGCTATTTAGTTACCTTTTTCTTGGATTTTTTTTGATTCAATGCTCTAAAGAAACTGAGAATCCAAAGGAATCTTTATATA
>JAFMCA010000056.1 GCA_017858055.1 Flavobacteriaceae bacterium
TTCAGTCTTTTTTAGATTATAAAACAAATAATATATGATACGACCTATAGTAGCTTATGGGACGCCAGTTCTTAAGACCAAGGCAAAAGAAATTGATCAGAATACGAAAGAACTCTCCGCTTTAATTGAAGATATGTGGGAAACGATGTACGCTTCTAACGGCGTTGGTCTTGCTGCTCCACAAATTGGGTTATCGATCCGACTTTTTGTAATCGATGCAGCCCCTTTTGCTGCTGATGAGGAGTTAGACCCGAAAGAGATTGAGGAACTGGAAGCTTTTAAAAGAGTTTTTATCAATCCTGTACTGCTTAAGGAAGAAGGTGAGAAGTGGGATTTTAATGAAGGATGTTTAAGCATACCCGATGTCCGAGAGGATGTAGAGCGTCATGAAAATATAACGATTGAATTTCTTGATGAAAATTTTAAACCTCAAACCTTACAGTTGGAGGGTTTGTGTGCGCGTGTAGTCCAACATGAATACGATCACATTGAAGGTATTTTGTTTACCGATCATCTATCCCCACTAAAGAAGCGCCTACTAAAAAATAAATTAAACGCAATTTCAAAAGGAGCCATCCATGTCGATTATCCCATGAAATTTCCTAATCAATCAAAACGTAAATAATGGATCTTACTAAAATAATTGCTGTTTCCGGGCGTCCGGGTTTATACGAAATGCAAGCGCAAACCCGAGGAGGGATTGTAGCTACTTCTTTGTTGGACGGGAAACGAATTACCACTAATCTCAATTCACAAATTAGCGTTCTCAGTGAAATTCAAGTGTATTGTATCGGCGAAGAAATACCTCTAACTCAAATATTTGAAAAAATGTTGACCTATGAGTCGGGTGCGGAGACCCGAGTTAGTCCCAAGGCTGCCGCTATTGATTTAGAAGCTTATTTTTTTGAAATACTGGAAAATTACGATGAAGACCGTGTTTATGCCAGCGATATCAAAAAGATCATGCAATGGTATAACCTCCTGTTGTCAAAAAACTTCTTATCGACTACCCCAACGGAGGACTCCTCTGCCGAGAAAGCAGAACCCTTGACTGAAACACAAACAGACTAATGAATTCCCGAGAAGCCAAATTAGAGGCTTTTGGTCGTTTGTTGGATATCATGGACGACCTCAGGGCACAATGTCCTTGGGATCAAAAGCAAACTTTTGAGAGTCTGAGACACCTCACCATCGAGGAAACCTATGAATTAGGGGATGCGATTTTAGACCGCAATCTTTCGGAAATAAAAAAGGAATTGGGTGATTTGCTCTTGCATATTGTTTTTTATGCCAAATTGGGTAGTGAGGAGAAAGAATTTGATATTGCAGATGTTGCCCACGAGATTTGTGATAAACTGATTTTTAGACACCCCCATATTTACAGTAATGTTTCCGTAAAAGACGAAGCAGAGGTTAAAAAAAACTGGGAGGCTCTAAAGCTTAAGGAGGGCAAAATAAGTGTTTTGGAAGGAGTACCCAAAGGTCTTCCTGCCTTAATCAAGGCCCAACGTATGCAAGAAAAAGCGGCAGGTGTAGGTTTTGATTGGGAAACTAAAGAACAGGTTTGGGATAAATTTCAAGAAGAACTTAAAGAGTTGGACTACGCCCTTGACTCGAACAACATGGATGCTGTGGAAGATGAATTTGGTGACGTACTATTTTCTTTAATTAACTACGCGCGTTTTATCAAGATCAATCCCGAAACGGCTTTAGAACGCACCAATAAAAAATTTATACAGCGTTTTCAGTATATAGAAGCCCAAGCCAAAAAAAGCGACAAGTCTATAGAAAACTTATCGCTTGTTGAAATGGAAAAGCTTTGGCAAGCTGCTAAAAATCAATCTTCTTCCAACTCTTGATTGGATTCTTCTTCAGCTTGTTCTAGTTTGGAGCGCTTGATTTGAGCATTTTTGATCTGCTTCAAACGGATATATTCCTCCTGAACCTCATCAACTTTACTTTGACAGTCGTTGATCTGTTTTTCCACGTTTTTATAAAGTGGATTTTCAGAACTGGAATCACTGAAAAATTCAAGATTATTTTGCAATTGGGTTCGTTCAGTTTTTAAACGAACTAAAGTTGCTTTCACTTCGTTCAATTCCTTTTGTAGTTTTTCAGGATTGTTGTTTAACAAAATGGAATTCAGTCCGAGCAGTACTTCTTTTTGAGTTTTAGCATCCATTTTGACCTCATTAACAATTTTGGTCAATGAATTGGAAAACTCTTTGTTCATTTCTACCTCAGTCTGACCTCCGATTTTAGGAAGCGTATTCCAGCTGTCCCACAAATCTTTCAATTCTGTTTGAAGGGTTTCAGGTTCTTTAGAGAACTTAGTAGATTTTATTTTTTTAAGAAAAGCTCTTTTCTCTTTTTGTATCGTTTCCTGCTCTTCGGATAAGTGTTGATATCCCGTTTTGATTCGATCAAAGTAAACTTTGTGAATTTCTGAAAATTCAGACCAAAGTTTGTTGTCCAGCTTTCGGGGAACAAAACCAATACCCTTCCAGTCCTTTTGAATGGTTTTCATTTCTTGAACTTTGGTGTCCCAGTTTGCGCTATCAAGGATTTCTTTAGAAAGTGTTATTAGTCCTTTTTTCGCATCGATATTTTGATTGTATTGCTGTTTTTGATTTTTATAAAAAATGTTTTTTTCATGCATAAACGCCCGACCAAGATCTCTAAATTCTTGCCAAGAAATTTTACTTTCTTTTGTAGGGACATGACCAATACTTTTGAAATCATTCCGAAGTTCGTTGAATCGTTTTAAAGCCTTTTGCCATGCATTATGGGTCTCGGCTTTGTTTTCCACCAACGCTTTCATTTCCTTGAGCAAATCCATCTTTTTCTCAAGATTCTTTTTCATTGCTCCTGCAATATCTTTTTGATATTCCTGCCTTCTAGACTGAATAACTTTGCTCGCGTCTTGGAATCGTTTCCATAATTCCTCACGATGTTCTTTTGCCACTGGCCCAAGATCATTTTTCCAAAGTTGATGAAGGGTGTTGAGATCTCTACTGGCATGAAGAATATCCGGCACTTCTTGAAGTGCTTCCGCCTTTTCAATGATTTTTAACTTTTCTTCATAGTTATGTTTATAGTCCAGATCTCTCAATTCTCTGTTCAAATGAAGGAAGTCATAGAAACGCTCTACATGGTGTTTAAAGGTTTCCCATAAATTGTTGCTCTCCGAGCGTGATACAGGCCCTGTACTGTACCAGCTTTCCTGTAATGTTCTGAAGGTTTTGTATATGGTGTTGATGTTTTGATCAGCACCTATCAAGGCTTTGATTTCCTCTATGATAGCTTTTTTACGCTCAAGATTCACTTTTTGCGAAGCCTCCTGATCTTTGTAATGGGAACGCCTCTTTTTACGATATTCATATCCTACTTGATCAAATTCTGCTTTGTACTCGGGTTTGTAGAAGAAATCAATTTCAGCTCCACCTCCATCTAAAAAGGCTTTTTTATTGGCTTCAACATCGGCATGAAATTTTTCTTCAAAAATTTGACCAAGGGTTTGTATGGTGGAGTGATTTTTTAACCAATGATCACTAGTACTCAGTTCCTTATAAGCACTGATGAGTTGCTCAATGGACATGGAAGAGTAATCCACGGCTTCTTCCGAAGATTCCGAAGTGACTTCAGTCTTAGTTTCTTTTTTCTTGATCTCCTCTGCTTCTTCTGCAGCTGTTTTGGTCTCAAGATCAATTTCTACCTCAGCAGGGGTATTAATTGGCTCTTGTTTCTCGACAGAATCAGTAGCTCCATTGGGACTGGTTGGAGTGTTTTGCGGCTCATTTTGTTCCTCCGCACTAGGTTTTTGGCTATTTTCTTCCATTTTTGAGTTTGGTATGAATACAAATAATATACATTTTTTTTAATTCTAAAAATAGAATCACCCAAAATTAGTCTATTGATTCCAAAGCTCCCAAGATTTTTCAGCTTGATATACGAGCATTTGATACCCATTTAGAGTTTCTGCTCCCTTTTTTATACCATTTTCTAAAAAACGTGTAATGATTGGATTGTAAATTAGATCGAAAAGAAGGTGTTTAGAATGGATCAGTTCGTATGGAATAGGAGGAGCTTCTTCAATATTTGGAAAAGTTCCCAATGGAGTGGTATTCACAATAAGTTCAATAGAATTCATTAAATCAGATTCTAATTTATCATACCCATATTGTTTAGGCTTTGGATTTCGAGATGCAAATAGTACTTCACACCCCATTTTTTCGAGTGAGTACTGAACTGCAGCCGATGCACCTCCTGTCCCGAGTATGAGTGCTCTTTTGGGAAGCGTATTAGTTTTTTCTTTTAGAGCTTTTTCAAAACCTATGTGGTCTGTATTGTGACCAATCGTGTTTCCTCTGGAATCCCATAAAATTGTATTGACTGCACCAATCGTTTTTGATTCGTCAGAAATTTGATCAAGAAATGGAATTACTGCTTTTTTGTAGGGTATAGTAACGTTCATACCAATGAGATTTGGATTCTTTTTTTTAAGTTCTCCAAAGTCATCGATGTTTTTTATATCAAAATTGACGTAGCTGTAATTTGTAAGATTTTCATTTTTGAATTTGTTCGAAAAATAGTTTCTTGAAAATGAATAATCGATATTTTTACCGAGTAGCCCAAAAAGTTTAGGATGTTCTTCTTTTGTCATAATAATCCAATAAAAATAATAGGGCTGCCCCCAGTAAGAAAGCCAAAATTACACCATAGGTATTTAATTCGTTCAATTTGGGTAAATAATAATCATAACTAGATAGTTCTGGGGTACCTATACTGTTTGTCAATATATTTCCCTCCAAGTCGTAAGCAAATTCCTTTTTTTTCCATGGATAAACTAATCGTACGGTACCAATAATAAAACCAATAATGCTTACTAAAGTGTAATTGGG
>JAFMCA010000028.1 GCA_017858055.1 Flavobacteriaceae bacterium
TGAATTTCTGCTTTCATAATACTAAAATCGACTGCAAATTTAATTTTATTTTTCACAATAACACGAACTCTTCATTTTTTTTTACCTTAGATTAAAATTTAAACCCAACAGCTTATGGAAGCTCAAAGCCCTTCAATGAAATCAATTATTATTTCCAATGCACTCATTTTATCAGGAATTTCAATTGCTTTTAATCTTATGCTCTATTTTCTTGACATGCATTACCAACAAACCTCTGCTGCTGGAATTGTAGGTATTGTCATCATGATTGCGTTACTCCTTTATTCTTTCATACAGTTTAAAAAACTAAACGAGGGATACCTTAGTCTTTCTGAGGCTTTGAAAATTGGATTAGGGATATCTGCTGTATCCGCTTTAATCGGTGTAGTGTACACTTTTATACTTACCGAATTTTTAGATCCAGGAATGATGGAAAAAGCTTTGGATTTTCAAATTGAAAAAATGAGAATGGAAAATCCAGAAATGACTACAGAGCAAATCGATGGAATCCGTTCCATGCAGGAGAAGTTTTCTACTCCAGTAATTCGTTCTGCATTTCAAATCATTGGATCCCTTTTTATTGGATTTATCATTTCCCTAATTGGCGGTTTAATCGTTAAGAAATCAAGGCCCGAGTAAGTCAAATTTTGTAGTTTTGCTTTTGATGCAAAACCGTTTTGAACTTTCTATCATTATTCCACTTCTCAATGAGAACGATTCGTTAGTCCCCCTCTACGAATGGATAGTGAAGGCTATGAATGGAAAGACTACCTCGTATGAAGTTATTTTTATAGATGATGGAAGTACGGACGGCTCCTGGGAAACCATAACTTCACTTGCCAAAGACTACCCTGAAGTCAGTGGAATTCGATTCTCTCAAAATTATGGAAAATCTCAGGCACTCCATGCGGGTTTTGAAGCCGCAAAAAAAGAATTTGTTGCTACGTTGGATGCTGATTTACAAGATTCACCCGAAGAACTTCCCGAAATGATTCACACACTTCAATCCCAAGGTTTGGATTTGATTTCAGGATGGAAGAAAAAACGTTTTGACTCAGTACTCTTTAAAAATTTACCCTCAAAATTATTCAATTGGGCTGCTCGAAAAGTCTCGGGGATCCCGTTACATGATTTTAACTGTGGCATAAAAGTTTATCGAAGGGAGGTCATTAAAACTATCGATGTGAATGGTGAAATGCACCGATACCTCCCCGTTTTGGCCTCTCAACAAGGATTTCACAAAATAGGTGAACAAATCGTTCAGCACCAAGCCAGACAATTTGGTCAAACCAAATTTGGGGCGGATCGCTTTTTTAAAGGGTTTTTAGACCTAATCACACTGTGGTTTGTTAACCGCTTTGGAAAAAGACCCATGCATTTTTTTGGGCTTTGGGGCAGTATTATGCTGCTCATTGGATTTAGTTTTACCCTCTATCTTGGGCTTGATAAATTGTTTTTTGATATCAATGCTAGATTAATTACTCAACGCCCTGAATTTTATATTGCTTTGACCCTGATGCTTTTGGGAAGTCAATTTTTTATTGCTGGATTTTTAGGCGAATTGGTTATGAGAAATGCACGGCAAACCAAACGTTATCATGTTAAAGAAACCGTTTAACCCAATGGATTTGAACAATCGCATTGCACAATGGAAGCAAACTCCTTTCGATAAAAAAACCCAAGATCAGGTTGGTGAACTTGAAAAGTCTCCCATCGAGGCTGAGGATGCCTTTTATAAAGATTTAGAATTTGGTACTGGGGGAATGCGCGGTGTATTGGGCGTAGGCACAAATCGTATAAATCAATATACCCTCGGGAAAAACTCTCAAGGGATCGCTGACTATTTACTCACCTTATTTCCATACACAAAAATTCGTGTCGTAATCGCCTACGATTGCCGTCACCAAAGCAAGGAACTGGCAAAAGTTTGTGCAGATGTATTTACTGCTAATGGCATTTATTGCTCCTTGTTTAGTGAACTCCGCCCTACACCCGAGCTTTCCTTTGCTGTACGGTATTTAAATGCTCAATGTGGTATTGTTCTAACCGCATCGCATAATCCTCCAGAGTATAACGGCTATAAAGTGTATTGGAATGATGGTGGACAACTTGTGCCCCCACAAGACAAAATTATCAGTGAGAAAATTCAAAAGACTGCATTCGAATCTATAAAGTTTGAAGGGAATCCAAACTTATTGGAATATATCGATAAAGAAATTGACTCGGTTTATCAAAAAGAAGTTTTAAAAGTAGGACAGTTTAATTCTCAAAAAAATAAGCCCCTTAAAATTGTCTTTTCTCCTATTCATGGAACGTCTATGACAGCATTGCCCCATGTTCTGGAACAATCGGGTTATGCTCAAGTATATATCGTTAAAGAACAGGCGCTCCCCGACGGCAATTTTCCGACCGTAATTTCACCTAATCCTGAGGAAAAAGAAGCCCTTAAAATGGCTGTTTCTTTGGGTACAAAAAAAGAAGCTGATGTGGTTATCGGAACTGACCCCGATGCGGATCGTTTTGGTTTTGTTATCAGGGATCACGATTCAGAATGGTATTATCTGAATGGAAATCAAATCATGATGGTTTTAACCGAGTTTTTACTTGAAAAAAAACAAATCCAAAATGAATTATCTCCCAATTGCTTTATTGCTTCGACCATTGTATCTACTCCTCTCATCGAGAAAATTGCCTTAGCGTACGGAATTCAATACAAAAGCACCTTGACTGGATTTAAGTGGATTGCAAAGCTGATAGAGGATTTTCCTGAACTGGATTTTATTTGTGGTGGAGAAGAAAGTTATGGCTTTCTTATTGGAAAAAGTGTTCGAGATAAAGACGCTATTTCAGGAAGTTTATTGGCCTGTGAAATTGCAAATGAGGCAAAACAAAAGGGAAGTTCCTTTTTTGATTATTTAATCACATGCTATAAGAAATACGGAGCCTATAAAGAACGCCTGGTTTCAGTTACAAAAAAAGGGAAGGCTGGACTGGCACAAATTGCTCAACAAATGGAGGATTTTAGAACCCATCCACCTAAAAACATGGGGGGCTCACCCGTTACTCGAATGGAAGACTACCTCAATTTGGAAGTACACAATTTCGAAACGAATCAGAAACAACAATTGAATTTTAGCCCGTCTAACGTTTTGATTTTTAAACTCCAAGACGGCTCCGTGATTGCGTTACGACCAAGCGGAACGGAACCTAAAATAAAATATTACTTTAGCGTAAATCAAGCATTTGATCCAAAATTAAGCTGGAAAGAACAAGAATCGATTCTTGAAAAACGGCTTGATACACTGGTATTATCAACATTACCCTCATGAAGTCTCCGTTTCAAAACATCTTACAATTTGGCTGGAAATATAAAGGGTACGCGCTTTTAAACATAGTATTCAACGCTTTTTACGCTTTGTTTAGCGCTTTGTCTTTTGTTTCCTTAATTCCAATGCTGAATGTGCTCTTTGAAACCACCGAAAAACAGATTGAACCAGCCACTTACCAAGGAATTTTTAGCCTACATCACTACCTAAAAGACAGTTTGAACTTTTATATTGCTTCTAAAGTTGAGCAAGATCCTGAAAGGACCTTGATCGTCGTTATCGGTTTAGTTTTGAGCTTGTTTTTCCTCAAAAATATCTGCAATTATCTTGCCTTATACTACATCACTTTTTTACGCAATGGGATTATTCGCGACTTAAGAAATGCCATATACATGAAAATTATTTCGCTTCCCATTTCCTATTTCAGCGAGAAAAAGAAAGGGGATCTCATGGCAAAAATTACGAGTGACGTGTCTGAATTACAGGTTTCCTTCTTGTCAATTTTGGAATTAATCGTTCGAGAGCCCTTAACCATTTTATTTTCTCTAGCAGCCATGCTTTTTTTTAGTATCAAACTAACGATTTTCGTTTTGTTTTTTATACCTGTTTCGGGATTAATCATTTCTCGAATTGGTAAACGGCTAAAAAGCCAGTCGGATAAACTGCAACAGGAACAGGGCGATTTTTTATCCTTAATAGATGAGACTGTTAATGGTCAGAAAATCATTAAAACTTTTGCTGCTGGGGATCATTTTAAAAATAAATTCAAAGCAGCTACCACTCGATTTTATAATTTTTCAAATCAACTTTTACATCGAACAAGCCTAGCTGGCCCCACGAGTGAATTTTTAGGGATAGTCGCAATAGGAGTCTTGCTTTGGTTTGGTGGAAAAATGGTATTGGTAGATGGGAGTATATCGGGTACTTCATTCATCGTCTATATGGGACTTGCTTATAACATCCTTACCCCAGCGAAAGCAATTAGCAAAGCGAGCTACAGCATACAAAAAGGAAATGCTGCTGCTGAAAGAATACTTGAAATTTTAAACTCGGAGGATCAACTTCAAGATGCTCCTAACGCAATACCATTAGAACGTTTTACTAAAAGTATCCTCTTTGATCAGGTTGCTTTTCGATATGAAGAGAATCCTGTTTTGGAAAAGGTATCGTTTGAAATCTTGAAAGGCCAAATGGTTGCCTTAGTAGGGCCTTCTGGAGGAGGAAAAACAACTTTAACCTATTTGCTTAATCGTTTTTACGACATTAACCATGGGAGCTTAACCATAGACGGTATTCCTATTAATCAGATAAAAAAGGAAAGTCTCTATCAAAAAATAGGGATGGTAACTCAAGAATCCATTCTCTTTAATGATTCAGTGTACAACAATTTAAAATTGGGCAATCCCAAAGCAACTAAGGAAGAAATTATTGCCGCTGCCAAAGCTGCCAATGCAGATGGCTTTATACAAATGTTAGCTGAAGGGTATGAAACAAAAATTGGGGATTCGGGAAACAAACTTTCTGGAGGACAAAAACAACGATTAACTATTGCAAGAGCCCTACTTAAGGATCCCGAACTCTTAATCCTTGATGAAGCAACTTCCGCCTTAGATACCGAAGCCGAGCAAGAAGTTCAAAGTGCTTTAGAACGATTAATGAAAAACAGAACTTCTTTAGTAATTGCACACCGACTTTCTACTATCCAGAAGGCCGATCTCATCTTAGTGCTAAAAAACGGTACTATTGTAGCCTCTGGAACACATCAAACCTTACTGGAAACTAGTGAGGATTATAAAAGTTGGGTTCAAATTCAACGTATGGATTAAACTTCTAACTTTATTACTTGTCAAAGTGAAATAAAGAATTTTTGTGCAAAACGAGCAATCCATTTTTATAAAAGCACTGAGAGATCCTCTAACAAAAGAAGAGGCCTTCAAAAAGCTGGTTTCTGAATATAAAGAACGGCTGTATTGGCACATTCGAAAGTTAGTTCTAGATCACGATGATGCCCACGATGTAGTTCAAAATACGTTTATTAAAATTCATCTCAACATAGATAAGTTTAGAGAAAATAGCTCCTTATACACCTGGATGTATCGAATAGCGACCAACGAGTCACTGAATTTTATCAACTCTAAAGCTTCAAAAATGGGACTTCAAAATCAAGAATGGATAGAAGCAAAAGCCAATGGACTTATGGCGGATTCCTATTTTGACGGAGATCAAGCAGCACTTAAATTGCAAAAAATGGTAGCACAATTACCAGAGAAACAACGTATCGTATTCAATATGAAGTATTTTGACAACATGAATTACGAAACAATATCAGAGATTTTAGACACAAGTGTAGGAGCATTAAAGGCTTCTTATCACCATGCCGTTAAGAAAATTAAAAATGAATTGAATGACTGATTTTAAACAACACAATCCCTTTAGAGTACCCAAAGGCTATTTTGATGAGCTTGAAGAAAAACTTTGTAGTTCTGATGATTCCATCTCTAAATTAAACCCATTCTCTACACCCGAAAATTATTTTGAGCAATTGGATGAGGTAATCGAACAAAGACTCTCTATCAACAAAAGGATTCCTCAAAAATCAAATTTAAGTTCTTTGATTCCAAAATTTATTGCCGTAGCTGCAACTATTGTTTTAATCGTCACTCTTTTTCAAAGAACTTCAACGCAAGAAATTGAAAAAGAGCAAGCTTTTAACGACTTTATCGAAAGTTACTACAGTGAAACTTTGGACAGTTATGATATGCTATCCATGATGGAAGACATCGAAATTGAATCAACCTTTTCTTCTCCTTCTAAACCCTAAGACATGAAATCATTGTTTCGAACTTTTTGTTTTTTGTTTATACTCTTCTGGAGTTTGAATTCTTTCAGTCAAAACAATGATCGATTTGAAGAATTCAAAAAAATGAAATTAAATTTCATTCTTACTCACACCAATTTAAACGAAGAAGAGAAAGAAGTATTTAATTCAATTTTTACTGATTTTGAAAATCGCTATCACAGTAAAGTTTGGATTCTTCAGCGCAACATACGAAAAGATCTATCCAAAGCCTTTGATACCATTTCTTCAAAAAGTGCTTCTAAATATATTGAAGATTATTACCAATTTGAACAATTGGGTATGACGATGAAAAACGAACGTAATCAAAAACTTCTCAAGTCGATTCGACCAAAAGAGGTGCTGCATATTTTACATCAGGAAAAAGAGTTTGATCAAGAAATGTTTAGAAGAATTCGCAACCGGTCAAAAGAAAAAGAAAAAAAGTAAGTATATATCCCTAGCAATTAAAAGAATACCTTTACTTCCTTGAAATTATACAGAAATATTGCGCTAGGAGTTGTTGATGGACTCGAGCGAATCTTTGACAAAGAAGAGGCACTTCGTCCCGTGTTAAGTCAGTTACTAAAACAAAATAAAAAATGGGGTTCACGAGATCGAAGACTCTTGGGAGAAGCAATTCTAGACATTGTCCGATGGAAACGAAGTTATAGCTTTGTTGGTACTTTAAAAGAGAATTCTAAAAATTATAACTGGGAATTAGTTGGAGTTTGGATGCTTACAAAAGGAGCTGAACTACCCGATTGGGATGAGTTTTCTGAAATAAAAGGTCTTAAAATAACTTGGCCGTTGGACCCATTAACGAATGCCCTTACAATTCGAGAGTCTTTGCCCGACTGGCTAGACGAAATGGGCATTGAAGCTTTTGGAGACGCAATTTGGGAAAAAGAAAGCCATGCGCTAAATAGTCCAAGCTCCTTGGTTATTCGATGCAATACGCTAAAACAGGATCCTATAAAACTACAAAAACAACTAAAAAAAGAGTACGATATAGAGTCTATTCAGTCAAAAGAAATTCCCGAAACTTTACTTCTTAAAGAACATAAAAATCTACTCCAAAACCCCTTATATCTCCAAGGTGCATTCGAAATTCAGGATGCAAACTCTCAGCGAGTTGCCCATTGGGTGAATCCTCAAAAAGGAGGTACTGTAGTAGATGCATGTGCAGGAAGCGGAGGAAAAAGTCTTCATCTTGCCACTTTGATGCAGAATAAAGGTATTGTTTATGCCATGGATCCACAGGAGAATAAACTGGAGCAGCTTCTAAAGAGAGCTGAAAGAAATGGAATCACGTCAATTCAGGTTCATCCCCATAACGATGTAGATTTCTTTACCCTTCATCAGGGTAAAATTGATACTGTTCTCATCGACGCCCCTTGCAGTGGACTAGGGGTTTTAAGAAGAAATCCTGCTGCTAAATGGCAAATGAATCCTGAAAAAATTAAAGCTCTTGAAATTTTACAGCAAGAGATTTTAAATAAAAACGCACCCTTAGTAAAAAAAGAGGGGACTCTAGTTTATGCTACCTGTTCCATTTTTCCAAACGAAAATCAAAATCAAATTTCCCGATTTTTAAAAACCGAAATTGGTGCAGAATTTAAACTAATTAAAGAACAAACATTCTTAGCTCATCAAAGTACATTCGATGGGTTTTATATTGCCCAGTTACAAAAAATTTAAAAAATCTATTTTATTTTTCAATGGAATACTATTTTCGCAAATACATTGACTAGATTATGACAAAAACTAAAACACCTTTCTCACTTCAAGTTCGAATTATTCACCGCTATTTAGGGTATTTTTTAGCTGGAATTATGGCCATGTATGCACTCAGTGGCTCATTGATGATTTTTAGAAGAACTAATTTTTTGAAAAAAGAAGTGATTGAACAAAGACAACTCGACGTCAATTTAGATGCGGCAGCTTTGAGTTCTGCTTTAAAAATTGGTGTGAAAGTTGACAAAAAAGAAGGGGCAACGATTTATTTTAAAGAAGGAAATTATAACGAGGAAAGTGGTATTGCTGAGGTTAAGCAAATGAAACTTCCTTTTTTACTCCAAAAAATGGAAAAACTTCACAAGGCAACAACGGAAAGTCCATTGTATTATTTAAATCTGTTTTTTGGAGCCTCATTACTCTTTTTTGTTCTGTCCTCTTTTTGGATGTACACTCCCAAAATGCCAGTCTTTATAAAGGGGATGTATTTTGCCCTAGCTGGAGCAGTACTTACTATTGTGATGCTTTTTGTCTAGTCCCAGGCTCGAAGTCCGAGTAATTTTTCACCTAGGGGACTCAAAGTTGCTGTCTCGTATTTAGTTTGTTCCCATTTTCTAGGATCGCCAGGGAATGCATGACCTTCAGGCGCGATTCTATTTTTCCAAGAATTTATTCGCCATTTTTTTAAGGCTTCATTGTTCTCTTCTGCAGGCATCATGGAAATGTACTGCGCTATTCGCACCTTGTTTTTGGAATTATTGGGTCGAATACCATGCGGTTCGAGACTGTTGAAAATCAGTAAGTCTCCAGCTTCTAAAGGAACTTTTACAAAATGTTCTTCCAAACCTTCAGTGTTTGGCTGAAAATGATTTCGGTCTTCGGGTTGAGTTAATTTCCAAGTATCGTAATTTCTGTACAACCAAGGAATGCATTGGAATCCTCCCATTTCAGTGTCGGTTTGATCCGCAAGTGCCAAAACTCCTTGAACGTTTTGAGGTTTGGTTTCTGGATCATAGTCCCAATGGATAAAACCTTTGTATTCAAACCCCGGCTGTATTGGGAAATTAAGATTAGCACGGTCTATGGTCGTCCAAAGTTTTGCTGTTCCCCATATATCAGTAAATGCCTTATAAACCCGTTCCGTTTGTCTATTCTCCCAAAGGTATTGATGATTGTAAACCTCCACCATTCCTGTACCTTGAAGCTCTTTCATTTGCATTTCTGCACGAGGAGCAGTGTACCACGTACTGGGATCTTTTGGATTTTTTTCTTCAAATTCCCATAAAAAATGTGCTGTTTTTTTGGCTTGCTCTTTAGAAATCGCATTTTTTACTACGACATAGCCGTTGTACAACCAAAAATTCCAGTCTTCTAATGAAAGTACACTTAAACTGGATGCATCAGCGGTTTTTCTCAAATCAATACTGCTGCTTTTAGCTGTTGAGGGATTTCCTGGAATATCTTTATGTGCGTTGTTAGGAATTTGAATCTCCATGACTTAATAGAATTATAAAATGCAATATACTTATTTTAATAATTTATCGGCAATTCAAAGAATCTTCTGTTCTTTCAAATCTTAAAATTCCAAGAGGTTTGGATAAATCAAAATTTCGGTGTGAATAAAAAGAAGATAACTTGAGTTATTCAACTGAATGGAGCTAAAACTATGTGAAAGGAATGCCTTATTTTTGTGTTTTAATTTCATTCGCATGATCCTTTTTTTTGGCGATACCTCTGTCCAAGTTTTTGCAGTAAAATGCAGCGATACCCTCCCTCACCCTCAAATAGAAAAATTAAGCTGGCTGTTCGGTAATCAACCTCAACTTGAAGCACCCACCGTTTTTGGTGATTTTTATGGTCCACGGGCTACTATGGTAACTCCATGGAGTACCAATGCCGTGGAAATTTCGCAAAATATGGGAATCCAAGGAATTGAGCGGATTGAATTTTTTGAAGCAAAAGATTTGGTTAAAAATGCTGACCCCATGTTGGTCACTTCCTATAAATCCTTGACACAATCTCTTTTTGATGTCGAGATCCTCCCCGAACCCATTCAGCAAATTGAAGATATTGCTACCTACAACAAACAAGAAGGTTTGGCTTTGAGTGAAGAAGAAGTAACCTATCTTGAGGAACTTGCTCAATCTCTAAACCGACCTCTCACCGATTCTGAAGTATTTGGCTTTTCTCAAGTCAATTCCGAACACTGTCGTCATAAAATATTCAACGGTGAATTTATCATCGATGGAGAGACAAAAAAAGAGAGCCTTTTTAAACTCATTAAAAAAACATCCCAAGCGAATCCTAATTCGATCGTTTCTGCATATAAAGATAATGTTGCCTTTATTGGTGGACCAACCCTCGAACAATTTGCTCCTCAACAAGCAGATCGTCCGAGTAATTATATAAAAACCAAAGTGGAGAGCGTTATTTCTCTCAAAGCTGAAACACATAATTTCCCCACTACTGTCGAACCCTTTAATGGAGCTGCTACAGGTTCTGGTGGTGAAATCAGAGACCGACTGGCTGGAGGCCAAGGTTCGATTCCTTTGGCAGGAACTGCTGTCTATATGACGCCTTACTCTCGCGTCCAAAAAGAACGAAAAAACAGTAATTTTCCAGAACGCAACTGGTTATATCAAACCCCTATTGACCTCCTGATTAAGGCTTCAAATGGTGCCTCTGATTTTGGAAATAAATTTGGACAACCCTTGATTGTAGGTTCCTTACTCACCTTTGAACATCAAGAAAAGAAAATCAAATTAGGTTTCGACAAAGTGATCATGTTGGCAGGAGGCGTTGGATATGGCAAAAAGGAACAGGCACAAAAAATGACTCCAAAAAAAGGAGACAAGATCGTTATTCTCGGTGGAGATAATTACCGAATTGGTATGGGAGGAGCAGCAGTTTCCTCATCAGATACTGGAGCTTTTGGAAGTGCAATAGAACTTAATGCAGTACAGCGATCCAATCCAGAAATGCAAAAAAGAGTTGCAAATGCTATTCGTGCCCTTGTAGAAGCTCCTACAAATCCAATTGTTTCCATACACGATCATGGAGCAGGTGGCCACTTGAATTGCCTGTCTGAGTTGGTAGAGGATACCGGCGGACTCATCCATATCGACGCTTTACCCTTAGGAGATCCCACGCTTTCAGCAAAAGAAATTATTGGTAATGAATCCCAGGAACGCATGGGGCTTATTTTAGCTCCAGAAGATGCCAATCTACTCGAAAAAATCGCAAAACGCGAACGCGCTCCTTTTTATGTGGTCGGAGAGGTTACCGCCGATCATCATTTTAGTTTTGTCTCTGACCAGACTCATGAAAAACCTGTGGATTTATCCCTTGATGCTCTTTTTGGAAGCGCCCCAAAAACCATCATGAAAGATCAAACTTTGACTGTAGATTTCGATGAACTTACTTATTCAGAGGAAGGACTCCAAAAGTATGTAGAGCAGGTACTTCAATTAGAAGCTGTAGCGTGCAAAGATTGGCTAACAAACAAAGTTGACCGATGCGTAACAGGTAGGGTTGCACAACAACAATGTGTAGGTGAACTTCAGCTTCCTCTAAGTAACTGTGGGGTTGTTGCCCTTGATTATACCGGACAAAAAGGTATTGCAACCTCTATTGGACATGCTCCAATCAGCGGATTAATTGATCCCGCTAAAGGCAGTGTGAATTCTATTGCTGAAGCGTTGACCAATCTTGTTTGGGCACCTATGGAGGAGGGACTAAAAAGTGTTTCCCTATCTGCTAACTGGATGTGGCCTTGTAATAATCCCGGGGAAGATGCTCGACTGTACAGGGCAGTTGAAGCTTGTGCTGATTTTGCAATAGCTTTAGGAATCAACATCCCAACAGGTAAAGACTCCCTTTCCATGAAACAAAAATATCCTGAGGGGGATGTACTCGCTCCAGGTACAGTTATCATCTCAGCCGCTGGGCAATGTGCAGATGTCAAGTCGGTAGTAACTCCTGTAGCCAAGGTAGGAGCTGGGGCCTTGTATTATCTTGATTTTAGTCAAGATGAATTTCATTTAGGGGGGAGTTCATTTGCACAAAGTTTGGATGCCATTGGGAAAAAAACCCCTAGCGTACTCGACGCTGCCTATTTTAAAACTGCTTTTAATACGCTACAAAACCTCATCAAGGAAGGAGCCATTTGTGCTGGTCATGATGTTGGTTCTGGAGGATTAATTACCAGCCTCTTAGAAATGTGTTTCCCCTCTGTAGGCGTAGGAATGGAGCTCGATTTTTCAAACTTTAAGGAAAAAGATCTGATCAAAATCTTATTTTCTGAAAAAGCTGCGGTAGTGTTACAGTCAGAAAAAGACCTCTGTAGTATTTTTTCAAAAGAACAAATAAACGTAATAAAAGTAGGAGAAATCACTCCTCATGCTATATTAAAAATCAACGAATTAGAACTCCCTATTGCTGAATTAAGAAAGTCATGGATGGCTACATCAACAGCATTAGAGGCACATCAAACCGCACCACACTTAGCTAAAATAAGGGCAGAGAATACTATCAAACAACCTTTGAAATTTGAATTTCCTAAAGACTTTGACGGTTCCATGCCTATAGCAAAAATAAAAAAAATCAAAGCTGCCGTACTCAGAGAAAAGGGAAGTAATTCCGAACGTGAAATGGCCTATGCAATGGACCTTAGTGGTTTTGAGGTAAGAGATGTCCATATGACCGATTTAATCGAAGGTCGAGAGAATCTTGAAGACATTCAATTCTTAGTGGCTGTAGGCGGATTTTCCAATTCTGATGTTTTGGGCTCTGCAAAAGGATGGGCTGGAGCAATAAAATACAACGAAAGAGCAAATGCGGCTTTAACTAATTTTTTTAACCGCCCCGATACCCTATCCCTTGGGGTGTGTAACGGCTGTCAGTTATTTGTTGAACTTGGCTTGCTTTCCCCAGAAGATGTTGAGAAACCCAAAATGCTTCACAACGATTCTGGAAAATTTGAATGTATTTTCACAGCGGTAACCATAAAAAAAAGTAAGTCCATACTCTTACAAGGGCTAGAAGGAAGTACTCTCGGAATATGGGCTGCCCATGGAGAAGGGAAATTTTCTTTTCCAAAAGCGGAAAACCATTATGAAATCCCTGCAAAGTACCTTTACACCGAGTATCCTTCCAACCCCAATGGTTCCGACTATAATGCAGCCATGCTAAGTTCTAAAGACGGTCGTCATTTGGTAATGATGCCCCATCTAGAACGCTCAACATTCCCATGGAATTGGGGTCATTATCCCGAAGGTAGGACAGAGGAAGTTTCTCCATGGATCATCGCATTTGAAAATGCGTATTCGTGGTTGAATTCCACTACAGTGTAAAACTTTACATTTTACTTCAAAATATTTCCTATTTTGCAGTAAATAGAAGTTTATGACTCCGACACGATTATTTGATTTTATTACCTATCAAAAAGAAAATGCTCCACTAGAAAAATCCTTCACTACCAAATACAATGGGAAGTGGGAAAGTATTTCATCAGAAGTCTTTTGTGATCAGGCTGAAGCAATTAGTAATGCACTTATTGAACTTGGCATCCAACCTCAGGATAAAATCGCTATGATTTCTAGTACAAATCGAACGGAATGGAGTTTAATGGATGTTGGTTTGCTGGCAGTAGGAGCTGTAAATGTTCCCATCTACCCTACAATCTCCTCTAAAGATTACGAATACATCCTGAACCACTCCGAGAGTCAGTATTGTTTTGTGTCGGACCAAGAGGTTTACGACAAAGTAATGGCAATTCATAAAAATGTAAAGTCACTAAAAAAAGTTTACAGTTTTGATCAAATAAAGGGTTGTACTCACTGGAGTGAACTCCTGGATCTTGGTAAAGAGAAACCCCATCAGGAAACGGTTCAGAAACGAAGGGATGAGGTCAAACCCGAATATTTGGCTACGATCATTTATACCTCAGGGACTACGGGTGTTCCAAAGGGAGTTATGTTGAGTCATCACAATGTAGTATCCAATGTACTCTCTAGTTCAAAAAGGCTTCCCTTAACTATTGGGGGGGCTTCTGCATTGAGCTTTCTTCCAGTATGCCATATTTTTGAACGAGTTATTCTTTATATATATATGTATAACAGTGTCTCTGTATATTTTGCAGAATCTTTAGAGACCATAGCAGACAACTTAAGAGAGATCAAACCCAACGTGATGACAGCGGTACCGAGATTGTTGGAAAAAGTTTATGACAAAATATATGCAAAAGGGGAAGAGTTAAGTGGTATAAAACAAAAACTTTTCTATTGGGCGGTTGCTATTGGATTACAATACGAGCCCTACGGACAAAATGGAGCTTGGTATGAATTCAAACTCAAAATAGCTAGAAAACTCATCTTATCTAAATGGAAAGAAGCACTCGGAGGAAACTTAGAACTCATTGCTTCAGGTAGTGCTGCTCTTCAGGCTAGACTGGCACGTGTTTTTACAGCTGCAGGAATGACTTTAGTGGAAGGTTATGGTTTAACAGAAACCTCCCCGGTAATCTCCGTCAACGACATGAGAAAGAGTCACTTTCGAATCGGGACAGTAGGTAAAGTAATCGATGGAGTTACAGTAAAAATTGCCGAAGATGGTGAAATTCTTTGTAAAGGACCGAATGTCATGATGGGGTATTATAAAGAGGAAGCAAAAACAAAAGAGGTCATGACTGGAGACTATTTTCATACGGGAGATATCGGTGAAATTGATGCAGACGGATTCTTGAAAATAACGGATCGTAAGAAAGAAATGTTTAAAACCTCGGGCGGAAAATACATTGCCCCTCAGGTCATAGAAAATCAAATGAAACAATCCCTATTTATTGAACAAATCATGGTTGTAGGTGCAGGTAGAAAAATGCCCACGGCACTGATTCAACCCAATGTAGATTTTGTACTGAATTGGTTGCGTGATGCAGGAATCAACAGTTCCTCTCTGGAAGAAGCGGTTAAAGAACCCCTATTAATTGAAGCCGTTCAGAAAGAAATCGATATGCACAATCAAAATTTTGGCTCATGGGAACAGTTGAAAAAATTTACACTAACTCCCAGTGAATGGAACATAGAAGAGGGACACCTTACCCCTACTATGAAACTAAAAAGGAAAGTCATTGCTGAAAAATACGCTGACTTGATAGAATCCATGTACGCTTAAAAAAAAAGTAGGACCAAAAAAAATTGATCTATTTACTATGCATGCATAGTATTACTTTTGTATCTTTGAGGGAATGAAACAGGAAACATTTGACAGTGTTTTGCGTTCCACTTGGAATTTGGTAAGCAAAATGTATAATAAAGAGGCAAGCAAATTTGATTCTACTATGGCAACAGGTTTCGCTTTGTTAAGTATCGATTCAAAAGGGACTCCTTCTACCACTTTGGGTCCCAAGATGGGCATGGAATCGACCAGTCTGTCTAGGCTATTGAATACCATGGAAGAGCGTAATTTAATCTACCGAACGCAAAATCCAAATGACGGCAGAAGTATTTTGATTCATCTCACCGCTTTTGGAAAAGAAAAAAGAGATGATTCTAAGGCCGTAGTTTTACATTTTAATAAAATCATAGAGCAAGCTCTCAGTCCCAAAAAAATTAAAGTCTTTTTTGAAGTCATGAATTGCATTAAAGAAAATGCACAAAATTTCGAACATTTCACCCCAACCCTTAAAACAAAATAATTATGGAAACTAAAGCACAAAATGATATCAATGGAGGCGTTTTTCTAATTTCTAAAACAAATCCTGACCAGATTTTTACGCCAGAGGATTTTTCAGAAGAACAACTTATGATGAAAGATTCGGTTAAGGAGTTCATCGACCGTGAAGTATGGCCCAATAAAGCTCGATTTGAAAAAAAGGACTACGCTTTAACGGAAAGTTTAATGAAAAAAGCAGGTGATCTCGGTTTTTTGAGCGTTCCTGTACCTGAAAATTATGGCGGAATGGGGATGGGTTTTGTGTCCACCATGCTTGTTTGCGATTATATCTCCGGGGCGACAGGATCCCTTTCTACGGCGTTTGGCGCTCATACCGGAATAGGAATTCTTCCCATCCTTTTGTACGGAACGGAGACTCAAAAACAGACTTATCTTCCAAAACTTGCTTCAGGAGAATGGTTTGGATCCTACTGCCTCACAGAACCTGGAGCTGGATCGGATGCAAATTCAGGAAAAACAAAAGCCGTTCTATCTGAAGATGGAAAATACTATGAAATAACGGGTCAAAAAATGTGGATTTCCAATGCTGGTTTTGCGAGTTTATTTATAGTTTTTGCCCGAATCGAAGAGGACAAAAACATTACAGGCTTTATCGTTCCCTTGGAAGATAATAATGGCATCCAACTTGGTGAAGAAGAGAACAAACTTGGAATTCACTCCTCCTCTACGCGACAAGTATTCTTTAACAAAACCAAAGTGCCTATTGAAAATCTTCTGGGGCAAAGAAACGGAGGGTTCAAAATTGCGATGAATGCCTTGAACGTTGGACGTATTAAACTTGGAGTCGCTTGTCTTGATGCTCAACGAAGAGTGATTACTAAATCTGTAGAATACGCAACCCAACGCATACAGTTTAAAAAACCCATTGCTTCTTTTGGTGCCATTAAGGAAAAAATTGCTCAAATGGCAACTTCCTGTTATGTAGGGGAATCAACCTGTTATCGATCTGCCTCTAATATTGAAAATCGAATTCAATATTACCTAAACCAAGGATTGAGTCATCAAGAAGCGGAGCTTAAAGGAGTTGAAGATTTTGCCATCGAATGTTCTTTAATCAAAGTAGGGGTATCGGAAGATATTCAAAACTGTGCAGATCACGGCATTCAAATTTTTGGTGGTATGGGCTTTTCTGCAGATACCCCAATGGAATCTGCCTGGAGAGATGCTCGAATTGGAAGAATTTACGAGGGCACGAACGAAATTAATCGGATGCTCTCCATTGGACTACTTCTCAAAAAAGGAATGAAAGGAGAACTTGATCTCATGCCTGCAGTAATGCAAGCAGCTATTCGACTAGGATCAGAGAAGGTGGAAAAAATCGCCGAGGGTCCCTTAGCTCAAGAGAGTCATTTGATCGAAAACTTCAAGCAAATCTTCTTAATGATTGCAGGAAATGCTACACAAAAGTTTGGAAGTAAATTGGAAGAAGAACAACAAGTTCTTCAGGCCTTGGCAGATATCTTGATCGAAATTTATTTTGCAGAGTCAGCCCTACTAAGGACCCTTAAAAACTGTAACCGCAACGGTGTAAAAAGTCAAGAAATTCAAATAGCCATGGTCCAAAGTTATGTGTTAGAAGCGCAAAGCTTAATTTCAAAACGCAGTAAGGAAGTAGTCATCCATTTGGCTGGAGAAAATAAAAATGAAAAAGAACAATTACTACTTGTCGTTCAGAAACACGGAGAGTATATCGATTCACCTGATGGTATTGCGCTCCATATTAAAATTGCAGACCACGTTATTCAGAACAAAGGGTATTGTTTTTAGTGAATTCAAAACGGATATCTTTTCAACCGACACCTTTAAGTGTCGGTTTTTTTTTAACTTTTACAAAAAAACAGATGCGAGTATTTCCTTTATTTTTAGCCATTTTATTTTGCAGCCTTGGTGTAGCCCAAGAAACAGAAAACATCTATTCCATAATTGATAAAGTCTCTTCCTCTCGAATAGAACAAGACATCAAAAAACTGGTCAGTTTTGGAACACGTCATACACTAAGTGATACGCTGTCCGAATTCAGGGGAATTGGAGCGGCAAGAAGATGGATTAAATCTGAATTTGATCAGATTTCCAAAAACTGTAACGGTTGTCTAGAGGTTTTTTATCAGAAAAATTATTTCACTCCAAAGGACGGAGATCGTATTGTCAAACCCGTTTGGATCAATAACGTGGTTGCTATTCAAAAAGGTAAGACTCATCCGAATCGCTTTATCATTATGAGTGGGGATATTGATTCAAGAATTTCAGATCCTACAAATTATACGGACGATTCCCCTGGAGCGAATGATAATGCAAGTGGAATGGCAGGTGCCCTAGAAGCAGCGCGAGTACTGTCTGACTATTCTTTTGAAAACAGCATCCTCTATGTCGGTCTCGCTGGTGAAGAGCAAGGACTTTTTGGTGGAAAAGGTTTAGCACAATACGCGCTGGATCAAGGATGGGAAATTATTGGTATCCTCAATAACGATATGATTGGAAATATTCAAGGAGTAGATGGAGTCATTGACAATCGGACGTTTAGAATTTTTTCAGAACCTGTGCCTGCAAATGAAAGTGAAAAAGCCAGAAATGCTCGTCGTTTTTATGGAGGAGAAGTAGATGGTATATCCAGACAACTTGCCCGTTATGTCCATAAGACGGTAAAAAAATACATGCCCGAAATGAATCCCATGATGGTTTATCGTTTGGATCGCTTTGGACGAGGTGGACATCATCGTCCGTTTAATGATGTGGGATTTGCGGGTGTTCGCATTATGGAAGCTCATGAAAATTACACGATGCAGCATCAAGATATCCGAGTGGAAAATGGAATTGCTTATGGGGATGTACTATCTGGAGTAAACTTTGACTATGCTAAAAAACTAACTGCTGTCAATGCGATCAGTTTGGCTAGTTTAGCCTGGGCTCCACCAGCAGTAAAAACCATTTCAATAGGGGGTATTGTTCAGGCCTCAGCCAAATTCAAATGGGAAAAAGTAACCGACCCCAATGTATTGGGTTATAAAATCTATTGGAGAGCTACCACAAGCCCTACTTGGGAATACGAACGTTTTGTTGGAGATGTTGATTCCTTTCCCTTGGAAGGTATTGTCATTGATAACTTTTTCTTTGGAATAGCAACTGTTGGAAAAAATGGATTTGAAAGTCCGGTCGTTTTTCCCAACGGTATTTTTAGAGATTAAAAATAATTATCGTTTTGAAGACGTTTGTACAAGCCTCTTCGGTTTCTTCTGAATTGACTAAAATCGAAGGTTAGATACATTTCAAAAACACTTGCTGTAGAACTCACAGAAATTGTTACCGTATCTCCAATACAAAAAATATTTCCTGAGGCTGAAGAAGAAATTGTGAGGGATTGAACTGCAGCAATTGAACTCCTCCCTGTATTTAAGGATGAAGAAATGGGAGAGAGATGACTGGGCTGGGTTAAACTCAATAGTTTATCATCACCAGATCCAATGGGACTAGAAATGAAACTTGTTGAAATTGGTGCTGTTGATACTATATTTTCTTT
Source organism: Flavobacteriaceae bacterium (assembly GCA_017858055.1). GTDB lineage: Bacteria > Bacteroidota > Bacteroidia > Flavobacteriales > Flavobacteriaceae > MS024-2A. The sequence continues at coordinate 19,145 of JAFMCA010000028.1, forward strand.
CGCTGAAAGAGAAAAGAGAACAAAAAACACTAAAATAACATAGTATAAATTACACTGAAGTTTGGGAAACTTCATCATAAGTAGGTTTTAGTTTGAGCTCAAAAAATGTTGATTCTGCTGAATCAACAACTTTTATAACCTTAAATATACAAAAATATTGTTATGCCTTTGAAATTTGTAAAGAGGTGATAAAGGTATTTCTGAGTTCAATTTCTCTTCGTCTCGTTAAAGTAGTCAGAAATATTCAGAAAGATAAATCGGGAAACGGTAGCTTCTAGGGAACAACTTCAATATAAAGATTTTTGAATGAAGCGTCTAGATAATATTCATTCACCTCCAAACTAACGGGAATCGTAGTGGAATCTTCTCGGTAAAGTTGATAGGATTTTGGCAGACCATCTTCTAATGTAAATACAATTTTATACTTACTCCCAGATTCAATTTGGACAGGATCGCCATCTAGAATCATCAGCTGATTTCCTGAAGATCCAAAACTAAATTCGTTTCCATTTGAGGTAGTTTTCAATAGTGCCTCGTAAACTTCTGTTGTCCCGGAGGTGGTAGTGAGTTCGTCCAAACTCAAATACCCGATGACTTTATCTTGATTCACTAAATCATAAAGTTCAACATCGATGGCATCCGTACCCGAAACTGTGAGGGTCATTTGCCAAGCCGAAGTACTTAATGAGGGATATTTTTTGATTTTAAAATCGAAATCGCTAAGAGTATTGACATAAAATTCCTGAGTGAAATACTGATCATCGGTAACACGAGAAACTCCAAAGGCCTTCAGTTCATCTATTAAAACCTCTAATTTTGTATTTGGACTTACATTACTCGCCAGATAGTTTTTATGGGTTAGTTTATACTCTACTGAAAATTTTAGTTTATTGCCTTCAAAACCAGTAAACGCTGCTGAAGCCACAAAGGGGGTGCTCTCGTCAAATACTTGATTTTCTCTTATCAATACGGTTTCATCATTGGGAAGCACCGCCCAAATCGATTCGTCAGTAGCACTAAAAGAACCCCAATTGGACTCTTTGTAAATTATCTCAACGGGACGAGCAATTTCAATCGTGTCCTTGTAGGAGTAGATGTAGTTTAAGTTGACTGTATCCACTTTTGTTAACACTAATTTTGAATTGAATACCCCATAACTCGAATAATTGACAGTGGTAGTTAAAGCTTCCTTTTCACTTTCGGGATTACCGTTCGGAAATATCCATTCGAGGGAATCGATATCGGTATCTAACAAGACTGCTTTGTATTTAACATCTACATTTAATTGCCCGCTGTTTCTACTGCTTCGATACAGCTTCGTAGAATCCACTACAATTCGAGCTTTAAAATCTCCTTGTCTTTCTGCTCTGATATAATTTGATCCCTCAAGATCACTGGTACAAAATTGAAAAGCCCCAAGGGCAACTACTAGAAGTACTGTTTTGGAGTAAAAATTTAAATGGATTCGCATGAATTAATAGTAGTTATCAATACTAATTCTTCGGTAATCCCCCCTTTTATTTCTTAAATAAGGACTAAAGTCAAAGGTTAAAAAGATCTCAATCGTACTTGGAGAATATACTGCCGGATTCAATGGGTTCTGGAATGGAAAATTATATAGCGCACCAAACTCAAAATTCTCATAGGCTACCGTTACAGAAAGACCAATGTTGGTAAACCCAAAGCTGTCTGTTTTTCTAAATTGCTGGTTTAATCCCATGGAAAAAGACCCTAACTGGGCTTCTTGGGACAGAAAGATTTCAAAATTATCTCCCATCTTAGAGGCATTGAGAAAAGCGTAAATCGTAGAATATCTGGGCATGATTGATCGATCGTACGGATTGATATCAAATTCATACCCCCCCTGAACGGAATAGCGGATCGGGAGAGAAAATTCTGTATTTTCTTTATTATAAGAGATGTTGGGTTGATTCAAATGTTTTATACTCCCCCCAAACAAATAATTAGAGGAATGGACAATAAATGAAGCTCCCAAATCCAAGTAGTTTGAATTTCCAATTTGTGCAGCCAAAGGATCTTGAGATTCAGTCTGTAAATATCCTGAAACTAAAGAAAGTTGATCTTCAAAAATTAATTTCCCCGAATCTAATCGAGAACTTCCGAATCCTAGGGACACAGAGGGTAAAAAATAAACTTCATTATCCAATTGAATTTTAAATATATAACTCAAATTCGGCTTGGTGCTCGATAGCCCCGTATTGTCCATGGTCAAGGAATAGACATCCAAACCAATGCTGAAATTATCGTTATCAAAAGAAATTGTACCAAAAAAATATTGACTTTCAATTCTATTGTTATTGACCATCCCCAAGGAATTATACAACACTCCTGTTTTATTGATATTGTTCATCCCAAATGCACTTGGGTTCACCTTTTGCATAAAGCGAGAATGACTGATAATCATATCCTCCTGACCCAACCCTAAAAGTGGGATCAGTAATAAAAGTCCATATATGAGTAGCTTCTTTTTCAAATTATTGTAATAAAATAAAGGTTCCATCTCTAAAGACAGGCTCATCATCAATTGTCTTTGCTGTAATCGTATATATAAAATAAGGTGATGAAGGGAGGTTTTTATTTCCTTCCCAACCCCTGAGTGATAAGCCTAGTTTGTCCGGATCCGACCCTTCGGCTCCAGCTTCTTCATAAAGCAGCCCCCCTTGCGCATCGTAAACACGAAGTATAATCTCACTCAATCCATTAAATATTGGTCGGAAGGTGTTGTTCCATATATCCCCATTCGGTGAAAATACATTGGGAACTAAAATACTATAGCCCTTGCCAATTTTGATCAGCTTGGTCAATTCTTCTGAACAACCCAAGTCATTATAAATTCTAAGCGTAACGTAATACGTCCCCGAAATTGCGTATTCGTGCGTGATTGGTTCAGGAGTATTGCGTTCCAATACGTCCGTTTGTGTACCGTCTCCAAACACAAATTCAAATGAATCGTATTCATTTTCTGAATTGTCAATAAAGGTGATGTCTTCTCTCGCTAAGAAGGTCCCCGACTGTAAGAAATTAACAGAATTAAATTCAAATAAGGGCGTTCCATTTCCGATATTAATTTCTCTGGACAACCCACAATTTGCAGCATTGTATATTTCCAATGTGGCCGTTTCTACGGGATTATCTATGTTGATGATGTATTGATTTGTGCCAACTACTTCATAGGTTACAGGGGTACTGTTATAGAAGAAGCTTAATGGACCTGTATTGCCATCAAATACATCAATAAATAAGGTCCCCGACTGACCGTTACAGAGATAATCATCTACGATAGGTCCCTCTCGAATTTCTAATATATTTTCATTTTCAACCGTTATAATTCCTTGAACTGAACTCGGTTCGGCTCCATTATCACAATTGGCCACATTTACAGCTGAAATCGTATATCGATATTGACCTTCAGCCAGACTATTTAAACTCAGATAACCGGTGTAATTTGGATATCCATTGGTTCCGTCCAGAGCCACCCAAGTTGCGCCATTTGAGGAAGAGTTTATCATTAACAAACGGGTGCTTTGTGATACAATTTCTAAATCGATAGCCGCGTTGGAGGCTGATTTTACAATAATTTCATTGGGATTCTCTGTTGGATCTACGCTAGCGGTAAAGAGTGCATTATCGTTTATTCGTTGAGCAAACTCGTTTACCACAGAGGTAATGGGTTCATTACTTTGTTGGGTCGCATATGAAATTGGAATGTCATTAATTCGAATCGCATAAACTTCCAAACTGTCAACCGCAGCTGAGATCCCCTGGAAGAGCAAACGCTGTTCATTGGCTGAAGTTGTCGATTGTTGAACATGCCATTTGATTTCATACGGATCTGAGCTTTCCACATCAATATTAATTTGACCATCCTCAGCCCCAATTTCACAACTCACTGGGGTAGCAAATTCATCACCATTAGCCCCTCCAGCTGGGAGCACTTGAAGTGAGGTTAACGATTGAGAGAACGTAAATTCAATTGGTGTTTCTAAACCATTTTCATCTAAAATTGTACATCCATTGGAGTCATAAATTAACAATTCATAGGTTCCCGCGCGGGGAGCGAAATTGACATTATTACTCAAGGAACTGATGGTGGAAGTATTTTCATCGGGATCACTCGGATCAAAAGTCCATTTTAGACTATAGAATGACTCCCCATCGGAACTTTGGAACGGTTCTCCTCCATCAATTAAAAACTGATCAAAGAAAAGCTCCTGATAGGTTTCATAACAAGGATCGATATCGAAATTGGTTTCCCCAGAATAGGTAATGGAGGAAGCATCGTTAATGGTAAAGTTCAATACCGCGATACATTCTGTTTGAATGTTCTCAACCACCAATTCATAATTGCCCGGGATTAAGTTTTTAATTTCAACTGTATTCGTCCTTAAATTTGGAGTATATGTGCTTCCTACGACAGATGCAGCTGCTGAAGTAGTAGCTGAAGAAGTAGTAGCTGAAGAAGTCGTAGCACTAGTGGTTAAGGAAAGAGAAGTCGTCGTTGTTCCTGTAGTGAAGGAGACACTCCCTTCCACGGTACTTGTCAGAAGGACAGAGTTTAATGTAAATTCAAATGCACTTGGATCGGGAGAATAGGTATAAACTCCATTGGATAATTTAAACTGAAGGTTAGAAGTCGGTTGATTGCAAGTCACTTCATCAAATACAATAGAGGCAAACTGCAGGGATTGTGGTTCATCTATTTGGAAAATAGATCCTCCTTGAGAACTGTTCTGAACTAAAGTGCCTCCACATCCAGAGCTATCATTAATAATGGCTCGATAATATCCTGCACTTAATCCGCTAATTACCTCCATTCCTGCCATTCCTGGGACATCAGACCATTTGGTGTCTGCAACTTGAGAAATTCCAGAAACAGAGATATTTAAGGTAGATGCTGAACTTGTGAGCGCTGAAGCACTTCCAATTATTAATCCTTTTACGATAATGGTTGAACCGTTTAACGTAGCAGTTAGATCTGAGATTAAATTAATATTATAAGCCAACTGAGCTGCAACATCTTGTACGGAACTAAACGTTGTAGATGCAGTTGAAGATGCAAATACAGTTGCAGAAGTAGTTGTTGTGATGGCTACGCCAAGTGTGCTCACATCAACGCCTGTGACCGTTCCATTGAATGCAATTGTAAAACTGTCTAGATTGACAGAAGTCCGTTGTTGCCATAAAGGATACCCTCCATTATTTCCATCCCCACGATCGGGCCAATTTACCGTAATCGTTGCACCTTCTGTCAAAGAAACTTCATTACAACCTGTGGCTTGAGTTATGACTCCAGTTGCCGCAAGACCATTCGAAGAATTGTTTAACAAAATATTCGTTAAGGTCTCTGTACATCCATTGGTATCAGACACAGTAATATCATAAGTTCCTGCAGTGGTGAGATTCTCAATTACCAAACTGGTATTGGCGGGATCGTGAGTGGTGTTTAAAGTAAATCCTCCTCCTTGTTTTACGACTTTAACAGAATAGTAATCAATTACACTAGAGGCGCTATTGGAAGTTAAAGGAGACCCCCCACTGATTTCTATTTCAATAGATCCCAGACCGCCGTCACAAGGTATTTCATTTACTTCTCCTAAAGTCAATTCCAATGGCCCACCAGCAGGCTCA
>JAFMCA010000057.1 GCA_017858055.1 Flavobacteriaceae bacterium
CAAAAACATATCGATTATTGAATTCTATTTGCGTATTCTCCCCTGAGGTTTGAAAGGGGTAATCACTCTGAAAATCACGATTAATTTTTTGATATCCCATACGCAAACTTGCCCCACCATTTTGATAATTGAAATCTGGATTGAAATGGACTTGATCAAGGGTAGTTATGAATTTAAAAGCCGCATCCTCCAATGGGAAACTGTTGTCGTAATCAGAGTTTATCTTAGACCGATCGTATCCGGTACGGATACTAAATTTCTCTGTTGCTTGATACTTTAAACTTCCACCAAAGTTGGTATGAGAGAAAGGATCTACTTCGGGACCTATAACAGCACTCATTCCCTCTGTTTGATGATTGTACGCATAGACTTTAGCGCTTAAATGATCTCCTCCATGACTCAATTGCACACTGTTTTTGAAAAGGGTCAAATCAAAAGGGGTATTTTGATCTCGATCCGATCCTACACTTGTTTCCAAATTAGCATGAAATCCTGCTGCTGTTTTTTTGGTTTGTATTTGAATCACGCCTGTGGCAGCTGAACTCCCATACAAAGTACTAGAAGCTCCTTTTAAAATTTCAATAGACTCAATTTGATCCAAACTGAGAAAATTAAGATTGAAATCCGTATCAATTCTAGAGGGATCTGCCACTCGAACCCCATCAATGAGGATAAGTACCTGTCTATTTCGACCCCCTCTAAATGAAATTGTTTTGTTTTGTCCGGCATAGGATTGACTCCCAATGATTTCAATACCTGCATATTGACGAATTAGTTCACTCAAACCTAAACCTTGAAATTTTGAAATCTCTTCTCTATTAATTTTTACAATAGGCTTTCCTGATTGAGAGCGTTTAAGCGGAAATCTTGAGTCGGTTAGGACAACTTCTTCAAGTGCAGTAGGCTGTACAGAAATTGTATCTTGAATTTGCTGAGCAGATAACGCAATCCCAGTTATAAAAAAACCAGCTAGGGCACACTTTGATAAAAATGAATTCATTTGATAAAAAATGGGTTTTCTTGATCCTTTTCCCGGAATCGAAAACATTAAATTGAAGGCAGGTCTCCTGACTTACAATTTTATCTCACCTTCCCATCATTTTCAGACAGTGGCTCAAGAAAGAGATAAAATTTCCCAGAGGGAAATAGCATACAGTTGCGGGTACAGCTTTGGATTCTCACCAAATTCCCTTTTCATTACAAATTAATGAAAACCTTCACTACAAATTTAGTGCTATTTATAAACTTAAGGAGATTTGATTTACTTTTTTGAAAGAAAATTGAAGTGCTGCACTGTAAAATAAATCACCTGCGAGGGCGGTTGCGAAAAATGGAATTGCAGCGACAAAACAGCTTGTAAAACCTACCCAAGTTAGAGGATAGAAGAAATACCAAACTCCAAGATTACTAATCAGAAAAAAGAATGAAGAAGCTGCAAGTACTGAAGTTAGGGAAAGCTTATCTAGGTAAAAACTGAATACTGAAATCAATGTAAAAGATAGATAAATGACGGGCATCAAAAGATGGATTCCCAGAAAAAGATCAGAGATAAACATCCCAACCAATGGAATTAACAGGGCAATTCTTTTATTGGAAAAATGAATTCCAGAGAACAATGCAATGCTAGTAATCGGGGCAAAATTAGGGGGATGGGGCAATAACCTTGTGAGTATTGCGATGAGGATTAATCCAAAAACAGCATTCATTTCTATCCTACTCATAATCTTTTGATGTTTTCTGTAAAACTATATAAAATCTATTACTTGGTCAAATACATTTTCCGTCTTGCATAGAGATCGTAAAAAGCATCCTCCTTGAGGCTGTCAATAAACAAAATGCTTTCCCCCGTACTTTTCATCTCAGGCCCCAGTTGCTTGTTTACATTAGGGAATTTATCAAAAGAAAAAACTGGCTTTTTGATAGCGAACCCTTTTAATTGGGGATTGAATTTAAAATCAGTGACCTTTTTCTCCCCGAGCATCACTTTAGTTGCATAATTCACGTAGGGTTCTTTATATGCTTTGGCGATAAAAGGAACCGTTCTAGATGCTCTTGGATTAGCTTCAATCACATATACCTTATCTTCTTTTACTGCATATTGTATGTTTATCAAGCCTACCGTATTCAACGCAAGAGCAATTTTCTTCGTGTGGTCTTTAATTTGTTGTACTACAAACTCACCCAAATTGAATACGGGTAAGGTTGCATTGGAATCCCCTGAATGAATACCACAAGGCTCAATATGCTCCATAATTCCAATGATATAAACATTTTCACCATCACAGATTGCATCTGCCTCACATTCGATTGCTCCATCTAAATAATGATCTAAAAGCAATTTATTGTTTGGGATTTTTTGGAGTAAATCAACAACATGCGACTCCAGATCCTTTTTATTTATAACAATTTTCATCCCTTGTCCTCCCAACACATAGGAAGGTCTTACCAGTAGAGGAAAATCCAATTGATCTGCTAAATCCAGGGCTTCATCTGCCGTTTGTGCAACACCAAATTCTGGATACGGAATGTTATTTTCTTTAAGTAAAGTTGAGAAACTCCCTCGATCCTCGGCTAAATCTAGGGATTGGAAACTGGTACCAATAATTTTTATACCGTATCGATCTAGTTTTTCTGCAAGTTTTAGAGCTGTTTGACCTCCAAGCTGAACAATTACACCCTCAGGCTTTTCGTGCTGAATGATATCAAATATATGCTCCCAAAAAACAGGTTCGAAATACAGTTTGTCAGAAACATCGAAATCGGTAGATACTGTTTCAGGATTACAATTGATCATGATGGTCTCGTAACCACATTCTGAGGCTGCGAGGACACCGTGTACACAACAATAATCAAATTCTATTCCTTGACCAATTCGATTGGGTCCAGAACCTAAAACAACTATCTTTTTTCTATTGGACACTTTACTTTCATTTTCACTAAATGCTTCTTGCCCTTTGATTTCCAATTTGGCTTCAAAAGTAGAATAGTAGTAAGGGGTTTGTGCTGCGAATTCTGCTGCACAGGTATCTACTAATTTATAGACCCGCTGTATGCCCATTTCCGTTCGCTTCGTATAAACCTCACTTTCTAAGCATTTCAGCATATGTGCTACCTGTCTATCTGCAAATCCCTTTTGTTTGGCCTCTAACAATAGAGCCGAGTCTATCGTATGGATGTCAAATTTGGAAATTTCTGTTTCCAAGAGATGAAGTTCTTCGTATTGTCTTAAAAACCACATGTCAATTTTTGTGATTTCGTGAATTCGTTTTAGTGGAATCCCCATCTGGATCGCATCATAGATTACAAATACTCGATCCCAACTAGCGAATGTCAATTTTTCAATGATTTGGTTGTAATCTTTCAATCCTTTACCGTCCGCTCCTAAACCGTTTCTCTTTACTTCAAGAGATTGTGTTGCTTTGTGTAAAGCTTCTTGGAAAGACCGACCGATCCCCATTACCTCCCCTACGGATTTCATTTGAAGACCTAAGGTCCGATCTGAACCTTCAAACTTATCAAAATTCCATCGTGGAATTTTTACAATAACATAATCTAAAGTTGGTTCAAATAGTGCTGAGGTAGATTTAGTAATTTGGTTATCCAACTCATCCAAAGTATATCCTATAGCGAGCTTTGCAGCAATCTTTGCAATGGGATATCCCGTAGCTTTGGAGGCCAAAGCAGAAGACCTTGAAACACGAGGATTGATTTCTATGGCAATAATGTCTTCTTTTTCATCAGGACTAACGGCGAATTGAACATTACATCCCCCAGCAAAATCACCAATACTTCGCATCATCTTAATAGCCATATCGCGCATTCGCTGAAAAGTACGGTCTGAGAGTGTCATGGCTGGAGCTACCGTAATGGAGTCTCCAGTATGGATTCCCATAGCATCCATGTTTTCAATGGTACAAATAATCACGACATTGTCGTTCTTGTCCCTTAAAAGTTCTAATTCATATTCTTTCCAACCAATCAAGGCTTTATCTATAAGAACTTCATGAATCGGTGAAGCCTCAAGCCCACGGGTGAGTAATTCATTAAAGTCTTTTTCCTCATGAACAAAAGATGCCCCTGATCCCCCAAGTGTGAATGAAGGACGGATAACTAAAGGAAAACCAAATTCTTGAGCGATTTCTTTCCCTTTGAGAATAGAATTGGCCGTGTATGCGGGTGCTACAGGAATGTCTATGGTCTTTAATAATTGTTTGAACTTTTCACGATCCTCTGTGATTTCGATTGCATCAATATCAACTCCAATAATTTTTACATTAAAATCTTCCCAAATACCTTTTTCGTTTGCTTCAATACACAAATTAAGCGCAGTTTGCCCACCCATAGTAGGAAGGACAGCATCTATCTTATGTTTTTTTAATATTTCAACAATAGATTTGGTGTTTAAAGGTTTGAGATAAACATGATCTGCCATGGTTGGATCGGTCATGATCGTGGCTGGATTTGAGTTTATCAAAATAGTTTCCATACCGTCTTCTCTCAAAGAACGAAGTGCTTGGGTTCCAGAATAATCAAACTCACAAGCTTGTCCAATGATTATGGGTCCTGAACCGATAACTAAAATACTTTTAATGGAGTCTACTTTTGGCATAACGTAAAATATAGATTATTAATATAAAAAAAAGGTGTTACTTCAAAAAAAGTAACACCTCTGAAATAGGGTAAATCCACTATCATTTTTTGTGGCGCGGCTCTGATGAAACAGAAATCTTCTTGCGGCCCTTCGCTCGTCGAGCGGCTAATACTTTTCTACCATTAGCCGTAGCCATACGTTCTCTGAAACCGTGCTTGTTTCTT
>JAFMCA010000029.1 GCA_017858055.1 Flavobacteriaceae bacterium
ACTCAGTAAGGCATTGATGTTGTAATATTCTCTCCACTGAGCATCCAAATTGGTGCTCGTTAAGCGCATACCGAAGTTTAAAGATAATTTGGGATTGAAATCCCAAATCCAATTGATAAAGCCAGCAAAACTTGCATACGTGCTCCCTTTACTGGGATAACGAGTGGGTATAGGAAGCGAGGGGGTGAAGCCTGTTATTTCATTTTGGCGAAGTTCCAAATCGTATTTAGAAGCAAAAGAGGTCACATCATTAAATGTCGCCTCAAAACCGTATGAAAAGGACTGTTTTTCGGAATAATCAAATTCAAAATCACCATTAAGACTCCATAAACTTACTTTTTCTTTCTGCGTATTCCTTGTCAGACTTCCAAAAGATCTATCGACTCGAGATTCTTCTATAGCCTGATAAGCCAGAGTAATTCGACCTGAATTCATGAATCTTTTTTGTGGGAAGAGTTTTAATTGGGGGGCTATGAGTACTCTTTTTTGAGGACCATAATACCATTCCGCATACCGCAGGACTCCATTTCTTTCCTCAGCGAGCTTGTCATATCGGGAAATATCAGAAGAATTTGAATATTGAATATTGAGTTGAAATTGATTGTCATCATTCAATTGAACCAAAAATTTCTGAAAAAGATCCAACTGGTTGTAAGCTGTATTTTTTTGAATGAATGGATTTTCATTTCGAAGGGGGGTAGGGCTATAAGAGGTTCTTGAATTTGCAGAATAAAAGGGAGTAAGCCCCCAGTCCTCAAATCCGTGTGATCTATTTTTTCCCATTCGGATGTCACCAAAATCAGAGTAGCTGATACTGGTTAAACTTGCCCATTTTTTAAAACTCCATTCAGTTGAGATGGAATGAATCAGGGTGTTATTTGCGGTTGAAAAATCTGAGGCAAAAGCAGTAGAATTTTTCTTTTCACTATTAATAAGGGGGCTTTTGGTGTAATAATGGATTACACCTCCCAAAGCGTCCGAGCCGTAAGCAACGGAAGAAGATCCATAAATCACCTCAGCCCGCTCAATGATGTTGGGGTTTACAGTTATGGCATTTTGGAGGTGTCCACTTCTGTAAATGGCGTTATTCAATCGTATTCCATCTACTACCATGAGTATCCTATTTGCCTCAAAACCTCTAATGACAGGACTTCCACCTCCACCTTGTGATTTTTGAATACGAACTCCAGGACTTAAGCTGATTAATTCAGCTCCGGTTAGAGGGCGTTGCAAGGCTATCGTTTGTGCATCAATGACAACCACTTTTTCGGCGATTTGTTTTCGTGTGGTTGGGTTTCTTCCCACGGAGAGAATTACTTCCTCTAGGGTTTGATCTTTGGGTTGTAAAACGAGGGTAAATCCGTTTTTTAATTCCTCGGAACTGAGATTGATTTGAAGGCTTTCAAAACCATAAAATTGTACCATTAACGTGTCCTTAGTGGAGAACAACTCAAGGGGGGCTTTCCCTTCCGAATTTGTTAAGATAGCGGCTGTTCTTTGGGTATTATATAAGGCTACCCCTTCGAGAGGGAACTGAGAAACTCCATCTAAAACAAGTACTTCTTGACCCCATGAGCAGGTGTACACCAAAAGCAATAAGAGGAAACTATGAAACTTTAAAGAGTTCATTTAATATTTCTGTTGATTTTGGCGGTCTGAATTGCTGTAAATGTAATTTGAAATAACTTATCGCAAACTCGATTAATGCAAATTTCTCCTTTTTCGTGATTTTAACCTTCGCCATATCCTCAAATTTCGTGCCTAAAACTTCGACCCAAAGCTCCTTTAGTTGTCCATCGATATAATTGATTTTGGGTTTACTAGTAGTTAAACAACCCGTCTCTAAATCAAAATAAGGTCCAAAACTATTTGAAAGGTTGGGAGAAAACCCCATATACTCTGTTAAATCAAGCATTGTTTTGAGATGAAAAAGGCCAATTGTGTCATGCTGATCCAACCATAGCATCGTCTTTTCCAAGTATTCAAACAAAGGGAGATTTGGCTGTTCTTCTTCCTTAACTACTTGATGAATCACCTCTGCTAGGAAAAAGAGGAGGGCTTTTTTTCTCAGGTCAAAAGGAATCGTAGTATAGGCATGTAACACCCCAACTTCTTGAAGATACCCGAGGCGATTTTCTTTATTTTTTTTGGCTTGAAACTCGATGAAAGTCAGGGGTTCAAAAAATGATTTGGAGAGTTTTCTATTCCGCCTAGCAGTAAGAACACCCTTTAAAATATAGGATTGCAGACCGTGTTGTTTGGTGAAGCAAGCCGCAATTAGACTTGAATCCCCATATCGAATAGTACCTAAGACAACAGCCTGAACAGTATCCGTCATGAAAGCGTGGGATTAAACAACTCCCTGAGCTAGCATAGCATCAGCGATTTTGACAAAACCTGCAATGTTGGCTCCTTTGACATAGTTGACATGATCTCCTTCAGTACCGTATTTGACACAGGATTTATGAATATCATTCATGATGTTTTGAAGGCGCTGATCTACTTCTTCTCTTGACCAACTGTAACGCAGTGAATTCTGTGCCATTTCTAAACCAGAAACCGCCACCCCACCAGCATTTGAAGCTTTCCCAGGGGCAAAAAGTATTTTGTTTTTTGTGAACAGGTGTATTGCTTCGGGAGTACTTGGCATGTTAGCTCCTTCACTCACACAGATACAACCGTTTTTAACCAAAAGTGCAGCATCATTTTCATGTAATTCATTCTGAGTCGCGCAAGGTAAAGCTATTTTACAGGGAACTTCCCACGGAGTTTTCCCTTTGTGAAAGGAAGCTTTTGGGTATTTGGACACATAGTTGTGAATCCGGTCACGTTTGACGTTTTTCAATTCCATGACATAAGCCAACTTTTCAGCATCAATCCCTTCGGGGTCGTATATATAACCTGAGGAATCGGACAGTGTCAGTACTTTTCCACCGAGGTGAATTGCCTTTTCTGCAGCAAATTGTGCAACATTTCCAGAACCTGAAATTACGATGGTTTTCCCTTCCAAGCTCTCATTTTGATGCAACAGCATTTGTTTTGCAAAATAAACCACTCCGTAGCCAGTCGCTTCGGGTCGAATTAAAGACCCTCCCCACGATACTCCTTTCCCAGTGAGAACTCCAGTAAATTCATTTTTTAAACGTTTGTATTGTCCGAATAAATATCCAATTTCTCTGCTTCCTACTCCGATATCTCCTGCAGGAATGTCTCTGTTGGGCCCAATATGTCTGAATAATTCGGTCATAAAGCTTTGGCAAAATCGCATGACCTCAGTGTCAGATTTCCCTTTGGGATCAAAATCAGATCCTCCTTTTCCACCTCCCATAGGAAGTGTGGTTAAACTGTTTTTGAAAATTTGTTCAAAAGCGAGAAACTTGAGGATACTTAAATTCACACTAGGATGAAAGCGTAAACCGCCTTTGTAGGGACCAATGGCAGAATTCATCTCGATACGATAACCACGATTGACTTGAATTTCTTCTTTGTCATCAATCCATGCCACCCGAAATGAAATGACTCGTTCAGGTTCTACCATTCTCAATAATATATTTTGACCGTAATAAATATCGTGTTGAACAATGAAGGGAATCACTGTCTCAGCCACCTCAGTGACTGCTTGCATGAATTCGGGTTCGTTTTGATTATGACTATTCACCTGCTCCAAAAATTGCGAAACGATTTTTTCCATTTTTATCCGTTATTAGTTCTTTCGAAGATACTTTGTTTTAGTTATATTTTAAAACATAAAATCTGTGAGCGATTTGACCTTGGTAAAGAGTAAAGGTTTAATCGTTTTGGGGGTTGTTCCTAGTTTAGAAAACTTAGAAATAGCAATAGATTCAAAGCCTAACTTTTCTGCTTCTTGGATGCGAAGATCTGCTTTGGCTACAGGCCGTACCTCTCCTGAGAGACCAATTTCAGCTGCAAAACAAATGTTTTGAGAAATGGGAACATCGTGATAGCTCGAAAGTAGGGCTGTAATGACGGCTAAATCCAATGCGGGATCTTCAATATTAATTCCACCTGTGATATTGACAAACACATCTTTACTTCCTAAAGCAAAACCGGCTCTTTTTTCCAAAACGGCTAAGAGCATGTTCAACCGCTTTGCATTAAATCCAGTACAACTCCGTTGAGGTGTTCCGTACACAGCTGTACTGACAAGTGCCTGAACCTCGATCATCATTGGCCGTAACCCTTCTACGGTTGCGGCTATCGCATGCCCACTTAAAACCTCATCTTTGGGTGAAATGAGCATTTCACTGGGATTGGTTACTTGTCGTAAACCTTGAGTTTGCATTTCGTAAATCCCGATTTCAGAGGTCGCTCCAAATCTATTTTTTTGTGCTCTTAATATCCGATAAACGTGATTTCGGTCGCCTTCAAATTGCAAGACGGTATCCACCATATGTTCAAGGATTTTGGGTCCTGCTATAGCACCATCTTTAGTAATGTGACCTACTAAAATGACAGGAGTATGAGTAGCTTTAGCATATTGAATTAGTTCCGCAGCTGTGGCTTTAATTTGTGACACGCTACCGGCTCCACTTTCTATATGAGGTGTATGTAGGGTTTGAATTGAATCGATGATTAAAAGTTCAGGATTCAATTTTGGAAACTGTTCAAATATTTTTTGAGTATCGGTTTGACTTAGAAGAAAACAAGAATCGGAACTTAAACCCATACGATCTGCGCGAAGTTTGATTTGTTGTTGACTTTCCTCACCAGAAACATAAAGCACTTTTTTATTGATGCTCAATGAAAGTTGAAGTAATAAAGTTGATTTCCCTATTCCAGGTTCACCTCCTAACAAGATTACGGATCCAGGAACAAAGCCTCCGCCCAAAACGCGATTCAACTCTTCATCTGTGGTCTTGATTCTAGGGATTTGACCTGTTTCCACCTCGCTAAGCGGGGTAGGATTTGAACTCAATGTTTTGAGATCTGAACTCCAGTTGGGTAGTTTTTCTTTTTCAATGATTTCCTCCACCAAAGTATTCCATGTCCGACAAGCATTACATTGACCTTGCCATTGTGCATGCTGAGTGCCACAACTTTGGCAGAAATACGCTTTTTTTAATTTAGCCATTTAGGAAGATTCGCTGACTTTTTGTCGATTAACTAAAGGTAAGACAAAAAAAGAAAGACCCCCAAAAATGAGGATCATCATAGTTTGAGAGGTCCACATTATCCATCCAAAAGCCAAGCCTGATTCATTAGAAACATTAAAAGCGGCAAGTACCAAAGCAACGGAGAAAGGATAGATACCAATCCCTCCATTTGTAGCTGAAATAGCAAGCCCACCGATTACAAATGCGGGAAGAATCGCATTTAGACCAAGAACCGCTGTTTCGGGAACGGTCCACTTCACTACATAAAACATGGCCAGATACATGGACCAAATAAATAAAGTGTGAAATATAAATGCTCCTTTGTTTGGCATGTCTTTGAGACTTAATATACCTTCTATTAGTCCCGATATAAATTTTTTGATTCTTAAGACATACGGATTTTGATTTCCAGCTAAGCCTTTTTTGATAAGAAAGTACAACAAAATTAACGTGCCAATTCCGACGCTAATTTGTGAAAAGGAAATGTTTTTTTCTTGAAGAATTCCCCAAAATAAATCAAACTGAAGAATTAATGCTGTGGCAACAAATCCCAATAAGATCAAAAGATCTACGAGACGCTCTGCTACTATAGTTCCAAAAGCCTTTTCAAAAGGGATGTCTTCATAGGTGCTGATAGAGGTAGCTCGAAACAATTCCCCCGAGCGAGGGATTCCTAAATTGGAGATGTAGGCAATTAAGACCGCTAAGATAGAGTTGATCAAACGAGGTTTATATCCTAAGGGTGCTAACAAAAACTTCCATCTATAGGCTCTTGAGAGGTGACTTAAAACCCCAAAAAGAACAGAACACAAAATAATGACTGGATCTGCTTTATGAATGTATTGTAAAATTAGCGTACGATCTTCTTCTGAAGTGGAGGTATAAGTGAGGTAGATAAAAAACATACCGATTCCTAGTGGAATCGTAACTTTGAGTAAAGACTTAAATGTTTTCAAAAGCTAATCAAGTGTGTTGGTTTTTTCGTTAGGAAAAACAAGCGTAGGTTTAAAAACTTTCGCTTTTTCAAATTCCATTTGGGCATAACTAATCACGATTACAACATCTCCCTTTTGAACTTTTCGAGCCGCAGGACCATTAAGCGTGACTTCTCCGGACCCCGCTTTTCCTTCAATAACATAGGTCTCTAGTCGCTCCCCATTATTGATATTTACGACTTGGACCTTCTCTCCCACAATGAGATTAGCTGCATCTATAAGTTTTTTATCTATGGTGATACTCCCAATGTAGTTTAGATCGGCATCAGTTACAGTGACCCGATGAATTTTTGATTTTAAGACTTCAATTAGCATGGGTCAAAGGTATTATATTCTCTTCAATTCTACCGTATCAATAAGTCTGGTTTTTCCTACATATACCGCAACAAAAACTCGGTAAACTTGATTCGGCTTTAGTTGTTCTACTGGAATTAAATCTGAAGGGGACGCAATCGCAAAATAGTCAACTCGAAACCCTTCAAGACCCTCAATTTCCGAAACAAAAAATGATTTCATCTCATGGAGGCTCCATGTATTCGCTTTTTGTAGAATGACTTCAAGACTTTTATAAATCACTGAGGCGGCTTCACGTTGGTGAGGGGGAAGCAATTGATTTCTGGAGCTCATTGCCAAACCATTTTTTTCACGAATTAATGGACATTCAATAATTTCTACTCCCAGATGGAGCCTAGTGTTTAGCGCCCTAATGATTTGTAATTGCTGAAAATCTTTTTCACCAAAATAAGCTCTTGCTGGCGAAGTATTTTTTAAAAGGGCTTCAACTATTGTAGCTACCCCATTATAATGACCTGGTCTTGAAAGTCCTTCCATATACATTGCTAAACTCCCAAAATCATAAGTTTTGGAGACCACACCGTTTGGATAGAGATCCTCATTTTCAGGGACATATAGGAAGATTTTTTTTGAGAAGGGTTGCAGTAGTTTTTGATCGTCATCTAGGTTTCTGGGGTAATTCTCCAAATCCTCTAAGACATTAAATTGAGTAGGATTCACATAAATACTAACAATGACCAGATCATTTTCTTTACAAGCCTGCTCTACTAAAGAAACATGACCGGCATGCAATGCCCCCATGGTAGGCACAAGCCCAACGGTTTTTTTTTGCAGTAAAAGTTGTTTTTTAAGGGCTGTAGCAGTACGAAAAACGAGCATTTGGCAAATGATTAACAGAGCTAAAGTAGGCAGTTTTTAAGTATATGTGCATTAATTTTGTATTTTTGCAGAGCTTTTCCTCACGGATAAATCACATATGAAGGATAAAAGAGTTTTAATTATTTCCTCAGAGGTCGTACCTTATCTGCCTCAAACAGAACAAGCAGTCAATTCATTTCAGATTCCTAAAGCCATTAATGAGCACGGGGGTCAAACGCGGATTTTTATGCCGCGATATGGCTTGATCAATGAAAGACGGCATCAGTTACATGAGGTTATCCGTCTTTCAGGAATGAATCTTGTCATCAATGACATGGATATGCCTTTGATTATCAAAGTGGCTTCCATTCCAAAAGAGCGCATGCAAGTTTATTTTATCGACAATGAAGAGTATTTTAAGCGTCATGCCCTATTGCATGATGATAAAGGCAATTGTTTTAAGGACAACGACGAGCGAATGATTTTCTTTACCAAAGGAGTCGTCGAAACGGTAAAAAAATTGAATTGGTCTCCTGATATTATCCATCTACACGGATGGTTTACTGCCCTTTTTCCGCTGTATCTCAAAACGTATTTCGGAGACGAGCCCCTTTTTGCAGACAGCAAGATTCTGAGTTCTATTTACGAGCCCAATTTCCAAGGAGTTTTTTCAGATAAATTTTATGAGAAAGTTTCTTTTGATAAAATAGAAGATAAACACACCAATGAGCTCAAGACCGCCGATTATAGCGCCTTAACTAAGATAGCAATCAAACATTCAGACGGCATCATCATGTCTTCAGAAAATCTTCCTGAAGCTGTAATTGAAGAAATAAAGCAAAGTAAAAAGCCACAATTAAATTTTGCTGAATCAAAAGATGAGGAAATCTACATCAAATTTTACTCAAAAAAGTTTTAATCACCCCAAGGGACTTATGAGAATTTCAATTAGACTTTTTTTAGGTTTTTCTCTTGTTGCATTTGCAGGGTCGTGTAATAAAGATTTTTATCCCATAGGCGAAGTGCTTTTGCAAGATCAAACTCTGGTTTCGAAATCAGAGAAATTTGAGGTTTTTACCTATCAAGAAAGACTAGAAAAGGTTCAGGCAAACAACATTCCCCTTGTACAGTTGGGAAGGATTGAACATCCTGTATTTGGCATTGCTGAAGCCAGTTTTATAAGTCAACTTACCCTTCCAGGGACGGCAACATTTGGAGATTACACCCAAGAATTGGAAGACCAAGAAGATCCCGATCAGAGGTCCATTATTCCCGAAAACGAAACGGTGACCGCTGTGTATTTAGAAATCCCATTTTTTACGAATCAAAATGATAAAGACAACGACGGCGTCATCGATTCTTTAGATGCCGATCCAGATGATCCTCAAAGTAATTCAGATGGAGACGAATTAACGGATATAATAGAAACTCAAGCGGGACTTAACCCCCTTAGTTCCGATAGCGATGGGGATGGAATTCTGGACCATAATGATGATGACAATGAAACCTACGAACAAGAAAATGCGGTTTATGAAGTCGATTCCCTCTATGGAAACCGCCAGGCTAGTTTTGATTTAAAAGTTTACGAATCCACCTATTTTTTAAATGCATTAGATCCTGCAAAAAACTTTGAATCGACTAAAATCTATTATTCAACGGATGATTATTTTGAAAAGGGATTTTACAGAGAAACATTATTCGACGATCGCATCAATCTAAATCTTGAGGAACTCCGTTTTAATTTTAAAGAAGATGATCCTGATACAGAAGACATTGACGAAACAACACGAGTTGAAACCCGTTTATCCCCTCGTATTCGAGTTGCTTTAGACCCCTCTTTTTTCCAAAAGCAGTTATTGGATAGGGAAGGATCCCCCTCCTTAGAATCTAATGCAGCTTTTCAAGAGGCTATGCGTGGAATCATTGTTCGTACAGATAATTTTTCTGAGGATTTGTACATGTTGCTTGATATTCAAAATGCCGTGGTTAATGTTGAATATGAATTTGATGATTACAATACCAATGGAACTGTAGATGAGATCGCAGACGATACGATAGATAAGGTACAAAGAGTTTTTACACTTGGACTGACGGGTATACGGATTAATACACTTAAAAACGGAGCCTTTAACCCCACAATTCAAGAACGGATTAACAAATCTGATCAAAATATACCAACAGATAAACTTTACATTCAAAGTGGAAAGTACCATGGAAAAATTCGTTTGTTTTCAAACGAGAATCAAGATGATGCAGAAGTTCTCAATAGATTGAAAGATGAAAATTGGTTGATTAGCACGGCAAAACTTGAGTTTTACTTGGACCCAGACCAAGGTGCCAATTCAGCCGAACTCGCTGCCCAGCGCTTGTATTTATATCGCTATGATACAGGATCACCCCTTTTAGATTATTTTGGAGACAACAGTATTTCAGAATTTGGTAAAAACAGTAGTAAGGGTATTTTTGGTGGACTTTTAGAATACGATGAAAGTAACCAACCCTATAAATACACTTTTACCTTAACAGATCATATTTCCAACATCATCCGAAATGATTCTTTAAACTTTGATTTAGGGTTAGTTGTTTCTGCTAATATTGATGATAATTCGATAGTGGAAGGATTCAAAAGTATAGAGGAGACTCCTTTAAAATATCCTAGGGCTGCAATATTAAATCCACTAGGGAGTATTTTGGTAGGGTCTCACCCTTCAGAAAGCACTAATGACAAGAAAGTAGTACTGGAAATAACCTACGCGGAGTATTAAAAACTTGCCCATATCCAATACCCAATCCACACAACGAGTAGTCCGACAACTCCCTGAATTAATGTGCCCAGGGTATGGGTTCTGTAGGCTGTTTTAACATCCATCCCACTCATCTGAGCCACAATCCAAAAATAGGAGTCGTTGGCATGTGAAATTGTCATGGAACCAACACCCAAAGACATAATCGCCCATACTTTTCCCATTTCGCTATCCATCCCTAAGATTGGGAGTAGAGGAAAAATAAGCGAAGAGGTCGTAATAATTGCAACAGTTGAAGAGCCTTGTGCAGACTTCAGTAAGGCGGCTATTAGAAATGGAATTAGAATCCCTAAATTATCCAAAGTAGCGATTGAGGCTGCGTAGGTTTCTAGCGGAATGGTTTGTATGATTGTTCCTAAGGCGCCTCCCATACCCGTAATAATTAAGATAGGGGCTGCCTGTTCAATTCCCTTTTTGATAGAAATGTTTAGAAAGGCTTTGACATCGACTTTTACCAAAAGAAACGCAAAAAGCATCCCTATCCCCAAGGCTATTGTTGGAGTGGTTAAAAATTCAATCCAATCCAAACCAGGAAAAGTATTCGGTAAAAATTTAAGAAATGTCCCCAAACACATCAATATAATAGGCGCCAGTATGGGGAGTACAGCATTAAAAAATGGGGGTAGAATTGTTTCTTTAGGATTGCTTTCCTGCTGCTTTGAATCTGCTATATAGGGATAATTTTTCGACAAGTAATTACCATATGCACCTCCTACTATGATCAATATCAATGCAATCAATGCCCCCATTCCAATCAGTAAAAACAGGTTTTCTAATTGTAAGTTTGCTGCAGCTGCAAGTGGACCGGGAGTAGGAGGCACTAAAACATGAGGAGCAAATAAGCCGGTAGACAAAGCTACAGTGAGGCCTACTAGTGGAGTTTTCGTCTGTTTTGAAAGGGTTTTATTTAAATGGGATAAAATGACAAAAGCAGCATCGCAAAAAACGGGAATAGAAACTATATACCCTATTGAACTAATGGCATAGGGTAGCGGTAGGCGATTCAATGTTTTTAAAATTCCATTTGCCAAAGATAATGTTGCATTGGATTGTTCCATAGCAACACCGATCACCGTTCCAAAAAGAATTAATAAGCCAATCTTCTCAACTATTTGACCGAATCCGAGCTGAATAAGAGATAACGACTTTAGGGGAGGAATCCCCAATAAAAACCCTAAAAGTAAGGCTGCGGAGAGAAGCACTAAAAAAGGATGAATTTTTGTCAGTGAAGTACCGAGGACGATCCAAAGTATAGCGATAAAAATACAAGCCAAAGAAAAAATCATACCGTGCTATTTAAGGGTTAGTGAATTTAACTCCCTCAGTAGAGCGCGTTCAAGGTTGCTAGCTGCCTCACTCATAGCTTGCTGTACAGACATTCCTTCTGGAGTACAATCAATAATTTTACAATGCTGCATCTGCTTTAGTTCTTTTAATTTCGCCTTGCCAGCAAAAATAAAGGTAGGGATATCCTTTTTACCAGCTAAAGTTGCGACTTGAATGGGTAGTTTTCCATAAAGACTTTGCTCATCAAAACTGCCCTCCCCAGTAAGGATTAAATCCACCGTTGGAATCGTTTTTGATAAGTTTGTAAGATCAGCGAGGAGCTCAAAACCATTCGCTAAAGTTGCTCCTAAGACCCCAAAGAGACCAGCACTTACTCCACCTGCTGCACCTCCTCCCTTGAGGGAAGTAATGTCTTTTCCAAACTGTTGATGAATAACGGCAGCAAACTGTTTTGCACCTTGCTCAAGTAGAATAATATCCTGATTAGAAGCCCCTTTTTGTTTTGCATAGGTACGGGCGCTTCCATGTATCCCTAGGAGTTTGTTTTCGACATCACATGCAATAATCCATTTGCAAATTCTTGCTTGTGGGTGTAGGTCACCGAGATCGATTCTTTTCAAACGACTTAAAGCACCTCCTCCAAGAGGTAATTCAGTATCGAATTCGTCTAAAAACCGACCACCCAATGCTTGAATTATTCCAGAGCCTAAATCTTGAGTAGCACTTCCCCCGATTCCAAGATAAATTGTTGAACAACCTTGATCTAGCGCTTCTCGAATCATTAACCCCGTTCCTCTTGTTGTGGTGTGTAAGGGATTTCTTTCCTCTTTTTGAAGTAGAGTAAGGCCAGCAGTTTGTGAAAGCTCGATCCAAACGGATTGGTTGTCGCTAAATAAAAAATAATTTGCTTTGAGAACTCTTTGAAGGGGATCTTCCGTAGTGCAACTTTGAATTTTGCCTTCTGAATGAGAGGCTAATACCTTCATAGCTCCTTCTCCTCCGTCAGAGAAAGGCATATTCAAACAGTTGCTTTTTGGAAAAACTTTCTTTACCATTTTTTCCATGATATCAGCAACTTCTGAGGCGCTAAGACTTCCTTTAAACGAATCGGGAATCACGAGTATGTTCACAAGTAAATTTCTTCTAATTTACTAAAACACGCAATTAAATCAATGCTCTTTAGGAGAAGAGTCTTTTTTAGAAATTGCATTTACAATACTTGGAGCGTGAACCCTAGAATTTTCAATAAACCATTTGTTGGTTTTATAGCCTCCACATACAACACCAGCCAAATAAACTCCCTCAATATTACTTTCCATAGTATTGGGATCATAAACTGGAGTTTTGTATTCATCCGCATGAAAGGATACTCCGAGCTGTTCTAGCATTTCAAAATTGGGTTCATACCCTGTCATTGCTAGAACAAAATCATTTTTAATACGCTGTTTACCTTCGGGATTTTTAAAATGGACTTCATCTGTTGTGATTTGCTCAATTTCAGATTCAAAAAAGGCTTTAATACTCCCTTCTTGGATCCGATTAAGAATATCCGGTCTAGCCCAGTATTTAACATTTTCGCCAATCTCTTTTTCACGAATGATCATGGTCACGCTTTTTGCTCCTTTGCGATACGTTTCAAGGGCAACATCTACCGCAGAATTTGCGGCACCTACCACAACTAAATTCATTCCAAAGTACGGATGTGGTTCGCTGTAATAGTGTTTTACCTTTGGTAAATTTTCTCCAGGTATACCGAGCAAAAAGGGCCGGTCGTAAAAACCTGTGGCGACAATAAGATTCCGAGAAGCATATTCTCCCTTTGAAGATTTTAAATTAAATCCTTCGGTGGTTTTGTGTAGGGTTGTGATCTCTTCGTAAAGATGAAGTTTAAGGTTCCAGTGAGCGGCTACTCTGCGGTAATATTCAAGTGCTTCCGAACGAGTGGGCTTAGCGTTGTGAGAAATAAAAGGGATTTCTCCAATCTCCAATTTATCTGAAGTTGAGAAAAAGGTCATGTTCATTGGGTAATGAAATAGCGAATTCACCAAAGTACCTTTATCTAAAATCAAATACTGAAGCCCTTTTTTTTCAGCTTCTATCCCACAAGCTAAACCTATGGGCCCTGCACCAATGATAAGAACATCATACATTGTGTAAAGGTACAAATCTCATAAGAATATTAAAAACATACAGAAAAACTATAAAAAAACAAATAACCATAAGAAATATAAATAAAATTCACAATTGATTAGACTTAAATTGGAACGATCAACTTAAATATAAGGAATAACTATTAACATAATAATTATGATAATAAAAATCTTTGTCTGGCAAAGATGCTAAAAATACAAATGAGTAAATACCACAGCATCACGGTGTTTCCAAAGAAATAAGCTAGTGTCATGGAACTGAAAAACCACCATATGGGAAAGAAAAACACACCCATTGCGTATTTTAAGGAGCTAATAAATACAACATCTTCAAATTTAGAAATGATAAAACGCGTAATCAAAAGCGGAATTAAATTGGGGACACTTAGTAGAAAGCCTAAAAGTTTTTCAAATGAAGATTTTTGAGGTTGATCTCGAAGAGCAGCGGCGTTATTTTGTAAGGCATCTTTGAGTTCAGCAAACGGAAGTTGGGTAGTGAAACGATTAATTTTTTTCTTTTGCAAGGGATAGTTTTCAGTTTTTGTAGGCAGCCAAAGGCAATTTTTCATCCGTTCTTGAAGTAGATTTTTAAGATTATTAATGTTTTCCGCTTCGCTTAAATCAGAATCAAGCGTAGCTCCTACTTCGATGGGCTCTTCAAACACCAGATGCAAAGTACAACGTGGCTGGCGATGATGTCCGTAATTGATGCCTACAGGCTGTAAGTAGATTTTTTTGTCCGGATACAATTGTTGTGCCTGGTAGGCCAGCCTACTACTTCCTTTGGAAAGGTTTTGCAAGTAGTATTCATCGTGATGACCTCCCTCGGAAAACATTAACATAAATTTACCCTCACTCAATAATTTATAGCATTTAGCAAAAGTGAGATCATTTTTTTTCAAATTGCTATACCCATTTCGAATTCGATAGACAGGCAACATTTGAAACGAATCCAAAAACCATTGAAATGGACCGCCAAAAACATCGCTTCTTGTAAGCGAGGTAATGCGATTGGGGGTCATGGAACCAATGATTAAAGGATCTAAAAAAGCACCTTGATGATTGGGAGAAAACAAAACACCTCCGTCTTTTGGGATGTTCTCGTACCCATAAACTTCAATATTTTTGAAATAAATATGATTGTAATAGCGTAATAAATACTTAACCAGGTAATAAAAAATGCGTTTCAAAAGCTTAAATTGGAGTTCTAAAATAAACCATAGCTTTCAGTTTACCTAATGAATTATTCAGTAAGTAAGGGGAAAATCCCATGAAGAATATGTTTAGCACTTTTAGACCGAAGTCTAAATTCTTTTAAAATCGAAATCCTATTCTAAAAATGTAGTAACTTAGAAGCCATTAACTGAAACAATTAAACAAGCCTCCTCAAATTTTTACCTAACTTATATTGACCTTAAGTTCTAAAGCAACTGAAAACAAAAAATATGAAAACAAAAAATGTATTACTTAAAGGACTCTTTACGTTGCTGTTTTTTTCAGCAAATGTAGTTCTAGCACAAACAAACATTTCTGGAACAGTAGTTGATTCAGAAAATAATGAAGCAATCCCCGGAGCAAATGTTATTGTTGTTGGGTCCAATACTGGAGCTGTTGCAGATTTTGACGGAAACTTTACTCTAAATACCTCTTCCGATTTACCACTGACCATTGAGGTCAGTTTTATTGGATTTAGTTCAAAAAGAATTGAAGTTACTTCCCCAGACCAAATGATAGCGGTTTCTTTAGATTATGGTCAAAACTTAGACGAAGTTGTAATTTCTGCTTCTAGGAGATCAGAAAAGGTTTTGGATGCACCTGCTTCCGTATCGATTCTGTCTTCAAGAGATATTGAAAACTCTGCTAGTGTTAATGATCCCATTAGAAACTTGGTCAATGTCCCTGGGATTCAAATTCAACAGCAATCAGCAAATACGATAAACTTTGAAATGCGAGCTGGTTCTGGAGTTTTTGGAACAAGAGCCTTCCCAATTTTGGATTACCGTTTTATTCAATCTCCAGCTTCAGGGTCATTTTTCAATTTCCAATCTGGACTTTCAAATTTGGACATTGATAAGATTGAAGTAGTTCGAGGAGCGGCTTCAGCTCTTTACGGATTTGGTGTAGAATCGGGAGTAGTTCACTTCATGTCAAAAAAGGCAATTGACAAACCAGGCACCTCTGTTGAACTTATTGGTGGAAACCTCAGTTCTTTTTCTGGTGCGATCCGACATGCCTATGCTAACGATAAAAAAACTTTTGGATACAAAATCAACGCGCAGTACAAAAAAGGAAATGAGTTCAGTCTCGACCCAGTTGAGGATCGTGCTTGGATAGATCAGATTAATGCCTCCACTTCAAACGGTATTTTCCAACCCATTATCAAAAACAATCGAATTGATCCTAGTCAAACTCCTTCCTCACCAATATTAACACGATCAGAAATTGATACGGATGGTGATGGAGATGCTTACATGGGAGAATATGAAAACTATAGCCTTAATGGACACTTAGAATTCCGCCCTAATGACAACACAGATGCTGTTGTTTCCGGTGGTTGGAATGCTGGGAACGGATTAATCAATCAGGCTCAAGGTCCTGGCTATGCTGCAGGTAATGATTACTGGGCACAAGCCAGATTAAGATCTGGAGGGTTCTTCGGACAACTTTCCTATAACTATAATGACGGGGGGAATATTGATAATCCATTTTATTTATACCTTACAGCTCAACGAATTATCACCAAGAGATCCGCTCTAGAAGGTCAGTTGCAATATAATTTTGAAGCCGAAGACTTTTTGGATTCTAACTTTACAGTCGGGATAGATTATAGAGATATTGGAACCGACACAGAAAACACCCTATTTGGAATCAACGATGGGAATAATGATTACATCCTTTATGGATTGTACGGTCAGGGGACTTCTCGATTAGGTGAAAAGTTAGATTTGACCTATGCATTGCGTTATGACAAAGCAAACTTTGTAGATAAAGGGAAAGTTGCACCTCGATTAGCTTTGGTTTACAAGGCAGATAGCAAAAACAGTTTTCGGTTGACCTACAACGAAGCTATTTTTGGACCAAGTACTCTTGAAGTTTATGTGGATTTTCCAGTTCAAATTCAAGCTCCTGGTATAGTGGATGTATGGTTGTCTGGACAAGCAAGTGCACAAAATTTTGATGCCTCTGCTCCTATAGAAATCATTGGTGGGCAAGGAGCTGTTCTTCCAGCAGATACTACACAATGGCCTTTAGCAGTTCCATACGGAGCCGTTGCTGGGCAAGTTTTGCCATTGCTCTATCAAGGTTTAGGGGCAAATCCTAGCTACGCTCCCCTCGTGCCATTAGTTCAAAATTTCTTTAGTACCTATGTGCCAGGTGGAACATCTGGTTCTATCCAGGGTTATAATCCCTTTAATTTAAGTTCGATGCCAACTGCCGTGGGGACACCCTCTGCTCTTTTAGGAACAGCGAAATCTTGGGAGCTTGGATATAAAGGAATATTAGGGGACAAATTCTCTTTGGGAATTGATGTATATACCTACTCAAGAACTGGCTCTACTCAGTTTACAGGGATAGGTCCTGTTTTCAGACTAAACGGTGCTGAAGGAATTCCAACTGATTTAGGAAATCAAGTAGGTTCAGATTTCATTTCCAATCCTGTAATCAACGGAGCAATAACACAAGCGGTTTCAGCTGGAGTTACTGCTCAAGTTCAAGCTGGAGTAACAGCATCCTATGAAGCGCGAGGAATTCCTGCGGAGGGAATCCCAGGCGTAGCACCTTCTATTGCTGATGCGGTAGCCGCTACTGCAGCGCCAATAATTGCACAAACCGTACCAGCAACCCTAGCTCAAGTAGAAGGTCTAATCGGTGGAGCTTTCACTTCGGGTGGACTGGGTTATATCAATGCAATTAACCCCTCTGCTGTAGGTGCGATAGAATCTCAAAGAGTACCACAAAACGATGGAATAACTCACATCTCTGCTGGGTATAGAATCTTCGAAGACATTACTCGCTCCCACTGGGGAAGTGATCTTTCTATGGAATATTTTGCAACAGAAAACCTAACCTTTTGGGGTAATTTTTCTTGGTTGAGTCAAAACGAATGGAATCCAGGAGAAGACAATGATGATGGTTTACCTTTTCAAGACTTTCTCAATGCTCCACGATTTAAATATCGTTTAGGGATGAATTACTTTAATAGAGATGGCTTTATGGCTTCTTTATCATTCCAACATGATGATGAATTCAATTCCAATCAAGGATTTTATTCAGGAACTGTTCAAGAAAAAAATCTTGTTGATGCAAGTTTAGGATATAAACTTTCTAATGGTGTGAAGCTTGACCTGTCCTCTACGAACTTGTTTAACCAAAAATACCGTGCATTTCCAAACATGCCTGTAATTGGTAGAAGAGTTAATTTAAGAGCGACGTTCCAGTTGTAAAAGGACTTTTCCTCATATTTAAAAAGGCGACATTTTAGTGTCGCCTTTTTTTATAAAATATTTGCAAAAAAATATTCCAAAAAAATGGCTAATTGAGCCTAACCCCATATATTTGCAACTTCAAATAAGTTCACAAAAAACGAACGTTAAGCAGATAAAAATGGCTCAAAGTATCGGTAAAGTTTCCCAAATTATAGGACCTGTTGTAGACGTAGATTTTAGCGGAGAAAACAATCCTCTCCCTCAAATTTACGACGCGTTAGAAATCGTAAATGCGGACGGGACAAAATTAATCCTCGAAGTACAATCTCACATTGGGGAAGAGACTGTAAGAACCATTTCCATGGATTCTACAGATGGTTTAAGCCGAGGCACAAAAGCTACTGCATTGGGAAGTCCAATTCAAATGCCCATTGGAGAAAATGTTTACGGTCGACTTTTTAACGTTATTGGGGATGCCATCGATGGTATGGAAAACCTTCCCAAAGAAAATGAAAACGGTTTGCCAATCCACAGAGAAGCACCCGCTTTTGAAGATTTATCTACTTCTACAGAAGTTTTATTCACCGGAATCAAAGTAATTGATTTAATTGAACCCTATGCAAAAGGAGGGAAAATTGGTTTATTCGGTGGAGCCGGAGTTGGAAAAACAGTACTGATTCAAGAACTGATTAACAATATTGCTAAAGGTCACGGTGGACTTTCTGTTTTTGCGGGAGTGGGTGAGCGTACTCGTGAAGGGAACGATTTACTTCGTGAAATGTTGGAATCAGGAATTATAAAATATGGGGATGATTTTATGCACTCCATGGAAGAAGGCGGATGGGATTTGAAAAAAGTGGACAAAAAAGCCATGAAAGAATCTAAAGCTACTTTCGTGTTTGGGCAAATGAATGAGCCTCCTGGAGCACGTGCGCGAGTAGCCTTATCAGGGCTTACAATTGCTGAATATTTTCGCGATGGTGCTGGAGACGGACAAGGGAAAGACGTACTTTTCTTTGTAGATAATATTTTCCGATTTACTCAGGCGGGATCTGAGGTATCAGCCTTGTTAGGACGAATGCCCTCTGCGGTAGGTTATCAACCAACATTGGCTACTGAAATGGGTGCCATGCAAGAACGAATTACGTCTACCAAAAAGGGATCCATTACCTCTGTACAGGCCGTATATGTTCCTGCAGATGACTTAACTGACCCTGCACCAGCAACAACTTTTGCTCACTTAGATGCTACTACTGTACTGTCTCGAAAAATTGCAGAACTCGGAATTTACCCAGCTGTAGATCCTTTAGATTCTACATCAAGAATTCTTACAGCGGATATTTTAGGTGATGAGCATTACAACTGTGCGCAACGGGTTAAGGAGTTGTTACAACGCTATAAAGAATTACAAGATATTATCGCCATTCTAGGTATGGATGAATTGTCTGAAGAAGATAAATTAGCCGTTTCTAGAGCACGTCGTGTCCAACGTTTCTTGTCACAACCTTTCCATGTTGCCGAACAGTTTACAGGTATCCCAGGGGTTTTAGTTGATATAAAAGAAACAATCAAAGGATTTAACATGATCATGGATGGGGAATTAGATCACCTTCCAGAAGCCGCTTTTAACCTTAAGGGAACAATTGAGGAAGCCATTGAGGCCGGTGAAAAAATGTTAGCTGAAGTATAAAAATTATGCAACTTGAAATCGTTTCTCCTGAAGCTCAACTTTTTAGTGGTGAAGTCCATAGCGTAACTGTTCCTGGTGCTGCTGGATCTTTTCAGATTTTAAATAATCATGCACCTATCGTCTCAACCTTGGTAGAGGGAAAAGTAAAAATTCAAGGAAAAATCACATTAAAAGAATCCATTCGATCTAAATTTACCCAAGTTGGGGAGGTTACTTATTTAGACATTCAATCGGGTGCAATTGAATTAAGTGACAATAAAGTCATCCTACTTACGGACTAATTCGCAAACCGCTTCTTTTTCACCCCACCGAAGCATTTAATCGGTTCTCATGAAAACTTATTCGTTTTGTGTGCTTTTCTTTTCATTTTTTGTTAGCCTTGTTGCTCAATCCCCACAAGACAGTCTAGCTACAATACAACAGCTTAAAGAAGTTATTCTTTCCTCCGCTAGAATTGATCTCCCCTTAAAAGAAAGTTCGAGAACTGTTCAAATCATCACGTCTGAACAATTAAGAAACAGTGGAGTTTTAACAACCGCAGAAGCGCTTCAGTACGTTTCAGGAATCGATATACGTCAACGAGGTGTATCCGGTATGCAAGCTGATTTGTATATCCGTGGCGGAAGTTTTGATCAGACCTTATTGCTAATAGATGGGATCAAACTGGAGGATGCCCAAACAGGACATCATACACTTAACTTTCTCCCTCCAATTGAAATTATTGAACGTATTGAGGTATTAAAAGGACCAGCAGCTCGGATATTTGGTCAAAATGCGTTTACAGGAGCGGTAAATATCGTTACGAAAAAAGAAGGAATAAAAGGGGGTAAGGTCACCGTTCGATCGGGCTCATTTGGGCAACTTCATGGCGAAGTTTCTCTACAAAATAGTTCTAAAAGTGGAAATTATTTTGCTCATTATACCAGAAACACCTCAGAGGGATATCGTTTTAATACCGATTTTAAAAACCATACTGTTTTTTTTAAACTAGGTTTATTTAATCAAAAGAAGCTCCCCGTAGCGGTATTGACAAGTTTTTCTGGAAGAGAATTTGGAGCCAATGGATTTTATGCATCACCTGAGGCGAAAGATCAATATGAGGAAACACAAGCTAGTTTGATTGCCCTTCAGTCTAAAATTCAAAATGGGAATTGGGTTTTGAAACCAAGAGTCTATTGGAGAAGGGGTCAAGATCACTATGTTTATATCAGAAACCAACCCGAGATTTATGAAAACTGGCACATCACTCATAAAGCGGGCGCTGCACTTGACGCTAATTTTTCCTCAATTTTGGGGACTACAGGAATGGGGATCGATATTTCAAGAGTTTCTATTGCTAGTAATAATTTAGGGAATCGTTCAAGGCAATTGGCGACACTTTTTATTGAACAACGATTGAGTTTTTGGAGTCAAACAATCGATATCACCCCCGGAATTGCCCTAAACACGTATACCGATTTTGGAACTTTTGCTTATCCCGGGATGGATTTTGGAATCGTTTTAAGCTCGGAGTGGCGTCTTTATGGAAATATAGGATATACGTATCGCATCCCGACCTACACAGATCTCTACTACGCAGACAGAACCACAATTGGGAATGAAAATCTCAAACCAGAGGAGGCATTTTCCAAAGAACTGGGGTTCCGTTTTTCAGGAGAGGATTTTCAACTTTTTGCTGCTTATTTTGACCGAAGAGCCGAAAACCTGATTGATTATGTCAAGACCACAGAGCAAGCCTTATGGGAAGCTACCAATATTCAAGCGTTAATGACAAGTGGTTTTGAAGTAGAATCATCCTTTGCCTTTGAAATTGGGGAACAACTCCAAAGTATTCGGGTAGGGTATACCCATTTAAACGATGATATCGAGCGGAATAATTTTGGATTTTCTCGATACAGCATCAACTCATTAAAACACCATTTCACTATGAACGTGAATTCCAAAATTTCAGACCGTATGGGTGCTTTTATTGGGATCAAATACGCAGCAAGGGATGGATTTGAAGCCTATACGGTATGGGATGTCTCTTTTAATTGGCAATTAAAATCATTTGTTTTAACGGCTACAATGAATAATCTTTTGAATAGGATATATAGCGAAACCAATTTAGTCCCAATGCCTGGCAGAAACGGATTGGTGTCGTTGAGTTATAAGTTTTGATTCAAAGATCATTTAATGCTTCATAGATCAGGTGGGTTTCCCATCCTCTATAGAGCATATAACTCATAATTTTTTTCTTTTGAAGGGTACTACTTAGACCTTGAACAGCAGCTTTTCTTTTTTCAAATAATGCCCAAAAAGTTGATCGGTAGTCTTCTTCAGAGATTTCTTTTAATCCTAATTTTATGTTGTAATCTGAGATATGACGTGCTTTGAGTTCTTTTTTTATTCGATCCCTACCCCATTTTTTGATTCTAAATTTTCCGCGAGCAAAACTTTGAGCAAATCGGGTTTCATTGAGAAAGTTTTCTTGAATTAAATGGGTAAGAATAAGGTCTCTGGCGGATGTAAACATCCCTAAGGAATTTAATTTATTAACGACTTCTTGATGACAGCGTTCTTGGTAACTACAGTAATGTTCTAGTTTTTGTTGTGCTTCTGCGACTGTATAGGACTGCTTGTTTTGCATAATGGAATATAAATAAACTTCACTGACTTTTTGAATTTACGCTTCAATTTTCAACAACGTTTGGGCAAAAAAAAACCACCCTGTTTTAAAAAGGTGGTTTTCGTATTAAGGACGGAGTCTTTTACGTTCTTTATTCAAGAAGCGAAACTCCAAATATTGATAAGCATGGCGTGGAACAATTCGAATCCACTTTTTATATTCAAAATACCATTTTAAACGTTGGGATGGAGTCCCGTTTAGAAGGTAAGCGGCTACAAAGGGATGAACATGTAAAAATAGTTTTTCCTTTTGGATACGCGGGTTCTTAGTAATGTTACTAAGCTCTGTGTTGATTTTGTCAATTAATACTATTGGAGCTTCCACTTCCCCATTGACATTGGGGTTGGGCTCTTGGGTTTTGATATTCATTTCAGGGCGAACACGCTGCCGTGTTATCTGAATGAGACCAAACCTACTGGGTGGCAGAATCTTGTGTTTCGTTCTGTCGGTACTCATTTCTTGGCAAAGGTGTTCAAATAGTTTTTTCCGATTTGAATTTGAATTTAAATCAATGAAATCTACTACGATAATCCCACCCATGTCTCTTAATCGCAACTGACGTGCTATTTCAGTAGCAGCAATCATGTTTACTTCCATGGCAGTATCTTCTTGACTTTTCGAACGGTTGGATCGATTCCCGCTATTGACATCAATAACGTGTAACGCTTCCGTGTGTTCTATAACCAAATAAGCTCCTTTTTGCATGGAAACTGTTGTTCCAAATGCAGATTTTATTTGCCTTTCGATACCGAATTTTTCAAAAATTGGAAGATGATTTTCATACAATTTTACGATTCCTGTTTTATCAGGAGCAATGGTTTCAATATAGTCTTTGATTTCACTTTCCATCGCGGCATCATCTACATGAATACCCGTGAAATGATCGTCAAAAATATCGCGCAATATACTCGAAGAACGGTTAATTTCACTTAACACTTTGGTTGGATATTTATCAATTTGCTTGAGTTTGCCAGATAAATTTTTCCAGCGAGTCAGCAGTTGTTGAATATCTGCATCCAGTGAGGCTACTTTTTGTCCTTCTGCAACAGTTCGGATAATTAGACCAAAACCTTTGGGTCGAATACTTTGAACCAGTTTTTTGAGTCTATTTTTTTCTGCGCGATCCTCAATTTTTTGAGAAATCGAAACGCGATCAGAGAACGGCATCAATACCATATAACGTCCAGCAAGAGAAATTTCTGAGCTCAATCGAGGACCTTTGGTAGAAATGGGTTCTTTAACAACTTGAACTAAAACGGTTTGTTTTGGAGAAATTACATCTCCTACATTGCCGTCTTTTTCAATATCATTTTCAAATCGAAATTGTTTTAAAAGATAATCTTTGTTTTTACCTGTGCTTATCTGTTTAATATACTTTACTAGCGAAGGAAATTTTGGGCCGAGGTCATGATAGTGTAAAAAACCATCTTTTTCATGTCCGACATCTACAAATGCGGCATTTAACCCAGGCATTGCTTTTCTTACTTTACCGACAAAAATGTCGCCTACAGAAAAGTTATTATCTTCTACTTCTTTATTTAGCTCAATTAATTTTCCATCCTTGAGCAGTGCAAAATCAACAGCAGAGGAATGCGAACGTATAATTAATTCTTTATTCACTCTGAATTATTTTGTGTGACTATGAGCGAACTCACAGTAACGGATTAAACAATATTTTCAGGATTTTCCTGTGGCAGTAGTCAAATTTTTCAAGAACTGCCTTTTCAATGAACTTTTGGTAAATGTTTTAAGTGCATTAACCTACACTATTTTTTCTTGTGACGATTCGCTCTTCTACGTTTCTTACGCTTGTGCGTCGCCACCTTGTGTCTTTTACGTTTTTTACCACTAGGCATATAGAGAT
>JAFMCA010000058.1 GCA_017858055.1 Flavobacteriaceae bacterium
TAGCTTTTAAAATAGAATTACCGTACAAATACCGTACAATAAAAAAACAAAAAATCCCTAAAACATTGAATTTAAATGTAATAGGGATTGTTAGAGCGGAGAAAGAGGGATTCGAACCCCCGGAGGTGTGACCCTCAACAGTTTTCAAGACTGCCGCATTCGACCACTCTGCCATTTCTCCTTAGCGGTTGCAAATATACATTCCTTTTTTAGATTAGGAAATATTTTGTTCTTTCTCTTTAGGCTCTTCTAAGGAAATATTTTTTTTAAAAAGAGACCTAGTATAGCATATTAATAGTTTAAGCCTTCATCATAGTTAAATAAGGCATACTGTTCCTGAGGTTCTTCAAAACCGGGAAGATCTGCCTTTTGTTCAAGAACTGCTTGTACAGATCTTGGCGTACTAAAAGGCATTTTTCCTTGTGGGTTGGCTTGTCCTGAAATTATATCAAGAAGTGCTTCTAGTGTAGTCCCAAAAGTTGCTAATACCCCTTTGATGTTTGTACTGTTTGTGTTAAAGACCTCATCTATAACCCAAGGCTTGGTGAAGTTAATTGCAAGTAGCGTCGGTTTCTTGTTGCTCCATTCTTGAATATGTTTTGTATCCACATTATTATCAGACAGGAGTAAGGAGATTGGTTGTCCATTGGATTCAAAGAGCGATTTACTTTTGGGGATTACCCAAAACAATAAAACATCGGCTTCCTCAGGGGAATTTACCAAGTTGAGTTGGTTTAAGGTCGATGAGTCCGTGATCGGTTTTTCATTTACTTCTAGGTAAACTTTCGTTTCTTTTGAAAGGGGGAGTAGGTTTTTACTTTGATGGTTTTCGTTACGTAAAAGGACAATTGACTTCCGATGGGCTTCCTTGGCTGCCATCAGAAAGGCTTCTTTTCCGACGGTTTGTTCGGCGATTTCAATATCTACATATGGATTTTCAAATAAGCCCAATTGAAACTTTTCTAGTAACAAACGCTTTACCGAATCATCAACGAAGGGCATTAAATCAGGATTTTCTTTAAGGGTAGCTAGTAATTGTGCTGGGTCCGCTGATCCAGAAAACAAATTGATTCCAGCTTTTAAAGCCAACGTATAGCGTTCTTGAACAGTCAGATTCTCAACACCCCAAGGCATCATACGAATGGGACCGGTATCCGAATTAATAATACCTTGGAAACCAAGCTCGTTTCGAAGAAGATCGGTCAAAACGGGTTTATTAAAAGCATACCCCAGCGTGTCATAGGGGGTGTGGACTGGAAAAGAATAGTAGGGCATGATGGCTGACGTTCCTGCTTTAATGGCAGCCTTAAAAGGGATTAAGTGTTTTTCAAAAGCACCACCTTCAAATATTTCTTTTCTTCCCCAACTAAAATGAGGATCCTGACCGTTTTCTGTAGCTCCACCCCCTGGGAAGTGTTTGGTGGTGAGTGCCACCGACTCTGTACCCAACTGGTCTCCTTGAAATCCTTTTACTAAGGCTGTCATGGCCTCTGCCACCCAATAAGGATCTTCTCCAAATGTCCCTTCTATTCGTTGCCAACGGGGTTCAGTACTCAAGTCGGCCATATACATATAGCCTTTGCGGAGTCCAACTGCTCGCCATTCTTGTCGGGCGATGTCTGCAAATTGTTCGATTAATTTTGCGTCTCGAGAGGCTGAAAGCCCCAACTCACCGGGCCATTGGGAAAAAGCCGTTTTTCCTAAACTCAGTCCTACGGATGCGTCTGAAACCACATGATTTCTTGGGTTGGAAGCCACTATAGCGGGAATTCCAAGAGGCTGTTGCTCACAGAGTTCCTGTAAATTATTTTGCCAAGAGGCCATAGTTGCCACCCCGGGGTTCGCTCTTAAAATAAAATGCCGTCCATGAAATTCACTGACTGCTTTGGTTGTTCCAGCTGAAGACATAAAGGGGTCATCCAACGGAACGCGGGTAAAAAAATTAATTGAAGAAGTTACATCCACTTCACTTAATCCGTCACCATTAGGTAATTTTTCTGCGCTGCTTTGTCCAAAACCAGATTCATTTTCCATCCGGATGGTGCTGATCAGCATAAAACCAATTTTCTGTTCTAGATTCATTTGTGACAGCAAGTCTTCAGCTCGATCTTCAGCAGAAAGTCGCCAATCCTCATAGTGATCCAGTTGACTGTTTCGATTGAGATCTTTAAACTTGAAATTGTCATGCTGAATGATTTCAACTTCCTTCGTCCCAAGTTCGGGCTGGACAATTGGAAGGGGTTGTTGACAACGAATAAAAAGGAGAACAACTAGGGAGATTGAGGAAACATATAAGGGTTTGTGAAATGGAATAAACATGGTGTATCAATTTGTTTGTTCAGGAAAATATTTGTCTAAAATAGATGCAGGTTGCCATTTGTCTGGAGTTTGTTTTAGTGTCTTGTAATCATAATCTTTTGAAACAAGGGTTGAAGGGGTAAGATTCAGCGTATCGTCTGTAGCTTGGTGATGGAATTTAAGTAATTTCATCATATCGTTTACTTTAGATTGATGAACGGGATCAGTTGCCAAATTATGAATTTCATTGGGATCATTCTTAAGATTATAGAGCTGCGTATGATCAATTTGTGGGTAGCGAATCAACTTCCATTCTTCATCGCGAACAGCTCGAATTGTATTTCGATAGGCTGTATAGAGACTTGATCGCACTTCATTTTCTTCCTTGTTGATTACTTTCATTAAAGATTGACCATCGATTCCCCCGGGCGTTGGCACATTCAAATAGTGCGTAAGGGTAGGGAAGAGGTCGTATAAATAGACCAAAGCTTTAGTAGTTTCCCCTTTGGGGATTCCAGGACCACTTATAATCAAAGGGACTTTCATACTGTGCTCGTATAGATTTTGTTTTCCCAAAAGGCCATGACTTCCAATGGCTAATCCATTATCTGCAGCATAGATAATTAATGTATTCTCAAACAAATCGTGTTGTTTTAAACGAGCGATCAACTCACCTACACGGTCATCGATGTGTTGAATGAGGGCATAGTATTCAGCCAGTGAAGATTGAATTAGTTCAGGAGTTCTAGGCCATGGAGCCAAGGTTTCGTCGCGAACATTGAAATCATCGAATTGGAATGGGTGTAGGGGTTTAAAATTTTTGGGGAGTGGAATTTCATCATCTCCATAGGCATTTTTATATGGAGAGGCAGGGGATCTTGGGTCGTGTGGTGCAGTAAATGCGATATAACAAAAGAAAGGGTTTTGTTTAGAACCTTTACTGTAATCCTCAATAAATTCGAGTGCTGCATCTGCAAAAAGATCGGTAGAAAAACTTTTTTCTTCGGCTTCTCCAAGGATTCTATTCTCATCCATTTGCCGAACGGGTACGTTAAAATGATCGCTCATACCGCCCAACATGATTTGCGCACCTCGTTGAAAGGTAGCTTGAAAACTAGAGGCTCCATTGTGCCATTTGCCTGTTCCAAAAGTTTCATATCCAAAGCGGGTTAAATAATCGGGTAAAGTAAGCACCCCATCGAGCCGATCGTAAACATGAAATAAGCTTTTGCCACTGAGAAGCATGGCTCGACTAGGAGCACAAATAGCTCCGTGATGTCCCCCCATCACATAACAATTTTCAAAATGAATTCCTTCCGAAGCTAGGGCATCTATATGGGGTGTTCGGATAAAGGGATTGGAGGCTATTCCAAGGGCGTCTGCACGTTGGTCATCAGCAAAAATGAATAGGATATTGGGCTTGACAACTGTTTTTTGGCAACCAGTCCAAAACAGTACAACTCCTACGATAAGTAGATAAGAGAACCTCCTCTTCAGGTTCATAAGGATTCTGGTTTGATTTTTAACATTTCTAAAATAGAATATTTTAAGGTCATACACCCTTTAACAGAACAAAAAAATATAGAATAGGGAACTTATATACAGAATTTCAGAGTATTCGACTTTTTTCATCATTTGAAGTAGTCTTCCCTAAAGTTCATATTTTAAATTTTCAGTTGGACATATGGGATACAAGTTTTGTATTTTTATCATCGAGCTATGGATTCAATTTTTGAAGGTATTTTATTGGTGGTCGTCGGTTTTTTTGCAGGGGTGATTAACACTCTGGCAGGTGGGGGCTCTCTGTTTACTCTTCCAGTTTTGATTTTTTTAGGCTTACCTCCAGCGATTGCTAACGGTACAAACAGAATAGCGATTGTCATTCAATCGCTAGGTGGTGTGTTAGGTTATCGAAGCAAGGGAGTGAAATTATTTCCGTTTCCCCTGTATTTAGGAATAAGTGCAAGTATTGGAGCGCTACTTGGAGCACAGATAGCAGTTCATATGGACGGAGCTATATTTAATAGGGTTCTTGCGATCATCATGCTAATTGTAGGGATCCTCATCCTTATTCGCAGGAAAGCACTTTCACTAGATATGCCAGAGCGGCTAACAGGCAAATATTTGATAATCGGAATACTAGGTTTTTTTCTAATAGGAATTTATGGGGGGTTTATCAACGCAGGTATCGGGATAGTGATTATGCTTTTTTTAAACCGGATCAATCGCTTGAGTTTGGTTAAAACGAATGCGACAAAAGTGATGGTGGTTATGATCTATTCTTCAATAGCCTTGGCACTCTTTGCTTATCATGGAGCGGTACATTGGGAATATGGAATATTGATGGCTTCGGGCACATTATTTGGCGCTTGGTGGGCAAGT
>JAFMCA010000030.1 GCA_017858055.1 Flavobacteriaceae bacterium
AAATAAAGTCTATACAAAACGATTCTATTTTGTGATTTTAGAGTTTCATATATTCTACAATAATTTGACCGAGATTCCAACTCGGGATATAATACGTAAAAGAAGAATCTTCTAAAATTTCATTAAAAATACGTTGTTGTAAAACAGAGGAATTTCCTGTAATGATGGTGAGTGAAAAGGAACCTTTGTTTTTTGCATTTGCAAGGGTATCTCGAACCTTTTCCATCGCTTCTTTATGGCGAATCAAATGAAGATCTAGTGTTTCTATGGTCGTTTGTTAAAAAATGAAGTAGTGCTTTAGGGGTTTAGGGAAGATAGATAGCGTTCAATATGCATTTGATCTAATGTATCCGAATCACCGTAGTGTTCTCTCAAATCAATTAATCTCTCATGTAATTCTTTTTGTACAGTTTCATAAGATGGATCGTTGTAGATGTTGTTCATTTCTGACGGATCTTTTTCAAGATCATACATTTCCCATTCATCGATGTCATAGTAGAAATGTATGAGTTTATACCGATCGGTTCGAACGCCGTAATGACGTTTTACCATGTGAACAGAGGGATATTCGTAATAGGTGTAATAGATTGCATCTCTCCATTCTCCCCCTTTTTGATTTACTACATTTCTAAACGAAGCCCCTTGCAAGTCCTCTGGTTGGGGAAGACCAGCATAATCTAAAAAGGTTGGAGCAAAATCTAAATTTTGCACCAAATGATTCACTACTGAGCCAGCGGGAATTTCCTTTGGATATCTCATTAATAGGGGTGTTCTAAGGGATTCTTCATACATAAAACGCTTATCAAACCAACCGTGCTCTCCTAAATAAAAACCTTGGTCCGAGGTATAAACCACAATAGTATTTTCGGTCAGTCCTTCTTGATCTAAATAGTCCAATACTTCCCCTACACCGTCGTCCACGGATTGAATCGTTCTTAAATAATCTTTTAAATACCGGTTAAATTTCCAGAGTGCTAATTCTTTGCCCTCAAGGTTTTGTGCCTTCATGGCCTCATTTTTTGGGGTATAGGCAGCAAGCCAAGCCGCTCTTTGTTCGGGAGTAAATCGTTTGAGTTCATTTTCAAAACCAGTATCCTTACCGTAGGGATCGGTGAGCATTTTGAAATCGTGACCCCAACGCCCATGGCCACCATCCCCATGCGCTTCAGCGATTTGTTGTTCAGTTGCTGCAATCAGCATTTCTTGTGTTTTTGCAGCAGTTCCTCGATTGGAATAATCATCAAAAAAATTTGCAGGTGGGTCAAAGGTTTTATCGTCAAAAAGTGTAAGATACTTTTCTTCTGGTTTCCAGTTTCTATGGGGAGCTTTTTGATGGTAGAGTAGGAGAAAAGGCTGTTTTTTATCGCGTTTGTTTTTAAGCCAATCCAAAGCCAAATGGGTAGTTATTGTAGTTACATAGCCTTCGATTTGTTCTTTAACTCCATCAATGATAAAATCGGGATTATAATAATGACCTTGACCTGGGAGAACAGCAGAATAGTCAAAACCCTGAGGAAGTCCTCTTAAGTGAATTTTCCCGATTAGGGCTGTTTGGTAGCCTCCTTTTTGAAGGTGTTTTGCAAAATTATCTTGATCCCAATTGAAATCTTGAATGTTATCTACTTTTCCATTTACAAAGCTGTGTTTTCCAGTAAGCATAACCGCGCGACTTGGCGCACAAATTGAATTTGTCACAAAGCCTTTTTGAAAGAGTGCCCCTTCCTGAGCTATTCGATCTATGTTAGGGGTGTTGTTTAGTCCATGACCATACGCACTGATCGCTTGATAAGCATGATCGTCTGACATAATAAAAACAATATTCGGCGGAGTGTCTATTTCTTTTTGACAAGAAACTGTGGCAAAGAATAACAATCCAATGGCAAAGACTTTTTTAAACATTTTGTTGGTTTGTTTAAAGATAAAAATATTTTAAAAAATACGACTTAATTGTTGTAACCGAATCGTTTTAATTGCTGTGCACTGGAACGCCAATTTTTGGAAACCTTGACATAGAGTTCTAGATGGATTTTTTTTCCAAAAAAATCTTGTAATGATTTTCGAGCACCTATACCTACGCGTTTTAAGGCACTGCCTTTGTGGCCAATCACAATTCCTTTTTGAGTTTCTCTTTCCACCATAATCACAGCTCGGATTTTGATGATTTTTGGGTCTTCATGAAATTCTTCTGTCACGACTTCTACGGCGTAAGGAATTTCTTTGGAATAATTTGAAAGTATTTGTTCGCGGATGGATTCGTTTACAAAAAAGCGTTCAGGCTTATCTGTCAGTTGATCTTTTGGAAAATAAGCTGGAGATTCGGGGAGTTCAGCAATCAAAATCTCCAATAATTCAGGGATATAAAATCCTGTAAGTGCAGAAATGGGGAATACTCGAGCTTTAGGAAAAAGTTCTTGCCAATAAGCCACCGACTCCTCCAGTGCTTCTTGACTGATTTGGTCAATTTTATTGATTAATACAAAAAGAGGAGCTTTACTTTTCTTTATTTTTTCAAAAAAACGCTCCTCTTTTAACTCTTTTTCTTCGGCAGTGACCATGTAGAGTAATACATCCGCATCGACGAGTGCTTCTTTAACAAAATTCATCATTGATGTCTGCATTTCATATGCGGGTTTGATTACCCCTGGAGTATCTGATAAGACCATCTGAAAATCAGGACCGTTGACAATACCCAAAATGCGATGACGCGTGGTTTGTGCTTTGTGAGTAATGATCGATAACTCTTTACCCACTAAAGCGTTCATCAATGTGGATTTCCCAACATTGGGATTTCCAATAATACTGATAAAACCGGATCTATGCTGCTGTGTTTTCAAGCATTTAATTTTCCCAAAGGTAGGGATAATTAATGCGACTCGGTTTGGGATCGATAAGCCTCAAAAAAAACATTAAATGGATCGCACTAATCTTACCAATCCGATACCAATTTGTTGTCATTATTCAGATACATCACTCTTTTCCAAACAGCTCTTTTCCAGAAGCCCGGTGTTTTGAGTTCTCCTAAAGAAGCCATTTCGTCTGGCCAGGACACTGTATTAGAACCGAAGGGATTAAATACGTCACTAATTTTTTCATAAAAATCTACAGTGAAAACATTAAAGGGATAATCATAGCCTACGGGAGCTAAAACTTGTGCAGAACCCCAACCACTTAATTTGGTTTTCCCTTGACGCATTAATTTTTGAAAAAAAGGCTTCATTATTCTTGATTCTTCCTGAAGATATACAGCAGGATTTGCCGCATTGGAATAGTTCAAAACAGTATAATTAAACTTTGGGGCATCATCATTCCAAATCAGGTCTAGGGTATTGGTAAGAAAGACTCCCATTTCAAATTTTTCTTGCTTTAAAGATTCTTCTAGTAAAACTCTTTTTTCAGGATCCATTTGACTTTTAACAAGGGTTTCTGCAGCAGCGTAATTGGCTCCTAGATTTTCATAATTTTCCCATGAGCCAACACCAACTCTTGCCTGAACGTTGGGCTCCGTTGACATTCGCCCAGCTACTTTTACATGAATTGCCCAAGCTGTAATTTGTCCTTTTTCTTTGAGAATAGCCGCAACCTTACTCCAATAAAAAGCTTCGTTTTGCATAAAGGTATTCATTTCGCTTGCAGGAATATTTCGAAATGAGTTTACTGCTAAATTTTCTTGTGCTACAGACACAGAAATCATAAAAAGCATCGAGAGACTAAAAAATATTTTCTTCATTTTAATTGGTTTATAGTTATAGTGACTTAAATATAGCTACATATTTTCTAGTGAACAAAAGCAACTACCCAATTATTCTATTTTTTCTTTATTTCTCAGACAAGAAGACAGTCAGCTACTGATTTGAAGTTTGGGTAAAAAATCACAGTTTGAGTTAATGATCTATTTTAATGGATTCACAAGAGCACAAGAAACCAACGGATTATATAATTTAAATTCTACCCAAATTACAGACCAAGGTCTATGTTTTTTGGTAAACCCCTTTGAAGCAAGTTGGTTATGTGAATAAAATCGAGTGATAAGATTTGAGGTGAACCCGATAT
Source organism: Flavobacteriaceae bacterium (assembly GCA_017858055.1). Lineage (GTDB taxonomy): Bacteria > Bacteroidota > Bacteroidia > Flavobacteriales > Flavobacteriaceae > MS024-2A. Next base: position 4,051 of record JAFMCA010000030.1, read on the forward strand.
ATATTTTTTGATGCGTAGCACTCCAAAGAATATAGACAACAAACTCTTTCATGACATCAATAGGGCATAAAAAAAGCACCTAATGGTGCTTTCTTTAGTAGCGAGGGCAGGACTCGAACCTGCGACCTTCGGGTTATGAGCCCGACGAGCTACCACTGCTCTACCTCGCGATTTGAAATGCGAATTTACAACTTTATCCATAGCTGTGCAACAACTTCTCAACTCATTTTTTTTGATCCATTTAACCGTTTCAACCTTTAATTAGTAAAAACTTTAAAGATTTGAATCAAACGCTTCCTTATAATAAAGTACTTTTGCAAACAAATCGAGTATATGAGCAGTATCGTAGCTATAGTTGGAAGACCTAACGTAGGAAAATCAACTTTTTTCAATCGGATGATCCAAAAGCGTGAGGCTATAGTGGATGCGGTAAGTGGTGTGACCCGAGATCGACATTACGGAAAGTCTGACTGGAACGGAAAGACTTTTACATTAATTGACACCGGAGGCTATGTAGAACGAAGCGAAGATATTTTTCAAAAGGAAATTGACAAGCAAGTCAATTTAGCTATTGATGAAGCCGACGTGATTATTTTTATGGTTGACGGATCGGATGGGGTTACGGGTATGGATGAAACCATGGCAAAACTCCTTCGAAGATCACAAAAACCGATCTTTTTAGCGATCAATAAGGTGGACAGTTCCACCCATCAAGAATACGCCTTGGAATTTTACGCTTTAGGGTTTGATCATCAATTTCCAATATCCAGCATTAATGGAAGTGGAGGAGGAGAGCTTTTAGACGAACTCGTAAAACACCTCCCTGAAGTTGAGGAAACCGATACAGATTCTTTACCGCGTTTTGCAGTCGTAGGAAGACCCAATGCAGGGAAATCTTCATTTATCAATGCATTAATCGGGGAAGAACGCTATATCGTTACAGACATTGCTGGAACTACTCGAGACAGCATTGATACCCAATACAATCGTTTTGGATTTGATTTTAAATTGGTTGATACTGCTGGGATTCGAAGAAAAGCTAAGGTAAAAGAAGACATTGAGTTTTATTCTGTCATGCGATCCGTTCGTGCAATAGAAAATTCCGACGTATGCCTCCTCATTTTGGATGGCACACGAGGCTTTGACGGTCAAGTTCAAAATATTTTTTGGTTGGCTCATCGTAATCACAAAGGCATTGTGATTTTAGTAAACAAATGGGATTTAGTGGAAAAAGACACGAATGCTGCAAAAGCATTTGAAGCTCAAATCCGTGAGGAGATTGCTCCTTTTACTGATGTCCCCATTTTATTTATTTCTTCCCTTACCAAACAACGAATTTATAAAGCTGTAGAAACTGCTGTTGAAGTTTATAAAAATAGATCCAGACGAATTCCAACCAAGGAATTTAATAATCAAATGCTTCCAATTATTGAGAAGTATCCTCCGCCGGCGTATAAGGGGAAATATGTAAAAATCAAGTTTTGTACCCAATTGCCCACTGCCTATCCGCAGTTTGCTTTTTTCTGTAATCTGCCACAATACGTTAAAGATCCTTACAGAAGATTTCTGGAGAATAAACTCAGAACCATGTATGATTTTAATGGCATTCCAATTCAAATATTTTTTAGAAAGAAATAGAGTTATACTCTTCCTTTAAGTTCTTCGAGGGAAGCTTTTACCCCTTCTAATTTAGCGAGGAGTACTTGTTTTGAGGCGGTATTCGATTTCAATTCCAATTGTTTTTTGGCTCCCTGAAGAGTCATTCCTTTTTCTTTGACAAGGTGGTAAATGAATTGAATGGTGAGGATGTTTTCGGGGGTGTACTTTCGTGTTCCTGTTTCTTTTTTCTTGGGTTGAATTTCTTTAAATTCTTTTTCCCAAAACCGCAATAATGAGGGTTGAACATTAAAAGCCTTAGCTACCTCGCCAATAGAATAATAGAGCTTTTCTGGGAGGTCTATATGCATGTTAATCCATGGATTGATTTTCCAGTTTAGACTGTGTCAAGAGTGCATCAAACTCTTTTTGAGACAGGTTGCCGTAATAAAAATTAAGGGGGTTAATTTTTTTATTGTCTTTAAAGATTTCGTAATGAACATGAGGTCCTACCGAGCGACCAGTGTTTCCTACAAATCCGATGATGTCACCTCGTTTTACCTTCTGCCCTCTTCGCACATTGTATTTTTCTAAATGTCCATACAGACTGATGTATCCAAAACCGTGATCGATACGAATGTGACGACCGTATCCTGACGAACGGTTATCAGCTCTTTGCACTATACCATTTCCTGTAGCGTAGATTGGGGTGCCTTTTTTTGCACTGAAATCCATGCCGTAATGAAAACGTCTTTTCTTTGTAAAAGGGTCAATTCGATAACCATAACCTGATGCCATACGAGTGAGGTCTTCGTTTTTTATGGGTTGAATGGAAGGGATGGCTTCGATTAGTTCTGCTTTGTTTGCTGCTAATCGCTCAATTTCATCTAAAGAGCGCGACTGGACAACGGTTTGTTTGGATAAGATGTCCAAGCGTTTTGCTGTATTGATAATCAATTCAGAATTATCATAACCTTCAAGATCTTTATAACGGTTTACACCTCCAAAACCTGCTTTTCGTTGTTCTTCTGGAATCGAACTGGCTTCAAAATAGACACGGTATAAATTGTTATCTCGATCTTCAAGGTGAGAAACAACGGCCTCTATTTGTGTTAATTTTTTATTGAGAATGTCAAATTGCAACTCATAATTTTCCAATGCCCTTTTTTGTGATATTTCAGCAGGGGTATTGATCCAATCGGTATTTAATAAAATTAAGAGCGTAGAGAGCCCAAATAGAAAGGAGGTAAGGAAAAACAAAAAGAAATTGGAAATACGTTTTTTATTAGTAATCGCAATAGGCCTATAAGAAAGCGTTTCAGGATCGTAATAGTATTTAACTTTACTCATAAAGTTTTATAAATTTTCTTTTCTTTTGCAGTATCAAATTGATTTGACCCTCAAAGTTATAGAATTTGAGCTAGATAAACCAAATTTAATCCGTTGCAAAGATATGCAACTTTAACATTATAGCATACACAGGTATGAAATCCACTGAAGTAAGGCAGCAATTTTTAGATTTTTTTGCGTCAAAAACCCATAAAATAGTTCCTTCAGCACCTATGGTGATCAAAAATGATCCCACACTGATGTTTACAAACGCGGGGATGAATCCCTTTAAGGAATATTTTTTAGGAAATGCCAAACCAAGTTCCAAAAGAATTGCAGATACTCAAAAGTGTTTACGAGTTTCAGGAAAACACAACGATTTAGAGGAGGTGGGTATAGACACCTATCACCATACTTTTTTCGAAATGTTAGGCAATTGGAGTTTTGGTGACTATTTTAAAAAAGAGGCTATCGAATGGGCTTGGGAATTACTAACGGAGGTGTACAAAATAGATCCATCAAAATTGTATGTAACAATTTTTGAAGGTGCTGCAGATGAGGATATTGAAAAAGACAATGAAGCCTATGCTTATTGGAAATCCATATTACCAGAAGATAGAATATTGTTGGGGAGTAAAAAAGATAATTTTTGGGAGATGGGAGATCAAGGACCTTGCGGACCTTGTTCTGAAATTCATGTCGATATCCGTACAGAGGAGGAGAAAAATCTAGTCCCTGGTGCCGAATTAGTCAACAAAGACCACCCGCATGTGGTTGAGGTATGGAACCTCGTCTTCATTGAATACAATCGGAAAGCAGACGGGAGTTTAGAAAAATTACCTCAAAAACATATTGATACTGGAATGGGTTTTGAACGCCTCTGTATGGTACTTCAAAATAAAAATTCAAATTATGATACGGATGTATTCACTCCTATTATCCGAGAGATAGAAACACTTACTGCAATTTCTTATGGAACTTCCGAAAATACAGATCGGGCCATACGAGTCATTGCAGATCACTTGAGAACAGTCTATTTCGCTATTGCAGACGGACAATTACCCAGCAACAACGGTGCGGGTTATGTGATTCGTAGAATTTTGAGAAGAGCCATCCGTTATGGGTTTACGTTTTTAAATCAAAAAGAAGCGTTTATCCACAAATTAGTTGAGACTTTAAGTCAACAAATGGGAACTGCCTTTCCAGAACTGATCAAAGAACAGCAGTTGGCCTATAATGTAATTCGTGAAGAAGAAATTTCTTTTTTGAAAACTTTAGATCAAGGACTTGTACTTTTAGAGACCATTTTAAACTCCTCCAAAGACAAGACCGTTGAGGGAACTAAGGCCTTCGAATTGTACGACACCTTTGGCTTCCCTTTTGATTTATCGGCTTTGATAGCCAGTGAAAGAGGCTATAGCATAGACGAGCAAGGATTTCAAACCGCAATGGCTGCTCAAAAATCTCGATCACGTGCTGCCGCCGCATCCAAAGCAGGGGATTGGGTTGTTTTACAAGAGGACGATGTGGAAGAATTTATAGGATACGATCACCTTACCACCCAAGTAAAAATTACACGGTATAGAAAGATGACCAGTGCCAAAGAAGGGGACTTTTTTCAATTGGTTTTTAATCTTACCCCATTTTATCCAGAAGGTGGAGGACAGGTTGGTGATAAAGGGTATTTAGAGTCTTCCAATGGCGACATTACTTATATTCTCAATACCAGAAAAGAAAATAATTTGATTTTACATCAAACCACATCGATTCCAGATAAATTAGAGGATACGTTTACTGCTGTAGTTGATGCGAAACAACGAAAACGTTCGTCTTGTAACCATACAGCAACGCATCTGATGCATCAAGCATTGCGTACTGTTTTGGGGTCGCATGTAGAGCAAAAGGGATCAATGGTACATTCCGGGATGTTTCGTTTTGATTTTTCACATTTTGCAAAAGTTAATTCGGACGAACTGGCTGCCGTAGAGCGTTTTGTTAATGCCAGAATACAAGAACAAATTCCATTAGTAGAAGATCGAAATACACCCTATGAAAAAGCAATTCAAAGTGGAGCCATGGCTCTTTTTGGAGAAAAATATGGGGATACGGTTCGGACAATTCAATTCGGGCAATCCATTGAACTTTGTGGTGGAACTCACGTACAGAATACTTCTGAAATATGGCATTTCAAAATCCTATCCGAAGGAGCTGTGGCAGCGGGTATTCGACGTATTGAGGCAATAACAGGAGAGGCTGTAAAAACCTATTTTGAACAACAAAATGATCTTTTGATTAAAGTAAATCATTTGCTCAAACAAAGTCAAGATCCATTAAAGGCGATTGAATCCCTACAAACGGAAAACAACAATTTAAAAAAGGAGATAAGTACCCTTTCCAAATTAAAAGCGACCCTGCTGAGAGATGAATTGAAATCGAAAATTACTTCCATAGACGGAATTTCTTTTGTGGCTAGTGAAGTCGATTTAGATGCGCAAGGTATGAAAGACTTGTCCTTTGAATTGGGAACGGATTACGATAATGCCATCATTGTTTTGGGATCGAAAAAAAATGACAAGGCTTTGTTGAGTTGCTATATTTCCAAATCCCTTGTACAGTACCAGCAAAAAGATGCCGGAGTGATAGTAAGAAATTTAGGGAAACACATCCAAGGGGGTGGTGGTGGACAAGCGTTTTTTGCTACTGCAGGAGGTAAAAATCCTGAAGGAATTCATGCAGCTATACAAGCTGCAAAGGCGGTCTGTTTTTAAAGACCGTTTGCTCTAGGAGGATAATTACTGATGATTTCTTGAACAAATAGAGCGATTCTCTCGTCTCTATTTTTCATATTTTCTTGAATCCCACCTCGTCCTTTTCCTTGCCAAATTAATTGTTTACTGACCCCATCAATTACATTGATATACAACGTTCCTTCGGTTTGTGTACTGACACTGTTTCTTGGACCCCAGAACCATGGGTTGAATCCCCAACCCCAACCCCATCCCCAGCCAAAGGAGTTCATGTTGTTTATGTAAATTTTTTCTTTGGCCTCAGTTGAAAATCCAATCAATAGATCGGGGGTTTCCGATTTTGAAAGCCCTTTACTGGTCAGTTCAGCATCAATTGCTTTTAATATCCTGCGTTTATCCAAGTCGGAGATATCAACTTTGTCTATCTGCGGTTTGAAATACGCGAAAGTCTTGTATTTTGAAAAATCGACCTCACTGTCAAAATCAGAGTATACGTGAATGGAGGCACAGGAAACAAAAAACAGTATAAATGCTAAAAATGCTAGATATTTCATGACGATTTTTTTATTTAAAGATTCTATTTATATGTCAAAAAGTATGCCGAATTAATCAGCTCCTTTTTGGATTATAGTTAAAGGGACAGTGCCTACAGTTACTTTGACAACAATATCCTCTTTTTAAATGATACTGTTCGGTAAAAACTTTATATCCTTGTTCGGTAAGATAGTAATCTCCTTCTTCCAAAGGGGGTAAACCCTCACTCATTTTAATGTATTTTTGTCCATGTCTCTTTTTAATTCCTTCAAAAATAGCACAAATCAGTTAGTAGGCTCTATCGAGGGGTATCGGATTACTATAAAACGTGAGGATTTAATTCATCCAGTAGTTTCAGGAAATAAGTTTCGGAAGTTAAAGTACAATTTCGAGGCTTACAGTGAAATGAAAAATGCAGAGGTTTTGAGTTTTGGTGGGGCATTTTCCAATCATTTAGCGGCTATGGCTCAAGCAGGAAATGCATACTCTATTCCGACCATTGGAGTTGTGAGAGGGGAGGAGTGGCAAAACAAAATTGAGGAAAGTTCCACACTTGAATTTTGTGTAAAACAAGGGATGCAATTGGTTTTTGTATCACGAAATGAATACAGAGAAAAAGAAAAAGCTTTACCAATACAAATGCTCTTAAAGGAAAAGAAAACACTACAGCTATTGCCTGAAGGGGGTACCAATGCACTTGCCGTTAAAGGTTGCGAAGAAATTTTAACGGAAAGTGATAGGGAATTTGATGTCGTTTGTACCTGTGTAGGAACGGGGGGAACAGTAGCGGGAATCATTCAAAGTTCAGGACCACATCAGCACATTATAGGGTTTAATGCACTCAACAATAGTTCGGTAGAGGCCACCATTTCTGAATATACTACCAAGACCAATTGGATACTAAATTCGGAGTATACTTTAGGGGGTTATGCTAAAGTAAACCCGTTGTTAATTCAGTTTATGAACGATTTTTATCAACAATATCAGATTCCTTTAGATCCAATCTATACTGGGAAAATGCTTTTTGGTATTTTTGATCTGATAAAAAAGCAAAAGTGGTTATGGGGAAAGAATGTTTTAGTAATTCATACGGGTGGACTTCAAGGGGTAAAGCCCATGAATGTTCTACTTCAAAAAAAAGGATTCCTCCCGTTAAATTATGGGGAAGACTTACCCTATTGATCCTCTGTATGGGGCTTACTTCCTGTGGTAGCTCTCGCAAAGTTATCGTTGAAAGACAGACGCCTACTGCCAAGCAGCAAAAAGTTGAACCCCAAATTGCGATTCCAAAAGACGAGGTTGTCGGTCTTGAAAAAGCACTAACTAACCAAGAAAAAATCATTCTATATATCGAAAAATATGCCCCAATTGCACAAAATGAAATGCGTTCTTTTGGAATACCAGCGAGTATTACGTTAGCCCAAGGAATACTTGAATCAGGGATGGGGTATGGTCGACTAGCAGTAGAAGGAAATAATCATTTCGGAATAAAATGCCATCAAGAATGGGATGGGAAACGACTTTATCATGATGATGATGAAAAAGGGGAATGTTTTCGAGTGTATGACGATCCTATAAATTCATTTCGGGATCACTCGCTTTTTTTAAAAGAGCGAACTCGATATGCTTTTTTATTCGACATCAAGACGGACCATTATAAAGCTTGGGCAAAGGGTTTGAAAAAAGCAGGCTATGCCACCGATCCCAGTTATCCTGATAAATTAATCAGTTTGATTGAGCGTTTTGATCTAACTCAATTTGATCTAAAAATGCGTGAAATTAATCTGGTGAAAAGCAGTTCTAGTCAATCCAATAAAACTACAGTTCATACGGTAAAAAAAGGGGATACATTGTATTCTGTTTCTAAAAAGTATAATGTTACCGTGGAACGCATTATGGAGTTGAACAAAATTCAAGATCAGACTATTTATCTGGGGCAGTCTTTGACGATCCCTTTAAATCTATAAAAATGCAATATCAAAGAAGTAGCACTTTATTCCAAGAAGCCCAAGCAGTTATTCCTGGGGGGGTAAATTCCCCGGTCAGAGCGTTTAAATCCGTGGGGGGAACTCCCCTTTTTGTAAAACGTGCATCAGGAGCCTATCTCTATGATGAAGACGGGAATCAACTCATCGATTATATTTCCAGTTGGGGACCGATGATTCTGGGACATGCGTACCCACCTGTTATTCAAGCCATAAAGGAGCGAGCAGGAAACGGAACCTCTTTTGGAATGCCTACCGCCTTGGAAACCGAAATTGCCACTTTGGCTTTAGAGATGGTTCCGAACATGGATAAAATCCGTTTTGTGAATTCTGGAACAGAGGCTTGTATGAGTGCCGTACGTTTAGCAAGGGGAGTTACGGAAAGGGAAAAAATAATCAAATTTGCTGGATGCTATCATGGACACTCGGACGCTTTCTTAATTCAAGCAGGGAGTGGTGCCGTTACTTTTGGAAGTCCTAACAGTCCCGGGGTAACAAAAGGTACGGCTCAAGATACTTTGTTGGCTCCTTTCAATAACCTGGATGCAGTTCGCGCATTGTTTTCTGAATATCCCAAAGAAATTGCAGCAATCATCATAGAACCCGTTGCTGGGAATATGGGATGTATTCCCCCTGCGGAGGGGTTTTTAGAAGGGTTGAGAAGCCTGTGTGACCAATTCGGCAGTTTGCTAATTTTTGATGAAGTCATGACTGGATTTCGTCTTGCTCGAGGTGGTGCACAAGAATTGCTTGGAATAAAAGCGGACATTGTAACTTTTGGGAAAGTAATTGGCGGAGGATTACCCGTAGGTGCTTTTGCAGCAAATAATCGAATTATGAGTTATTTAGCACCTGAGGGTCCAGTCTATCAAGCTGGAACATTAAGTGGAAACCCTTTAGCAATGGCTGCAGGATTGGCCATGCTCCAATCTTTAAATCAAGAGGAGGAAGTTTTTAATCGTTTAGCCGAAAAAACAGCTTATTTACATCAAGGATTAGATTCGGTATTAAGTACCACCAATATCCCCTATCAAATAAACCGATTGGGGTCTATGATTTCGGTTCATTTTACTGAAATCCCAGTCACAGATTTTGAAACGGCAGCCTTTGGAAATAATGATACATTTAAAAAGTATTTTCACGGTATGCTGGAACAGGGGATTTATCTCCCACCCAGTGCATTTGAAAGTTATTTTCTAAACGATGCCTTATCTTTTTCGGATATTGATCAAACAATAAATGCACTACACTTAGTGATTAAAAAACTATAATTTTTTTAGGGTCTGGAGTTCTGTATTGGGTAAGGTTTTTTTGTATTTTTAGTATAACCAAATCTTTTATTCATGAAAAATCTATACCTATGCTTTGTGTTTGCATGCAGCAGATCTACCTTACTAGCTCAAGAGTATTATGAAACTCTACCCGAAAACCCAGATCATAACGTATGTTATGCCAAATGCGTTGTTCCGGATGAATTTAAGGAGGAAGTTATTCGAGTTATGACAAAACCCGAATATACCGTTCTAGAGATCCTACCAGCTCAATACAAAACGGAAACAGAAGAAATTATTACTAAGCCAGCTTCCATTATATACACAAATGTGCCCGCCGTTTACAGAACAGTTTATGACACCCTATGGATTGTAGAACCCTATCACAAATTGACCACAATACCCACAAGTTTTTCAGACGATTATGAGACTGTGGAAATCAGACCCAAAACAGGAGTTTGGATTGCTGGAGAGAAAGATCCAGACTGTCCCTCAATCGATAATCCTGACGATTGTAGAATCTTTCACTATATAGAAAATCAAGCCATCACTAGAGATGTGCCTGTAAAGAAAGTGCTTCAAAAAAGTCATACTTCATCTGAAATGATCGCTGGAAAATTCCAACTCGTAGCTCGTCAAGTTGAGGTGAGTCCTGCTACCACAAAGCAAGAAGAAATCCCTGCCGAAAAAAAAGCTATTGACCGTAAGGTTTTGGTTAAAGATGAGACCACTACTGAAAAAACCATAGCTGCAGAATACACCGAAGTTTTGAGAAAAGTTTTGGTTAAAAAAGGAGGGATGACCGCATGGAGAAAAGTTCCATGTGACATCCCAGAATCCGGAATAATCCTTCCAATACATTATGCACTTGGAAGTGCAGCTTTAACCACAGAGTCTCAGAGAATTATCGACAGACACATCTTATCCTTAATGTTAAATGATCAAACGACAACGGTAGAAATCGGTTCACATACTGACTCAAGGGGCAGTGAGGAATCCAATTTACGTTTGTCTGAGCGTAGAGCAAAATCTGTAGTGGATTACCTTGTCTCCAAGGGGATTTCTCCAGAACGATTAATTGCTGTAGGCTACGGTGAATCAAAACTTTTGAACAACTGTAATGATGGATCAGACTGTTCTGAAGCCTCGCATCAGGAAAATAGACGTACAGAATTTAAAGTATTCTAAAACGCTTTTAAAACTGTTTTTGTTGAGGACTTGACATCCTTTTCGCCCCTCCAGGGTGCATCGGTTTTTGTGGAGATTTAGGACCTCTGCCTTGATGAGCCATACGTCCTTTTTTGGGATGTTGCATTTTTTTCCAACTCTCGTATTGCTGCTCATTTAGCACGTTTTTCATTTCTTTTTGAAGAGCAATTTGTTGGTCTAGATTTTTTAAATGCATCTCATAGCGTTCGTCTGTAGAAAGCTCATCTTTTTTTTGGGATCTAGCAGGGCGAGGGTATTTTTTTAAGATTTGAGCAACTTGTTTTGCTTGATTTTCAGAAAGATCGAGAGCTAATTGCATTTGTTTTGTTCGGAGTTCCGTACGTTGCTCTTGGGATAACTTTTCTTGATTTTTTCGATGCTCTTGATGTTGAGCCATTAAGCTCGTGCTTCCAGCAAAAGCAATGGCAATAAAGAAAATAAAATGTTTCATGATAAAATGTTTTTTGTTTTGTCTATAGATAATATCTAGGGACAGAAGTTTAATGTGTTGACATTAATTTAACATTTCAATAAATAAACCCAGATCATTTTTCACCACTTTAACCACCTTTTTTTGAGTGAGTCCTTTGATACTAGAATCCCATTTTTTATTACTCAACGGTGTTTGTTCTTTAATGGAAGTGAGCTCTTTGGAAACTGATTTTTTCAGTATCTCCAAAACTAATTTTTCTTCCTCATTAAGAGCAACAGCTTTTCTTTCTGGTTTCATTTGTGGGAAAAACAAAACTTCTTGAATGGAGCTATTATTGGTCATGAGCATGACCAATCTATCTATTCCGATCCCAATCCCCGAGGTTGGAGGCATTCCATATTCTAAAGCTCTTAAAAAATCTTGATCGATAAACATGGCTTCGTCATCGCCTTTTTCACTTAAGGTCATCTGAGCCTCAAACCGTTCTTTCTGATCGATAGGGTCGTTAAGCTCTGAATAGGCGTTTGCTAATTCTTTTCCGTTTACCATCAATTCAAATCGCTCAGTAAGTTTACTATTGGATCGATGTTCCTTGGTTAACGGACTCATGGATTTGGGATAGTCTGTTATAAAAGTAGGTTGGATATAATGATGCTCACATTTTTCCCCAAAAATTTCATCAATTAATTTTCCTTCACCCATGGTTTCATCTACTTCCAGTCCTAAATCGGAAGCAGCTTTACGGAGTTCTGCTTCTGTTTTATTTGAAACGTCGATTCCAGTATGAATTTTTATGGCTTCTAAAATCGGTACTCGAGGATAAGGTGCTTTAAAATCGATCAGGTGTTTTCCAACAGTTACTTTAGTTGTTTGATGAAGCTCTTGAGCTATATGTTCTAAAAGAGTTTCTGTTGTTTCCATCATCCAGAAGTAGTCCTTGTAGGCTACGTAGAGTTCCATTACGGTAAATTCTGGATTGTGAGTTCGATCCATTCCTTCGTTTCGGAAGTCCTTAGCAAACTCAAAAACACCTTCAAAACCGCCAACAATGAGTCGTTTTAGATAAAGTTCATTGGCAATTCGCAAATAAAGAGGGATGTTTAAAGCATTGTGATGGGTGATAAATGGACGTGCTGCAGCTCCACCTGGGATGGATTGAAGAATGGGAGTTTCGACTTCCAAATAGCCTTTTTGAATTAAAAATTCACGAATAGTAGTGGTTATTTTGGAACGTTGTAAAAAAGTTTTTTTTACTTGAGGATTTACAATGAGATCCACATAGCGTTGTCGGTATCTTAATTCAGGATCATTGAATTCATCAAAAACATTTCCCTCAGCATCTGTTTTTGGTAAAGGCAAAGGGCGAAGGGTTTTGTTGAGAAGGGTAAAGTGAGTAACCTTTACGGTTTGCTCCCCGACCATAGTAGTAAATAAGGTTCCTTCAACCCCAATGATATCGCCTATATCTAATAATTTTTTATACACCTCATTGTACAGTGTTTTATCTTCAGAAGTACAAATTTCGTCTCGATTGAAGTAAATCTGAATTTTCCCTTTACTGTCTTGTAACTCCGCAAAACTTGCTTTTCCTTGAATTCTTCTCGACATGAGTCTGCCTGCCAAAACTACTTTTTTCCCCTCTTCATATTTTTTTGGAAGATCACTAGAATAAAAATCCACGGGATAGAGTGCTGCTGGATAGGGATTAATCCCCATTTTTTTTAGTTCTTGGAGTTTTTCTCGGCGAATAAGTTCCTGTTCGGAAAGCTTGGACATATAGATAATATTTGAGGCAAAGATAAGCAGACTGAAAAAATAGGGGAGTCAATTTTTATATCTTTGTAACAATAAAAATCCACATGAGTTTTTTTAGAGTAGTCTTATCTATTTTTTTCCCCCCACTTGCCGTCATTGATCAGGGGTGTGGTTCGGTGTTGATTGTTTTTATCCTGACCTTGTGCGGTTGGGTACCCGGAGTAATTGCCGCCCTAGTCATTTTAAATAACCCCGAAAGATGGAGTAAGGGTAGATAAATAGTCAATGAGTATAAATAAAATTGTTAAAGTCGTTGATTTGGGTTTCATGCCTTATGCTGAAGCCTTAGCTAAACAAGATTTTTTTTTCAATCAAATCATAGATATCAAACGTGCCAATAGAAATAAAGAACTGCCGGATTTAACGGACAATTATTTACTTTGGGTAGAGCACCCCCCTGTATTAACTTTGGGAAAAAGCGGCAAAATTGAACATTTATTATTAGACGAGAAGATGCTTCAGCAAAAAGGGATTGAGTTTTTTAAAACCAATCGAGGAGGTGATATCACCTTCCACGGGCCAGGGCAGTTGGTTGTTTATCCCATTTTTGATTTGGATAATTTTTTCACAGATATTCATAAATACTTACGCTTTTTGGAAGAAGCCGTCATTAAAACCCTTGATGAATATGGTATTCATGCTACTCCTAGCGCTGGTGAAACTGGAGTATGGTTGGATGTTGGAACTCCTTTCGCAAGAAAAATATGTGCTATGGGTGTACGTGCGAGTAGATGGGTAACAATGCATGGGCTCGCATTCAATTTAAATACCGATTTATCTTATTTTGAATACATCGTACCCTGTGGCATTCAAGGTAAGGGGGTAACTTCTTTATCAAAAGAATTGGGAAGGGAAATTAATGTGGAGACTGTTAAAGAAAAACTTCTTTTTCATTTGAAAGATTTGTTTGAAATCGAGCAATATCGAATCAGTTAATCTGATAAATAAAAAATCCATTGGATTCCGATTGTATAACCATTTCAATTGCAGAATCACCATCGGTATTACTCAAATCCGCATCTCCAGTTCCATAAACTGGAAAACCACCTACTAGGGTACCATTACTTAAATAAACAAATACTTTTTGTGTTTCCAATTCGGTGAGGACCACATAAAGGGTATTGTTGATATAATGAATTTTGGGAGTAGTGTATTTGCCAAAGGGGAGATTTACAGGAATTCCTTTGATATTTAACACATTATCGCTTAGGCTTACTAATGTTTTGGCGGTCATGTCTATCAGATGATCTTGACCCAGCCCCAAGTTGCTTAAAATGACATTTCCTTTAGAATCGATTTGGAACATTTCTCCTGATTGGGTCGTTCCAGAAAAAGTATTCCGGTACTCAAAAACAGGATTTTCAGAAGTTTGAAGTCCTTCTTTCAATTTGATACGATCCGTCCCTTGTCTATTTAAAATCCGGAGGGAACCCTTAGTGTCTTGAAGTAAGATATAATCATTCGTTCCAAAGCGAATGTGTTTTGGAGGATGCATCAAGGGATTGTCTAGGGTTTTTAATCGAAACCCAGAAACGGAATTGCCTCTATTGTCATACATTTTGAGCTGTGTACCGTCTGACAATAAAAAACGATAATTGTAATTCAAGTCATAATCAAAAACAGCTAAGTGTTGTGGACTTTTACCCGAAAGTTTGATGTCAAATGGCGGAACAATTTTCCCGTTTCGATCTAAAATCATAAAGCGATCTGCGGTACGGAAAGCCATTTGAAGTCGTCGATTTTTATACAGATCTACTTGTTCAATTTTTCCTATTATAGCACCTGAAAGTTCTTTTTTCCAAAAGAGTTTACCCGTATTGGAGAAAAGGTAAAGCACATTGTTTTGATCTTGAATCACCACATCCATGGTTTTATTTCGGTGATTTTTGATCCATTGTGGTGCCCTTGCAGCAGGTGCATCGAGAGAAAAACTGTATTGGTTGACTACACTATTTTTCTGAGCGTTTGCATTTTTCTTCTGAGCAGCCAATCGGGTTTGAATAAAATTGCTTTCAGAAACCCCTTGTAATACTATGAGTGGATAATCCTTTAAATTGATTTTTTTCCACAACGTCTCCTTGTTCTCCATCAATGTTTCCCAACTTTTTTTCAAGTTTGGCGTTTTCCCTAACCACAAAAAAGAGCTGCTATCTGCGAGATCTTCCCTTAAGGTTTTGAACTCAAGATCATTAAATAGGGTATTGTTGTCCAGATAATTTCCAATAATTTGTTTGAGTTGAGCTTGTGAATTGGAGTAAATCAAAAAATCATCCAGCTGTGCGCTCCATGCTCCATTTTCAAAAGCGCCTAGCGTATTGAGTAAAAAATGCAGATCTTCAGGAAGTTTTTGACTGTAGAGGGCAATATTTCGGAAGGTACCTTGTGTTTCAGAAAAAGAAAAAAGATCCGGATGAAGGGTTTCTGTGTTATTCAGATGAAAAATTACAGTTTTACTTTCCTCCAATTGAACCCATGCAATCTCATCTACAGTACTCAGTAAATCCAAGTTAATTGAAGTTAAAGGAATGTTGAGATGCCGACTGTATTGTTTGAATTGATCTTCAAGGGCTTTGTAATCCTCCAAAGAAAGCGCAAAATAACCATCAAAATTTTGGGGAACAACTTGAGGACTTAGAAGTTTTTGTGGAGTTTGACCTTTTAAAAGGGTAAGTTTATCTGGAATAGAATCATTGATCAAGCTAATTCCGTCCAGAGTAAAAGGATCTTTTTTGGTGTTGAAATCAAACGAAAACCAACTTGATCCCAAAAAAGGGAAAAGGGGTGTATTGGGGAAAATGGTTTCAACTGTACTGCCAAAACCTTGATTAAAAAGGAGATTTAATGGGGCGTTTTCATCACTTATTTTAGATAAATCATAAACTATTCCCTCTTGGATCCCCAGGCGATTATTTTGGATATTTCTGATGCTGTTTTCTAAAATCAATCGGGAGGTACTGCTGATGGAGATACCTTTAACGTGAGAGCGGTATATTTTTTTTGCATTAACTTCACTTACCGCAACGAGAATATTATCGTACTCAAATGTTTCCTCCATAGGAAGAGTGATGCTGTCTTGTGGTTGTAATTTGAATAGAAAAGAAACTGCCATTGCTTCTTTTCCTTCGGGGGTAAAGCAGAGGAGTGACTTAGAGGAAAACTTTTCAGGGATGACTGATGTTGCATCAGCAAATAATTCGGAATTTATTTCAAGAATTTGTCGAATAAACGGAATACTCGATAGGTTGTTGTTGACCATATTTTGATCGTTGAGTTGAAAGACAGCTAAGGTGTTTTGTGGAACACAACTCAACAATTCTGGAGCCTTTTTTTCCTCGGTAGTACACGAAAGAAAAAATGTAATAAGACTCAATTTTAAAAGTAACCGCATAGAGATCAAAATTAAAAAACTCCAGCGTGCTTTTCCATTTTTTTACCAAATGTTATCAACGGATTTCAACACCAAAGACCTATATTTCTAGTTTATATTGTTTGGGTAAAAGTTGAAACGATTTTCTGTGGTGGTTAGTAATTCCAAACTGCTTTATTGCTTCCCTATGCGTTTTGGTCGGATAACCTTTATTTTTTTTCCAATTGTAAACCGGGAATTTGTCGTGTAGTGAATTCATAAAATCATCGCGATACGTTTTTGCGAGAACGGAGGCAGCTGCAATATTTAGATACTTCCCATCACCTTTAACAATACATTCATGGGGAAGGTTTTCGAAGGGTTTAAATCGGTTACCGTCCACGAGGATAAATTCGGGTTTTAAGTGAAGTTGCTCCAGTGCAAGATGCATCGCTTTGATGGAAGCATTAAGGATATTGATTTCATCAATTTCTTCTTGAAAAACATGAGCTACAGCAAAGGAAAGGGCTTGTTCTTCAATTAAAGGACGTAGGGCATATCGTTGTCTATCTGTTAATTTTTTCGAATCATTTAAAAAGGGAAGTTTAAAAGTTTTCGGGAGTATTACCGCTGCAGCAGTAACAGGTCCTGCAAGGCATCCTCTCCCTGCTTCATCTGTTCCTGCCTCAATTCTTGACGTTAATTGTCTTTTTAATGTTTTCAACACTTCCACTTAAGTTTTCTATGGCTTAGGGCAAATTACTTACAATTATCATAACTTCGCAAACAAATAATTTGGCATGCGCATCGGCCTTTCAATATGTTTTTTCGTGCTTACTTCATTGCTCTTCAGTCAAGACTTGCCTGAAATACCTCAAGACAGTTTGCCCAAGAAAATCGATTTTGAAGAGGTCGTTCAAGATTCCTTATTTGCAAATGAGCCACTACCTGAAAAAAAATCGGATTCACTTGTGCTTTTGGAAAAAGAAAAGCTCAGAGAAGAGGCCAAAACAAAAAAGCCCCTAAAACCGAAAAAAAAACGATATCGCCCCTACATTAAAAGTATGGAGGAGATCACAATTTCGGACTATAAGATTCTTTATTTGGACGAAACAGAAAAGAGTGTAGACACCTCACTTTCTATTGAACGAGAATACACGTTTAATTTTTTACAACAAGATTATTTCGAATACTTACCCTTGCCCAACATGGGGGAAGGATTCAATAAATTGGGATATAATTTTCATGAACAACCGCTGACTCCGCAGATGGGAGCTCGAGTAAAACATTTTGGTTATTTTGAAAAAGAAGATGTTCCTTATTACGAAATGCCCTCTGCTTACACAGAGCTTTTTTTTAAAACAACCTTTGAACAAGGACAGCATCTGGATGCTACGCTTGCAATAAACACTTCCCCGAAATTTAATATTGCGGTTTCATTTAAGGGGTTTCGTTCTTTGGGGAAATACACCTCTTCCTTGAGCAGATCACGCCAATTTAGGATAAGTACCCAATACCAAACCTATAACCAACGGTACCGAATGCGGCTCCATCAAACAACCCAATCTCTAGAAAATGATTTTAATGGAGGACTTACTAACGATGGGGTTTACTTTTTTGAAAATGCCCCCAATTATGTAATCGCTGATGAATCAGGGCAGCCAATACTGAATGAAAACGGGGAGGAAGAATTTATTTTCTACGATGGATTTTTAGATCGTTCTCAACTCAACACCCATGCTGCAGGCACCAATGTTTTGGCAGGGAAGCGTTATTTTATGGATCATCAGTTTCGAATGTTTCCTGTAGTTAAGGATTCTACCGCTTTCAAAATGACTTTAGGGTATAGAGCAAATTACGAAGCTAAAAATTTCCAACTTGAACAATCTAGGGCAAACTCTTATTTTTTTGAAACGTTTACCAATCAGAAAGTAGCGGACACAACAAATTATGGAACACTTGAAAATTCAATCTACGCAAAATTTGATACGGCTTTATTGGGAAAGTTGAAGGTAGATTTGCACCATATTCAATGGGACTACAGTTTTGCTGAGAATGAATATGAAAAAGATACGGTGTTGCCGAATAGCATCAAAGCTAGTCAGTTGGCTATGGAGGCAAAGTGGTCCAAATCGATACTTGGGGTTCAAGCTAATGCGGGTGTTTATAATTCTTTTAAAGAAGACTTTGCCACTCGTTCTTTGAATTTAAGTTTAAGCAGATCGTTAATTAAGGACATTGCAATAGAATTGGGTTATCAAGACCGTTCTCAACCATTAAATTTTAATTTCCATTTGTTTCAAAGTGATTACAAAGAATACAATTGGAATTCAATAGATCTTCAAAATCAGGAGATCAAAACCAAAAGTGTTGTATTGTCTCATCCCAAATGGGGGAGGTTGTCTGGAGAGTGGAATACATTGGATAACTACACCTTCTTTTCAAACACCACCCGACTTCAGGATCTCAATAAAAAATTCAAGTTAGAAGTACTTCAATTGGATAAACGAATAGATTATTTTAAAGCTCGTTTTGATCAACGTTTGGATTTTAGAAAATTTTCATGGATTAATAATGTACAGTTTCAGGAGGTAAATCAGGAAAAAAATACCGAGGAACTTCTATCGGGACCGCTTGCCTTAAATGTTCCTAAATGGCTGGTTCGAAGTACCCTGATGCTCACTTCCTCCCTGTTTAACGAAGCCCTCTTTTTTCAATCGGGGGCTACTTTTGTATTTTTCACAGACTATTATGCAGATCAATACAATCCGTTAATTGCTGAGTTTGTTACCCAAAACAACACTAAAATTGGAGAATATCCTCGAGTAGATTTTTTCTTTAACGCAAAAATTCAAAGTTCTCGACTCTTTATCAAGCTTGAAAACGTCAACTCAGTAGTTGAACATTTATTATTTCCAGACAGTCCTTATGATTATTACGCGGCTCCTTTTACTCCATATCGAGATTTTTCTATTCGGATAGGATTAATTTGGAATTTTTTCGAGTAGTAGATACATGATTAATCACTTGATTTTATTGGTGTTATGAGGATATCAAAAAAAAATAAAAAAAACACGAGTAAAAGGGGTTGTAAGTAATAA
>JAFMCA010000059.1 GCA_017858055.1 Flavobacteriaceae bacterium
ATAGAGAATCGAAGTAGTTTGATCAATCGTTGGAATACTGAATTTAACCATCGGTTAACACCAGATTATTTCCAGAGTTTTGGGATTGGTTTTTTTGAATATTTTCAGCTCTCTGAAGATCTCGGAGCAGAGCCTTTACCTATATTAGGTTGCGGAATGGCCTGTCAATTTAACACGGGAGAATTAGTACCAATGGATGAATTGGGACCCTACATTCAAGACGCACTAGATTTGATCGAATTTGCAAATGGAACGATCGATACCCCTTGGGGTAAACTTCGCCATGAAATGGGACATCCTGAACCTTTTCATATGAAATACATCGGAATTGGAAATGAACAATGGGGTCCAGAATATATCAAACGGTACAAAGAATTTGACAAAGCAATAAAAAATAAATATCCTGAAATGATCATTGTATCCGGTTCAGGTCCCTTTCCAGAGGGAGATTTCTTCGAATATGGTTGGAAAGAACTCAAAGAAATGAATGCAGAAATCGTTGATGAACATTATTACAAATCGCCCGAGTGGTTTAGAGCAAACGCGGATCGATACGACTCCTACGACAGAAATGGACCTCAAGTTTTTGCAGGAGAATACGCTGCGCAATCCGTAGCTACCGCAAGTCCAGAAAACGAAAACAATTGGGAATGTGCACTCTCCGAAGCCGCATTTATGACAGGAATCGAAAGAAATGCTGATTTAGTTAGAATGACCTCTTATGCCCCGCTTATGGCTCATACGGAAGGTTGGCAATGGAAAACAGATTTAATTTGGTTCAATAATTTAAATTCTTATGGGACACCCAGTTATTATGTCCAAAAAATGTATGGTCAAAATCCGGGTACTCACCTGCTAAAAACCCTAGTCAATGGAGAAAAGGCTGTCGGTCAAGAGAACATCTATGCTTCATCGGTATACGATGAGAATTCAAAGGAAATACTCATAAAACTGGTCAATACGAGTGAATCCGAAAGGGCAGTCCAAGTAAACATCAAAGGATTTTCATTTACTCCTAAATTTACTGCTGAAACTTTGGCTTACGATGATCTCAACGCGGTAAACAGTATTGATTCCCCAGAAAAAATTAGCACAGATATACAGGAACTTTACTGGAATACTAAAACCAACAGCATCAACCTTCCTGCGATGTCATTTCGTATTCTAAAATTTAGAAAAAACTAATGATGGATGCCTATGTTATTGGATTAGATTACGGAACCGATTCCGTTCGGGCGGTGCTTCTCAATACCACTACTGGTAAGGAAGAAGCTACTTCTGTTCACTTCTACAAGCGTTGGAGTACACATGCCTTTTGCGATCCCATACAAAATCAGTTCAGACAGCATCCCTCGGATCATATTGAGGGGTTAGAAAACACGATTAAAGCAGTTTTAAAAACCTCTGAAATCAATCCCTCCCTAGTGAGGGGAATTACTGTGGATACTACAGGCTCCTCACCTCTACCCATGGCTGATGATGGAGAAGCTTTAGCTTTTAAAAAAGAATTTGAAAACAATCCGAATGCAATGATGGTCTTATGGAAAGACCATACCGCATTGAAAGAAGCAGAAGAAATAAACCGTCTCTCCAAATCTTGGGGTGGAGTGGATTATCTCAAATATGAGGGAGGCATTTATTCCTCAGAATGGTTTTGGGCAAAAATTGCTCATGTGTACCGAGAAGACGAAGAAGTCGCAAAGAAAACCTATACCTGGATGGAGCACTGCGATTACATGACGTATCTCCTCATCGAAAATAAAGATTTAAATTCGTTTAAACGTTCTCGTTGTGCAGCGGGTCATAAAGCCATGTGGCATGAAGAATGGGACGGTTTGCCTTCTGTAGAATTTTTAAATCAATTGGACTCTCGTCTAGGAAAACTCAGAGATCACCTCTACAAAGAAACTTTTACCGCTGATACTGTAGCGGGAACACTATCCCCCTACTGGGCAGATCGTTTAGGACTGAGCACAAGTACTGTGATCAGCGTAGGAACATTTGATGCCCATGCTGGCGCTGTTGGTGCACGAATAGAAGAAAAATCATTGGTTCGCGTCATGGGAACCTCGACTTGTGACATCATGGTTTCTAGTAATCCGCTTTTCCTCAAGAAAACGGTCAAAGGCATTTGTGGTCAAGTAAATGGTTCTGTCATCCCAGGTATGGTAGGTCTTGAAGCGGGTCAATCTGCATTTGGAGATGTTTTGGCTTGGTTTAAATCGGTTTTAGAATGGCCGTTAAACCACGTAGTCTTGGAGTCTAAAATCCTCAGTGCTCAACAAAAAAAAGAACTACAAGCTGAATTTGACGAAAAACTCATCACCAAACTAAGTGAGGCAGCAAAAGACATTCCTCTTGACACTACTGTTCCGGTAGCTTTAGATTGGATTAACGGCAGAAGGACACCCGACGCCAATCAACACTTGAAAGGAGCCATTTCAAACCTCAACTTGGGAACAACCGCTCCCCATCTTTTTTTAGCATTAATTCATGCGATCTGCTTTGGATCAAAAACCATTGTAGATCGATTTGAATCTGAAGGGGTTGAAATCAAACAAATCGTTGGAATTGGAGGGGTCGCAAAAAAATCTGCTTTCATCATGCAAACTCTAGCCAATACCCTGGACAGGTCTGTAATGGTTGTAGAATCCGAACAAACTCCTGCCCTTGGGGCAGCGATTTATGCAGCATTAGCTGCAGGTCTTTTCCATTCCTTTGAAGAAGCGACAAAAGTGTTAGGATCTCCTTATATTGCCGAATACAAACCCGACCCAAGTCAAACAGCAATCATGGCAAAATTAATGCAACGCTATACGGATTTAGGAATCAGTATTGAACGCCTAACCCATCTAAACAGATCGTAATATGAACTCAAAATACAGCGCTTTAAAAGAAGCTTGTTATCAAGCAAACATGGAACTCAATGCTTTAGGACTGGTGGTCTATACCTTTGGAAATGTTAGTGCTGTTGACCGCGATCACAAAGTTTTTGCAATTAAACCCTCGGGAGTTGCTTATAAAAAACTTCGTGCTGAAGACATGGTTATTGTCGATTTTCAAAATACGATCATCGAAGGAAATCTAAAACCTTCCTCAGATACCAGAACCCACGCCTACCTGTATTCCCAATGGGATTTTATTGGAGGAATAGCCCATACCCACTCTCTCTATGCGGTTTCTTGGGCACAAGCTCAACGAGACATTCCGATTTTTGGAACAACTCATGCAGATCACCTAACGGAGGATATCCCCTGTGCCCCTCCCATGAGTGATGCTCTTGTGCAGGGAAATTATGAACACAATACGGGAATTCAAATTAGTGCGTGTTTTCAGCAAAAAAATCTCGATCCCCGTGAGGTAGAAATGATCCTACTCGGTAATCACGGACCTTTTTGCTGGGGAAATTCAGCAGCCAAGGCCGTTTACAATGCACGAGTACTGGAGGAAATCGCTCATATGGCTTATTTAACCTTAGAAATCAATCCAAAGGCAGCTCGTCTAAAAGAATCACTCATTCAAAAACACTATAACAGAAAGCACGGAAAGGATGCCTATTATGGTCAATAATTTTATGTAATGAAAGCAATACTGAAGAAAAAAATATGGTTTCTTACAGGGACACAATTCTTATACGGAGAAGACACCCTGAAACAAGTTAGTTCAAACGCAAAAGCGGTTATCGAAGGATTAAATTTATCCGGACATATTCCCTTAGAAATTGTTTTTAAACCCATTTTAAAAACACAAGAAGAAATTACTCAGACCTGTATTGAAGCCTCATCAAACAATGAGTGTGTTGGCGTTATCACATGGATGCACACTTTTTCTCCTGCTAAAATGTGGATTAATGGGTTAAAAAAAATACAGATCCCCCTACTCCATTTACATACTCAATTCAATGCGGAAATACCTTGGTCTAGTATTGACATGGATTTCATGAATCTAAATCAATCCGCCCATGGAGATCGAGAATTTGGCCATGTTATGACCCGATTGGGAATAAAGAGAAAAATCGTTGTAGGGCATTGGAAAAAAGAGACTGTACAACGTTCTATTGGGTATTGGGCTCGTGCAGCTCTGGGCTACCATGAGATGCAGACGCTCAAAGTATGCAGATTCGGTGATAATATGCGTGAAGTTTCTGTTACCGAGGGAGATAAAGTAGAAGCACAAATTCAATTTGGCTTTTCTGTCAATTCCTATGATGCTTCTGATTTGGTAAAAGAAATCGAAAATCTTCAAACTTCCCAAGTCGAGGGTTTGGTTAAGGAGTACGAAACAAGCTACACCTTAGATTCCAAATTAAAAGAAGGTGGTGCTCAACGCAAGGCCTTGTATGAAGCGGCAGAAATTGAACTGGCCCTACGGCAATTTTTAGACCGTGGCGGTTATAAAGCTTTTACAGACACCTTTGAAAATTTGGGAGCATTAAAACAACTTCCAGGAATTGCTGTTCAAAGATTGATGGCCGATGGGTATGGCTTTGGAGGAGAAGGAG
>JAFMCA010000060.1 GCA_017858055.1 Flavobacteriaceae bacterium
AAAAAACCCTCCTTAATGGAGGGTTTTTGTGCGGGTGAAGGGACTCGAACCCCCACGCCGTGAAGCACTAGATCCTAAATCTAGCGTGTCTACCAATTTCACCACACCCGCAGTTTGGTTTTAGACGGGGACAAATATAGTTAAGTTTTCCTATAAAATTTCCACTTCTAAAAAAAATACATTGGTTAGCTTTGTAACAATTCAAAACAAGCTTACCATGAATCTCACAACCGATCAAAAACGTTATTTGGAAGAATGGATGTCATTTTTAAGAATTCCATCTGTAAGTGCCGATCCAACCCAAAAAGAAGCAGTCCGTCAGGCAGCCGATTGGGTTAAAAATGCACTTGATAAAGTGGGATGTAATCATACGGAAATCATCCCTACAGCAGGTCATCCAATTGTTTATGGAGAACATTTAATCGATTCGAATTTACCCACAGTATTGGTTTATGGTCATTACGATGTGCAACCCCCAGATCCAGTTGAACTCTGGGAAAGTCCTCCTTTTGAACCTGTGATTAAAACCACCCATCTTCATCCTGAAGGGGCTGTTTTTGCTAGAGGTGCTTGTGACGACAAAGGTCAAATGTTTATGCATATCAAAGCCTTCGAAATTATGAGAAATGAAGGGTCATTAGAATGCAATATCAAATTCATGATCGAAGGAGAAGAGGAAGTAGGCAGTAATCATTTAGAAGATTTTGTAAAAAACAATAAAGAAAAATTAGCTTGTGATGTGATCCTGATCTCAGATACAGGGATGATCTCTAGAGAACAACCTTCTATTTCGACAGGCTTACGCGGATTGAGTTATATGGAGGTTACCGTTACTGGACCCAATCGTGATTTGCACTCGGGTTTATACGGAGGTGCTGTAGCTAACCCAATCAATGTATTGTGTGTTATGATTGCACAATTGCACGATAAAAACAAACGGATTACTGTCCCTGGGTTCTATGACCAAGTTGAGGAACTTTCTTTAAATGAAAGAAAAGTCATGGCTGAAGCTCCTTTTCGTTTAGAAGAATTTAAAAAATCCATTGGAATTCAAGAGGTAACTGGTGAAGAGGGCTACTCCAATGAGGAAAGAAGAACTATACGGCCTACTTTAGATGTGAATGGTATTTGGGGGGGCTATACGGGTGAAGGTGCAAAAACCGTAATACCCAGCAAAGCTCATGCAAAAATTTCCATGAGATTAGTTCCCAATCAGGATTGGAATGAAATCAGTGACTTATTCCGAAAACATTTTCAATCTCTTGCTCCAAAGGGCGTAACGGTTAGTGTTCAAACCCACCATGGGGGGTATGCCTACGTTACTCCAACAAATAATATCGCTTATCAGGCAGCTCATCAAGCTTATTTTGAAACTTTTGGAATTGCTCCTATTCCTAGCCGAGGAGGGGGAAGTATTCCAATCGTACCCATGTTTGAAAATGAATTGGGAGTGAAGTCAATATTAATGGGCTTTGGTCTAGATTCCGACGCGATTCACTCTCCGAACGAACACTTTGGCCTATTTAACTTTTTTAAAGGAATTGAAACCATTCCGAGGTTTTACTCTCATTATTGTGAACTTCAGAAGAAAACGAATTAAACCATGAATAAGTCGGCCGCTATACCGTCAGTTAAAAATTTGGCTTTTTTAGAAATTTTCATAAAATCACCATCCCAATAAAAGTTACGCGAATCGAAGTGTCTTTCTGCCTGTTCTTCCAAATAGCGCCCGTATTGAAGTCCAAAAGTTTGCCGAACATAAGCGAGTGAAATACCATCAATCGTACGAAGCCCGGTCATTAAATATTCATTGTACTGATCCTTTACGCTGAGTACCTCTTGTTCATAGGGCAGTTTGTTTTCTTGAATTGCCTTAAGGTAGAGTTGATTATTGGAAACATTCCACTTTCTGATCGTTTTACCATCATAACTATGGGCTGCAGGTCCAATCCCTAAATAAGGTTTCCCTTTCCAATAGTTTTGATTATTGACAGAAAAATAATCCGGTTTTCCAAAATTTGAAAACTCATAATTTACGTATCCAGAAGCATCCATTTTCTCAATCATCAATTGGTATTGATCTTGAACCTCCTCCTCGGATACCAATACCACTTCTCCTTTTTTTACTTGATTAAATAATGCTGTATTTTCCTCTACGGTAAGGGCGTAGGCGGATAGGTGCGGCGGATTAAAACTCAAAGCAATGTCAAGATTTTTCTCCCAAGAATTTAAATTTGAATAGGGCATGCCATAGATCATGTCCAATGTGAAATTTGGAAACAGTTTTACAATTAAATCGAGAGCTTCTAGAGCTTGTTTTGCTCTATGTGCCCTGTTCATTACGAGCAACTCTTTTTCGTAAAAGGACTGAACTCCCAAACTTAATCTATTGATTCCTGCATTTTTAAGTCCAACTAAATAAGTTATCTCAACATCGTCCGGATTCACCTCTAAAGTAACCTCCACTTTGGGGTTTAGTTGGAAATGTTTTTGAACAGTAGTGATCATTGCTTCAATTTTTTGAGGCTGCAACAAAGAAGGGGAACCTCCACCAAAATAGATGCTTTCAATGGGCAAATTGACTTCATTGGAACGGAGATGGAGTTCTTTTTCCATTGCCGTCCACATGGTGTCTCTATTTTTTGAGTTGGTAGAAAAATGGAAGTTACAGTAGTGACAGGCTTGTTTGCAAAAGGGATAATGGAAATAGAGATTTGACATCTTTAAAACAATTCCGATCTAGGATTTTACTTTTTTTGGATTTTGACTTACAAATGCGCTCCAACCCGTGTACCCTTTTTCATTTGCAGGCTTCCCCCTATTGTAGTAATGACAAACTGCAGCAGCAAGCCCGTCTGTAGCATCTAAATTTTTAGGGAGCGTTTTAATTTTAAGTAATTGCTGCAGCATTTTAGCGACTTGTTCTTTCGATGCATTTCCATTTCCTGTGATTGCCATTTTAATTTTTTTAGGGGAATATTCCGTAATGGTAAGTTCTCTCGACAAGCCAGCAGCCATTGCAGCTCCTTGAGCCCTGCCTAACTTGAGCATGGATTGAACGTTTTTCCCGTAAAAAGGAGCTTCCAGTGCCATTTCATCTGGATTGTACTCTTCAATTAGCTCTAATGTCCTTCTAAAAATATGATGCAGTTTTAAAAAGTGATTGTCGTATTTTTTTAAATGCAACTCATGCATTTGAATCATCCGCATGGAATTTTGATTTACAGCAATTAATCCAAACCCCATTATCGTTGTCCCTGGATCAACGCCCAAAATAATTTGCTCCTCTTGCATTAGTTAGATTCCTGAGCTAGAATTCGAATCGGCAATTGAAATTCAGAAACCACAAAAATGCCCACGTTCGACTTGATTGCCGGTTTTGCTTGTGGAAGCTGATTAACTGCATCCTTCAAGATCTTTTCAAAATCAGGCAGGGCGTCTCTTAGCGCATTTGATATATCAACGGTCATTAAAGAAAAATACCCCTTTTCATCTACCCTTAGGGTTGCCAAAACTTCTTCCTCTATTCGCTGAGAAGCTACAGGAGTAGTTTTTAAAAGAAATTCTTTAATTGTTGATGTAACGATCTCTTTAAAACAAGTATTCATCTCATCGGCTTCCTTCCCTTCACACACTTCAAAGCTTGGACCAATATCAGTTGAAGTCCAACTAGAGGCTTTTGCTATTTCTTGACTTGAAACTGTTGTTGACTCAAATAAGTGACAGCCTGAAAACATAAAAAAAGAAATCAGGATGAATACAAATGAAGTAAATGCTGTTGATTGATTCATTTAGATAAAAATATCATTTAAAGTTACAATTTTTATTTATTTTGGACTTTGAATTGCCCCTTTTAAGAATCTAAATCAATATTTCAGCTCTTGGATCTTTTATTAATTTTTATTGCAGGCATCTTTATTTTATTGGGAATTGCGGGTAGCTTTCTGCCTGTCATTCCCGGACCACTGACCTCTTGGGCTGGAATTTTGATACTCCGTTTCGTGACAGCGATCACTATCACTAATGAATTTCTGCTTAGTAGCTTTTCCATTGCTTTATTTATTTTTTTACTTGATATTTTTATACCGATTGTTGGAGCAAAAAAATTTGGAGGAGGAAAAGGAAGCACCTATGGAGCATCTATTGGCTTACTAATCGGGATTCTTTTTTTAGGACCTTTTGGCATTATCATTGGCCCTTTTTTAGGTGCTTTTGCGGGTGAGCTTATCGTTAATAAAAACAATCAAAAGGGAGCCCTAAAAGCTGCTTTTGGTTCACTTCTGGGTTTTTTATCCGGTGTTTTTCTAAAATTTATTATTGGACTGGCTTTTTTTTATTATTACCTCCGCTTCTTATGGGTTGCACGAGAAGGATTATTTT
>JAFMCA010000007.1 GCA_017858055.1 Flavobacteriaceae bacterium
TGAAGAATTAGTGTTGCACTTACTTGATCGATCAATCCTTTATCCGCACGTTTTTTTTTCTTCAATCCTCCCTCTATTAGGGATTGCATTGCTATTTTAGAAGTAAATCGCTCATCGTAACGCTCAATTTTTTGATTGGGAAAACTTCGTTTGAGCGCTTCTATAAATTCTCCTATTTTGGTTTCTACCGATGAAGGCATGCCGTCTCTTTGCAAGGGCTGACCAATCACAAAGGCGTCAACATTTTCTCTCTGGCAATACTCTTTTAAAAACGGAAGGACTTCTGCGGTAGGTAAGTTATTTAAACCACTGGCGATCATTTGATTTGGATCAGTACAAGAGAGTCCCGTTCTTTTCGTTCCAAAATCTATGCCTACCAAGCACCCCATCTTTTTTTGGACAAATATACTTTTTTCATCATGATTTACTCCAATCCAATCCCTATGAATTCTTTACCTTTGCTAAAAATTTGACATGCAAAAAATCATTGAAGCAGCTTGGAACGATAGAGCCTTGCTAGAACAAACCGAAACTCAAAACGCAATTCGAACTGTAATTTCTGAACTGGATAGTGGAATTCTTCGAGTAGCTGAACCTACTGCTTCGGGATGGCAAGTAAATGAATGGGTGAAAAAAGCTGTGGTCTTGTATTTTCCAATTCAAAAAATGGAAACCATGGAGGCGGGTCCTCTGGAGTTTCACGATAAAATGCCACTTAAAAGGGGCTATCAAGACAAAGGAATCCGTGTGGTTCCCCATGCTGTAGCTAGACACGGAGCATATCTTGCTAAAGGGGTAATTCTTATGCCAAGTTATGTAAACATTGGTGCTTATGTAGACGAAGGAACCATGGTAGATACTTGGGCAACGGTAGGGAGTTGCGCTCAAATTGGAAAAAATGTCCACCTCAGTGGAGGTGTTGGCATCGGGGGGGTTTTGGAACCCCTTCAAGCTGCACCTGTGATCATTGAAGACAACGCGTTTCTTGGTTCTCGTAGTATTGTCGTTGAAGGTGTTCGTGTAGGCAAGGAAGCTGTTTTGGGTGCTAATGTGGTATTGACAGCCTCAACAAAAATTATTGATGTTACTGGATCTCAAGCAATCGAAACAAAAGGCTATGTTCCACCTCGTTCTGTGGTGATTCCTGGAAGTTATACCAAAACATTCCCTGCAGGTGATTTTCAAGTTCCCTGTGCACTTATTATTGGACAGCGCAAAGAAAGTACAGACAAAAAAACCTCTCTAAACGACGCGCTTAGAGATCACAGCGTAGCAGTTTAAAAAAAATAAAACTGCCTCCTTATGATTGAAGAAACGGTTGCTGCATTGCTTGAAAAGAAACTGATCTTGTATCCAACTGAAACGGTCTGGGGTATTGGTGGGGATGCAACAGACCCTAAAGTCGTTGAAAAAATCTATCAACTTAAACGAAGAGCCGATCATAAAGCTTTAATCGTTTTGGTTAATTCAAGAGCTATGCTCCTCGATTATGTTCAGTCTATTCCCAAAGAAGCAGAGGATTTTATTCTCAGTGAAAGGCCCACGACAGTTATTTATCCCAAAGGGATCGGTTTTGCCTCAAATTTACTTGGTACGGATTCAAGTATAGGGATTCGAATTACTTCACATCCCTTTTGCAAAGAGCTCATTGATCGATTTGGAAAACCCATTATTTCGACTTCTGCCAATATTAGTGGTGCAATTACCCCTACTTCTTTTGATTCCATTGACCAACAGATTTTGGATGGAGTGGACTATATTGTACCTTTAACAAAAGAAGGAGCTAAAGCCGACGTTATTCCTTCTCGAGTGGTTAAAATTAATAGCGAAGGTCAAATTCAAATCATACGCCAGTGAAGCCTCAGCTCGATTTTTCTGAAAACTTAAACGCACCTCTTTTTACCTTGTTAAAAGAAGTGGTTTCAGCATTGGATTTAGAAGCCTATATCATTGGTGGATTTGTTCGTGATCATTTACTCGGAAGAACCCAAAAAAAAGACATTGATATTGTCGCTTTGGGTTCAGGGATCGAACTGGCTCAGGCTGTTCAAAAAAAACTCCAAGGAGCAAGTACGGTTCAAATTTTTAAAACCTACGGTACTGCGATGATTCATTGGAACGATATGGATATTGAATTTGTTGGCGCTAGAAAAGAATCCTACACCGCAGACAGTCGTAATCCTGAGGTGGAACCGGGAAGCCTAGAAGACGATCAAAATCGACGTGATTTTACCATCAACGCTTTAGCTATCAGCTTAAATTCTCAGAATTTTGGAGCTTTTATTGATCCCTTTAACGGTTTAGAAGATTTAAAAAATAAAATTTTAAGAACGCCTTTAGATCCCAATATCACCTATTCTGATGATCCATTGCGAATGCTTCGGGCAATTCGATTTGCCAATCAACTCGACTTTAAAATAGAACAGGAATCTTTGGAAGCCATTTCTCATAATGCAAGTAGAATAAAAATTATTACTAACGAACGAATTGTAGAAGAACTTCATAAAATCCTATCCTGTGAGAAGCCCTCTATTGGATTTACGCTTCTAGAAAAAACTGGGCTCTTGGCCTATATTTTACCCGAACTTGTTGCACTGAAAGGAGTAGAAGAAATTGAAGGTCAGCGTCATAAAGACAATTTTTACCACACCTTGGAAGTGGTCGATAATCTCTGTCCCCATAGCGACAACTTATGGCTTCGTTGGTCTGCTTTACTTCATGATATTGGAAAAGCCCCGACGAAAAAATTTAAACCTCCCATCGGATGGACGTTTCACAACCATGAATTCGTCGGATCAAAAATGGTGTACAAAATTTTCAAAAGGTTAAAAATGCCTTTAAATGAAAAAATGAAATACGTGCAAAAAATGGTCATGATGAGCTCCCGTCCAATTGTGATTGCAGAAGAACACGTAACGGATTCAGCAATTCGGAGGCTGGTCTTTGATTCTGGAGCCGATATCGACGATTTAATCACCCTTTGTGAAGCGGACATCACCACCAAAAATGAAGATCGTTTTCAACGTTATCACAACAATTTTAAAATCGTTCGTGAAAAAATAGAAGTCGTTGAAGAGAAAGATCAGTTGAGAAATTTTCAACCCCCTGTAAGCGGTGAAGCTATAATGAAATATTTTGGGCTTACTCCCTGCAGGCAAATTGGTGTTATCAAAGAAGCCATCAAGGAAGCTATTTTAGAAGGCGAAATTCCAAACGATTTTGAAGCTGCCTATGAACGCATGAAACTGGAAGGAAAAAAACTTGACCTCATCCCCAATGAAAAAACTATATAAACCTTTTCTAATTACCAGTCTGGTCTTGGTGTATCTTGTAATCGCAGCAGGATCCGTGGTTCGTATGACTGGAAGTGGAATGGGATGCCCCGATTGGCCAAAATGTTTTGGGTATTTCATCCCCCCTACAGAACGAGCACAACTGGACTGGAAACCCAACCATTTCTATAAGAATGGTCAGGTGATAATAGTAGATGAAAGTTTGAGAGTTGCTGCTACCGATTTTGTTTCCTCCCTGAACTACGAGGAATCGAATTGGAAACCGTATACCAAACACGATTACGCTATTTTTAATCCAACCCATACTTGGATAGAATTTATTAATCGTTTGCTTGGAGCTCTAGCGGGTCTCGCTACTTTGATCTTGCTGATTACTGCCTTCGGAAAGTTAAAAACGGATCCAATTGCTCCCATCGGTTCTGCATTTGTTGTTCTTGGCATGGGCTTTCAAGGGTGGTTAGGAAAAACTGTAGTAGATTCCAACTTGTTGCCCTTCAAGATTACCATTCATATGGGGATGGCACTGCTTATCGTCTTAGTATTAATTTATCTATTGAGTAGAGAACAAAAAACGGAAGCTCAGTACAACTACATCACTCGTTTTCAGGGTCTCGCTGTAATTGCGATTATCCTCAGTCTTATTCAGATTGGTATGGGAACTCAAGTAAGACAATATGTCGATGGCCAAATGCACCAATACAATTTAACTCAAGCGTCCCAATGGCTTTTAAATCCGCCTTCGTTATTTTATTTTCACAGGAGCTTTTCGATTCTCGTTCTTTTAGTACATGCCTATTGGGGTTATTTATTTATTAAAACTAACCACATTCCTTCTGTGTTTAAAGGAATAGTGATCTTAGTAGGTCTCGAAATACTTACTGGAATCTGGATGGCCTATTTCGATTTCCCCTTTTCTTCTCAACCCCTACATCTTGTTTTAGCCTCACTTCTTTTTGGTGCTCAAAGTTTTTTATTATTTATCATTAAAGGAAAATCATGATTTACAGGTTTAGAATTATTTTAGATGTTAAAGAAGATGTCTTAAGGGATATTGAAATTGAAGATACCGCTACATTTGAGGATCTTCACCACGCGATCACTCAAGCTTTTGGCTTTTTAGGAAATGAAATGGCCTCTTTTTACCTTTCGGACAAAGAATGGGTACAAGGGGAAGAACTTCCTCTAGAAACCATGGAGGCTTCCCAAGAAAATTATAGAGATCAGAAATTGAATTCGATAATTTCGACCCATCAACACCATCTGATTTATGTGTATGACTTTTTAAATCTTTGGACCTTTTTTGTAGAATTGATGGAAGTTGGAGAAAACATTACAGGCATCACCTATCCAAACCTAATTCATGCACAAGGAGAAGTTCCTGAAGAAGCTCCTGAAAAAATGTTTGAAAGTGATGAAGTTACTTTTGAGGAAGAGGATAACTTTGATTTTGAAGAAGACGATGATTTTAATTTTGAAGAAGGCGATGATGAGGAAGAGTACAACGACAGCGACTTCTACTAAAACAAATTGTGCATGTCCACTTTTTCATAGTGGTTTCGAACAAATCTCATTGAAGCATGCATGATATCTCCCATGGATTTACTTTCCATAAAGTCCTTGTCTTTCGTAAACTTAGAGATCTCCCCTTTCAAGCGTTCCAAATTTGCCGAAGTGGTTAATATCTCTGTCTGCATGATTTCGATTAACTTTTTTAGACGATTCCCAGAGCTAATGATCCTTCTAGAAACTATGGAACGCTCCTCAACCTTATATTGATTGATTGAATCGTGATTCAGTTTACTTCGAACTAAATCCATTAATGCTTTATTCTCTTTAAAAAATTGAGGACGATACACACTCAGTTTACCCTCAAAAGACTGTTGATCAAAATCGATCGGTCGAATTTTATAGACCACCTGATCAAAATCGTGTGTGGGAACTACCACATAATTATAAGCACGCATATCTCCTAATAGTCGAATCATACTGCGCTCATTAAATTTGACAAATTCTTTTGCAATTTGTGCCTTTTCACCATCGGTACATTGAGGCAAAAAATCTTTGATAAAAAGATCGCCGGGGATTCCGGCAATATGCTCCTCGATCAAGGTACTGTCATTGACCAGAAAATTCAAATTATAAGGAGAAAGCATATGCTCTAACTCCAACCCATAAACTCTGGAGGCATCTGTTTTTTTGATGTAGTAGTAAGTGAAATTATCATTCAGAATATTTCGAATCTTAATTCGAAAGGGTTTGGAATTACCAAAAGTGCAGTAGTCGATCGCATCGACGTTTAGATAGGAAATCCCTGATTCATTTCCGTCGGAATGTAAGAGGGTGTATATTTTTTTTAGGTTGTAATCTATTTCCCGCCGCTCGGTATCGGTATAGTAAACTCGAACCCAAAGGGAATCTTGATCATTTTTATCATAAACGGCAATTGAGCCAGAGAATCGCAGTAAATCCTCATAAAAAATAGGGGTCAGTATCCAACGGTCGTAAGCTTTAAGAAAGCGAGTTAAAGCTTCTGAAATTGGATAAAACGGTTTTTTTTGGGAAATTAATTTTTCTTCCATGCCCTTATTTCTTCAAATGTACTATCTTTTTTGTAACAAAACTGGACATCAATCGTTATACAGTTAACGTTATCCAATGGAAAAGACCCTACTTCAACTCGATCAATTAAGTAAACATTACGGAAAACTTAAAGCGGTAGACCAACTTTCGATCTCCATAAAAAAAGGAAACATCTACGGGCTTTTAGGCCCAAATGGAAGTGGTAAATCAACTACTTTGGGGATGATCCTTAACGTAATCAATCCGACCAGCGGAAGCTTCCAATGGTATGAAGGTACACATACTACCCATCAGGCTTTAAAAAAAATCGGGGCTATCATCGAACGACCAAATTTCTATCCGTACATGACCGCCCTACAAAACCTCACTCTAATCTGTAAAATCAAACAGTGCTCCACTGAGAATATCCAAGAAAAGTTGGAATTGGTTGGGCTATGGGATAGAAGGCACAGTAAATTCAAAACCTATTCTCTAGGGATGAAACAACGGCTTGCCATAGCAGCAGCATTGGTGAACAATCCCGAGCTACTCATCTTAGATGAACCTACCAACGGACTCGATCCCGAAGGAATTCATCAAATCCGAAAATTGATCTTTAAAATTGCTGAGGGTGGAACTACAATATTATTAGCCTCTCATCTTTTGGATGAAGTTGAAAAGGTATGCAATCAAGTAATCGTTCTAAAAAATGGAGTGAAATTTTATCAAGGACCGGTGGATGCCATAAGTCAAACTTTTGGCTTTTTCGAATTGTCGTCCAAGAATCTATTAAAACTTAAAGCATTTTTAAAAGACATTCCACAAATTCAATCCATTAGAGAAGAAAAAGGAAGCTTAATCGTTTCCCTCAATGCTGAAATGGAGGCTGAAGAACTCTCTCTGAAATTAGCTGCCGCAAATATATTTGTGACTCACATGGTCAAGAAAATGCCTTCTCTAGAAGATCAGTTTTTAACCTTAACTCAATCCTAAAGATGCGACTTTTAAGTATTGAATTGTATAAAATTTGGCATAACAGAACCTCGAGATTTTTGATCTTAAGCTACTTCATTCTCATTTTTAGTATTTCGATTTTAAGTACCATCAACGTAGAAATTGGACCTATAAAATTTAATTTGGCCGAACAAGGAATTTTCAATTTTCCCTATATCTGGCACTTCAATACTTTTATGATTGCTTTATTAAAAATCTTTTTTGCAATCATCATTGTAGCAATGGTAGGAAATGAATACAGCTACAATACCCTGAAACAGAATTTAATCGACGGTTTGAGCAAGGCTGATTTTTTAAAAACTAAACTTTACGCTATACTGGCCTTCGTCCTCACTTCTACCTTACTTGTTTTTGTTGTAAGTCTTATTCTTGGTGGGATATACTCAGATTACAACGAATTTCCAATTATCTTTTCCGACTTGGAATACCTCTTCGCTTATGCAGTAAAGTTATTTGGATTTTTCACTTTTTGTCTGTTTCTATCCATCTTGATCAAACGCTCTGCTTTTGCACTCGGACTTCTCGCCTTGTGGCAGGTTGCTGAGGGTATTGCCTACGGTTTGATGAAGTGGAAATTATCTGACTTTATTCCTCAGCTCAGCGCAGAACAAGTCATTGTCTATTTTCCGCTGAATGCCCTGAGCAACCTCATTAAAGAACCGTTCACTAGACTCTCTGCTATTCAAAATATTGCCGATCAAATTGGAGAAGGCTTTACCAAAGACTACGGAATTTCTGTTTTCAACCTGACCATTGTATTACTATGGTCCGCACTTTTTATTTGGGGCTCTTATGGTTTATTAAAGCGTCGGGATTTATAGTATTCTCTTAGCTAACTGGACTGATCTCCTTTGTATATTTTGTAGTTTTGTCTTTTTAAGAAAAGCCATGCAATTTCAACTTGTTTCTGATTTTAAACCCACTGGGGACCAGCCTCAAGCAATTCAAGAAATTGTATCTCAATTTGAGAACAACCATCCTTATGTTACCCTTCAGGGGGTAACGGGTTCTGGAAAAACATTTACCATGGCAAATGCAGTTGAAAAACTACAACGCCCTACCCTTGTTTTGGCTCATAACAAAACTTTGGCTGCTCAATTGTATTCCGAATTCAAACAGTTTTTCCCCAACAATGCGATTGAATATTTTGTTTCCTACTACGACTATTACCAACCGGAGGCCTATATCCCTACTACAGGAACATATATTGAAAAAGATTTGTCTATAAATGATGAAATCGAAAAACTTCGCTTGAGTACCACTTCTGCACTGCTCTCTGGAAGAAGAGATGTCCTGGTTGTAGCCTCCGTTTCCTGTTTATACGGGATCGGAAACCCTGCTGAATTTGAAAAAAATGTGATTGCCTTAGAGCGAGATCAACAAATTTCTCGAACAAAACTAATGCACCGACTAGTCCAAAGTCTGTATTCCAGAACAACAGCCGAATTTAGTCGTGGGAATTTCAGAGTATTAGGGGATGTAATTGATATCTTCCCAGGTTATGCTGACAATGCTTTTAAAATTCATTTTTTTGGTGATGAAATAGAACGCATAGAATCATTTGATCCGATTGATAATACAAGACTCGAGGACTTTAATCAAATCAACCTCTATCCTGCCAATATCTTTGTTACCTCACCCGACGTAATGCAAAATGCCATTCATCAGATTCAAGAAGACATGGTCAAACAAGTGGACTATTTCAAAGAAATTGGGAAACATTTGGAAGCCAAACGCTTGCAAGAACGAACCGAGTTTGATTTGGAAATGATCCGCGAATTAGGCTATTGCTCAGGAATTGAAAACTATTCTCGATATCTTGACGGTCGTGCTCCTGGAACACGCCCTTTTTGTCTCTTGGATTATTTTCCAAAAGATTTTCTGATGATTGTAGATGAAAGTCATGTCACCATTTCTCAAGTTCATGCCATGTATGGCGGTGACCGAAGTCGTAAAGAGAACTTGGTTGAATACGGTTTTCGTTTGCCCGCTGCCATGGACAACAGACCCTTAAAATTTGAAGAATTCGAAGCCCTTCAAAATCAGGTGTTGTATGTGAGTGCGACTCCTGCAGACTATGAACTCGAAAAAACAGAAGGTATTTTTGTAGAACAAATCATCCGACCTACAGGCCTATTGGATCCAGTCATTGAGGTGCGTCCAAGTCTAAATCAAATTGACGATTTGATGGAAGAAATCCAAAAACGCACCGAGCAGGACGAACGTACCTTGGTGACTACCCTTACCAAACGAATGGCAGAAGAACTTACCCAGTATTTGAGTCGAGCTCAAATCCGTTGTCGCTACATTCATAGTGATGTCGACACCCTTGAACGGGTAGAAATCATGCAGGATTTAAGAAAAGGATTGTTTGATGTTTTGATCGGTGTCAACTTGCTCAGAGAAGGTTTGGACTTACCTGAAGTCTCCTTAGTAGCCATTTTGGATGCAGACAAAGAAGGCTTTTTAAGATCCAATCGTTCGTTAACTCAAACCGTTGGACGAGCAGCAAGAAATATCAATGGAAAAGCGATAATGTATGCCGATACCATTACCAAAAGCATGCAAAAAACGATAGATCAAACACTGTATCGACGAGAAAAACAAACCAATTATAACCTCGCACACAACCTCACTCCAACTCCCTTAAATAAATCACTTAACAATGCGCTGGCAAAGAATTCAGTTGCAACCCATGCGCAAGAATTGGAAGCCCGAAAAGTTGCAGAGGAAAAAAATCGTTACCTGACAAAACCTCAAATCGAGAAAAAAATAAGAACAATGCGAAAAGAGATGGAGCAAGCTGCTAAGTCTCTTGACTTCATCGAAGCTGCAAAATTTAGAGATGAAATCAAAAATCTTCAAGAGCAGTTGTCCAACTAACTTTAGGGGACGTTAAAAAAAGATTAAACCTAATCACATTAATGATAGGGTTCATATTAAAACTAATTTTGAGCAATGATATATCGCTCCATTTTTTTATTCTTCTTTCTGCTTGTTCAAAGTTATGGTTTTGCTCAGGAACTCAACGCTCGAGTATTGGACAGTCTCACTCAAAATCCAATTCCCTTTGCGAGTATCTATATGAAAACGGGAAATGGTGTGGTTTCCAATGAAGAAGGCACCTTTGGAATGCGCTTTGCTAGCCCCGAAATTGCTGAAGACACGCTATTTATCTCTTGTATGGGTTACGAAACATTAAAACTGTATATCCCAGCAATCCAAGACAGTATTTTTTATCTCTCCCCAAA
The DNA here is from genome assembly GCA_017858055.1 of Flavobacteriaceae bacterium. Classification (GTDB taxonomy): domain Bacteria; phylum Bacteroidota; class Bacteroidia; order Flavobacteriales; family Flavobacteriaceae; genus MS024-2A. The sequence goes on from JAFMCA010000007.1 coordinate 10,118, forward strand.
AGCCATTGCATTGAATTCAGTTGTTCTAAGTAATAAAGAGATTGAGGTCAGTCAACTTTTAAAAGAAATTCAAAAGGATATTCCTAAAAAATATGAATTGGGGCACACCCAAAAGAAATTGTTTTTTAGAGAATTTGGTACTCAAGAGTTTAAAAAAATGGATCTTAAAGTAAAAAAGACCTCGATTAAAGAATTTAATCAAGATTTTTGGGATGAAACCCTTCAAAACCTGCCCAAAAAAAACGAATGGTATAGCGAATTTGTTGGAACACTTTACGGCAATTTCGATAAGGAAAAGCAAAAACTCAAATTGGAGAAAGCCGTCGATATTGAAGACAAAAATACAACTGCCATTTTTAAAAATATGGAACGTCTTATTGATACCGTTCTTCAAGAGAACATAAAAGAAGACTCCTATTTTAAAATTCGCTCGGGGATCCTCGGAGGAAAAATTGATTCGGAAAATCTCTCATTTTCCCAAAAGGACACCTTGAGTAAAGAAGAAAAGGAGGTTAAAAAAAAGAGTGATTTTCTTTCTTTAAAAAAGAGAATTTTATCGAATCTTATTCAAAATCTCTTCAAAGATGAGGAGTTAAATTTTAACATTCTCAACAAAACTTCCAAATACCATTTTGAACTTGTGGACTATACCTACAGAGGAGAAACAGCAGTATATGTTCTCGAGTTTGAACCCAAATCCAACGAGGATTTTAAAGGAAAATTTTATATCGATGCCGATCGAATGGCACTGATACGGTTAGAGTATAAAAACTATAGGAATATTCGTGATTTTAGCATGTTTGGAGTTTCATTTCAAGAAAACCTCAAAGAGGTAATTATTCAATTTAAAAAAACAGTTCATGAAAAATATGCCATTGAATACCTTGAATATAGTCACGGGTATAATGGAGGGTTTGATAGACCCTTAGTCCTTACCGAAAAAAATAAAGTCGTAAAAGGGAGAAACAAACAAAACCAACTCAAATTGGATTTGAATGCTCAAAACAGTCAATTTATTAAATACCAAATCGTTGTTTTCGAAACCCTTCCAATTACTGAGGATGAATTCAATTCAATAAAAGAAATCCCTAGCGTACTCCCCACCCTCCTCTCCGAATACGATTCAACTTTTTGGGAAGGATACTCCATAATTGAGCCCGATGCCACATTAAAGGAATTTAAAATTATTCCACAGAATTAAATTCCCATTTTATTGCTTATTTTTAGAAAAACTGTCTGAATGAACAAGCTTTTTCTCATCTCCATTGTCTTTTTAATTTCGATTGCATGCCAATCCCCCCTTACTCCTCCTACAGCGGTCCTTTTTAAAATCAACACCTTTGATATGGCCAACAATCAAATGGAAGTTACTTTTTCGATCACCAATCCCACGGAAACCCTATGGAAGGGCGGCGAATGGTCACTTCATTGGAATCAAATTTCTGGAGCATTACAACCGGAAAGTTTACCCAATAACATTCAATACACCTTAGTTAATGGTCAGCAATATTTGATTTTAGATTTTGGAAGAGGTCACGATTTAAAGCCAGGGGAAACCAAAACGTTTGATGTGCTGTTTCGTGGAATAATTAGCAGAGAAGTAATGGGACCCAACGGTTTTTTTGTACACAATGCCGAAACAAATACCAACTTGGATCTAGAAAGTACGATTGTTTGGAAAACCGCAGCAGGAATTGAAGACCTCAAAATCCCTTCTGCTGAAGACCGTTACACCCAATATGAAGGGTTGGAATTCCTTCCTAAAAAAGAGCTTCATTGGGTAATTCCTGCACCTAGGATCGAACGGTTTGACAATACTTACCGACCTTATCTAGATGCCCTAACGATCCATTTTGGTTCTTTTCAAGACCCCGATAATTTTATAATAAACCGTCTACAAGAAGGGGTTAAAACTCGAATTGCTCCAACCCTTGATGAGGATGCCACTATTAAAATCAAAGAAAATAAAACTCTAGAAAGCGAAGCCTACCTGCTTCAAATTGACCACACCCAAATTACTATTGAAGCGCACACTTCAAAGGCCGTTTTTTACGCTTTAGAATCCCTCCATCAAATCCTATTGATCGCTGAAAGAGAAGGGAAGGGAATTCCCATACTACAAATTGAGGATGCTCCACGTTTTCAAAACCGAGGGTTTATGACCGATATAGCTCGTAACTTTTTCCCCAAGGAGAAGATTTTTCAGATACTGGACTTTATGGCCCTGTATAAACTCAATCGTTTGGATCTGAAACTTACCGATGATGAAGGGTGGCGAATTGAAATTCCAGACTTACCAGAGCTCACTCAAGTTGGAGGTAGGAGAGGCTACACTCTAGACGAACGCGATCAATTGATCCCCATGTATGGATCCGGCTCAGGAAACCTTCAAAACTCTGGGAGTGGGTATTTATCGGGTGAGGATTTTAAAGCTATATTACGTTATGCGAATCAACGCCATATTGAAGTGATTCCTCAAATTAGTTTTCCTTCGCACGCTCGAGCAGCAATTGTTGCGATGAAGTCCCGTTATCTTACTCTTATGGAAACGGGTGATCCAACTGCCGCGGAGGAGTATATGCTTCACGACCCAGACGATCAGAGTACCTACCGTTCTGCTCAGCTGTTTACGGATAATGTAGCTTGTATTTGTGATCCTAGTGCCTATCGTTTTTACGAAAAAGTAGTTCAAGAAATTAAAACCTATTATACTGAGGTACATTTACCCATGAACGTATTTAATATCGGTGCAGACGAATTGCCCTATGGTCCTTGGAGAAAATCTCCCAAGTGTGAAACCTACATAGCTGAAAAAAATGAAATTGAAGACCTCGACGATTTGTATAATTACAATCTTCGGTTGCTCCACAAGATCATCAATGATGTAGGTGCCCAAATGGCCGGTTGGGAAGATGTTCTGCTTATTCACAGTGAAAACGAACAGTCAGAAATCACTATCAATACCGAGCTACTGGACTTAGAATTCACGCCCTATGTGTGGAACAACAGTTGGGGTGGCGGCAGAGAGGATATGATCTACCGTCTTGCCAATCAAGGGTTTAAAGCCATTATGAGTAATTCTTCTGCTTTTTATTTTGATATGACCGATGATCGCGATTTTGAAAATGGGGGGTTCAGTTGGTCGGGATATGTAAATTATCAAGATGCATGGGGAACGGAACCACTCAATGTCTTTGCTAATCAAGTTAAACTTGAATCCTTGGGGATCACCGAAGCTACTGTAGCCAAAAAAGAGCAACTAAAACCAGAGGCTCGAGAAAATTTTCTCGGGGTTCAATCCCAACTTTGGACAGAAACAGTAAATAGCGAAGTCTGGTTAGATCAACTGTTGATGCCCAATTTGCTTGTTTTTGCTCAACGGGCTTGGAGCGCAAAAGAGCCTTGGTTAAAGGAACCCACAGCAGATTTACAAAAACCTAAGCTATTAACTGCTTGGAATCGATTTACCAATACACTAGGTCAGCGGCAATTCCCCCTATTAAATCAACTTTATGGAGGTATTCAATACGACTTGCCAAAACCCGGAGCACAAATAATTCAAGGTAAGCTTCATGTACGACAACAATTTCCTGGGCTAGAGATCCATTATTCACTTAATGGAAAAGAACCCACGGCAAAGGATCCTCAATATAAAGAAGCTGTTGTCGTGCCAGAAAATAGTACGGTAACTTTACGCGTATTTGATTCCCAAAGAAGAGGCGGGAATAGCATTCAACTAAATTAAATTTATCATGGAAAACAAACGTTTACTCTCATTAGACATCTTTAGAGGATTAACCATCATCCTTATGATAATCGTTAACGATCCCGGCTCAGGGGAACATATTTTCGCACCCCTTCGACATGCCGTTTGGAATGGTTTAACCCCTACAGATTATGTATTTCCCAGTTTTTTATTCATTGTTGGGGTTTCGATAGTCCTTTCGATGAACAAACAAAAAGAAAGTGGAAAAAGTCTGTCAGAGATTACAAAAAAAGTAGTGTTTAGAGCATTGAAAATTTATGCTGTTGGGATTTTCCTTTGGCTTTGGCCGGATTTTAATTTTGAAGGCATCCGTTGGGTAGGCGTTTTACCACGTATAGCATTTGTCTATCTGGCTTGTGCCTTATTGTTTTTATACACGAGCAGAAAAACCCAATGGGTCCTTGGTCTTTTTGGAGTCTTTGCCTACTGGCTTGTCGTCGCTTATCTTCCTATTCCAGGAATTGGTTTTCCAGATTTAAGTATGCCTGATAAAAACTGGGCAAACTATATTGATAAACTTCTGCTCCCGGGTAGGTTATATAAACATACTTGGGATCCGGAGGGAATTTTAAGTACGATTCCAGCAATTGTTAGCGGCCTTATAGGCATGTGGGCAGGGTACATTCTCCTTCAAAAAGAGGAGCTAAAAAATCGCCTAAATCAACTGTTCTTTTTTGGAGTAATTCTGATTTTTTTAGGCGATGTGATGCAATGGTTTTTCCCTTTTAATAAAAGCCTTTGGAGCAGCTCATTTACCTTATTTATGGGAGGGATTGGAATGTTATCTTTGGCTGCATTAAGTTACTTTTTTGATGTGAAACAAACCCAGTTTCAATTTAAATTTGCTCATGCTTTTGGAGTGAATTCAATAACGGCATATGCACTTTCTAGCCTTCTGACGGTAGTATTTTACAGCTCAAAATGGTGGGGGATTTCACTCAGCGGGCAGTTTATGTCCTTTTGGGAACAAATTGGGTTACCCCTTAAACTCGGCTCTTTGGTTTATGCTTTGCTTTATGTAGGTATTCTTTGGATCCCTGTACAAATTCTCTTTAAAAAGAAAATTTATATCAAACTCTAAAAAAAAATCGGCTCCCGATGGAGCCGATTCAAACAAAAACAAATAATTGATTTAATTAGCGGATTTTAATCAGCTTTTTAGGCTGTGGCTGAGCCTCTTTGTGCTTTGGTAAAAGTACTTGAAGAACACCATCTGCATAACGTGCATCAATCTTTGTGGGGTCAACACTGTCGGGAAGGGTAAAACTGCGTCTAAAACTAGTGTAGCTAAACTCTCGACGTGTAAATTTTCCTTTTTCATTAACTTGTTGCTCTTCCTCTTGAGAGGATGAAATCGACAAGATTCCATTTTCAACTTCAATTTCAAAGTCATCTTTTTTCTTTCCAGGTACAGCTAACTCAATTTCGAATTGAGAATCCAATTCTTTAATATTAACTGCAGGCATCGTAGATGAAAAAGAAGGGACTTTTAAATTCCAATCGCTGCCGATAAAGTCATCAATCAATGAGGGAAAAAATGGGGTTTGTTTTCTTATTAAATTCATGATTTATAATTTTTAAGGTTAACAATTTTATTGTTTAACCCTAAGCAAATTAAAGACCAGACTTAAAAATTGTCATTTTGGCGGTTATTTTTACTAATTTACTGCCTTTTTGTCAATTAAGCAATTGCCTCCTGTACTTTATCCGCTGCTTCTTGAAAGGCAGTCGCAGAAAGAACATTAAGTCCTGAGGAATCAATAAGTTGTTTTGCGATGTCTGCATTGGTTCCTTGCAGACGAACAATTATAGGGACCTGAATGGCGTCTCCAAGATTTTTATAGGCATCTACAATTCCTTGGGCTACACGATCACAACGAACAATACCCCCAAAAATATTGATGAGTATTGCTTTTACATTGGGATCTTTTAAGATCAAGCGGAAAGCAGTTTCCACTCTAGCTGCATCTGCAGTCCCTCCAACGTCTAAGAAGTTGGCAGGCTCTCCTCCTGCTTGTTTAATTAAATCCATGGTTGCCATTGCGAGTCCAGCTCCATTAACCATACAGCCTACGTTTCCATCTAAATCAACATAATTCAATCCCACTTCTCTCGCTTCAACCTCAACTGGATTTTCTTCACTTAAATCACGTAAGAGTTCCAAATCCTTATGACGAAACAATCCATTTTCATCTAAAGTTACTTTTGCATCAACGGCTATTATCTTCTCATCAGAGGTTTTAAGAACAGGATTAATCTCGAACAAAGAAGCGTCAGAACCCACATAGGCTTTATACAATGCACTAACAAATTTCGTCATGTCCTTGAATGCAGCGCCTGAGAGACCGAGATTAAAAGCAACCTTACGGGCCTGAAAAGGCATTAACCCTAAGGAAGGGTCCACTTCTTCAGTAAAGATCAGATGAGGAGTCGCTTCAGCAACTGCCTCAATATCCATCCCACCTTCAGTAGAATACATAATCATGTTTTTACCTGTAGCTCGATTAAGCAATACAGACATATAAAACTCATTGGGTTCAGAGGCACCAGGGTAATATACATCCTCAGCGACCAAAACCTGATTTACTTTTTTCCCTTCTGGGGGAGTTTGTGGAGTGATTAATTGCATCCCGATGATATCACCTGCAATTTGTTCTAGTTCCTTTAAATTCTTGGCAAGCTTAACACCCCCACCTTTACCGCGTCCACCAGCGTGGATTTGAGCTTTAACAACATGCCAGCCTGTTCCGGTAGTTTCCGTTAATTGCTTGGCAGCTTCTACTGCCTCGGCAGCTGTTTTGGCTACAATGCCTCGTTGAATGGCAACTCCAAAACTGGATAGCAATTCTTTTCCTTGGTATTCGTGTAAATTCATATAGCGATCTAAAATCCAGTGCAAAAATAGCTAAACAGAAGCGGAATCTGAAAGCAGTTGCATAAAACTTTTTGTTACAAATACAACAAACCGTTGTGATTTTATGTTGTTTACACGATTTATTTGCTTGAATCCTGAGGATTCCTATTTTTGCGACCTATTCTCATTACACTATGAAACATTCAGATTTATTAGCCATTGCGCAACAAACCTCAGGACCAACTTATGTTTATGATGCTTCAAAAATTGAATCGCAGTTCAAACGTCTTGAAAATGCATTTTCTGGAGTTGAAAAATTAAAAATCAATTATGCTTGTAAAGCCTTGTCTAATATTTCGATTTTAAAATACCTTAAAGCATTAGGGTCGGGTTTGGATACCGTTTCTCATCAAGAAGTGTTGCTCGGACTTAAGGCGGGCTTCACCCCAGAGGATATTATCTTTACACCCAATGGTGTTTCTCTTGAAGAAATTGAAACAGTTGCCAAATTAGGCGTTCAAATCAATATCGATAACCTTTCCATACTGGAACAATTCGGAACAAAACATCCAAAAGTACCCGTTTGTATTCGCATTAATCCTCATGTTATGGCTGGGGGAAACAGTAACATTTCTGTAGGACATATCGATTCTAAATTTGGAATCTCAATTCACCAAATACCTCATGTTCTTCGTATTGTTGAAAACACCAACATGCACATCAATGGAGTTCACATGCATACAGGAAGTGACATTTTAGATATTGAGGTTTTTCTTTACGCTTCTGAGATTTTATTCAATACCGCACTCCAATTCAAGGACCTCTCCTTTGTTGACTTTGGCAGTGGTTTTAAAGTTCCCTATCGTCCGGGAGATATTGAAACCAACATTGAAGAGTTGGGTGAAAAACTTACGAAGCGTTTTAAAGAGTTTTGTAAGACCTATGGAAAAACGTTGGAGTTAGCATTTGAACCGGGAAAATTTTTAGTGAGTGAAGCCGGTTATTTTCTCACCAAAGTAAATGCCGTAAAACAAACCACTTCTACCGTTTTTGCTCAAATAGATTCTGGTTTCAACCATCTGATCCGCCCGATGCTTTACAATTCATATCACGACATCATCAACCTATCCAATCCTAATGGAAAAGAGCGTTTTTACACTGTTGTAGGTTATATCTGTGAAACAGATACGTTTGGTAGTAATAGAAAAATTGCAGAAATCTCCGAAGGGAATGTTTTAGTGTTTAAAAACGCCGGTGCGTATTGCATGACGATGTCTAGCAATTACAACTCTCGTTATCGACCAGCAGAACTCCTTTGGTATAATGGAGAAGCGCATTTGATACGCAAACAAGAAACATTTGAGGACTTGATTCAAAATCAGGTACTCATCGACTTTAAAGAAAATATTGAAGCTTAAAAAAGGGGGGTTAATTGGGTAAGTTTAGCGTTATAGGTAGCAATAAATTCTTCTATAATCTCCGCTGCTGGAAGGATAGAGTCGATCTGAGCTGCCACTTGACCGATTTCCAATTCTCCTTCAACCAGGTCTCCTTCAAACATACCCTTTTTAGCACGACCTCGACCCAAGACTTGTTGTAATTTTTCTGGGCTGGCTCCTTCTGCATACAGCTGTTTGATTTTTTGATAAAAAGGATTTTTTAATAGACGAACGGGGGTTAACTCTTTCAGCGTTAGCTCAGTACTCCCTTCTTCCGCATTGAGTACTTCATGTTTAAAAAGCTCGTGGGAAGAAGCTTCTGGAGTGGCAACAAATCGAGACCCTACCTGTACCCCATCCGCTCCCAAAGCCAAGGCTGCTAACATTGCAGTCCCACTACCAATTCCTCCGGCAGCTATCAAAGGAAGGTGGATGGCTTTACGAACCAAAGGAACCAAAGTCATGGTGGTCGTTTCTTCTCTGCCGTTATGCCCCCCTGCTTCAAAACCCTCAGCAACGATTGCATCGACTCCACATGCTTGGGCTTTTAATGCAAATTTGACTGAACTGACCACATGGACTACGATACACCCTTTCGATTTTAAATGTGCAGTCCATAATTTCGGATTTCCTGCTGCAGTGAATACAATCGGTACATTTTCCTGAATGATCACCTCCATCAACAAATCAATCTCTGGATATAGCAAAGGAACATTAACTCCAAAAGGTTTGCTGGTCGCTTTTTTACATTTTTGGATATGTTCACTTAAAACCTCAGGATACATTGAACCGGCGCCAATAAGTCCCAAACCTCCTGCGTTACTGACAGCAGATGCAAGTCGCCATCCGCTTGCCCAAACCATTCCAGCCTGAATAATCGGATAGCGAATCCCAAAAAGTTCGGTCACCCTATTGGCCATTAAAGGAATTGGTCAACTTTCTTATAGGCCTCAATAACAGCTAGTTCTCCTGCCTTGTCAGGTTGACTATTACCGTGTTCCATACCAAGAATTCCCTCAAATCCTCTACCGTGAATGTATTTAAAGATATTGGTGTAATTAATTTCTCCCGTAGTGGGTTCTTTTCTTCCTGGATTATCACCGATCTGAAAATAGCCAATCTCCTCCCAACTCTTTTCAATATTCGGTATCAAATTTCCTTCCTGAATCTGCTGATGATAAATATCAAAGAGAATTTTACAAGACGGAGAATCAACCGCTTTACAAATTTCATAGGCTTGAGGACTTTCGGATAAAAACAAGCCCGGGTGATCTCTAAAGTTTAAAGGCTCCAATACCATCACTATACCATGAGGTTCTAAAAGAGCTGAAGCTTGCTTCAGGCTCTCAACCACATGAGCCGTCTGATACGCCATGTTTTGTCGCAAATCGACATGGCCAGGAACCACAGTCATCCATTTCGCGTTTACTCGCTTTGCCACAGGAATTGCTTTTTTGATATAATCTAAAAACTCCTCTCGTAAGGCTTGATCACCACTTGCCAAATTTGGTTTTTGCCAATAGATTTGATGGGCTACAAAAACTCCCATTCTCAATCCTCGCTTTGCCATTGTTTGAGCCATTTTTTCTTGCAAAGCCACCTCTCTATTCCGCATGTCATTATCCTCAAAAGCGGTAAATCCTTGATCCGCCATAAAATTTAGCTGATCAATAGGATCATTACCCACATGATTTCTAAACATTCCTAAATGAGGGGCATAGGCTAAATTAAAATTGTATTTAGCAGCGCTTTTTTGGGCTCCAAGAGCAGAAGTTGTGGAAAGCATTCCCAGTCCAGTGAGTCCTGCCAGTTGGGTAAAATTTCTTCTATTCATTTCAAATCATTTTTGTTTTTCCTGGAGTAGGAATTGGATAATTTCCATCGGCATCTGGAAGTGATGGCGGAGTCGAGTTCCAAGTTACCTCCTCAGGCATAAGGTGTAATTCAGAGTTCAATGCTTCTTCAAAGGTGATTTTCTTTCCTGTGTACGTTGCCATTCGTCCCAAAATAGCCGTTAATGTACTTTTTGCCCCATTTTCTGCATCGGCAATGACACCCCCACTTCGAATGGAAGCAAACAAACGGTCGTGTTCAACTTGATAGGGATTAGGATCTTCACTGTCTCTACTGGGATATTTATAAGTGCTTTCTCCATTCAAATTTGTAATTTCTCCTTTTCCTATTTCTACCGTCCCTTGTGTCCCTTGGAACACTTCGTCTACCCTTCTCATTGTTCCCGGGATATGACGACACTGGCTCGCAATTACCGCTCCATTTGCATAGGTAAATTCAACAAAGTGATGATCGAAGATTTCCCCATGGTCTTTTCCGTTCCGTACCTGTCGTCCTCCCATACCTTGAGCTGAAATAGGATAATCTCCTATAAACCAATTCGCTACATCTATATTGTGTATGTGTTGCTCTAAGATGTGATCCCCACAAAGCCAGTTAAAATAATACCAGTTTCGCATTTGATATTCTAATTCAGATTGCCCTGCCTGACGCGCTTTTACCCAAACACCTGCGTCATTCCAATACACCTGTCCGCTCCGTATTTGACCAATAGCCCCCGAATCTATCCGCTGCTTTAAATCAATATACTTGGATTGATAATGACGTTGTAACCCGACGACTACATTCAATTTTTTTGCTTTTGCAATTTTGGCAGTCTCCAAAACCTTTCGGATTCCTACTGGATCTGTAGCAACAGGTTTCTCCATAAATACGTGTTTACCATTCGCGATGGCGTATTCAAAATGGTAGGGACGGAAGCCAGGAGGGGTGGTCAAGATCACCACATCAGCAAGATCGATAGCTTTTTTGTAAGCGTCAAACCCGACAAATCGATTTTTTTCTTTTACATCAATTTTTTTCTGTCCCTCGAAGTGTTCTTGAATTCCTTTTAAGCTTCTATCAACTCGATCTGCAAAAGCATCTGCCATTGCAACCAGTTCCACATTTTCATCTGCAGTTAAAGCTTGAACCGCTGCTCCTGATCCACGACCACCGCAGCCCACCAAAGCAAGTTTAAGTTTCTGTTCTCCATGAACATTTGCCATTCGCTCCACGCCCATAGGTACAGTTAGAAAAGCACCCGTAGCCATTGCAGTTTGCTGCACAAATTGACGGCGTGATTGATTTTGATTTTTTTGTTTGTTGTTTTTCATGATTTCTGTCATTTATTGTATTGATTCGTATTTCCAATATTTTTTCTGTTCTTCTTCTGAAGGGGTTATCAGCGGACGTACCACTCGAAATCCAACAAAAGGTGCATCGGTATGCCACCACTTACTTTTTGGAATTTGTGGGTCGCGTTTTTTCCATTGTTTTGTTGAGGGGCGTCGTGCTGCTGAACGCAAACGGCTTGGACTATCCATCCATGACCCCCCACGTACCGCCTTGGGATATACTTTATCGCCTTCCACCCACGGATCTTTAACACCGTCTTTTCGACTGCTATACTCAGTAGGTACATATTGATCCAAGGTCCACTCTGCAACATTTCCATGCATGTCATGTAATCCCCATGCATTCGGTTTTTTAGTACCTACCTCCTGATATTTATCATTACTGTTCTCTGCATACCACGCATATTCATCGAGTAGACTTGGATCCTCCCCAAAGTGGTAAGCGGTTTCTGTGCCCGCTCTACAAGCGTATTCCCATTCGGCTTCTGTAGGCAAGCGGTAAAAATGACCCGTCATGGCAGACAGCCATTCACAGAACTTCACGGCAGCCAACTGAGTCATGCAGATGGCTGGAAAATTATCGACTCCCATTCCAAAACTCATTTCCACATAAGGTGTAGTTGCTCCAGAGACCGCATCCACGTCTATCTGTACTTCAGAATCTGAAGTTTTGGAATTTTGATTGGCATCCAATTCTCTACTCACAAAAAGATTATAAAAATCCCAAGTGACCTCATATTGACCCATCCAAAAATCACTCACAACTACCTCATGCTGTGGGCTTTCATCACCAAAGTGGCCCGGCTCTGTTTTAGGGCTCCCCATTTTAAAGGACCCTCCTGAGATAAATTGCATGGGCATGAGTTGGCTTAGTCCCTGAATTTTTTCAGTGTAATTTTGTTGGGCATTGCTCAGAAAAGCAGTAGCCAGGAGTACTATTGAAGCTAAAATTTTCAATTTAATTCTTTGTTAATTTTTAGAACTAACCACAATGTAGAAAAGAATTTACGAATCCTTAAAAAAAATTATAACTATTTAATTGATTCCAACTGATTTTAAACCTCATTGTCTTAATCTGAAGAGGCATTAAACATTTAAAGTTAGTCCCAATATGATCTTTTTTATGTTTGTTCAAAAAAAAAAACGAATTGTTTAACCCTTTTGAAACCTCAATAAATTCTGGGGTTTTGAAATATTTTAACAAAATTTTAAAAAAAAAGTGTGAGTTTATTTTGCAGCTAAAGGCTTTTTGGTACTTTTATATGTTGTGACTATTATTAAAGTAAAACCATTTTTTAATTTTCTAAACTAACTAACAAACAATTAATACCAAGCATATGAAATTTAAACAAACATTAAACTTTGATTTGAGAGGGATTTTTTCCTTGCTTTTAATCTTTGTGATTAGCAGTGCTTTCGCTCAAAAATCAATCTCTGGTTCCGTTTCAGACGAAACGGGTCCTTTACCAGGCGTAACCATCGTCGAAAAAGGAACAACAAACGGTACCACTACCGATTTCGATGGAAACTTTACCATCACCGTTGCTGATGATAATGCAACGCTTGTCCTCTCCTACCTTGGGTTTCTTACTCAAGAGGTAGCCGCTGGTTCAGATTCATTTGATATCACTATGGAATCTGGATCAGATGAGTTGGACGAAGTAGTTGTTACAGGTTATGGTACACAACGAAAAGCAACCTTAACGGGTTCCATCGCAACCATTGGTGGTGAAGATCTTGAAAAGTCTTCTTCACCTAACTTAGGAACAGCACTTGCTGGAAAAGTGGCCGGTTTGTATATCGATACTGGAAATGGAGCACCAGGTGCTGACAACCCAGCTATTCGTGTGCGTGGAACAAACACATTTAATAACTCCTCTGCTCTTATCGTAATTGATGGAATTCCCAACCGAGCGGGTGGTTTAGCTCGTATTAACCCAGCAGACATTGAGAGTATTTCGGTACTTAAAGATGCATCTGCGGCTATTTACGGGGCTCGAGCTGCGAATGGAGTTATCCTTATTACCACAAAACGAGGTAAAGAAGGGAAAGCTAGAGTAAAACTTACTTCCAACTACGGTTGGCAAAACTTTACTACAGTACCTGACATGTTAACTGGTGCTGAATATATGGACCTTGTAAACTTATTAAATGTTTACAAATTACCAGTAGGGGAATGGGCAGCAGCAAATGCTGTTCGAGGACAACCTTTTACCCGTCCTAATGGAGAAGTATTAAACCCTACCTATTCTTCCGACCGGATTCAAAATACTGCTGCTGGAGCTGACCTTTGGAATTATCCTGATACAGATTGGATGGAAGAAGTTCAAAGAAAAAACGCTCCAACCACACGTCAGAACGTTCAAATTTCTGGAGGTGATGAGAATGTAACGTATTTAGCTTCTGCTGGATTCCTTCGTCAAGAGGTAAACTTCAAAAATGCACCGAAAGGATTTACTCAATACGACTTGCGTTTAAACTTAGATGCAAAAATCAACGACTTTTTAAGTGTAGATGTTGGGCTTTACTCTAGACAAGAAGAAAACCTTACCTCTACTAACGCACCCTCTGGTGTATTCAATGATTTAGTTCGTCAATACCCTTGGTTCCCAGCTTACTGGCCAACAGGTGAGTACGGTCCTGATATCGAAAACGGGAACAACCCTGCAATTCGAGTTACGGATGAGCCTGGTTACAACAACAGAAGTACAAACTTTGTACAAAGTAATATAGGAGTGAACTTTAAAGTTCCTGGAGTTGAAGGTTTATTGATTCGTGGAAACGTTTCTTATGACAAAATGAACTTTGATCAAAAACTATGGCAACGTCCTTGGGAGTTGTATACTTGGGATGGAGTAAACAAAAACTCTTCAGGTTTAACAGCTGCTCAAAGAGGACCTGGTGATCCAAGTTTAACACAAGATCATACTACACTTACCGATATTACTGCAACGATCAACGCTTCTTATGAAAAAGATTTGGGAGATCACTACTTTAAAATACTCGGTGGGATCACACGTGAAGAATCCGAACAAAGCTACATGAGAGCATTTAAAAGATTTTTCCTTTCCAATGACTTAGATCAGTTGAGTTTTGGTGGTCAGGATGGTCAATTCAGTCAAGGTACTGGATATGAAGTTGCTCGATTAAACTATTACGGTCGTGTAAATTACAACTTTCAAGAAAAGTATCTTTTAGAATTACTTTTCCGTTATGACGGATCGTATTTATTCCCAGAAGAAACTCGCTACGGATTTTTCCCTGGAGTTTCTGCAGGTTGGGTATTATCTGAAGAATCATTTTTTGGCGACGGACTTGGCTTCATCGATTATTTCAAGTTGAAAGGATCCTGGGGACAATTGGGTAACGACAACGTTGCACCGTTTCAGTTCTTAGCTTCTTATGGATTCTCTGCTACGAGTTTAGGAGATGTAATTACTACAGCATATGAAACTAAAGTACCTAACCCAAATATTACTTGGGAAACTCAAACCTCTTCCAACTTTGGATTTGATTTACGGGCTTTAAATAACCGACTTTCTTTTGGATTTGAATTCTTTAGAAACTTGAGAGAGGATATCTTAACCTTACCAAACAAAACACTTCCTTCCTATAGTGGTATTACACCACCTGCACAAAACATAGGGGAATTTGAAAACAGAGGTTATGAAATCACTTTAGGATTAAATGGAGAGACGACTTCTGGACTTACTTACAATATTGCATTTAATGTAAGTGATTCCAACAACAAACTTCTTTTTGTAGACGAACCTGATTTAGCAGACCGTCCATGGCAGAGAGAAACCGGTGGAGAAATAGGAAGACCCTTGCGTTATGAATTTGCAGGAGTATTCCGTTCACAAGCTGAAATCGACTCTGAAACTTTAGACTACAGTGCTGTTGCACCACTTCTTAAGCCTGGGGATGCTCGAGTAAATGACATCAACGGAGATGGTAAAATTACTCCTGCAGATAGAACTCGTGTAGGTGGAAGTGCTTTTGCTGATACCCAATTTGGTTTCAATACAGCGATGACTTACAAAAACTTTGACTTTAATATGTACTGGAATGGTGCTGCTGGAGGTTACAACACCTACGAGTGGAGCTTTATGTCTGGAACATTAGCAAACGTTCAACGTGATGTATACACTCGAGCTTGGTCTTTAGACAACCCGAATGCACCCTACCCACGTTTAGCTGATCGTGGTGACCAGTGGTATTCAGGTCAAACAGATTACGCTTTAATTACTCGTGATTTTGTAAGGTTAAAAACACTTGAAATTGGTTATAACTTTACTGATGCTGTTACAAGTAAAATCAGTGCAGAAAGCATTCGTCTTTCAGTTACTGGTACAAACTTGATCACGATAACTGACTTCCCTTTTGATCCTGAAGTTCTTCAATCAGGAGCAGATGTGAATAATACAAGAAATGCTGGTGGTGGTGCCGTGAACAACGGTGGTGCTTACCCATTACTCAAGACAATAATAACCGGAATACAAATAACCTTTTAATTAAACATGATGAGAATGAAGAAGATTTTATTAAAAATTGTTGGTGGATTTATGTTTGCTTCGGCAATTATAAGTTGCCAGGATGACTTTTTAAGTACGACCCCTTTAAGCGAAATTGCTGAATCCAATGTTTGGTCCTCCTCAAAATTAGCTGAAGCAGCTGTACTTGATTTATATCAAGGTACTTGGGCTGGGACATTAACCCGGGAAGAAACTACAGACGCATTTACAGACCAGGCGGTATTTACCCACCCTGGACGAGGTGTAGATGGCTATACTGAAGGAAAAATGAACCCTTCAGGAGGGTATATGGATATGCAATGGTTCAGTTGGACTCAGCTTTATCCGTTTATCAGAAGTGCAAATATTGCTATTCAAAAACTGACCGAAAATGAAGGAGGTCTGGAAGCTGGACTTGCTAAGCGACTTTTAGGAGAAGCTTATTTCATGAGAGGATACTTTTTCACTCAATTGATGAGACAGTATGGAGGGATTGTTCTTTTAACAGAACCTTTAACTCTTGAGAGCGAATCTGAAAATCCTAGATCTAGTTTTGATGCAACTATTAAACAAATTATCTCTGATATCGATCAGGCGATAACAATGTTGGCCGATGCACCAGTTGATAAAGCACGAGCAAACAAATTAACTGCTCTCGCTTTAAAATCTAGAGTGTTGACTCACGCTGCTAGTGATTTACACGAGCCTTCAAAAGCTTCTAGTGTTTCTACCTTGGCATCTTTCGGAAACAAAGATTTAATAGGGTACACGAGCGGTTCGCAAGACCAACGTTGGCAAGCAGCCAAAGCAGCGTCTAAAGCACTCTTAGATGCAACTACCGGTTATAAATTAGATTATGCTGCACCTGCTAGTTTTGATGAAGCAAAACAAAACTATGAAGACATTTGGCTTCAAGGAGACAAGAACCAAGATTTCATCTGGGGTCGTCTTATCGAAGGATTTGGTTACGGTTCAAGAACCTATCCCGGTGGTAACGAATGGTCACAAGGACCTGGAATGGTTGCATTGTATCACGGTCCTAACGGATACCATGAGTGGGCTGGAACTACTCCTACCGAAGCTTTAGCTTCTAAGTATGCTTTAGCAGACGGTACTCCTTTTGATTGGAGTAACCCTGAGCACGCAAAAGACCCTTACGGAAATCGTGAAGCACGTTTCTATTCTACACTTCTTTTTGACGGAGCACCATGGAAACAAAGAACAAGTGATGTAGTTAAATTTGACTTGTTTAACGAATTACAAACGGGATATTACACTTTTGCTGATGGAACTATTGTAAATGGTGTTGATACACGTCAAGGTCCAATTGAAGACTGGAACGGCTCTAGAACTGGATATTATTTCAAGAAATTTGCAGATCCTTATTTACCTGCATCTTGGCCTAATAACCTTCAAAAAGTAGATGCGCCTTATTTACGTTATACCGAGGTTTTATTAAACTATGTTGAGGCAAACCTCAATTTAGGTGATGAGGCTGAAGCAAAAGCATGGTTAAACAAGCTGCGTTTCCGTAATGGACTTCCTGCTGTAACTGAATCTGGATCGGCTCTTGTTGAAATTTACAAAAGAGAACGTGATAAAGAATTGGTAAATGAGGATGCACGTTTGTTCGATATGAAACGTTGGTTAGAAGGACCTTATTCATTGAACAAGCAAGTTCAACAGACCTTAATCCAAGCAACACAAAAAGCTGGAAGTTCTATGACTCCTGGAAACTATAGAAAAAGTTCTGCTGATTTTGATTACAAATACACTCCTACAAACATTGTATTTGAAAATAGAATTTGGAGAGATCACGTTTATTTCATGCCAATACCACAAAATGAAATCGACAGAGACCCCTCATTACTTCAGAATCCAGGATACTAATTTTTTAGTTCACTGAATTGAAAAAAACCCTGTATATAATGCAGGGTTTTTTTATTTTTGAAAAAACAATTTTTATGAAGAAGCTCCTTTATTTACTTAGTGTAGTTGCAATTGTAGTTGGATGTAGTGCGGAAAAGAAACAATTCTCAAAGTTAAACGCTTCTCAAACGAATATTACTTTTGCAAATACCCTGTTCGAAACAAATAAAAATAATTATTTCACCTATCCATATATGTATCTGGGAGGTGGTGTTGCAGCAGGTGATTTTAATAATGATGGACTTGAAGATTTATTCTTCACAGGGAATATGGTTCCCAATAAATTATACCTCAACAAAGGGGATTTCAAATTTGAAGACATCAGTGAAACAGCTGGTATTGCAGGAGACGATCGTTGGTATGCAGGTGTAACCTTAGTCGATATAAATAAAGATGGCTATTTAGACATCTATTGTTCTGTTTCTGGTGAAAAAGAACCTCATAACAACGTTTTATATCTCAACAATAAAGACAATACTTTTTCTGAGGTAGCCCAAGCATACGGAATAGACGATAACGGTTATAGTATGCATTCCACTTTTTTTGATTACGATAAAGATGGAGATCTTGACTTGTACGTAGCGAACTACCCCCCTACCAGTTTTAAAGCCCCTGTAGACTATTACAAATACATGATTGAAAATCATGAAGCCATAGACTCTGACCATCTCTATAGAAATGATGGAGAAACATTCGTTGATGTTACTGAAGAAGCTGGGATCAGTAACTTTGGTTTGAGCTTGGGTGTAGTTGCCTCTGATTTTAATAACGACGGTTATCCTGACCTTTACATTTCCAATGACTTTAACGCTCCAGACTATATGTACCTCAATAATGGGGACGGTACTTTTACAAATGATATTTTAAACTCGTTCCGTCAGACTTCCTTTTTTGGAATGGGTGTAGATGCTTCTGATTTTAATAATGACGGTTGGGTTGATTTATTTCAATTGGACATGAATGCTGCTGATAATTTTAGATCTAAAGCTAATATGTCCTCAATGAATCCAGAGGTGTTCTATCAATCGGTCTCGCTTGGTTTACATCATCAATACATGCAAAACTCTTTGCAAATAAATCAGGGCAATTTAAACGGGAACAGTCCCGCATTTAGTAATGTAGCTCGCTGGGGAGGGGTATCTTCTACCGATTGGAGTTGGGGAGGAATTTTTGCTGATTTTGATAACGATGGATGGAAAGATTTATACGTTACAAACGGAATCCGAAGAGATGTGAATAACAAGGATTTTTACAATGAAAATCGAGCTTTCTTTGATAAAATGGAAAATGATCCAAATTATAAAAATAAAGAGGATGAAGTGGGTCTATTATCCTACCTAGAAAGAATGCCCTCAGAAAAACTAACCAACTATTTATATCAAAACAACAGAGAAAATGGCTTTAAAAATAAAAGCATGGAATGGGGATTAGATGAAAAAACTTTCTCAAATGGTGTTGTGTATTCGGATCTAGATAACGATGGGGATTTAGACTTGGTGGTAAATAATTTAGAAGATGTAGCGAGTGTATATCAAAACAATAGTATCAATACCAATTCTATCGGTTTTCAACTCATTGGAAAGAACAATGAAACACCCTTAGGTACACGAATTCATATTGTAGCCGATGGACAATATCAAATGCAAGAATACAACCTCAGTAGAGGCTATTTATCTTCCGTATCCCCTCGTCTGCATTTCGGCTTGGGAACTTCTACAAAGCTTGAAGAGGTTATCATCGAGTGGCCGGACGGGAAAAAAACTCGAGTAGAGAATCCTCAAGTGAATGCCTATACTACTGTAGATTACAATAAACAAACTGCATTCTTTGAAAAAGAAAAATCTCTGCCCTCTCTAAAAGTTTTTCAAACAGTTGTGCAAAAAGACCCCTTTATTCATGAGGAAAATCCTTACAATGATTTTAAAGAAGAAGTATTATTACCACATAAAAATTCAACTCTTGGCCCTGCCCTTGCGGTTGGTGATTTAAACAATGATTCGAAACAGGATTATATTGTAGGAGGAGCGATAGGTCAACCCGCTTCAATGTATATTCAACAAAATGATGGAACCTTTGAAAAGGTCATGGTGCCCATATTCGAAAAAGATAAATTTTATGAAGACCTCGGAATTCAAATATTTGATGCCGATGGAGATGGCGATCAGGATCTCTATTTCGCAAGTGGAGGGAATGAATTTAATGAGGGTTCTCAAGGATATGAAGATCGATTTTATGAAAATTTAGGAAAACTAAATTTCCGAAGAGATACGGAGGCTATTCCGGATACTCGAATCAGTGGCCTGGATGTAAGCGTCAATGATTTTGATCACGATGGGGATTTGGATTTATTTGTCGGAGGACGATTAAGTCCAAAAAAATACCCCTACCCGACTAGTTCAAGACTATTAGAAAACAGAAGTGCTGAAGGTAAGATTCAATTTGTGGATATTACAAAAGAAAAAAATCCTGAACTTGAAAACATTGGTTTAGTCACAGCTTCCGAATGGATTGATTTCGATGGAGATTCATGGGAGGATTTAATCGTTGTTGGAGAATGGATGTCTATCCGAATGTTTAAAAACAATCAGGGAACTTTTACAGAAGTAACGAATCAAATTTACCAACCCGAGCACAGGGGTTGGTGGTTCGACCTCAAAAAAGGAGATTTTGATCAGGATGGAGATATGGATTTAATTGTAGGTAATTTAGGGTTAAATTACAAATACCAAGCTTCTTTAGATAAACCCTTTAAGGTCTATTTGAATGATTTTGATAAAAATGCAACCTATGATATTGTCCTGAGTTATCAATCCGATGACACTGAATATCCTGTGCGCGGAAGGCAGTGTTCCTCTGAGCAAATGCCTGCTATAAAAGAAAAATTCAAAAATTACAACAGCTTTGCCAGTGCTTCGTTGGAGGAAATTTATTCTGACAAAATGTTAGCCGAATCCTTAAAATATGAAATCACCGATTTTTCAAGTGTGTATTTGGAAAATAACGAGGGAACTTTTACTGCAAAACCGCTTCCTGTAGAAGCTCAATATTCTAATATCAATACCATTTTAATCGAAGACGTAGATAGGGATGGTTATTTGGATGTGATTCTTGGTGGTAACCTCTATAATGCAGAGGTAGAAACCCCCAGAAATGACGCCAGTTATGGACTTTGGCTAAAAGGAGATGGAAAAGGGAACTTCGTCGCTCAACGGGCTAGAGAATCTGGATTAGTAATCTTAGGGGATGTTAGAAATATTGAAAAAATAGAAGTTGGAAAAGAAAACCACCTCCTCGTAGCAAAAAATAATGCTGCTTTACAACAAATACGAATCAATTAATGCGAATTTTTATTCTTGCTCTTTCTTTAGTATTACTCCTATCGGGCTGCTTGAATTCAAAATCAAAAGATTTTAAAAATTATATCACTGGGGATTGGAGAATCGAAAATCCAACCCTACAGTCCTTTATTCGATTTGATCCCAACGGAAAAACAACCTATTTTCTTAATCGATATAGTTATGAACTGGATACTTTGGCAGAATACGGAAGTTGGCATTTGAAGGACATCTATAAAGGAGTTTCCCTAGATACTTTTGTTGTGGAAATAATAAAAAAACCTCAAAACACGGAGTTTAAGTTTCTTATACTAGAACAAAATAGAATTCGAGTCCTTGATGAAGCAGGAGAAACCCTATTTACACGCGTTCATACCGATTAGAAATTAAGTTGATTAAATACGTTCCCGTATTCATCAAAACTAAAGTAATAGGTTTTTTCGATAAGTTCTTCTTCCCCACCTAATATCGTAAAATCTATTTTTGCTACTTCGTAATCCGTATCAGAAAAAAGAGTCACTTTTTCGGGTGTAAAAGTTTCAAAGTCTCTGCTATTGAGAAGCGATTTCAACATGATTTGCATCAAAGCACGATCCAATCTTTTGACGAGCATAGCTGTCTTAAGATTGTTTTCTACCGGTATTTCGAAGGTATCCCCATTGGCTTTTTGCCATGAAAAAATATACGTTTTAGGAACGACTAAAGCTTCGTTTTCTTGAGCAAAAGAGCTATTCAAGGCAAAGCTAAAAAATAGAGCAAAACAAAATTTCTTATACATAAGGAATCAACAAATAAATTTTATTAAATTTAGATTAAATATACAATACAAATTGTATAACGAAGAGAAGGATTAATGAAGAGAAGAAAAAATTACCCGTTTTTTAGTTTACTCGTTCTACTAACTTTTTTATCCTGTTCCAAGCAGGAAGAAGCGGTAAAAACATATAACTACAATCTTAGAACCGAAATCTGGCCAGAGGGTATGGGGAAAATCTTTCCCAGCCAGGGAGAATACAATGCATTTACCATAAAAAGCATTTATGCTCGACCCGAACCCGGTTGGGTTTTTGACCGATGGGAAGGTGCAGTGAGTAGCTCGGATAATCCAACAAATATTTCTTTTTACGACGATCTCGCTATACGAGCCGTATTCGTAAAGGATACATTTAAAGTTAGAACAATTGCTGGAGGAAAAGGAAAAGGTGGAGAATTGAACCAATTGTTTTATCCTACTGGAATTGCACTTGATCCAGCAGGAGATTTGTATGTAAGTGACATGTATAATCATCGTATTCAAAAATGGAAGCCGGGGGCGACAGTGGGTATTACGGTAGCGGGTGGTTCTGGATATGGATATGGACCGACACAATTGGACGAGCCAGGTAAAATTGATATTGACAGCCAAGGGAACCTTTATATTGCAGACACAAGAAACCATCGGATTCAGAAATGGGAACACGGAGGATTAACTGGAACAACTGTAGCAGGAGGCAAAGGGATGGGGAACGAAACCAACCAACTCAACAGGCCTTTCGGAATTGCTGTTGATAATTCAGGAACGATTTATATCTCCGAATTAGGGAATCATCGAGTATCAAAATGGGCTCCAGGTGAAGAAACTGGAGTTGTGATTGCAGGGGGGAACGGTGAAGGAAGTGATTCCAATCAATTGGCTTTTCCGCTTGGAATTGCTGTTGATTTAGATGGAAATTTATATGTTGCCGATACCTACAATCACAGAATTCAATTGTTTGAAAAAGGATCTCAAAAAGGAGTTACTTTGATTTCAGGTAAAGATTTTAAAACGGAATCCCAAATCAATTACTTTAGTGGAATCAGTCTGGTGAACAACTCATACTTGTATATTACCGATTACCAACAGGAACGCATACTCAAATATGATTTAAAAACGAAATCATTTGAAATCATGACGACAAATACTTCCGTAGAGGATAATGATAAATTATCTCAACCCTATCAAACTGCAATTGATGTGATGGGAGATATCATCATTGCCGATGCCAAAAATAATAGAATCCAAAAACGAAAAATTAGTGCTGAATGAATAACCCCTTATCCCCTACAGCTCTCTTTTCTGGATGCTATACCTTAAAAAGAGTTGCTGCTGTTATCCCTATATTTCTTATGATAAGTATTTTTTTTTCGTGTACCTCTGAACCACAACTCAATAGAAATAATCTTGACTTAGAAACCAGTGCCTATCTTCTTCAACACGCCAATAACCCGATCCATTGGCAACGCTGGAATGAAAACCTTTACGGGAACTCCAACAAAGAAGAAAAATTACTCGTTGTTAGTATTGGCTATTCCAGTTGTCATTGGTGTCATGTTATGGAAGAGGAAACCTTCGAAAATGAAGAAGTGGCTACTTTTATGAATGATAAATTTATTAGTATTAAAGTAGATCGAGAAGAAAATCCAGAGATTGACAACATTTACATGACTGCTACTCAAATGATGACTGGTAGCGGTGGGTGGCCATTGAATGTCGTTTGTTTACCTGACGGAAGACCCGTCTATGGTGGGACCTACCACACCAAAGATCAATGGCTTGAGGTGTTGGGAAAAATTCAAAAATTATACGAGAATGACAAAACACAACTTTATGGTTTTGCAGAAAAAGTAGAGAAAGGAATCCAAGAGGTTAACCAGTTCGAATATACCCAAGAAGCTCCTGCTTTCGAACCGGATTTGTTAACCAATGAAATGGCGTATTGGTCCAGAGAATGGGATCGTGTATATGGAGGAGAACAACAAACTCAAAAGTTTATTACTCCTGTAAAATTCAACTACATCCAACAGTATCAGTTTTTAAATCCGAACCCAGACATTGAATCCTATTGGGAACATGCACTTATAACCATTGCTAATAGTGGAATTTTTGATCAACTTGAAGGTGGATTTTTCCGATATACAGTTGATCCCAAATGGGAAATTCCCCATTTTGAAAAAATGCTCTATGATAATGCCCAGCTTTTAACCCTTTATGCAAATGCATATAAGCAATATAAAAATCCACTTTTTAAAAAACGTGTTTACCAGACCTTTGATTTTCTGAATCAGAAGATGGAAAATTCAGAAGGTGCTTTTTATTCAGCCATCGATGCCGACAATAATGAAGGCGAAGGACGCTATTATGTTTTTGATGAGAAAGAAATCAAACGTGTTGCAGGAGAGGATTTAACACTTCTGGCTGATTATTACAAAATTGATCTGAATAAACCCTTTGAGGAATCCTTTTTTCACCTTCAACAACACGATAGCCTTCAGACAATACTGAAAAAATATGGGCTTTCTGAGCAAGAACTCATTCAAAAGAAAGTAGAGTGGGAAAGTGCATTTGAAAACCTAAAACAGCAAAGAGAATTTCCGCTAATTGACAATAAAATCATCACCTCTTGGAATGCTCAGCTTGTATCAGGGCTTTTGACAGCCTATGAAGCTTTTCAAGAAGATGCATTTTTAAAACAAGCGGAGGCAACCTATCGTTTTATTCAAAATCAATTGGTTGATGGAAAAAATATCCTGCATACCTTTCAGAACGGGGAAGCTAAATTAGAAGGGAATCTAGAAGATTATGCATTTACAATACAAGCAGCATTAGCATTGTATAAGAATACGGGCAACATTGATTATTTAAACCAAGCCGATAAGTTGACAAAAACCGCAATCCAAAAATTTGAAAATCCTGATAATCCATTTTTTACGTTTACCGAAAATCCAGTTCTGTTTTCAAATATCATTGCTGTAGACGATAATGTTATTCCCTCAGCAAATGCGATTATGGCTGAAAACTTATGGCTTCTAGGAGAATTACTGGACACAGAGCAATACAAAGAAAAGGCTCAAAAAATGCTTGAGGGCATCTCCTCCTATTTTAGTGGTGGGAGAGGAAGCGACTACAGTCAATGGGCTCAACTGATCAGTAAAAAAGCGTATTCTGTAAAAGAAGTCGTTATTGTTGGTACTCATGCTAAAGAACTCGCAAGAGAGTTTCAGTCCCATTACCTCCCCCATGTTGTTTTTCAAATGAGTGAAGAAGCCAGTGAATTACCTCTACTTAAAGACCGCTATTTTGAAGAGGAAACCCTGATTTATGTCTGTGAGAATAAAGTCTGTCTAAGACCGGTCAAAACAG
This sequence comes from Flavobacteriaceae bacterium, assembly GCA_017858055.1. Lineage (GTDB taxonomy): Bacteria > Bacteroidota > Bacteroidia > Flavobacteriales > Flavobacteriaceae > MS024-2A. Next base: position 35,302 of record JAFMCA010000007.1, read on the forward strand.
TTACTGAAGCACTAAAACAAATCCAAGATTAACTTATTACACCCGAACCTAACAGTTCGTTATCATGATACCATGCTACAAATTGTCCAGAGGTGATTGAAGATTGAGGGGTTTCAAAAGTAACATAAAGTCCTTCATCCGTTTGAAACAATCTTGCTTTTTGCAAAGGTTGTCGGTAACGAATTCGGGCTAGCACTTCTAAAGTTTCCCCTGTAGAAATTGACAAATCGGTTCGTATCCAATGAATTTCGGAGGGATCTACTCTAAGTGCTTCTCGAAATAACCCGGGATGCTGCTTCCCTTGACCCACATAGATCGTATTTCTGGAAACATCCGTGTCTATGACAAATAAGGGTTCAACCTTCCCTCCCACACCTAGTCCTTTTCGCTGACCTACAGTAAAAAAATGTGCGCCGTTATGCTCTCCGACCAAAACACCATCTTCTGGATTGTATCGTTTTTTATAGGACTGCTCTTGCACGGATTGAAATTCTTGAGCAGGAAGATACGCTGGGTGAGAAGCTGGTATTTCAATAATGGACCCCATTTTTGGTTTTAATTGTTGATGTAAAAAATCCGGCAGACTCACTTTCCCAATAAAACACAAGCCTTGAGAATCTTTCTTTTCAGCAGTTACTAAATTTTGAGTAGTTGCTATAGAACGAACCTCTGCCTTTTTTAAGTGTCCAATAGGAAAGAGAACTTTGGAGAGTTGCTCTTGTGTCACTTGACATAAAAAATAGGATTGATCCTTATTCTTATCCTCGCCTGCCAATAACTGATAGGATTTTACTTCCTCACGGTTTATTGTCTGCCCCTTTTGACAATAATGGCCTGTAGCCACAAAATCGGCTCCTAAAGAAAGTGCGATTTTTAAAAAAACATCGAATTTAATTTCTCTGTTGCACAACACATCTGGGTTGGGAGTTCTTCCTTTTGCATATTCATCGAACATATAGTCTACAATACGCTCCTTGTATTCCTTGCTTAAATCTACAGTTTGAAAGGGAATACCCAATTTTTCTGCAACCAACATAGCATCGTTACTATCCTCCAACCAAGGGCATTCGTTAGAAAGAGTGACGGTTTCATCGTGCCAGTTTTTCATAAATAAACCAATCACTTCGTATCCTGACTCCTTTAATAAATAGGCAGCAACACTAGAGTCTACTCCACCAGATAGTCCAACAACAACACGTTCCCTTTTCATGATGCAAAGATAAGCAGTCCCTCTAAAACTTTACAGCTTATTGCCGAGGTTTAGTTGGATTCCTTCAAGTATCTAAGGTAGTTTTCACTAAATATTTTGGAAAGGACCACTTTCGATAGTCCCAAACCTTTGGTGTTTTGCTTTCTCAAAACCATAGAATCTTCTGAAACCAAATAGTGGAACAAATTTTTATATTGTTCTTCTAAACGTTCCGCTTCTTGACGGACTTCTTCAGCACTCAACTGGGATTCTTCCTCTCCAGTTCCGTAATCCGTACCAAATAATATGCGATCTTGGTAGGTTTCAAAAAACGATTTGACTTTTTCAGAATCCTGCATAGCTAAATCTCCAAAGCGAGCTCCCACCTCAACACTCAAATTGGGATACTTATCCAAACGCGCTGCTACAGCATCGACATTATTCGCCATACTACAAATATGTGCACCAATAATTTTTAATCCAGGATTGTTCTCGATCCAAGCATCCCGAGCAGAGATAATTTCCTCATAAGAGGGCATGGAAGGGAAATTATAGGCATGGTATTGGGGGTTGTTTTTGTAATAATTGTAATGGGGATTATTTTCGTCTAGAAGCGGACGCCAGGCTTGTTCAGGATCTGCAATATGTGCTAAGACTGTAATTTTATTTTCCTTTAAAAAATCCCAAATAGGGTTTAAACGAGCGTCGTTTATTTGAATATAATTTCCTTCTGAGTCTTGAGTCACCATCCCAAAGTTTTTCCAAACCTTAACCATGATTGCTCCTTGATCTATGTCCTTTTTTAATTGTGCGATAATACGCTCTGCATAATCCGCTTCCTCAATCCCATCTGCTGTAAAAGTGGTACACAGATAAAAACTTTCTGGATGTAATTTTTGATGTGCGGCGTAATTATCAAAGTTTCTGACAACCGTACCCTCATTTTCTATAGCAACATCAACCAACATCGCTTTTAGATTCCAACGGTTAAAAAAATCAATCAGATAGGTTCTTGGGTATTTATAATGTGCATGGACATCAATCTTTGGAAGTTGTTTGAATTCTTCTGCTGTAACTAGCCCTTTACTCGGACTGGGAGACTTGCATGCTGCTAGGAATAGGATTAACAAAATCAAATTCATTCGTTTAATCCCTTTGTTTGTGAAATAGATTTCCATAAATTGTTATTTAACTTGTTTCAATTTACGCAAAATGAGCTATAGTTTTACACGATTTTTTTTTCTGCTCTTTTCTTTTCTTGGATTTCTTTCTTTGAGATCTCAATCTGAGATTCCCTCCCCTTTTTTATTTCAATCTTCAGATAATGAACTCCAATCGGCGGTGCAATGGGCAAAGGAGAAAGCGCTTTCGTATGCTCATGACGATAGCGATCCCGTTGGTTTTTGGTACGAAGCAGCCCTCCCCAACCGAGAGGCCTTCTGTATGCGAGACGTTTCCCACCAGTCTGTAGGAGCGGAAATCTTAGGATTGAGCAAACACAACAGTAACATGTTGCTCAAATTTGCTCAAAACATTAGTGAATCCAAAGACTATGCTTCCTACTGGGAGATTAATCGCTACAACCAACCCGCCCCCGTAGATTATGAAAGTGACCGCGATTTTTGGTACAACCTACCGGCAAATTTTGACCTAATCTTTACGATGAACAGACTTTTCGAATGGACTCAAGATTCTACTTATATAGAACATCCAAGCTTTCAAAAATTCTGTTCCTTGAGCCTGAATGAGTATGTCGATCGTTGGGCATTAAGTCATGATGTGATTACGACACGAGATCGATCTCTTTTTGTTCAAGATCCTAAAGCATTCCCTAAGAATCGTTTTGGGAAAAACAGGGGGATCCCAACTTATAATGAAGGGGGAAGAGGTGAAAGCCTTTTGGGAATTGATATGACCGCTTCCTATATCGCAGGATTAAAATCTTATATCGAAATTCTCAACCATTTAGGAAGAGACCAAGAGACGGAAGTGTATGCTGCAAAACTCACTGATGAACTCCATTTTTTAAATACTTTTTGGTGGGATGCTTCAAAAAAGGTCTATCGATCCATTTATTATCAAGATCAAAGTTTTGATTATTTCATGGTGGGTAAAGATCAAGCCTATTTGCATTATTTACTCTATTTCGATGTGCTTTCAAAACCTTCACAAATAAACACCATCCTCAATGAATATAGAGCTCGTCAGCAATCGCTGATTATTGAGCTAAAATCCTATCTGCCTATTTTGTTTTATGAAAAAAATGAACCCGCTACGGCTACAAAAATTATTCTGGAGTTATGTGACGAAGCAAATACCCGGAGGGATTATCCCGAAAATTCCTTTACCGTTATTGAACATGTAACCCGAGGACTCATGGGAATCAATCCTAGTCAGGAGGCCATTGCTACCCAATCCCGATTGGAGGCTTCTCAATGGGCAAAAGTGGAGGGCGTTTCAATTTTTGGGACCCAAATAGATGTTGAACATCACAGCAGATACAAAACTGTTTTTTCCAATAAAGGGAATCAAAAGGTTCTATGGAAAGCAATGTTTGAAGGGGAATACGATAGGGTTTGGGTTGATAACAAAATCCTCCAAACTCAAATAGAAAAACAAAACGGATCCCCCGTTTCCTTTGTCTTTATTCCCGTTAACGAATATCAAGAAGTAACTGTGGCTGTGGAAGACTAGCTTTTCTAATAGATCGCAATTTTATGAGTACGGACACCGACGGGTACTAAACTGTCTGAGGTAATTTGAATCTTCATCTGCTGGCTATTTTGAACTGGCATATGGCATTCGATACAATCCAATTCTTTACCAACCAATGAAACAGTATGTTTGGGCTCAGCATGACACTGAATACAGCGAGCATTAAATTTGATGCTATTCTCTCGTTCGTTTTGATGGGGATTATGACAGGTCATACAGTCCATATCCTCCGATTCCAAAAAACATTTGCTTAGGGTAAGCAGACCCACCTGATTGGAATGGACATCTGGAGCTCCAGTAGTTTGCGTATTCAAAAACTTGCGCAACTCATCCCCTGGAGTAAATGAAAATGAAGGCTGAAAAATTTGATCTCCTACACCAGAATGGCAAAGAGCACACATATCAATTCGCTGTTGCTGTGTGAAATTGGAATACCTTACTATCTTTTTACCTGTACTGTCCAAAGGAAATTTTCGATGGTGTTTGACGTGCTCGACAACCTCCCCATGACAGCGTTGACAATCGATCCCAAAAACGATATTGTTTTTATTGTATCGATCTATTGGGATTGGACTTTGCCAGTTTTCGGATTGTGCATAAGTAGTATGGCATTCTAAACAGCGAGGAAAAATTGATCGCTTAGCTTGAAAAACCGGAGGAAACCCTGGACTGTTCATCCATTGTTTTGAAGGAAGATGGAAAGACCCTTGCAATTGATACAATGAATTGTCCTCCCATCCTAAAAAAGAATTACCAATTTTGGTGCCTGAGCCTATGATAATCTCAATTGAATTAACAAGAAAGGGGGCAGCAAATGGAAATCTAGAAGCTTCTTGAGCCAAGGTTTCATTTTGAAAAGTATAACTTAAACGGGTGCTGTCCTTTAAATCAAAATAATTTTTTTCAGCTTCCAGTAGAGGAAGTAAGCGGGGCGAATTTATTTTCGAAGAGGTTAGCCAATGGGCTGTTTGGATGTGATCGGAAACCAGAGTTGCATGACACTCCTTACAACTTTCCATTCCAATATAGACGGTTTTGTTGGGATGTACACCTATCGCTTCAATGGGGGCATAGGTTTCGGTGTAGGGTGTACATGCTGATATAAAAACATAAACAACAAGACTACAGAAAAACCCAATACGCATTGATAGAGATTTTATAAACTAAAGGTAACGAAATCTCGATAAAAGTATTTGATCTATTTACGAGCATTCTTTTGCTTCTCCGCTTCCTCCATGGCTTTTTGAAGACGGGCAGAAAACCCTCCTGCTTTTTTAGGTTTCTTTTTGTTTTCCTCAATTTTAGCATGAATTTTATCATCATCAATAATGTAATTTTTGATGACCAACATGAGTAAAATGGTTAATAGATTGGAAACAAAATAATACAAACTCAATCCACTGGCGTAGTTGTTAAAGAAAAAGAGCATCATCAAAGGCATCAAATAAATAATGATCTTCATGTTTGGCATGCCCGGCTGTTGTGGCATCGCTTGTTGACCTGTTGTCATTTGAGTATAAAAGAAAATAGCAATGGAGGCTAAAATTGGGAACAAACTGATGTGGTCTCCGTAGAACGGAATACTAAAACCAAGATCCAAAATTGAATCATAGGAAGATAAATCGTCAGCCCATAAAAAAGATTTGTCTCGAAGAACAAAAGCTACAGGAAAAAAGGAAAATAAAGCATAAAAAACGGGAAGCTGTAATAAAGCTGGTACGCAGCCTGACATTGGATTTGCCCCTGCTCGTGAGTACAAACTCATGGTTTCTTGCTGGCGCTTTACCGCATCGTTTTTATATTTTTCATTGATGACTTCAATATCGGGACGCAATACCTTCATCTTGATTTGAGAGACATACGACTTGTAAGTAACTGGAGACATTGCCAATCGTACGATTACAGTCATCACAATAATTGCAATTCCATAGGAGAGAAAAGAAGATAAAAACTCAAAAAGTGGTAAAAAAATCACTCGGTTGATCCAACCAAAGATTCCCCAACCCATAGGAATAGATGTTTCTAAGTCTCCGTCAAGTTGCTTTAAAGTTTTGTAGTCTGTGGGACCGTAGTAAAATTTTAAGTTGGTGTTTATATCTCCACCTGTATTCAGAGCATAGGCAGTGGTAAATGTTTTCGTGAATTTTTCATTTAATCCTTCCTCACTGGAACGGTCCCTAGAGGCAATTTTTGCTTCAGCAATAGGAAGCTCAGGAATTAAAATGGCGCTAAAAAAATGTTGCCGATAGGAGATCCAACGAATCCCTTGACGAGTTTCCTCGTCGCTTCCACTTAGTGATAAATAATCTACGCGATCTTCTTCGTAACCGAAAGTATATTCAGTGTATCGATTTTCATAATCAATACTCCTAGAATTTCTAAATACATCCGTTTTCCAGATCAACTTTGGGGCTATCGCAGGATTCATAATGGATTGCATTCCAACAGTTTTAAAGGACAAGGAATAGAGATAGCCTTTTTTTGGAAAACGATATTGAAAAAGAAGGTATTGCTGAGGACCTAATGAGGCTTTCATCTCTACTTCAATTGCGTCTGCTCCCTCTCGGGTTGAGGAACTAAAAAACATATCTCGAGTATGAATCACTCGACCATCAAAAGTTGAAATTTCAATATTAAAATCGCTATTCCCTTCATTGATCATAGGAATAGGCGCATCCTCGTAATTCTCATACTGATTTAAAGTGAGCTTGGTAAGTTGCCCCCCTTTTGGGCTAATTTCCAAACTCATCTCATTGGTATTTAATTTTAGGGACTCTTGTTGGTTTGGAACAAATAAACTTCCTAAGTCTCCATAAGCAGCAAGAGTTTGCTGTTGGATGATGGAGTCGTTTTGTTGATTTGCATTTGTTGGAGTTGTGTTTTGTTGAAGTACCTCTTCTGAAGAAACAGGCTCTTTGGCGGATTCCTCTGCAGGGCCGTTTCTATAGAGCATCCATGTTAGGATTAAAGCAATAAGGATAAATCCAATAAATTGATAAGGATCAAATTTTTTTTCTTCCATAGTATTTTTCTTACTTATTCTTTTGCTTTCTGTGTCAAGCTGGCTTTAACGAATGCCAAAAATAAAGGGTGAGGATTTGAAACAGTACTTTTATATTCTGGATGAAATTGCACCCCAACAAACCAAGGATGGTTTTTGTATTCTATTATCTCAACTAAACCTGTTTCTGGATTGGTCCCTGCAATGATAAATTGTTCATCAAAAACCTGAGCCAAGTACGCGTTATTAAATTCATAACGATGACGATGGCGTTCCGATATTTTGTTTGATTGATAGGCTTGTGCTACTATAGTATTTGGTTGTAAGTCACAATCCCATGCTCCTAGGCGCATCGTTCCCCCTTTATTCAAAATACTTTTTTGCGACTCCATCAAATCGATTACAGCATGTTTACAATTCGGATCCATTTCTGTTGAGTTCGCATCCTGAAGCCCTTTTTGATTTCGTGCATATTCAATCACAGCCATCTGCATTCCCAGGCAAATTCCAAAAAAGGGGAGTTTGTTTTCTCTTGCATAGGCAATGGCACTGATTTTTCCTTCAATCCCTCGTTCCCCAAAACCTGGAGCGACGATTAATCCGTGAAGGCCCTTTAATTGGGCAGCGACTGTACCTTCCTCTAAATGCTCAGAATGAACACTGATGATCTCGATTTCGGTTTCATTTATGGCCCCTGCATGAATTAAAGATTCTACTATAGACTTATAAGAATCTTGCAGTTCAACATATTTTCCAACAAGACCTATTTTAAGTTTGTGTTTGGGATTTTTGAATTTTTCGAGAAAAAGATTCCACGAGGTTAAGTCTAAAGGTTTCTTTGGTGAGAGTTGGAGTTTTTGCAAAACCACCTTATCCAATCCTTCTTCAAGCATTTTTAAGGGAACATCATAAATGGTATCTACATCGATAGACTGAATGATGGCTTCTCTTTTTACATTACAAAACAATGCAAGCTTTTCTTTAAGTTCTCCAGACAATTCATGCTCGGTTCTACAAACGATAATATCTGCTGATATACCACTTTCCATCAGGGTTTTAACAGAGTGTTGGGTGGGCTTTGTCTTTAACTCCCCAGCAGCTGCTAAATAAGGAATCAACGTTAAATGAATTACCAGGGCATTCTCTTTTCCAAGGTCCCAAATTAATTGTCGTACAGACTCGATATAAGGTAAAGATTCAATGTCCCCAACGGTTCCACCAATTTCGGTAATCACCATATCGTATTCGCCCGTTTTACCGAGTAATTGCATACGTTCCTTAATCTCGTTGGTGATATGAGGAATGACTTGAACGGTTTTCCCTAAAAATTCTCCTCGACGCTCTTTTTCAATTACACTTTGGTAGACTCTGCCCGTAGTTACGTTATTGGCTTGGGAGGTGTTAATATTTAAAAAGCGCTCGTAATGCCCTAGATCTAAATCGGTTTCAGCCCCATCCTCAGTAACATAGCACTCGCCGTGTTCATAAGGATTTAAAGTTCCTGGATCTACATTTATATAAGGATCAAATTTTTGTATCGTGACTTTAAAGTCCTGTGCCTGAAGTAGTTTAGCTAAAGAAGCTGCTATAATTCCTTTTCCTAATGAAGAAGTAACTCCTCCTGTAACAAAAATATATTTGGTGTTGGACATCCGGTTTATTTAGTTCGCGCTTACCGGACTCAAATTTACAAAATCATAGCGAACTTCCGGACTTCTCATTCTATTCTTTTATTTCTTTAATTTCATAACCTTCATGCTGTAGAAGAAATAATCCTATATTTAGATAGGAATCATTTGCTTCTGGACGGTATAAAAACCGATTCGAGAGGTACTGTGTTTCGCCTAAATCAAATGATTGATCCAATCGATTGACAACGGCTGTTCTAAGAATTAAATCTAAAGTCAAATCGTATCCTCGGATGGCTTCTTTATTTGGTGGCTTTCCAAAACGACTTTCAAAAGATTCTATAAATGCTGCATTAGCTGTATACTCTAAAGGCTTAAAGCCAACTGGGTAGGTAAACCCTATTCCCCCTAAAACCTTTCGAGATAAATTTTCATTATCGTAGGCATTACTTCGATAGGTAGTAAAAACCTGCACTTGTCTCTCGGACGTATTTTGAGCATTAAACTGAGATATCGCATTTGCTATTAGAGGGAAAGATTGTGTTTCAAGAATCACTTTATTAGGCATTGAATCGACCAATAAGGAATCGGCTAGTTCTGGTAAAATAAAATCTCCCTTCTCTGGACGTAATGTGATTGCCCATGGAAATTGCGCTTTTAATTTTCGTTCAATGCTGCGGTTTGTAGAATCTGCTACAATGACAACGTGATGGGTGGTGTCTATTACACGCTCTAAATAGGAAAACATTTTTAGTCTGTTATCATCCAACTGAGAAACCGACTGGTAAACGTTTTTACGCAACACAACAGGATTGGAGGACAAAGGAGCAATTTTAGGAATTTCACTCAATGACTTTAAGCTTGATAGATAATTAAAATTCGAGGGGATTAAAGGGCCAAGAATAAAGTCCGTTTTATCATCCAATTCATTGGCAATTTCATTCAACTTTGAAATTGAATTCTCAGTGTCGTAAGTATCTACTTCTATGGAAAGTCCCTTTTGTTTTGCTTTTTCCACTGCAAACAAAATTCCTGAATAAAAATCCAAGGCAATGGTATGTAAATTTCGTGCTTGGAGGAGTCTTTTGGTGTCTTCAACAGAATCCAAAATAATTTCATTCGCTTTAAAGGGAAGTAATACTGTAAACTTGATTTCCTGTTTCTGAAATACAGAATCGATTAAATTGGCTCGTTCTACCAGAAGATCGTCTTCAATTCGAAGTTCACCACTTTGAGCACCTGGAATTTTCAATATCATCCCAGCTTGTAATCCAGTTTCTTTTAAAATCGGATTTAATGAATCTAAGGTTGCCTGAGTTACTCCTAACTTTTTTTCAATTCGATAAAACCCTTCTTTGGGAAGAACTTTGTAATAATTGTAAAGGGAGTCTTTTTCTGGGATAGGACGTAGTTCCTTGGGCAGAGGTATTTTGAGCTTTTGACCGATCTTCAGTCCTTCTTTTATTTCTGGATTTAAGGAGTCCAATTCAGCTATGGTCGTATTGTATTGATAGGCTAATCGCCATTTGGTTTCCTTGGGAAGCACCTCGTGTAGGGTAAAACTTACTGTGCTATTTTGAGGATTTTGAATTGGTTTTTCTGGTTGTACAACTGCTGTATTTGAGTAAATAGGGATACGTAAATTCATTCTTCTTCGAATCCCGAATCGGGTTACTAGTGGATTGTACTCTTCAAGTTGTTCTGCAGTTATTTTGTATTGCTCCAACAGCATTTCCAGGGTCTCCCCCTTTTGAACACGATGAGAGGCAAATGAATCTGGTATTTGAGCCATTGTCCATAGTGTCCCTAAAAGGAAAATACTACAAAAATATAAGAGAAATTGTCGGCTCATGCGGAAGGTATATCAAAAACTATTCCCATTCAATCGTTGCGGGTGGTTTCGAGCTGATATCATAAACCACTCGGTTAACTCCTTTAACGTTATTAATAATTTCATTGGATATTTTTTGAAGAAATGCGTAGGGCAAATCTACCCAATCTGCAGTCATTCCATCAGTAGACTGAACAGCTCGGAGTGCGACGCAGTTTTCATAGGTACGTTCGTCTCCCATGACTCCAACACTATTGATAGATAAAAACATGGCCCCTGCCTGCCAGATTTGATTGTATAAATCCCATTTTTTTAATCCTTCTATAAAAATTGCATCTACTTCTTGAAGCATTTTAACTTTTTCTCGTGTGATTTCACCCAAAATTCGAATTGCTAATCCAGGTCCAGGAAAAGGATGCCTCCCCAATAATTCTGAATCGATACCTAAACTTTTACCTACTCTTCTGACTTCGTCCTTAAATAACATTCGTAAGGGTTCCACCAAATCAAGTTTCATAAAATCAGGTAATCCTCCCACATTGTGATGCGATTTGATTGTTGCAGAAGGTCCGTTTACTGAAATAGATTCAATAACATCAGGATAAATAGTCCCTTGTCCCAACCATTTTGCACCCTCTACTAAATGTGCTTCGGCATCAAAAACTTCGATAAAAGTCTTGCCGATAATTTTTCGCTTCGTTTCAGGGTCTGATACTCCGTCCAAAGCGTCTAAGAATTGATCGGATGCATCTACTCCTTTAATGTTTAGCCCCATTCCTTGATATTGATTGAGAACTTGATCAAACTCATTTTTTCTTAGCAAACCGTTGTTCACAAAAATGCAGTTTAACTGTTTTCCGATAGCCTTATGAAGCAATACGGCAGCTACTGAGGAATCTACCCCACCTGAAAGACCCAAAATCACTTGGTCATTTCCAATTTTTTCTTTCAATTCTGCAAGGGTCATGTCCACAAAAGAATCAGGGGTCCAGTCCTGTTTGACGCCCGCAATACGAACCAAAAAGTTTTCTAAAATTTGTTTTCCATCGGTGGAGTGATACACTTCTGGGTGAAATTGAATCCCATAGGTGGGTTCTCCTTTAATTTTATAAGCTGCATTTTCTACATCTGCAGTACTCGCCAGAAGTACTGCGTCTTCAGGCAGTTTTAATATGGTGTCTGCATGACTCATCCATACCTGACTGTCTGAAGGTACTCCTTTGAAAAAAGGATCCTCCGAGTTGACATAGCCTAAATGCGCTCTTCCATATTCCCGTTTATCAGAGAGATTCACTTGCCCTCCAAAGAAATGGGCTAAATACTGTGCTCCATAGCAGACTCCCAATAGGGGAAGTTTTCCTTTAATCTGGTCTAATTCTGGATGAGGAGCATCTTCCGCTCGAACAGAATAGGGTGATCCCGATAAAATGACTGCTTTAAAGTCGGATAAATGTTTTGGTGGATTGTTGAACGGGTGGATTTCACAATAAATAAATAGTTCTCGAACTCGACGCGCTATTAATTGTGTGTACTGTGATCCAAAATCTAGAATGAGTACTTTTTCTTGCATGGGCAAAAATACGATTTAATACTTGTTGTAAAAACTACCCAAAGAAATAATTCAACATATTCCTGTTAATATTCCAACAAGACAAAATCTGGATTTAATGGATCTAAAGCGTCTATTAATTCAGGTAGGAAATCTTTACCTAAGTCAATATAAAAAGTAGTAAAATTTAGAGTCCGCTCTTGAAGACTGTCGTTGGGGAACAATTGTTCATGAAGATAAACTAAACGCTCTACCTCATCTTTTAAAACCCGCTTTTGGGCTTTTAATAAACGTCTTTCTAGAAAATCAATTCCTTTAAATTGTTTTGCTTGTTGCGCTTCTACTGCACCTTTAAAAGAGGCGTCTGTTTTGGCTACAAGAGTATTTAAATATTCAAACTGCTTTTTAAGCTGCTCCTTTAAAGGGGTAAGGTCCAAGTCGATATTACTGATTTGTCTTACTTTTTTATTCAACAATGAATTACGACTCATAAATAAGTCCGCAGTTTCTAAATTCAGCTTAGCAATTTTACGACCTACTTTTTCCGAATAAAGCAAGGCTGAATTTCGAAGTAAAAGAATAGGAAAAGGCAGCTTAAAATGAGTAAATGTAGATTTTAACTGAAACCAATACGCCAGTTCACCGCCCCCTCCAATATAACAGAGGTTGGGCAAGATACATTCTTGATACAGCGGTCGGAGGATGACATTGGGTGAAAATCGTTCTGGATGAGAATCTACTAAATGCATAATTTCTTCCTCTGTAAACGTTTGCTCTGTTCCGTTTAAGCGATACAGATTTCCACTTCTCTCAACACGAAACCTTCCCTTAGGGGTCAAATAAAAGAGATTGATTTCTCTTGGATTTACTTGAGGTGTATAGGAAGAATCCAAATCATGTTTTAATTTTTCAATCTGAGAGGTCACTGTTTTAAATGAAGCTTCTTGAAGGAGTTCCTCTTGGATGATCGATTTGAAAAGAGTCTTTAATTCAGGGCGGTTTGGCTCTAAAACAACTAAACCATACTCCCCAAAAAGGATATTGACTAGACGAAAAGTAGCTTCAGAAAGTGTTTGGGAACTTCGGTAAGACGCTCTTATCCATTCTTTTAATTGCTTTGCATTTTCACTATCCCCTAAATGCTGTTCAAACACATCCAAGACCGTTTGCAACTCCTCCAAAGACAATTCTCCCACTGCTCCTTCACTCTCTTGGGACCAACGGATACTTTTGTCTTGAAAACGAAAAGTGCTAATTTCTTCAAAATCATGATCTTCACTCGCCATCCAATAGAGGGGTACAAAATTCGAATCGGGATAGGCTTTTTTTAAACTTTTACAAAGATTGATTGTGCTGATGATTTTGTATAAAAAATACAACGGTCCAGTCATCAAACTCAACTGATGCCCTGTGGTAACGGTAAAAGTATTTTCGTTCTCTAAAAGGATTACGTTTTTGTCAACGCTTTTAGAATGGGGTATCGCTTTATACTGACCTTTTAAAGCAGCGACCAAAACTTCTCTGTAGGAAGCAGAATAACTTTCCTTCTTTAATGCGATTTGTTGCTTGAATTGATTCAACGTAGGGTACTTTTCATAAAAAGGCTTTAGTTCTTCAGACTGCTCTAAATAGGTAGTCATGAGTTTAGAAAAACGTTTGGTCTCCTTAAATGAAATAAACTTCTTTCGCATGCATCTGTTTGTGTAAAGATATTCGTTTTTGAGAAAAATAGAGAGAGTTCCTCAAGAAAGCGTATTTTTAAATACAAAATACAAATCCATGTCACGTTTCTTTTACCTATCCCTTCTATTCCTGTCTTTTTCCGCTTTGCAATCCCAAATCCAAACTCCTGATGCGTTTTTGGGTTATGAATTGGGTTCTCATTTCAGTCGGCATCATCAAGTGGTTTCCTACTTCCAGCACTTAGAAAAAAACAGTGCTCAATTAAAATTACACCCCTACGGCAAAACGAATGAAGGTCGTTTACTCCAATTAGCCTTTATCTCTTCTGAAAAAAATTTGGAGAATATTGAGGCAATTCGCCAAGCCCACCTACAAAACAGTGGAATGGTTTCGGGACCAAAAAACGAGGATAAAGCTATTGTTTGGCTTAGCTATAATGTCCACGGTAATGAATCCTCTAGTACCGAAGCAGCGATGAAAACTGCCCATGCCTTGATAACCAAATACAACGATTGGTTGGAGAACACTGTAATAATTTTAGATCCTTGCATTAATCCTGACGGACGCGATCGATATGTTAATTTTTATAACCAAACCAAAAGCACTCCCAACGATACCGAACCCTTTAGTCGTGAACATCAAGAAGGTTGGCATAACGGTAGAACAAATCACTACAGTTTTGACTTAAATCGCGATTGGGCATGGCTTACTCAGGTTGAGTCACAACAACGTGTAAAGTTATACAATCAATGGCTCCCTCACATTCATGTTGACTTTCACGAGCAAGGAATCAACAGTCCCTATTATTTTGCTCCAGCTGCTGAACCCTTACATGAAATTATAACCCCTTTTCAAAAAAGCTTTCAGGATGTTCTGGGAAAAAATCACGCAAAATATTTTGACAAGGGAGGATGGTTTTATTTTACTAAACAGCGTTTTGATCTGCTTTATCCCAGTTATGGCGATACCTATCCTACCTATTTAGGAGCTATTGGGATGACCTATGAACAAGCTGGAGGTGGTGTCGCAGGTCTGGGCATAAAAAACGATGAAAACATTACTTTGACCTTAAAGGATCGTATTGAACATCACTACACTACAGGAATTTCGACGGTAGAAATTGCTGCACAAAACATTAGTACGCTTAATAAAAATTACCAGCTTTTTTTTGACAACAAAGACGTGAAATATAAAAATTTCATAATGCAAGGGCATCCCGATAAATTGGATGCTTTACATAAACTCCTCAACCAACACGATATTACAAGTCATCAGTTAACAAAAAATACTACCGTAAAAGGGTATGATTATCAAAAACAAGGGAACACAACTTCTAATTTTTCAGAACAGGCACTTGTAGTTTCTACAAAACAACCCAAAGGTAAAATGGTTCAGGTACTACTAGAACCCCAAACAAAACTTAATGATTCGTTGACCTATGACATTACCGCATGGTCCTTGCCTTATGCGTATGGATTGGAAGCTATGGCAACCCAAAGTGATTTGAATATTTCGGATTATACTATCGAAAAGACCACTACAAGCAAGCTCTCCGAGGCATTGTATGGCTATGCGCTTTCGTATAACAGTTTTGAGGACAGTAGATTTTTAGCTGCTTTATTAAAAGAAAATATAGGTGTTCGTTTTAATGAAACTCCTCTAACAAATAGTGGAAAATCTTGGACACGTGGAAGCCTTTTTATCTTAAAAGGAGATAATCAAAAGTTGCCCAATTATTTGGAGAAACTAGCCCAACTCGCATCGGATTTCAATCGTAAATTGACCCCAATACAAACAGGTTATTCCTCCCAAGGTCCGGATTTGGGTGCCGGGGAACTCATCCTGATAAAAGCACCAAAAATTGCCATCCTCAAAAACGATAGAACATCGAGTTATAACTACGGTGAAGTTTGGCATTATTTTGAACAGGCATTGGGCTATCCACTACTTCAGCTTGACGAAAATAGCTTAACTACTGCATTGAATCATATCGACCAACTCATCATTCCTGATGGGTATTACTCCCAATGGGATGAAGCCAATGCAACTGACCAAGCCCTTATGGATTGGGTGAAAAAAGGAGGAAAACTTATACCCCTTGCTGGTGCTTTGAACCGTTTTGCGAATACAGATTCGTTTAAACTCAAGAGAAAGGAAACCCATGAAATGGATACTACAGAAATGTCTTTTGGTGATCAATCCAGAAATGAAATCAGTTACATCACTACAGGCAGTATTTTTGAAGCTCAAATAGATAAATCACATCCCATAAGTTTTGGACTGGATCACTACTATTCCCTTAAACTTGATGAAACTGCTTATGAACTTATCCAAAATGGAAACAATGCCTTTACCTTGAGCAATACTGCTAAAGCGATATCTGGCTTTATTGGTTACCAAGCAATAAACAAGCAAAGGAAATCCTTACTGGTTGGTGAAGAAATGATGGGTAGAGGTAAAGTTGTTTATTTTGTTGACAATGTTCTATTTAGAGGATTTTGGTATACTGGGAAAATAGCATTTGCTAATGCTTTATTTTTTCTATAAGTAGATCTCTCAATAATTTAAGCTACACTGGAGTACCGATTAAATCGTAGTCGGTAGCTTCTGTAATAAGAACTTGGAGAAACTCCCCCTGCTTTAAATAGTTCTGCGTTGCATCAATAAGAACCTCATTATCGACATCAGGGGAGTCCATAAAAGTTCTCCCTATGTACTGATTTCCTTCTTTTCTGTCGATTAAACATCGATAGGTTTTACCCACACAGCTTTGATTGTGTTCCCAAGAAATTTGAGACTGGATTTCCATGATCGCATTGGATCGTTGCTGCTTTACTTCTTCTGGAACATCATCTTCCAACTGATGCGCATGTGTATTTTCCTCATGACTGTATGTAAAACAACCCAAACGTTCGAATCGCATTTCTTTGACCCAATTCTTTAAGGTTTCAAAATCCGCTTCTGTTTCTCCAGGATATCCTACGATTAATGAAGTACGTAAAACAATATTTGGGACTTGCTCGCGAAACTTTTTAAGAAGTTCGGTAGTCTTTGCCTGTGTCGTTCCCCTACGCATCGATTTGAGTATGGGATCAGCAATATGTTGCAGAGGAATATCCAAATAATTACAGATTTTATTCTCCTCACGAATCACTTCGAGTACATCCTCAGGAAATCCAGTTGGAAAAGCGTAATGCAACCGAATCCATTCAATACCATCAACTGCTACGAGTGCCTTTAACAAGTCAGCCAGTCTGCGCTTTTTGTATAGATCCAACCCATAATAGGTAAGATCTTGTGCGATTAAGATCAATTCTTTTACCCCTTCTTTAGCCAAATACTTCGCTTGTTTGACTAGGTCTTCAATGGGGGTAGATTTGTGCTTTCCTCGCATTAAAGGGATCGCACAAAACGAGCAAGGACGGTCACAACCTTCCGCAATTTTTAAATAAGCGTAATGCTTTGGACTAGTCAGAATCCGCTCACCCACCAACTCATGTTTATAATCCGCCTCTAAAACTTTTAACAACTGGGGTAAATCCGTAGTACCAAAATACTGATCTACTTGAGGAATCTCTTTTTCCAAGTCGGGTTTGTAGCGTTCACTCAAACAACCCGTCACATATACTTTATCTACCTTTCCAGCTTCTTTATTTTGTATTTGCTCTAAGATCGTGTTGACCGATTCTTCTTTTGCATTATCAATAAATCCACAGGTATTAATTACAACGATATTTCCCTCTTTTTCATGCACTACTTCTTTCCCATTGGCACGAAGCTGACCCATTAGCACTTCCGAATCATAGATGTTTTTGGAACAACCTAAGGTGATGACATTTATCGTATTTTTCTTTAAAGATTTTGTTCGCATAGTTTATTGAAAAAGCGTGGGAATTTGACGTGATTTACTCAAACGCTCAAATGCGGCGCCTAATTCAAGTAAAAGTTGTTCTTTTTTTGAAGGAGCGATAAAGGTCAAGTTTTGGGGTTGACCTTCCTTGGTATATCCCATAGGGACTCCTAACGCGGGGAAATGGGCCGCAGCAGCATTTCGGGCGGAATAATTATCGATTGATAAAAATGCATCTACAGCATACTTATTTATTATTTCTTGAAAATATAATGTTGCATTTTGCATCAGTTCTTTTTTCTGAGGTTCAAATTCAGCTTGTGAACTTTTTTCCTCTAAAATTCCTAAGAAAATATCCTGTCCATAAGGTGCATGTAAAAGCGTGTCTTGGGTGTTGAATGCAACGATGTCTTGAACAGAGTCCAATTCAATCGAAGAGTTGGCATAGGTATTTAGGTATTTTGGTAAGTCTGAACGCATGTCTACATCCAAAATTCTTCTAAAGCCTTCCATATCAATTTCAGGAGGATCGAAGGGAATGAGGATGGCTCCTGCTGATTTCATTTTTGCTAGGGCGAGCTGCATTAAACTATCCTCCTCAAACTTACGATTGATTCCCAAACGTTTTCCTTTTAAAGTAACGGTATCCAGATGATCAAATCGAATGGGTTCACTAGGGTAACTGGAACTGTCTCTGGTGTCCTCTGCTAGGAGGGCACTCATCAATATAGCATTGTCGAGTACGTTTTTTGTCATGGGACCAGCGGTATCCAAACTACTTGATATCGGTACGATACCTCCCCGACTTAGCGCTCCAATAGTTGGTTTTAAACCCACCACACTATTTTTTCCTGAGGGAGATAAGATGGAACCTGAAGTCTCAGATCCAATAGCTGCCACGGCGTAATTTGCTGCTACGGCTACCCCACTCCCAGAACTGGAACCGCCTGTCTCCAATTGTTTTCTGCCGTAAGGATTTAGAGTCTGTCCACCCATTGCACTATAGCCAAGGGGACAACCCTGACAAAAATAATATGCCCACTCACTTAAATTTACTTTCCCTAAAATTAGTGCCCCTCTGCTTTTTAATTGACTTACGATAAAGGCATCCGCTACTGGGAAATTTTGAGCCATTGCAGCAGCCCCAGCGGTCGTTGCCATAGGAACTGCATCAATATTGTCTTTTAATAAAATGGGCATACCATACACCAGATGAGAAAGTTCTGGTTTGGGTTCTTTATCTAGCAAACGAGCCTGTTTGAGCACGTCGGGATTTAGAGAAATGATCGCATTGAGAAAGGTTTCACGTTGAAATTCAAAATGATAAATTCGGTAGAGGTAAAATAAAGTTAATGACTCGTAGGTCAACACCCCTTCCTCTATGTGTTTTTGTAGAGTTGGGATATTTTGCTCAAGTATAAATGGCTTAAGCGCGTCGTGTTCGGCTTGAGAGAAAGCAGCTAGTTCCTTTTTAAAGGGAATGAACAGTGCATTGCGATCAGTGTGCTGCGACTGTATTCTTTTGTATTGCATTCGAGCAAGGGGATGGTCAGTATTGGCAAGCAATTCCTCAGATTCATCGTAAGGTTCCCAATGTTTTAACGTGGGATTGGATGACTCACAACTCAAAAACAGCAGTGAAGAAAAAAGAAGTAGAGAACAGAACCGCATAAACTACTTTTTTAAAACTTTATTAAAAAATGCTATGGCCTCCTTTGCCACCTCATCGTAATTTGCTGTTGAAAGTGAAGAAGTCAAAACGTGATCATTAATTTCAGGAAAAGCTTTTTTAAATTTTAAAGAATCGGGAGTGCCCAATTGGTCAAACATTTTGAGCATGGCAGGTACTGAAACGACTTGGTCCTGAAGGCTGTCATTTTTGAAATAATATCCCATAAAAAGTGGAACTGAAACTTTCTTAAATGTTGACTTCCGCATTTTTATATCTAAAAACTTTTGCATTTGGACTGTAGCTTCCAGACGTGCTTTTGTAGTCCAATATTTTTTCTTTTCTTCGTTGTTGGTTACCATGTAATGGTAGTTGCCTCCTTTTACAAGACGTGCGATTTGTAACCCCCAAGGTTTCGAAAGTAATTTTGCTTTGGAATCAAATACTTCAATGTTTGGACCAAACAATCCTAGGGCACAAATTTTAGAATCATCTGCCAAAGAGAGGCTTAAGGCGCCACCATGAGAAGTACCCAGTAAAATAACCTTTTCTCCAAGTCGTTTTGCGATTTCAACCGCTTCTTTCCCAGACTCCCAAAAATCATCATTGTTAAAAGTGAGCATGGGTTCCTCCTCTTCCAATCCGTGTCCGTAAAGTCTTGGGACATATAAATTGGCATTAAAGGCTTGAGCTATCATTTTATGAACAGGATCCCCCTCTTTTCCAGAAGCGGTAAAACCATGGAGATACAACACACTATATTCTGTTTTTTGAGGGATGGAATCGTTAAAATACAATTTGGATTCGTTATCGAAACGAATATTTCCTTGGGCTTGTTCTTTGGATTGTATCCAATTTTGTAATGAATCTAAATCCTTGGGAACATAGGGAATCTCCTCTGAAAATTGAGGTGTTTCTACCCGTGGTCCCACAAGATAAACCGCTCCTAATAAAAGAAAAACAACCGCAACAACTCTAAAAAATTTTAGCATCCGAAAATTAATTAAATAGCGTTTTGATAAAATTTTGCTTGTCGAATAGTTGGAGGTCTTCAATTCCTTCTCCTACACCAATATACTTCACCGGGATTTGAAATTGATCGGAAATTCCTAGAAGCACGCCACCTTTAGCCGTTCCATCCAACTTTGTAATGGCTAAACTACTCACTTCTGTAGCAGCCGTAAATTGTTTGGCTTGTTCAAAAGCATTTTGTCCAGTAGATCCATCTAAAACCAAAAGAACTTCATGAGGTGCATTAGGAATAACCTTTTCCATGACACGTTTTACCTTAGACAATTCATTCATCAAATTTACCTTATTGTGAAGCCGTCCTGCGGTATCAATAAAAACAATATCCACTTCCTGAGCTTTTGCGGACTGCAGGGTATCAAAAGCAACGGAGGCAGGATCGCTGCCCATTTCCTGACGAACTAGGGGAACATCGACACGATCTGCCCATATTTGGAGTTGATCAATGGCTCCAGCTCGAAACGTATCTGCTGCCCCAAGCATTACTTTTTTACCGGCAGTTTTAAATTGATGGGCTAATTTACCAACAGTCGTCGTTTTTCCCACACCATTTACACCGACTAACATGACCACATGAGGCGTTTCCTTAAACTCAACATGAAGTGCATCTGGATCCTTTGCTTCAGGAGAAACTAGAAGTGCCAGGATTTCTTCTTGCATCATAAGCATTAGGTCTTCTTGACCAAGATATTTATCTTTAGCCGTTCGAGCTTCTAATGCTTTTATAATTTTAAGAGTAGTGGTAACACCAACATCCGATTGAATCAGGGCATCTTCCAATTCATCGAGAAGATCCTCATCAATTTTGGTTTTCCCAACAAGGGCAGTCCCTAACTTGGATAAAAAAGATTTTTTAGTATTGGCTAGACCCTTCTCAAGTTTCTTTTGATCTTGTTTTGAAAAAAAAGCACTGAGTTTTCCCATGAAATAGTTATATAAAAAAAGCTACCTAAAAGTAGCTTTTATTTTCTGAAGGAAAAACAATTACTGTTTGTCCAACCAGTTACTGGCCAAATCAGGTGCAATGATAGTTTCTACAAAACTATAAGAATCACTTCCGTTTTTCTTCACCATTTTAATCGCTTTTGTCAAACGCTTTGAGCCTGTTTGTAATGTTGCTACGGATTTCTTTGCCATGACTTACTTAATTTCTTTATGAACCGTCATTTTTTTCAAAATCGGGTTAAATTTTTTGATTTCTAAACGCTCAGGCGTATTTTTTTTGTTTTTCGTCGTTATGTAACGAGAAGTTCCTGGTCTGCCAGAATCTTTGTGTTCTGTGCATTCCAATATTACTTGAACTCTATTTCCTTTCTTTGCCATTGGTATTAACCTTTATAGTTTCCTTTCGCGCGCGCTTCTTTAAGCACCGCAGCAATCCCTTTTCTATTAATCGTTTTCAACGTTGAAGTTGAAATGTTGAGGGTTACCCACTTACTTTCTTCTGGGATAAAGAAACGTTTTTTAATAATATTAGCATCAAATCGACGCTTGGTACGGTTTAATGCATGAGAAACATTGTTCCCGAACATGACGCGTTTTCCAGTGATTTCACAAACTTTGGACATGGTGGTCTTTTTTTACGTGGGTGCAAATTTACTTTTTTTTATACAGTATTAAAAATGTTTTTAAAAAATAAACACACTTTTTAAAACAATTGCTTAAAAATAAGTTCAAGTGCCTTATGAACTGCTTTCTGAACTACACGTTCTCTGTGTTTCCCAAAAAGAAATTTTTCGCTGTACACCCCCGATGGACTAGCAAGGGCAATCCATACTGTGCCAATTTCAGCGTCCGAATCTCCTTTGCTGGGTCCAGCATTACCAGTAGTTGCAATTGCCAAGTTTGTATTGAATTTTTTTTGAGCTTGAAGTGCCATGGATTCAGCCACTTCTTGACTTACTACAGAAAATTCAGTGATCAAGGCTTCAGGAACGCCTAATAAATCAATCTTGGATTGGGTGTGGTAGGTCACCGCACTTCCTTTAAAATATTGTGATGCCCCAGGTATTTTCGTTAAAACAGCAGCAATTTCTCCTCCAGTACAACTCTCTGCTGCAGATAAGGTCAATTGCTTTGCTATACATTGCGCTTGAATGCGCTCCTCTAAGGAAGTTTCGTCTTCATAGCCAAAAAAAATATCCTGAATCAATGGAATTAGAATCTTAAACTCTTCTTCAATTTCTGTTTCCAATTGCTTTTCATCTAATCCTTTCCCTGAAAGTCTAAGCCTCACTTTACCCAAATTAGGAAGATACGCCAGTTTGATATGGGTGGGCAAATTGTTTTCCCAACCTTCAATTCGCTCCGCGATTGCACTCTCTCCAAGACCATAAGTTAAAGCTGTTTTGTGAAGAATATAAGGGCGTTCAAAATGATTTTGTAATGCAGGCAGAACACTCTGGGTCATAAGCGCTTTCATTTCAAAGGGCACCCCGGGAAGCGCAACAACAACTTGCCCATTTTGTTCAAACCACATCCCTGAAGCAGTCCCGTGTTCATTTTTAAAAATACGAGCTTTTGAGGGTAATAACGCTTGCTGTCGGTTTTGATCATTGATCGGGGTGGTGACGTATTTAGCAAAGATTTCTTCTATGTGTTGCAAAATATCTTGATTCATAACTAGGGAATCTTCAAAATATTCGCACAACGTATGCTTGGTAATGTCGTCTTTAGTTGGGCCTAATCCCCCCGTAATTAGGACTATTTGAGCTCTTTTTTTGGTCGAGTCCAGGGCTTCAAGAATAGCAATTTGATCATCCGATATCGAGGTGATTTGCACGATTTCAATTCCGATTTTATTTAATGCCTTGGAGAGAAATACGGAGTTGGTATTAACAATTTGACCAATGAGTATTTCATCGCCAATGGTAATTAGTTCTGCTTTCATTTTATTTGATTTTTACCGTGAATGCCTCCTCGGCACCCACATACCCCTGAAGTACGTCTCCTTCATGTACAGGACCTACTCCTGCTGGCGTTCCCGTAAACACGATGTCTCCAATTTTTAGTGTGAAATATTGCGAAATATAAGCAATCAATTCATCCATTTTCCAGAGCATTTGAGCGGTATTCCCCTGTTGTACGATACTCCCGTTTTTTTTCAAAGAAAAAGGAATGTCGTTAAGATTTTTAAATTGTTCTTTGGGATACCATTTTCCTACCAGTGCTGAACCGTCAAAAGCCTTTGCTTTTTCCCAAGGCAAACCTTTGGACTTCAATTCGGTCTGAAGTGTTCGTGCTGTAAAATCGATTCCAAGTCCTATTTTACTGTAATATTTCGGTGCAAATTGAGGCTCGATATGTTTACCGATTCGATCAATCCGGACTAAAATTTCAACTTCATGGTGAATATCATTACTAAAATGAGGAAGAAAAAAAGGGTGCTTATTTTGGAGCATACTGGTATCGGGCTTAATAAAAAGCACGGGGTCGGTTGGACGTTCATTTTGAAGTTCATCAATATGAGCGCTGTAATTTCTTCCTACACAAATAAGCTTCACTGCCGTTAAGATTTAGTGTTTAACTCTTGTAGACGAATTTCGGTCAAGAGTTTTTTGGTGTATAATGGAAAGTCCGCATTCAATACCCAGCCAAAATATCCAGGCTCTTGGGCTAGGACATCGGTTACTTTTTTCCCTTTGTGTTTGCCAAAACCAAAACACATGGCTTCGCTTTTATCATAAACGATAAAACCTGCGAAATCGGCTGTTTTTCTTCGGGTACTGAAACTGTTTAAGAAATCAATATTGGGTTCCAGTTCGGAATACCGTTCTAATTGTGCAATAAGTACATCATGAGTTGCTTGCGTATCTGCTTGAGCCGTATGGGCATCCGTAAGATCTTGACTGCAATAAAACCTCAGTGCAGCCGACAAAGTTCGGGCCTCCATTTTATGGAATATGGTCTGTACGTCAACGGTTTTAATGTTTTTAAAATCAAAAGGAATTTCAGCACGTAGCAATTCCTCCACGAGGAGGGGAATATCAAAACGATCTGAATTGTAGCCCGCTAGATCGCAGCCTTTGATATAACTGTAAATCTCTTTAGACAATTCTTTAAAAGTTGGCTCATTCGCGACCATTTCATCTGTAATCCCATGGACATTGGAGGCTTCTAAGGGGATCGGCTGTTCTGGATTGACACGCCATTCTTTCATTTCACGTGTGCCGTTGGGATGAACTTTAAGTACAGCCATTTCGACAATTCGATCTTTAGCGATTGCAGTACCTGTAGTTTCTAAATCAAAAAAACATAAGGGTTTGGTAAGTTCTAATTTCATAGTGCTTGGGTTTAATAAGGAAGCGTTTCGCTCCAATTTTCAAGATACTCTGCGACGCGCTTAACAAACATACCGCCAGTAGCACCATTTATAATTCGGTGATCGTAACTGTGAGATAAAATAACTTTTCTTCTAATACCTATAAAATCACCCTTTGGGGTTTCTATGACCGCAGGCATTTTTCGAATGGCACCAATAGCTAATATTCCGACTTGAGGCTGATTGATTATCGGTGTCCCCATGAGGGAACCAAATTGTCCAATATTGGTAAATGTATAGGTTCCTCCCTGTACCTCTTCTGGGGTTAATCGTCCTGATCGAGCTCGGACAGCAAGATCGTTTACCGCTTTTGCTAGACCTACTAAATTCAAATAATCAGCATTCTTTATTACCGGAACAATTAAATTCCCATCGGGAAGCGCAGTTGCCATTCCCAAATTAATTGCTTTTTTAAGTATAATTTTCTGCGCGTCAATACTGCTGTTCATTTCTGGAAAATCCCGCAATGCTTTTATGATGGCATGCATAAACAGAGGAGTAAAAGTCAATTTGTCATTTTCTCTTTTTTGAAATGCCGTTTTTACCCCTTCCCTCCAATCCCAAAGATGGGTTACGTCAACTTCAATAAAAGATTGAACATGAGCGGATGTTTTTAAGCTCGAAATCATATGATCCGAGATTAGATTTTCCATACGAGTCATTTCACGAAACTGATCACTACCGCTAGATGAAATTGTAGGACTTGGAGGAGGTGTTGGAATGTCAGCAGAGGCAGGAGAGGAATGGATTGCTTGGGTTTTGGGCTGAAGTGGGGGTGAAGTTCTTTGCTCTAAATAAGACAAAATATCATTTTTAGTTAGCCGCTCGTCTTTTCCAGTTCCTGGAATCTGTTCCATTTCCTCTAAGGATAGGCCTTCTTTTTTGGCAATATTTCGAACCAAGGGAGAATAAAATCGCTTTCCATCTCCAACATTTATTTTAGTGTATTCCTCTACTTGAGCAATGTGTTGTTCTATTTCTTCTGCGGTGGTTTGAGGGTTTGGAATGGAGGAGATCTCTTCTTGAGTTCCATTTGTTTCTTCTTGAATCTCTTCCGGAACTTCTGCATCTTCTCCTGGAGAAATTCCCTCACCCTCTACTTCGATCACCACTAAAGTTTCTCCTACTTTCACAACCTCATTTTCACCAAAACGTTTTTCTATCAATACTCCCTCTACTTCTGAGGTAACATCGGTGTCCACTTTATCGGTAGCAATTTCAACGATGGGATCATCTAAATAAACCGTGTCGCCCACTTCCTTTAACCATTTGGTTACGGTAGCTTCTGCAACACTCTCCCCCATTTTGGGTAATTTTAAATGATATTGTCCCATACTAGACTTTGTTTTGCAAAAGTATCAATTTTTAAGGTTCAAAAGGCATACTTTAAAGAGCAACCTGAATTAAAACTCAGCTTTTTGTGATTGAGGCTTCAAAGGGGATTCGGGCTAATATTGACCTCCCTAAGGTAACTTCATCCGTAAATTCCAGATCATCACCCACTGGGATACCACGTGCTATTGTTGATGTTTTCACTCCGAAAGGAGCGAGTAATTTATAGATATAAAAGTTGGTGGTATCCGCTTCCATCGTTGCACTTAATGCAAAAATAATTTCGGATACGGTTTCTTTTTTTACTTTTTCCAAGAGGGATTGTATGGTTAAATCTTGGGGTCCTATCCCGTCCATAGGGGAAATGATTCCTCCAAGTACATGATATATTCCGTTATACTGCCCAGTGTTTTCGATCGCCAGTACATCCCGAATATCCTCTACCACACACAGGAGGTCTTTATTCCTTTTCGGACTTGCACAGATCCCACAAAGCTTTGAATCAGAAAGGTTATGACACTGTTCGCAAAAAATCACTCCCTCCCTCAGGTCCGTTAGCGCTTTGCTTAACTGTTGGGTTTGCTCTTTGGGTTGTTTTAATAAATACAGTGCTAGACGCAATGCGGTTCGCTTACCGATACCTGGCAATTGGGAAATTTCCAGAACGGCATTTTCCAATAATTTTGACGAAAAATCCATTTCCAAATTTACAAAAATTGGTTGACTCTAGTTTTGTATATTTAGTCCAGATTCCGAATTATGATTACTCCTCTTTTTATACTGAGTTTAATTATTGGCTACTTTATAATCCTAATTGGAATAGCTTATTTTACAGGTAAAGAGGATTCCAATGAAAACTTTTTTAACGCAAATAGAAATTCAGCTTGGTACCTCGTAGCCTTTGGTATGGTGGGAGCTTCGCTTTCGGGGGTAACTTTTATTTCCGTGCCGGGCTGGGTACAATCCTCTCAATTCACCTACTTTCAGGTGGTCATGGGATATTTGGTGGGCTATTTTATTGTTGCTTATGTGCTCCTACCAATTTACTACAAAAACAATGTTACCTCTATCTATGAATACTTAAACACTCGATTAGGAAAAAACAGTCATCGAGCTGGGGCATTTTTCTTTTTTGTTTCCCGCGTTCTCGGTGCTTCATTCCGATTGTTTTTAGTTGCTATCGTATTGCAACAATTTATATTTGATGCCTTGGGCGTGCCTTATGAGTTAACCGTCATTCTGTCAATTGTTTTGATTTGGGTTTACACCCAAAAAGGAGGGATTAAAACCATCGTTTTTACAGACACCTTGCAAACGGGCTTGATGATCGCTGCTGTAGTTCTTTCAATAGTTTACATCAACCAGGCATTGGATTGGTCTTTTAGTGAATTTTTAGCCTCCTCCGATTTGCTGAACTACAACCAAGTATTTGTCACCGATTCGTTATTAAGCAGAAATCATTTCCTCAAGTCCTTTATTGGGGGTGCCTTTGTAACCATTTGTATGACCGGGCTGGATCAAGATATGATGCAAAAAAACCTAAGTTGTAGAAATCTCAAAGACGCTCAAAAAAATATGGTCGTTTTTAGTTTTGTATTAGTCCTTGTCACGGCTCTATTTATGCTGCTTGGTGCCTTGCTATTTATCTATGCTCAAAGGGAAGGTATCGGAATACCCCTCATGGACGGTGCTCCAAAAACAGACTTACTGTTTCCTGAAATTGCATTAAATGGAAATTTGGGGATTGCTGTAGGTGTTACCTTTATTTTAGGGCTTATCGCAGCGGCATACAGTAGCGCCGATAGTGCACTAACCTCGCTAACCACTTCCTTTTGTGTCGATTTTTTAAAGATCGAAGAAAGACCCCAGACCATGCAAAAACAAGTAAGAAAGCGCACACATGTCGGAATGAGCCTCCTCCTCATCTTAGTCGTGATTTCGTTTAAATACATCCTTGATCGAAATGTAATCGATGGTTTGTTGACGGTTGCGGGGTATACCTATGGTCCACTTTTAGGCTTGTTTTCCTTCGGAATTTTCACTCCCTATCAGATTAAAGAAAAGTATCTATGGGCTGTCCTTTTAACCGTCCTGGGTTTGGTAGGAGTAGTCGGAACTTTAGATTCTTCCTTCCTAGGAGGTTATGAATTGGGTTACGAGCTTTTACCCTTGAATGGGGCACTCACTTTCCTAGGGTTGGTATTGATTCGTAGAAAGTAACACCAGAGTACAAGAATTTTCCCAAGCAATTCCAGCTTTTGTCAATTTTTCCGCAAACTCCCTATTCTCTGTACCCGGATTAAAAATAACCCGTTGAGGATTGAGCTTAAGAATAAAATCGAGATATTCCTCCTGATGGACGGGACCAAGATAAAGAGTTACAGTATGAACTGGGGGAATTTTTGCAAATGGTTTTGTCATGGAAACCTTTCCAATAAAACCTTCCCCTCTTCCCATTGCAATGACTTCAAAATTCCGTTCTTGGAGCATTTGAACTGCTCTGTAGGCATAACGTTCGGGCTTCAAAGAAGCTCCTAAAACCAGGGTTTTAAAGTTTACCATTGGATCATTACACTTCCCCAGGTGAACCCACTTCCAAAAGCTGCCAAAACGACCTTCGTTCCAGCAACAATCTTACCTTCTTCCCAAGCCTCTGTCAAAGCAATTGGTATAGAAGCAGCCGTAGTATTCCCGTAACGCTCTATATTGTTGTACACCTGATTTTCCGACAGCCCAAATTTTTTCTGAACAAATTGCGCAATTCTAAGATTTGCTTGATGAGGGATCAACATCCCAATTTGATTTGAGGACCAACCTGTTTTTTCCAAACCTTCTTTAATTACTTCTGAAAAGCGCACAACTGCATTCTTAAAAACAAATTGACCGTTCATGTAGGGATAATAGGACAGGTCCTCCGGATCGTTTGTTTCTATAATTTCAGGAACCCATCGCCCAGTACTTGGACCTATTAATGAAAGTTCCTCTGCATGTTTTCCTTCGGAATGTAAATGGGAAGACAATATTCCTTCTTCCAAATTTTCTGTTCGAGTCATGACTACTGCTCCTGCACCATCACCAAAAATAACCGATACATTCCTTCCTCGAGTAGTCATATCTAAACCACCCGAGTGGTATTCTGAACCGATAACTAAAACATTTTTGTACATGCCTGTTTTGATAAATTGATCTGCCGTAGCTACAGCATAGACAAATCCAGAACATTGCATACGGATGTCCATAGCTGGGCAGTCTGGAATTTCCAATGCTTCTTGAACCAAAACACCAGATCCTGGAAAATAATAATCTGGACTTAGTGTGGCAAAAAGAATAAAATCTATATCCTGAGGTTTTAAACCTGCACGTTCGATGGCTATTCGGGCCGCCTTGACACCCATTACTGAAGTGCTGTTTCCATCCCCTTTGGTGATATGCCTCCGTTCTTTTATCCCTGTTCGCTCTTGAATCCAAGCGTCAGAGGTTTCCATTATTTTTTCTAAATCAGCGTTGGTTACCACATTTTCAGGAAGGTATTTCCCTAAACCTATGATTTTTGAATTGAACATAATATTGGTTTAATACGATGAAAGTACGGTTTTCTAGGCAGGCTTAAAAACCTATTAAAGGTATTTTTTATACTCCTCTGTTTGGATTTTAGCTCCTAAATCATGTAATAAATGATATAATCCAAAGAAGGTACGGTTGATGTAAATGAAATGTTTAGAGCCTCGGTTCCCATTCATTCTTCGCAGCTGTTCATCTTCTGCAAATGTTTTGGAAAGGTCGGTGATTGCATCCCAAAAATCAGCATCTGAAAAATCAAAAGTTGTATCGTGAAAGGGTCGAGTAAACAAGCGCATCATTTTCTGAAATAAATCAGTGAAAAAATCTTGTTCTTGCTGGGTATCCTTTGGAAGTAAAATTTCCAATTCTCTGAGGAGTTGATCAAAAACGACCTTGTTTTCAATGTTGTCTTTTTTTGATAACTCGAAATAAGGAACATAAAAATCTTGAGGGATACTTTTGATACAACCAAAATCTATGGCGATCAGTTGGTCGTCACTATCCACCAGAAAATTTCCAGGATGCGGATCTGCTTGAACTTTTTTTAAACTGTGAATCTGAAACATATAAAAATCCCAAAGAGTTTGTCCCAATCGATCACAAGCTGCTTGATCGTTTGTTTTTGCTGTATATTCGGACAAGTGAATTCCCTCCATCCAATCCATGGCTAATGTTCGTGAAGTTGACCATGCTTCGTAATATTGAGGGAACTTTAAATTTGGTATTTTTTCAGCTGCTTTAGATAGGAATTGACTGTTTTTGAGTTCTTGTAAATAATCTGTTTCTTCTAAGAGCTTGTCCTCGACTTCTGTAAAATAGCGATCGGTATCTTTCCCCTTCAAATTAAACATCTTTAGGGCAATTGGTTTTACAATTGCAAGATCAGAGCGAATGCTGCTGGACACTCCCGGGTATTGAATTTTTATAGCTAAGGCTTTTCCATCCTTTGTTGCACGATGAACTTGACCAATACTAGCCGCATTTTCGGAAGTGTAAGAAAAGGTATCAAAAAGCGTTTCGGGATCTTGACCTAAATAGGTTCGAATCGTTTTTTTTACAAGAGCCCCAGACAAAGGAGGAACGGAGAATTGTGCCAAACCAAACTGTTCTACATAGGCCTGCGGAAGAAGATTTTTTTCCATACTCAACATTTGTGCAACTTTAAGTGCACTTCCTTTGAGTTCTTTTAAACCATCGTAAATATCCCTTGCATTGTTTTGATCCAATTTGGATTTATCGCTTACCCCCGTGAGTAATTTCTCCCCATAGTAGCGAAGATAATTTCCACCTACCTTAGCTCCAGTAGTTACTAATTTGGTGGCGCGCTCAATTTTTTTGGTGGGAATGGAATCTAAGGTCTTCAATTAGGCCATATTAAATTTCTCCTTCCAAAGGAATTTACCGAAATCAATCACGCTGTCAAATGGAGTGTTGTCAAATATATCAAAAGCGGTTCGGACCGATTTTTCAATCGCCATGTCCGTTTTTTCAAAGTTTTCTGAGGTATCTTCCATCCAAAACTTTAAAAGAAAAACAAGCTGTAACCATGCTGCTTCCGAAAAGATTCCCTCTGGGTGCTGTGATAATTTTGACTGTTTTAAGGCATTGCCATCCTGTATCAATACCGTTACAAATTTTTTGAATTCAGAACGAAATGATTTGAGAGTTGCCATTTTCTCCATCGGATTTTTACCGGAATGCAAAGCGAAAAGTACGTAAGTTCGATTCAACAACATGACTTCAAAAAATGTGTAGTAAAAGGAAAGCAATTTCTCTTGAGGCATTTTAGAGGCATAGCCCTTTTCTTTTTGAATAAGGTCTATTGCATTTTTAAAAAACTGACAGAAAATTTCATTTGCCACATGTTCCAAAGAGGAAAAATGCTTGTAGAATTCAGATTCTTCAATTTCAATTTTTTTACAAAATCGATACACAGAAGTAGGGGCTTTTTCCTTCTCTAAACTAATTTTGGTGTAGGCTTCGTAAATTTTATCTCGCATCTTCACGTTCATTTTTTGTTATCTTCAAGAGTAGGTTCAAAGGTAGCTCGTTTATTCTTTTTATCAAATAGCTAAACAAAGATATTTCAAAAACTGAAGGTGTCATCTTGTCACCCTTTTAAGTATGGTATTTTTTTTGCCTTATCCTATAAAAAACCAACATAAAAATGAGTACAGGAAAAATAAATGTAGCAGTGGAAAACATCTTTCCGCTGATCAAAAAATTCTTATACAGCGATCACGAAATATTTTTGAGAGAATTAATTTCAAATGCTACTGATGCCACAACAAAGCTGACTCACCTCAGTAGTTTAGGAGAAATCAAAGGGGATTTAGGGGATTTAACCATCGAAGTTAAGGTGGATAAAAAAGCCAAAAAGGTACATATCATTGACAAAGGAATCGGGATGACCCAAGAGGAAGTTCAGAAATATATAAATGAAGTTGCTTTTTCAGGTGCCGAAGAATTCCTAGAACAATATAAAGATTCCGCCAAGGACAGCGGAATAATCGGACATTTTGGTTTGGGATTCTATTCTGCATTTATGGTGTCAGAAAAAGTTGAAATTATCACTAAATCTTTTAAAGACGAACCTGCTGCTCATTGGAGTTGTGATGGTTCTCCAGAATACACTTTAGAGGCATCTGATAAAAAAACAAGAGGCACAGAAATTATCTTGCATATTGACAAGGACTCCAAAGAGTTTTTAGAAGATTCCAAGATACGTGAGCTGCTAACCAAGTACAATAAGTTCATGCCTGTACCTATAAAGTTTGGTACTCGTGAAGAGACTATACCCCTTCCGAAGGAAGCTCCAAAAGAGGCCAAAGCAGAAACCAAAACCGTGGATAACATCATTAACAATCCCAACCCTGCATGGACAAAAAAACCAGCTGATCTCACTGAAGAGGAATACAAAAGTTTTTACAGAGAGTTGTATCCCATGCAGTTTGAAGAGCCCCTGTTTAACATCCATTTGAATGTTGATTATCCCTTTAACCTAACCGGGATTTTGTATTTTCCAAAATTGAGTAACGATCTCAATGTTCAAAAGGACCGCATTCAACTGTACCAAAATCAAGTTTTTGTTACAGACAATGTTGAAGGAATTGTACCAGAGTTCTTGACTTTATTACGCGGAGTCATTGACTCCCCAGATATTCCATTAAATGTTTCTAGAAGTTATCTCCAAGCCGATGGTGCGGTTAAAAAAATAAGCAATTACATCACCCGTAAAGTTGGGGATAAACTAAACAGTTTATTCAAAAAGGATCGTAAAGCCTTTGAAGAAAAGTGGAACGATATTAAAGTCGTCATAGAATACGGAATGCTCAGTGAAGATAAATTCTTTGAAAAAGCAGAAAGTTTCGCTTTATACCCAACTACGGATGGAGAGTATTTCACCTTTGAAGAGCTAACTGAAAATTTAAAAGCTCAGCACACAGACAAAGACGATAAATTGGTACTGCTTTACGCATCGAATACCGAGGAGCAGCACAGTTATATCGTTGGAGCTAAAAACAAAGGATACAAAGTCTTGCTTTTGGACTCCCCTATCATTGGTCATTTGATTCAAAAACTAGAAGGAAGCAAAGAAAAAATAACCTTTGCACGGGTAGATGGCGACACCATAGAAAATTTAATAAAAAAAGAGGAAAATAAGGTTTCCAAACTTTCGGAGGATGAAAAAGAAAATTTAAAACCTCTCATTGAATCTGTTGTTAAAGAAAGTGGCTACACCGTTCAGTTGGAAGCCATGGACAGTGACGCTTTGCCCTTTGTGTTGACTCAACCCGAGTTTATGCGACGAATGAAGGAAATGCAACGAACTGGAGGTGGGATGATGATGGGAAATATGCCCGACATGTTCAATCTTGTGGTGAACACCAACCACGAATTGGTAGGTGAAATCCTCAACACTAAAACCGCTAAAAAAAGAGAGCGCTTGATTTTACAAGCCCTAGATTTAGCCAAACTCTCCCAAAACCAACTCAAAGGCGAGGCATTGACAAAATTCATCCAGCGAAGTGTAGAAATGATTAAATAATCAGTCGAACCGCCCATTTAGGGCGGTTTTTTTTCATAAATCCCTCATGCAAGAGATAGAACTTCCTCCAGACGGCACCCCACTCCTACTCCCAGATGCTAAACTCCGCTATTTTGAACAGTTTTTTGATCCAATAACAGCATTGCATTATTTTGACACCTTACTCAAGGAAACTCCATGGCAACAAGATCCCATTACTGTTTTTGGAAAAACCTATGACCAACCGCGACTAACAGCGCTACATGCTTTTAATACCGCACCCTACAGGTACTCAGGAATTACGATGAACCCCCATCCCATGACCCCAACGCTAAATGCCATCCATCAACGGATCCAAGAAGTTAGTGATGCCAACTTTACATCTGTTCTCTTAAATTTATATCGTGATGGCAAAGACAGTAACGGCTGGCATGCCGATAACGAGAAAGCGCTTGGGAAAAGTCCAAAAATTGCCTCGATCAGTTTAGGTGAAGAGCGCTTTTTCCATCTTAAACATCGGAAAATAAAAACTCTTCGGTTGAAAATAAAACTGCATTCTGGAAGTTTACTCCTTATGGAAGGGGACACTCAAGAGCAATGGTTACATCAAATTCCGAAAACTGCAAAACCGCTTACCGCTCGAATAAATCTGACCTTTAGAAAGATTATTTAAAAAAAAACAACCCCATTTAAACCATTCAATTTGTATCCAGTCAAAGGAGTTAATGCATTTTTGAAACAAAAAAAAACGAGTTGAAAAAAACAAATAGTGTAACCCTCTTTTGTCTTTGGGCAATTCTCTTCCCTCTTATAACATTCAGTCAGGTAAATGAGAAAGAATTTCTCGTTCCCTCAGTTGAAGGCACTATTGAGATTGACGGTGTAGGAGAAGAAATACAATGGCAAAAAGCCCAATGGTCTTCAGATTTTTGGATGTGGCGACCTACCGATACCCTTCAAGCAAAAAAACAAACTCGTTTTAAAATGCTTAGAGATGAAAAAAACTTATACATTTTGGTGGAGTGTGACGTCAATGGAACAAACTTTACCACTCCAAACCTCAAACGAGATTTTGAACCTTTTGGTGCAGATTACCTCACCCTCCTTTTCGATAC
>JAFMCA010000031.1 GCA_017858055.1 Flavobacteriaceae bacterium
TATCCCAACGTTCATCGAGCAAGGAGAGGCATATGGACTCAATGACAACAGCTACTCCTCCCATGCTCAATTTTTTGATTTCGATAAGGACGGGGATCTCGACGTGTTTATAGGCGTGAATCGAATAGAAAATATTGATCCTAATGTATTTCAAAATCTACAGAGTGAAACTGCCATTTTAAGTGTAGATAAACTATATGAAAACAAAGGACCGAATGAATTCGGACATCCTTTTTTTGAGGACATTTCAAAATCTGCAAATATCAATTTACACGGATTTAGTCATAGCACATTGGTTCACGATTTCAATCAGGACGGATGGCTTGATTTGTACGTCGCTAACGATTATCTGAGTAATGATATTGTTTACCTAAACCAAGGAGACAAAACTTTTAAAAATGAAGCCCATTCCATGTTTAAACATTATAGTTTAAGCTCCATGGGAAGTGATTTAGGGGATGTAAATAATGACGGAAAACTCGATCTCTTTATTTCAGAAATGCAACCCTACTACAACAAAAGGAAAAAGCTTTTTCAAAAAGGAACCAGTTATACCAAAGAAATTTTAACCCGTAGATACAATTACGAATACCAATATCCAAGAAATGTCTTACAACTTAATCGTGGGAACGATCCCAATTCAGGTTTCCCATTATACAGTGAAATAGGTATGCGTGCTGGTGTTGCAGAAACGGATTGGAGTTGGGCTAGTCTTTTTGCCGACTTTGACAACAATGGATGGAGTGATTTGTTTATTGCAAATGGTTTTCCCAAAGACATTATTGATAAAGATTTCGGTGATTTTAGAGTAACTGCGAATCGACTAGTGAGTAGAGAACAAATTCTTGAAGCGATCCCTCAGATTAAAGTGGCAAATTTTGCCTATAAAAACTCCGGTAATCTAAATTTTGAAGATGCTTCTGAGGAATGGGGAATCGACTTTTCCTCCTATACCAATGGTGCAGCATATGGCGACTTAGATAACGACGGTGACCTTGACCTCCTTCTCAATAACATTAACGATACGGCAACCCTACTCGAAAATACACTCTCTAACGAGAACGGCCAACATAATTACATTCGTTTTAATCTTATTGGAGAAGAGCCTAATCTCCAGCCCTTTGGTAGCGAGATCAGAATCTATAGCGGGAATGAAATCCAAACTAAAATCATTCTTTCGAGTAGGGGGTATCTTTCCCAACCTGAATCTACAATTCACTTTGGTTTAGGAAAAAAAACTCAGCTGGATTCTGTGGAAGTCAAATGGCTTGATGGTTCAATTCAAAAATGGACAGGGCTTGAGGTAAATCAAATACACAATTTAAAATATCAAAACGATCTTTTAAAACCCCCAGTTGAAAAAGAAATCAAACCCCTGTTTAGACCCGTGAATGCTACACTTGGAATTACCTACCAAGATATAGATGAAGACTTTATAGATTTTAATCTGCAAATAACGATCCCTTATAAACTATCTCAGAATGGACCCGCTCTTGCTGTAGGCGATCTGAATGGTGACGGTCTGGAAGATTTGCTGATCGGTGGAAGCCGTGGGAAAAAACAAACTCTTTTTTATCAAAGAAAAGAGGGCACCTTCACCAAAAACATACACTCCTTTAAAAGTCAAGAGCGGGATTTAGAAGAAGATGTTGCTCTTGCGTTATTCGATGTTGAAAACGACGGAGATTTGGATATTTATTTTGCACATGGTTCTGGGCAATTTTCCCCGAATTCATTTGCTTATGACGATACGCTATGGATAAATGATGGCAAAGGAAACTTCACCCAAGCAGCTATAAGCCTCCCCAATAGTGGAGAAAACAGTTCCTGTGTTAAGCCAGGTGATTTTGATGGTGATGGAGACCTTGACCTATTTATTGGGAATCGCGGAGTACCTGGACAGTATCCTGTGGCGAGTCGCTCCTATCTTTTAGAAAATAAAAGCACCTCAACAGAAATTGTCTTTACAGATGCATCTGATAAATTGAGTACCGGAGAAAACGCTTTAGGTTTGGTTACCGATGCCCTATGGACCGATTTTAATAATGATGGTTGGCAAGACCTCATCGTAACAGGAGATTGGATGCCTATTTTATTCTTTAAAAACCAAAAAGGCAACCTTGTTCAAATGGAACAGACTGGAATTGAATGGGCTTCAGGTTGGTGGAAAAGTATTGCTCCTTCAGATTTGGACAACGACGGTGATTTGGATTATATCGTTGGAAATTTCGGTAAAAACACCTTTTATAAAGCACAGCCTGTTATGCCGATGACCATCCTCGCAAAAGATTTTGACCAAAACGGAAGTGTTGATCCCTTTATCTCCTTTTATGTAAAAGACAGTCTAAAAGTAAAGCGCAATTATTTATATCACCCCTGGGAAGATGTGATTAAGCAATTTCGAGCCCTGAGAAAGTCTTTTAACTCCTACAGTGCCTATGGACAAGCTACCGCATCTCAAATTTTTGAAAATCAGAACCTGACAAATGCACTAGTTAAAAAAAATACCTGGATGGAAAGTTCGTGGATTGAAAACCTGGGCAACGATACCTTTAAGCTCCACGCGCTTCCCGATGAAGTTCAGTGGGCTCCAGTTTATGGAATATCCACTTTTGATCTCAATCAAGATGGTTATGAAGATATACTGATGGTTGGTAACGACTATGGAGTAGAAGTCAATCAAGGACGAATCGATGCACATCAGGGCATCGTTTTATACAACACCCAAAATAAAGCCTTTACTGCTCAAAATTTAGAGACAACCCATTTTATTGTAGCCGGTGACGGGAAAAGCTTGGTTCAAATGAACATACAGAAAGAACCCTATTTTATTGCCTCTCAAAACAACGATAGTCTAAAAGTTTTTAAACCGAATTTTGAAAAGAGGCCTCTAATGATTTCATGGGAAACTGGAGAAACAAATTGCCTGATATATTTGGGAAACCATACCGTTCAAAAGAGAACCAAGCAGGACTCCAATACTTTTCAATCTCAGGGGACGAATCAATTTTGGGTTTCCCCTGAAACGAAAAAAATCGAATTTTTCGATGCTCAACAAAAACGTATTCGAACGCAAATCATTCCCTAATTGTAAATCCAAATAATCGCAATGCCATCACTATTTAAATATTTACGTTTCTGGGGTTTGATCTTTATTTTTATTCAGTGTACTCGTGTCCCCATGAACAATACAACAATAGATCGCAAAATTTATAAAGATCAACTTGAAGGGTTTTGGTTAGCACAATGTATAGGAAATTGGACCGGGTTAATCACCGAAATGGATAAAATTGGCATTCCTGTGGAGGGTAAGGGAGAGGGATTCTATACCCGAGAAGACTGGGGAAAACCAGACCAACCCAACCTTTGGGGATCAAATAATTACAGTGAAACCATCGGGTTTTTATTTGCTGAAAAAGACAGTATTTGGGGAGCCGATGACGACACCGATATCGAATACATCTATCAAGATTTACTCTACCACAGTAATAACTTAGATCTCAGTGGATCTCAAATACGAGAAGCTTGGATCAATCACATTCATAAAGAAGAAGAGAATTTTTTATGGGTTTCCAATCAAAGAGCTTTTGACCTCATGAATGAGGGTATACTCCCCCCAGAAACAAGCGATCCCAAAAGAAATCCGTATTATGAAATGATTGATGCCCAGTTAACTACCGAAATCTTTGGCTTTTTTGCACCAACAAAGCCAAAAATAGCGCTAGAATTAGGGTCTTTAGCCGTTCGAACTACGGCAAGAGAAAATGCTGCTTGGATAGCAGAATTTAATATAATCATGTATGCCTTAGCGTCCAAAAAAAGTCCTCACAGCCGTCTGAAAGATAAAACCATGTGGATGGCTCAAGAGGCCAGAAAACACCTTCCAGCGTCTTCCTATGCTGCTAAGATGTATGATTTTGTCTTGTCCTACTATCAGCAACAGATTCCTTGGGAACAAACTCGTGACGCACTGCATGAAAAATATCAAATTCGTCAAGAAGACGGTTACCAGTGGGCAACACTAGACAAAAGTTGTCACGGTTGTTTTGCAGCAGGAATAAATTTTGGGGCAAGTATGATTAGCCTTCTCTATGGTGAAGGTGATTTAAAAGAGACCATTAAAATTGGTGTTTTAGCAGGATGGGATTCCGATAATCCTACCGCTACATGGAGTGGGCTACTCGGGTTTATGATGGGGAAAAAAGAGGTTGAAAAAACATTTGGAAGGCCTTTATCCTCAAAATTTAATATACACCGTACCCGAAAGGGATTTCCCAATAATGGGATTGATACTTTTGAAAACATGGCAAATATGGGAATCTCTATAGTAGATCGTGTAGTGATTGAAAAAATGGGGGGCCATATCGATACTGAAAAGGATCGCTGGATTATCCCAAACTGAGTCTCCTTGAAACGCTTCAATCAATATTTTTAAGTTTCTTTCGTTTTAAAAGAATAGCTAGGCATATTTAGGTGAAGAGGTTTTTATTTTTGTTTGTGGTATTCTTGACTCTTAGTACTCCCTTTCGGGGACTCGCTCAAGGGGGTGAGTTACTCATACAACAATATAACAGAGGTCCTCAATTAGAT
This sequence comes from Flavobacteriaceae bacterium, assembly GCA_017858055.1. Lineage (GTDB taxonomy): Bacteria > Bacteroidota > Bacteroidia > Flavobacteriales > Flavobacteriaceae > MS024-2A. Next base: position 4,591 of record JAFMCA010000031.1, read on the forward strand.
CGAAATTATTCAAAATGGTCTTTCAAAATAGGACCTCAACTGAGTCGACTTAACACAGATTTAGGCACAAGCTCCCCAACGATAACATTGGGGGGGCTTTTTGAAATTGAATACCGACTATCAAAAACTGTTGGGCTCAAAACAGGGGCTCACTATGTGCCTGTATCCTATACCTATGCGGTAAACGATTCCACAGGACAAGATTTTTTAAAGTACGTCAGTTTTCCAATAATCTTAAAACTCCAGCCTACAAATAAAATGAGTTTCGGATTAGGTGTCCTTTACCACTATTTTCTAAAGGGAGAAAAACGCGTTTCCAAAGAGGAGGTAGAAATAAAAACGGCTTATCCTGAAGGTGTCTTTGAAAATAGTTTCGGAGGTATTGCTCAGATAAATTATTTTCTTCATCCCCGAATTTCCGTTTTTGGAAATTTTAGATGGGTAAAAAAAATAAATCTTCCTACAAATCCCAAAACAAATACTACCTCAGGTTTCCAATTGGGTATGAGCTATCTCTTTCTAAAAAGCCGCGAACGACCCTAGCTTATTCTTTTTTTAAAGTGATTTCAACAACCCCTTTGGTTCCTTTAGCGCCGTATTTTTTAATGGCCGCTTCTCCTTTAAGTACATGGACTGATTCTATCCGATCTGGATCTATAGTATTCATAACTTCTGGGTGGTCTGAAATTACCCCATCGATGCAAAATAAGGGCTGATCCCCTTTAGTAACCAATAAGATTTTCTGATCTGAAGGTTTCGGTGTCCAAGCATATATTGAATCTGAAACCTCTTCAGCCTCCGAATCCTTTGATTCGAATAAAAACTTTTTAGGGGAGTTGTCTTCACCAAAAAAAAGAATCTCATGAGAACCCTTCTCTCCTAAATCAATGGTTTGCCCCGTCCCTATCATTTTATGATAAACTCTTTTTGGAGTGCCCTTATCCTCGACATTGGCCTGAGGGCTTTCATAAATCTTTACAACCAAACAAGAGCTAAATAAAAAAGGAAGTGCAAAGAGAAAAAGGGATGCTTTCATATGGATAATTTTTCTACTAAAATACTCTTCTAAAACTTATATTCAAATAGGGATGATACTTAACTAATTGTGTATTTGTGTAAGGCGAAGAATAGTTGAATATAACCCTCAAAAAATAGGGCGCCTGATAAAACAAAAATCCAGCTTGTAATCTATTTCTAAGGAGTGCCGCTTCAATTGAGAAAGGAGTATTGGATTGAAATAAACTCCCCGATAAAGAATAATCGTGAAGGTTTAACTCTAGAGCTGTCCCAGTAAAAAAAGCAATGCCATGGTTTACTTCCTCCATCCGTTGACCAAAAAAAGGCAAACCACTAAAAGACCCCCATTGAAATCCAAATCGGGTTTGAAATGCAGTACGAAACGTCCCTGCCCGAAGGGTATTCTCATGAACCCATTTCAATTTTCCTTTCAATTTTCTACCCCAATACAGAGAAGTGTCAAAGTTGAAATGATACGCTTGAGGAATAACATACGACCAAGCAAGGGGATCTAAATTAAGAACATAACGATGATAGGTATTCTGTAAAAATTTAGCTTTAGAGGCATCCGCCCCTGTAGTCCCCAACTGAATACCCCAGCCGTATCCAAAGTTAAGCTGTTTAAACACTTGTTTTTTAAATGCCAAAAAAAGCCACCCATTATAGGGATAATCAATTTTTGCCAAGTTTGTGGTCGATCTAAAATTTGGAGTATTGATTTCTTGCCCCAGTTCCCAATGTTTAGAAATATATTTACCCTTTCCTAGAGAATCTTCTTGACTAAATTTTAATTTTCCATATTGTAAAAAGATCCCACTGCTGTAGTAACGATCTATTCCAAAATACAAATCGTTATCGACAGTTATCCCAGCATACTGTTGACCGAAAAGGAAGCCTCCAAAAAAAATTAAAATGACAAAAAGAAGTCTTTTGAATTTCAATGAAATAAAAACTAATCTTTATTTTTTAGGACCAAAAGAGGTACGGTACAATAAAAGTCTTTTTTATAAATCAAATCCGGTTCCCAAAGTTTTTCAAAAAAGCCACGTTCTCTTTTAAAGGCGACAAGCATGTCCGGTTGATTGGCTTGAAAATGTTCTAAAACACCTTGATAAACTGTTGCATTTGAAGAATACAATAATTTGCTCGAACGTTTTAACAACTCATCACTGATGTGGTGGTTTCGGTTGGCAAAACCAGGTACTTTTACTAGAAGAAGTTTCAATTTGGAGTTGAATTTATCTTGTATCTGTACCAAGGCTTCCAGCGTACTTGAGGATTTTACTTCTCCCGTTTTAAAGGCTAAAAGCATGCGTTTCGGAGGACTGAATTCTTTATCCAGAGGAGCCACCAAAACAGGGATGTTTGTCCTTTTTATCACACTACCAGCAATTCTACCCAAAAACACTTCATCATTTATTTCGTTGTTTAAGGGAGCCGTTACGATTAAATCCAGACCAATCTTTTCATCCAAATTTTTAATCGTCCCGATTAAGTCTCTTTCGCTACTAACGATTTTAATTTTTGAAGGCTTTGGAACTACTTTTGCAACTAATGCTTTAATTTTTTTAATATTATCCTCTTGAAGTAAAGCCCCTACATTCGCAAGAGTTGACATGGTCGAATGTGCAGGATAGGCGTCAATAACATATATCGTGCTTTTATAATAGGAAGCAAAGGCTATCGTATAAGCCAAAGTGCTCTCAGCATGAATGGATGTACCGAGGGGTAATAGTATATTGTGCATTGATTTCTTTTTACAAAATTAGTAACTCTAACTAAACATCCTTTAATTTTATTAAAAAAAATAAATGATTCGAAAAGCAAGAAAAGAAGATCTTTTTGCGGTAAAAGGTATCGCTGAAGCCTGTACAAAAGATCTCGACAATCAAGGGATCTTCCAATGGAATTCCACTTATCCAAGTCTTGCTATTTTTGAAAAAGATATCCTCGAAGAAGCGCTTTACGTGTATGAAATTCAAGGTGAAATTCAAGGGTGCATTATGTTTTCAGAAGAAAAAGACCCTTTATATGATACTATTGAATGGATGTGTCCTGATTTCAGAAACCTCTATATTCACCGACTTGCTGTACATCCTCAGTTTCAAAAAAAGGAATTGCAAGACAACTCATGAACTTTGCAGAATCTTTTGCCATTCATAACAAAATGCACTCAATACGATTAGACACCTTTAGTCAAAACCCCAGAAACATTCGGTTTTATGAACTTATAGGGTACCATATAAGGGGGGATGTTTTCTTCAATCACCAAAGCGAATACCCTTTTCACTGTTTTGAAAAACTCATAAAAAGAATTTAGTTCACTACTTTTACTTTCTCTATGGAAGCATATGTAAAACATTTTAAGAAGGATGCCATTGGATTCCTAGAATTTGGTCACCCAGCGGGAAATTCATTGCCTTCTGAGCTGCTAAGGGAATTGGAACAACAGTTAGGTCTCCTTTCAGCAGATTCCTCGGTTCATGTTATCGTGCTTCAAAGCGCAGGATCTCGAGCTTTTTGTGGAGGAGCTTCTCTTTCTGAAATGAAAGAGCTAAAAAATCTAGAGGAGGCTACAGCATTTTTTATGGGATTTGCTCAGCTCATTAATCGAATTCGCTCTTTAGATAAATTTATTATCGTTCGTGTTCACGGAAAGGTTGTAGGAGGAGGTGTGGGTCTTGTTGCAGCATGTGATTATGCGGTAGCCCTAGATTCCGCTTCTGTAAAGCTTTCCGAATTATCAATAGGAATTGGACCTTACGTCATCGAACCTGCGGTATCTAGAAAAATTGGAACTACTCATTTTGGTCTCTTATCCCTTGATGCTCATCAATGGAAATCTGCTTCTTGGGCATATCAAAAAGGTTTGTATTCACAAATCTGTTCTTCCGAAGCGGATCTGAATCAAACTGTTGAAGATATTGCTCAACGCCTAGCTGGTTACCCGCAACAGGCCAATGCAACGTTAAGAAAATTGCATTGGAAAGATACAGCCGACTGGGAGATTTTACTCCCTAAAAATGCTGAAATCACAGCGAAATTAGCTTTGGAAAAAGCCACAAAAGATATTCTTAAAAAACTGTAATACAGATGAGTAATACAATTCGGATAACTAAAGAATTTAAGTTTGAAACTGGGCATGCACTTTACGGCTACGACGGCTTGTGTAAAAATGTTCATGGACATAGTTACAAACTTGCTGTAACCGTTCTCGGCAACCCTATCATGGAGGCCTCCCATGTTAAACACGGTATGGTTATGGACTTTAGTGATCTTAAAGAAATTGTAAATAAACTGATTGTTATGCCCTTTGATCATGCTACAGTGCTGAATGTTAACTCTCCACATAGGGAGTTGGCAGACAGTATGGAAGAAAGAGGGCACAAAATCATGCGTGTAGCCTACCAACCTACCAGTGAAATGATGGTTATCGATTTTGCTGATAAAATCCGTGCTGCTTTGCCTAAACACTTGACGTTACATCATCTGATATTGAGGGAAACCGAGACTTCCTATGCGGCTTGGTATGCTTCCGATCAATAAAAACAATTCAGAAACCAAGCGCTTCCAAGTCTGCTTTAGGTTTTACCTTGATTAGTTCTCCGTCCTCATCTACTTCATCACACTCTAAACGAATGGATAAGTTCTCTGGAGCTACAAAATCTTCCAAAGAAATTCCCAAATTGGAATCTTCATAAAGCTTTTTCATGTATACTGCCCAAATGGGTAAAGCCATTGTAGCTCCTTGCCCAAAAGCAATGTCTTTAAAATGTATCGCACGATCCTCTCCTCCAACCCATACTCCAGTCGCTAAGTTGGGAACCATTCCCATAAACCATCCGTCGGATTGATTTTGAGTTGTCCCTGTTTTACCAGCAATGGGGTTTTCAAAAACATAAGGATAGCCCGTAACTACTTTTTCATAGATATAGCTCGTTTTTTCTAATCCTGAATGGCGCAATCGAGCGCCTGAGCCCGCTTTGGTTACTCCTTGTAAAAGGTTTACCGTGACATAAGCGGCTTCTTGGCTTAATACGTCTTGGGTTTCGGGAACTACCTCGTAAAGGGCACGTCCATTTTTATCTTCGATACGAGTTATCACAACAGGTTTGACATATATCCCTTGATTGGCAAAAGTGCTGTAGGCACCTACCATTTCAAAAAGACTTATGTCGGGAGTCCCCAAAGCAATTGATGGAACTGCTGGAAGTTCAGAGGTTATCCCCATTTTTCGAGCCAAATTAATCACTGGTCTCGGCCCAACAAGATCCATAATTCGTGCACTTACAGTATTCACAGAGTTGGCCAATGCATTTTTTAATGTTCGGGTTTGACCGTAGTTGTCCCCCGAGTTTTTCGGACACCAAGCATCTATGTTGCCGTGTTTCATGGGTTCAATGCAATAGAGGGCGTCAGGTAACGAATCGCATGGAGACAATTTGAGTTGGTCAATTGCGGTAGCGTACAAAAAAGGTTTAAACGTGGAACCAATTTGACGTCTTCCTTGTTTTACTTGATCGTATTGAAAGTGTTTATAATTAAACCCTCCTACCCAAGTTTTAATATGTCCAGATTGGGGTTCCATAGACATTAAAGAAGCTCTGAGGAAATGTTTGTAATAGCGGATGGAATCCATGGGTGTCATTAGGGTATCCCGTTCGCCTTTCCAACTAAATACGCGCATGGGAGTTTTTTCATAAAAAGAAGCTAAAATTTCAGACTCCTCCAAACCTGCTAATTTCATTTTTCTCCAGCGTTCTGTTCTGTAGGCTGTTCGCTCCATCAAGGTATCAATTTCTCCTTTTCTAAGGTCCAAAAATGGTGCTGATGGATTTGCTCTTTTCGAATTTTGCCTAAAAAATTCTCTTTGTAGGTTTTTCATATGAGCCTCTACAGCCGCCTCTCCCATGGCCTGCATTCGAGAGTCTATGGTAGTAAAAATTCGTAGACCATCTCGATAAAGTGAATGTTTCGACCCATCGGGTTTTGGATTATTTGCAATCCAATCGTCCATAAATTCCTTCAGGTAGGCTCTGAAATAAGTCGCCAGACCTTCCCGATGAGACTCGGGAGTATAGGTGATTTGCAACGGAAGCAAAGACAAGGAATCCCGAACTTCCGCTGTGATCAGTTCATTTCGAACCATTTGGTTAAACACAATATTTCGGCGTTCTTCAACCCGCTCTGGTCTTCGAATAGGATTGTATAAGGACGAATTTTTTAACATCCCAACAAGTGCTGCAGATTCTTCTATACTAAGGTCTTTAGGGGTTTTGTTGAAAAAGATTTTAGCTGCCGACCGAACCCCGTCCGCTTGATATCCAAAATCGTATTTGTTCAAATACAAGGACAAAATCTCATTTTTGGTATAGCGCCGTTCTAGCTGTACTGCAATTACCCACTCTTGAGCTTTTTGTAATACGGCTTTTATTTTATTCCTTGAGCGAACCCCAACAAATATTTGACGTGCCAACTGTTGCGTAATGGTACTCGCTCCACCGCGTTTTCCTAAATAGACAAACGCTCGTAACGTTCCACGCCAATCAATGCCTGAATGTTCATAAAACCTTTCGTCCTCTGTAGCGATGAGTGCTTCTACCATGTTTTGGGGTAATTCCTCAAAGCTGATAGGAGTTCTGTTATCGTCCAAATAATATTTCCCTAAAATAACCCCATCGGAAGAAATGATTTGAGTCGCTAAATTGGTTCTAGGATTTTCCAGTTGTTGTAGATCTGGCATTGGGCCATACCATTCCAATGCAGCGCCACCAAAAAGAAGAATCAAACCAAAAAATCCCAAAAAAAGGATTCGCCACATCCACTGAATGGGCTTTTTAAAAGAAGATCCCGTTGTTTTTTTGTTTTTTGCCATCAATTGAATTCTTGTGCTTCGACACTTATCCCAACAGACACTATACCTTCTAAGGTTTCAACACCTTCTGGGTTTCCGTTTGTTCTCATCGCCTGTTGAATCTCAATGGTCAACGGACGTTCTTTCGGAAGTACGATGCCTTCTTTCCACCACAATTTACTTTCTTTAACCTCTGTAAAACCTTTACCAAGCCAAGTCCCATCGGGTGCTGCCATGGCATATTCTAAAGTATCCTTTAGGATTAGTTGCTCTCCAGCTTTTAACGTACAGATTAAAAATATATTGGCAAAAGGATAAGAATTATCATTTCGCAAATAGACAAAAATATTTTGGGGGTGTAGGGTATCTTCCACCTTTTTCAGATCAAAAATCAGCGCATCTTGAAGTCCAGTTTTGGCAACCGACTGATAAGCAGTGAATCCAGAGTCCAAACTACAAGCTCCTAATGCCAGCAGCATCGTACTATAAATGAACACTTTAAACTTTCTTGGAAGATCCATTATAGTGTTTTTTGTTTTTATTTTTTTTAAACGGACGCTTCCCTTTAGGTCGATCAAATCGATTCAAGCTGTCTTGACCGACTCCACTATCAAAAAGTACGGTTTCTTGCTTAGGTTCTTTTTCTGTGTTTTCTTCTAAAGAGGGCACAGCAATTTTAGCTTTATTTTTTTTGATGATCTCCTGTACGGTTTCTAAGCTGAGTTTGTGCCATGTCATCCACTCATTTTTGTAGGCGTACCACATTTCTTCTTTAAAAATATCCATCTTTTGAAATATCCCAACCCCTTTTTCAGTATGTAACTTTACCTCTGCTTTGGGAAATTTTTTTAATGCAGCACGATAAGCATCCAATTCATAGTTCAAACAACATTTTAAACGACCACATTGACCCGATAGCTTTTGTGGATTCAATGATAATTGTTGATATCGGGCTGCTCCAGAAGAAACGGATCTAAAATCAGTCAACCAGGTAGAACAACACAATTCTCGTCCACAGGAGCCAATCCCTCCCAAGCGTGATGCCTCTTGGCGGAGTCCGATCTGTTTCATTTCTATCCGAATAGAAAAAGCCTGCACCATATCTTTAATTAGTTGACGAAAATCGACTCGCTGATCAGCAGTATAATAAAATGTGGCTTTTTTACCATCTGCTTGAAATTCTACATCGGATATTTTCATGTCCAGCCTAAGTGCAATCGCCAATTCTCTTGCCTTTTTTTGTACTTCTGTTTCTTTGGTACGAACCTCATGCCAAAGATCAATTTCTTTAGAGTTTGCAAGGCGTAAAATAGTTCCAATAGAAGAACTGTTTGAATCTACTTTTTTCCGCTTCATCTGCATATTTACCAGTTGCCCTGCTAAACTTACCCGACCTAAATCATAACCACTCTCTGCTTTGGTAATTACCAAAGCCCCAGCTTGTGGTTTTAACGTTTCAGGAAAACGGTAAAATTCCTTTCTGCTGTTTTTAAAACGGACTTCAACAAAAGGGGGAGCTTCTTGTCCATCAGGGAGTTGCATATTTTCCAACCAATCAAATACAGTGAGTTTATTACAACTGTCACTTCCACAAGTCCCATTGCTTTTGCAGCCCCTTGGGGTACCGTCTTTTCCGCTAGCGCAACTGGAACAACTCATCAATAGAATTTGACCCTAAAGATACAGGGATTTGAATGAATGACTAAATATTAGAATCTTAAATTAATGTTTAAATTTTAACACTTCGGAACGCCCTTTTTTAAATATTTTATTGCTGTTGTGTACACCTTTTCGTAGTTCCCGCTGTTTATCCAAAGGCATGGCAATAATCTCTTTACATGGGTCTGAACAACAATGATTCATTTTTTCTTGACACGACTCACACTGAATAAACAATAAATGACAAGCCTCGTTAATACAATTGACATGTGTGTCACAAGCTGCGCCACACTGATGACATTGGGCGATGATTTCATCTGATATCCGTTCTCCTCTTCGCTCATCAAAAACAAAATTCTTTCCGATAAATTTATTTTCAATTCCCAAAGTTTTAACCTGACGGGCGTACTCTATGATTCCCCCTTCCAGTTGAAATACATTTTGAAACCCTTTATGCTTAAAATAGGCTGAGGCTTTTTCACAGCGAATCCCCCCTGTACAATACATCAATAAATTTTTATCTTCTTTATGAGTAGACAAATTTTGTTCGATGATAGGTAAAGACTCCCGAAATGTATCTACGTCCGGTGTCACAGCATTTTGAAAATGTCCAATCTCACTTTCATAGTGGTTACGCATGTCCACACAGATGGTGTTTTCATCTTCCAATAACGTGTTAAATTCCAAAGCATTGACATGCTTCCCTTTTTGTGTGACATCAAAAGAACTGTCTTCTAAGCCATCCGCTACAATTTTATCCCTCACTTTAATCGTAAGTTTCAAAAAGGACTTATTGTCCTGTTCTATAGCGATGTTAAGGCGTACATTTTCTAAAAAAGTAACCCTGTCAATTTCAGCTTTAAATAAACCGAAATTTCTGGCCGGTACAGATAATTGGGCATTGATTCCTTCCTTAGCTACATAAATACGTCCCAAAACTTCCAAAGGATGCCAATGAAGAAATAAGTAATCTCGAAATAATTGTGGATTTCCGATTTGGGCATATTGATAAAAGGAGAGCGTAAGGCGGTCTTCTCCCGCTTCTTCAATTAATTGTGCGCGCTCTTTCGCACTTAATTTGTTATACAGTTGCATGCTATAAACGGTTAAGTGTTGAACAAAGGTATGGAAATTCCTGTTGACCGAGTTCTGTTATTCTCGTAATTGGAAGGATAAATAGGGGACTCCATCTTTTTCAAGTGAAAGCGATTTTCTGAGTATGGAATACCCATTGATTTCAGTTAGAGCCGCTATCATTTCGTTTTGGCGAGTATTTCGTTCCTCATCACAGCCCATTTCTGTTAGCGCAATCCCTTGGATTTGTAAAACGTCATTGATAATGCTGTAGTTTCCTCGACCACTGTTACAAGCAGTAACCACTTCAACATTCCCGTCCGCTAAAAAAGTAATCCCTGTGTTTTGGTCTAAAATGGAAGAGCTCGTCCCATTTTCAGTTCGGATGGATTGTAAGACCCAATCATTAACAAAATTTGCATTAATAGGTCGTATCAATGTAAGGACGATATCTCCTTGAGAATTAAATAAAATTGCTTGGTTATCAATGAGTTTGTAAGTTAAGGTAGCCGAATCAAAAAGTGTGGCGAGTTCTTGTTCTCTTTCATCTTCCTCCTCCGGACAGCCCATTAATGTAGTGGCAATTAATGAAAACCCTAAGCTTTCTTCCGTTATATCGACTTCTCCAAAAAGGGTATTACAACCTACAGAGGTAGAAAACCGTCCTACCTCAAAATACAAGGTTCCTCCTCCTTTAATATCCCAATGTCCAAAAATTACGGGGGGATAAACTGGACAACACGGGGTGTCCTCAGAAGAGCACGAACCCAAAGAAAATCCAAAAAATAGAAGAGCACTTAAGAAAATTCGTCGCATAAAAGTGATTTGAAGATGTCACGGTTTAAGGCAAAAATAATGCCAATTGAAGCGAAATATTCACATTTAACGATCAATTATTCAGCTCGACTAAATTTTGAAAATTTATTCTAAATGGCTTTTCTTAGGGCCAACAAGGATAAGGTTTGTTTGACGTCCATTCACATAACGAAATCCCTCGGGTCCAAAATAGCCAGGTTCTTCTAACATCACACGGATATCTTTATTCCATTCTTTTAGAAATACAGTAGCATTCAGTTCAATAGCATATACTGTATTTTCATAAAGGGGGTGGTCGCCAGAGCCAGGAATCCCCTCTTGTGCGTCCCACATTCCAAAGGTTGTTCCTGCAGAATGCCCAAAGAACCCCAAGGGGTGGGTGTAAATTTGAGGACGTAAACCAGCTGCTTTGCTGTCGAGTATTGCTTGTTTAAGACTCGCATTTCCTGTTCTACCCGTTATGAAATTATTCGTAAGATGATCTTGAACTGCATTCCCTTGACGTAGGGCTTCTTTTAAAAATTCTGGTGCTTCCGTTTCATTCGGTTTTAAAACGTATGCTAATTCTTGACAATCCGTATTTAGGGTGAGGTAAGTTATTCCAAAGTCACAATGCAAGAGGTCGCCGGGTTGGATGACATCGTATTTAGATTGCCCGTCAAAGGCGTACAAATCACTATTCCCTGTTCGTTGTACATCAACTGTAGGGTGGAACCAGGTGTCTAATCCTAAGGCAACTACCTTTTCACGAAACCACCAAACCACATCCTCAGTAGTCGTAATTCCTGGAGTAATGACCTCTGTTGAAAACGCTTCTGCGACGATGTTATGAGTAATTTCTACCAACTGGCTGAAAAGGGTCATCTCTCTTGGGGTTCGGGTCTCTATCCAACGAACGGCAAGGGTTTCAGCAGAAACCACGCGTTTTTGGAATCGATTGGGAAGTGCTTGCATCATCCCGTCGTAGTCCGTTTTTACTAATCCATCTGCCAGACCATAATGTTCGGATATATTCACTCCAATTCGATTTGGATTTTGACTTTGAATATATTCTGCTAATGCTTTCCACTGATCGGGTTCTTTTTCTTTGTTCCAAATGGAACGGATATTTTTTCCAAAATTATACCGTGTAATAGCCACGGCATCTACTCCTTCTTTGGTTTTTGAAAACACGAGTATCGTCCTCCTTCTTGCGTTGAGCCAAGTAGGAGGTAATAAGGTTTTTACAATAGGGTCTTCGTTATATTCGCGAGTGATAATTACCCAAAGATCAATGTTTTGCTCCTGCATTAGATTAGGAAGCAACTTTTCAATTCGCTCTTTTTGAATTTCATCAATAAGCTCAGCGCGTTCACGAAGGGGTAAAATATGCTGTCCAAACAAGGTTGTTGAACATAAATAAAGAAGTAAAATATAGTTTTTCATAGGAATTCAAATATTTAAATTTAAACATACAAAAAATTGTTAATAATGCAGCGATTTCGGACTTGGAAGCCAAAAGAAGAAACTGTATTTTAGCCAAAAAGAGCGTTATGTCAGATCAAAAAAATGCCAAATTAAAAGCTTTACAACTCACTCTTGATAAGCTAGATAAAACTTACGGAAAAGGTGCTGTAATGAAGATGGGAGACCAAGCCGTTGAGGAAGTTGAGTCTATTCCCTCAGGCTCACTTGGCCTTGACATTGCTTTAGGTGTCGGAGGATATCCTCGCGGACGAGTAATTGAAATCTACGGGCCCGAATCCTCTGGGAAAACAACATTAACTCTTCATGCAATTGCAGAATGTCAGAAACAAGGAGGTATTGCCGCTTTTATTGATGCTGAACATGCTTTTGATCGTTTTTATGCTGAAAAACTCGGCGTAGATGTAGGGGAATTGATTATTTCTCAACCTGATCACGGAGAGCAAGCGCTTGAAATCGCAGACAATTTAATCCGCTCTGGTGCTATTGATATCGTGGTAATTGATTCCGTCGCTGCCTTAACGCCAAAAAGTGAAATTGAAGGAGAAATGGGGGATTCTAAAATGGGACTCCACGCTCGCTTAATGTCTCAGGCACTTCGAAAACTTACTGCCTCGATCAGCAAAACCAATTGTACTGTATTTTTTATCAATCAACTTCGTGAAAAAATTGGAGTAATGTTTGGAAATCCAGAGACCACTACTGGAGGAAATGCCTTGAAATTCTATGCCTCGGTTCGATTGGATATTCGTCGTTCCACTCAAATCAAAAGTTCCGAATCTGAAGTTTTAGGAAATAAAACCCGAGTTAAAGTTGTCAAAAATAAAGTAGCCCCTCCTTTCCGCACAGCAGAATTTGACATCATGTATGGGGAAGGAATTTCCAAAATTGGTGAGATCATTGACATCGGCGTTAACTACGAAATCATCAAAAAAAGTGGTTCTTGGTTTAGTTACGGCGATACCAAAATTGGACAAGGTCGTGATGCTGTAAAAACACTTTTATTGGATAACCCAGAATTGATGGAGGAACTGGAACAAAAAATTATAGAAACTTTAAAAACTGTTGGCGCTTAAAAACTAACCCTCCATTTCGTTGTCTTTTTACAAACAATTTTCCGATTGGGTTACGGCTAGCGTACCCTTTGTCTTTTTGATTGACTTTGAGCAAAAAAATCCCTTGATTTATACTTTTGAGGACGCTGCAAATGAAGGATTGTATTTTCATGTTAAAGGACTCACCAATGCCCCTAAAAGATCCAATTCACCAAAGCCAATTTTTGAAGAAGTAACTCCTGTTTCAAAAGAAATCTACAAAAAAGCTTTTCAAACAGTCAAGCATCAAATTGGGCATGGAAATTCATTTTTATTGAATCTTACTTTCCCATCTCTAGTCAAAACTCAACACGATTTATTGGACTTTTTCTATGCCTGTAACGCTCCCTATAAATTGTACAAAAAAGGAGCATTTGTTGTGTTCTCACCTGAATGTTTTATTAAAATAGAAAATGATGTCCTAAGCACCTATCCCATGAAAGGAACCATAGATGCACGAATACCCAATGCAAAAAACCTTTTAAAAAATAATCTAAAAGAACAATACGAGCATAATACTATTGTGGATTTATTGCGAAATGATCTTTCTCAAGTCGCTAAAAAAGTACGCTTAAATCGTTTTCGCTATCTAGACAACATCAGGACTTCTAAAGGACCAATCTATCAAAGTAGTTCTGAAATTCAAGGACTACTTCCCAGTAACTGGAAACAAACCAGTGGGGAAATAATAAAAAAACTGCTCCCTGCAGGTTCGGTAAGTGGTGCGCCAAAAAATAAAACTATGGAGCTTATTCAATCCGTAGAACTGGATGAACGCGGCTACTATACTGGCGTCTTTGGGGTGTTTGATGGATCGCGTTTGGAAAGTGGGGTCAACATTCGATTTTTAGAACAACGTGAGGGAAATTACTACTATCGAAGCGGTGGGGGAATTACACATTTGAGTACCTTGGAGGAGGAATATCATGAACTAATTAATAAAATATATGTTCCCATTGTTTGAAACTATCTGTGTTTTAGATGGAACTATTCTTCATCCTCAATGGCATGAACGGCGGTATGAAGATTCTTATTTAACGTATTTTAAAAAATCTCCTTCTAAGAGTTTACTAGGAGATATTACAGTACCGGATAATTTTAAAGAGGGAAAGATAAAACTACGGATTGCCTATAATCAACACACTGTGGAGGTCAACTGGTCACCCTATAAGACGATTGAAATTAAACGGCTTAAAGTAATCCCCGAGGATGCGATTGAGTACAGTTTAAAATACAACAACAGAAACGCTTTAAATACCCTCTATTTAAAAAAAGAACACTGTGATGACATCCTGATTCTAAAAGAGGGAAGGCTTACAGACAGCTCCTATGGGAATCTTGCTTTTTTAAGGGAAAATATATGGTACACACCAGATCAACCCTTACTTTCAGGTACTTGCAGAGATCGATTAATTCACGAAAATAAACTTATCCCAAAATCCATACAACTGTCTGATTTAAATCAATTTTCGTCCTTCAAAGTCATTAATGCAATGCGAAGTTTAGAGGACGTGACTGCTTCACCTATAAAGAACATCATTCTTTAAATCTCGGGAGATTTTAATCCTTTTATACTTTAGGATTTAAACATCAATTCGTTTTTTATTTGTAGATAAATGGACTCTTGTAAAATATGGGTCTCCTCAAGAATCAAATTTTTTGTTGGAATTACTGCTAATGCTTTAACTCTCAAACTGCCCGGATAACCATGAGTGGTGTACCAAGGAAACTTGCGTTTACAATCTAAAAACACCATCGGGAAGATGGGTAACTCATGCTCTATGGCAAGTTTAAAAGCGCCTTTTTTAAAAGGATTGAGGATTACAGATTCATCGATATATTCCTTTTCAGGAAAAATACATACACTATACCCTTTTTGGATAACTTTCTGAGCGCGCTCATAGACTTCGAAACGACTTTTTGACGAGCTCCGGTCCACCATGATTGCTGCTCGTTTATAGAGATATCCAAATATGGGTATTTGAACCAATTCTTTTTTACCCACAAAAACAAAGGGTGTTTTGCGCATTCGAAGCATGACCATAATATCAATATAACTGGTGTGATTTGCTACCAACATAAAACTTTTCCCTTCAGGAGGAAAACCATCAATTTTTTTAACCCAAAAACCCATACCAAAAAGAACAAAAGGAGCCCAAATATTCCGTGCTACCCAAAAAACATAACGATATCCATTGGGAAATAGCAATAGAATTGCCAAGGGTATAAAGAAAACTAAAACAGGAATAGCCGTGAGGGTATAAAACCAAATTCGCCATAAAACCAAGGCTATTTTTCTCATGAACTAAATATATCGATAAAAAACATGCGTTTCATAAAACCATGAATCTCTTTACATGATGGGGATTAAAAATCCTTTTCTCAGAGGAAAAATTAAAATCTATAAGTCAAAGTTGCTCTCCTATTTGAGGAAACGTACCTTTGTTCAAATTTTTTGAAATGGCAAGAATTTTAACTGGCGTACAGTCAACCGGAACCCCACATTTGGGAAATTTGCTAGGGGCTGTGCTTCCCGCAATTGAACTTTCTAAAGCGAGTCCAGATGACTCCTTTCTTTTTATAGCTGATTTGCATTCCCTGACCCAAATAAAAAATGGCGAATTGCTACGGGAAAATACTTTTGCAACCGCAGCAGCGTGGTTAGCTTGTGGTTTAGATATTGAAAAAACGCATTTTTATCGTCAAAGTGATGTTAGTGAAGTTACGGAATTAGCTTGGTACCTCAATTGTTTTTTTCCTTACCAGAGACTTACTTTAGCACATTCGTTTAAAGATAAATCTGAACAACTTTCAGATATTAACGCTGGCTTATTCTCCTATCCCATGCTTATGGCAGCGGACATTTTGCTTTATGATGCAGAAATTGTTCCTGTTGGTAAAGATCAACTTCAGCATCTTGAAATTACTCGGGATGTGGCTTCTCGTTTCAACCATCAAATGGGAAACACTTTTGTTATCCCTCAAGCAAAAATCCAAGAAAATACTCAATACATTCCTGGAACAGACGGGCAGAAAATGAGTAAATCTCGCGACAATACGATTAATATTTTCTTACCCCAAAAGAAACTAAGAAAGCAGGTGATGGGGATCCAAACTGACAGTGCTCCTTTAGAGGCGGTCAAAGATCCCGAAAATTGTACCGTTTTTACTTTGTATTCCCTTTTAGCACCCGCTTCATCGGTTGCTGCTTTACGTGAAAAATATCAAGCCGGAGGAATGGGATATGGGTATGCTAAACAATTACTTTTTGATTTGATACTAGACCGTTTTGAAAGAGAACGCGAACAGTTTGACTATTACTATCAACACCCCGAAGAGGTTCATATTGCATTGGCTAAAGGTGCTGAAAAAGCAAGAAAAGTCGCTCATGAGGTACTCCTTCGTGTCCGCGATAAGGTAGGGTACTAGATCCATTCAAACAGCTTGCCTGGAAGCGCACGAACCAGTCCTTTCATTTCCAATTGCATCAATATCGCAGCTGTTTTACTGACCTTCCATCCCAACTTTAAAGTCAATTCATCCAGGCGCATTTTAGAAATTTTCAGCAATTGATCCTGAACTTTTTTTTCATCCTCTGTCAAGTTTTGAAAAAGTGCCTTTTGAACTCCCTTTGCTCTTGGTTGTTCTTCCCATCCAAGGGATTTAATCAGGTCATTCGGGTCAGACAACAGTTGTGCCTTCTGTTGGAAAATAAGTTGATGGCAGCCTTGACTTTTTAAGTCCGAGGGTCGGCCAGGTACAGCAAATATTTCTCTCCCATAACGATGTGCAAGAGTCGCTGTATTCATACTTCCTCCTGCTATTCCGGACTCAATGACTACCGTTGCGTGTGCCATTCCTGCAATCAATCGATTTCGCTGTGGAAAATTTTCCTTTCTAAAAGGTGCATTAGGAAGAAAATCCGATAGGAGAGCTCCTTGTTTACAAATTTCTAGTGCTGTTCTTTGATGTGCTTCTGGATATACTCGCTCTAAACCATGAGCTAAACAGGCTACAGTCTCTAATCCATTTTCCATAGCCAAACGATGAGCAATAACATCAATCCCTTTTGCAAGACCGGAACAAATGATAGGATTGTATTTTTTGAGGACTTCAATCAATTGTTTACAAAAATCCTTTCCTTGAGGGGTATTTTGACGAGTCCCTACAATGCTGATCACGTTTCTATTCTCAAAATCAATTTTTCCTTTGTAAAAAAGAACTAAAGGAGCATCCGAACAAAAAGTGAGTGCATGAGGATACTGTGAAGATCCCAAAAAAAGAAATTCTAAATGGTGTTGTTTAATTTGTTCGATTAGGGAGGTTACTTTTGGGAGGTGGGATTTCCAGTTTCTCAGCGCAATACAAACTTGCGTCCCTATACCCTCTACTGCAAGCCAATCAGAATAAGAGGCTTCAAAAACAGCGGCTGCACTTCCAAAATGATTGAACATTTTAATCCCTCGGTGAATTCCCATTCCGGGGATGGCTTGTAGGAGTAAACATGCTTCTAGCGTGGTCATCATTTGGGGTTTAAGTACGAAGATAAGAAACCTTTGCAGACTACTTTTTCTTTCGTTAGAGTATCGTATTATTTTATTACTTTTGATTGAAATGCAAATTACGCGCTACATACAAGAATTACTC
>JAFMCA010000032.1 GCA_017858055.1 Flavobacteriaceae bacterium
GGGTGTTTAGCTCAGTTGGTTTAGAGCGCTACCTTGACAGGGTAGAGGTCATAGGTTCGAATCCTATAACACCCACATTCCTTAAATAAGTTTGATTTAAATTCCATTTGGTAGATAGGTTTTACCTTTTTATTTCCTCTTTTTTAGTAAATTGAATAAATTAATTCTCTCAGAGAATTTTATAAATAAACCATGAGTCAATTAAACTACTTTTTTATACTAGGATTGTTATCTATACAATTGTTCGGTCAAAGCCAAAAATTTATTCTAAACTACCAATCAGAACTTCCTTTTCAGACAGCAAACGATTCGGATTATTTTCATCTAGAAAGCACTCTTCTTCTCAGGAAAATTACGAATGATCTTTTTGAAATTGTGAAACAGCAAAAGGCGACTAAAACAGCAATTGTATTTAAGTTGCAATTCAAAAGTCTTACAGGCGCTGAAGTGTTTGTTGATTATGGTCTTGATCCAAAAGCTTTAAGGAAGTATTTATCCACTCCAGACCAACAATTTGCTTTAAAAGAAGCCACCTACAATTGGATCAATAGGTCTTTCGGTTCTAATATTCCCTATAAACGCTAAGTTTACTAGATTCATTTTTTTAAACGTGAAATCTTAGTGTTTAAACGTGAACTTCTGTATCTTTTTAGCTTGAAAATGAAGAACTATGTCATCAAATAGCACCAAAATGTATTGGAAGACAAACCTTAAGTATTTAGCCATCTTGCTTCTTATTTGGTTTGTGGTTTCTTTTTTATTTGGAATTCTACTCGCTGAAACCCTTAATCAATTTCATCTTGGTGGGTTTCCCTTAGGATTTTGGTTTGCACATCAGGGTTCCATCTATATGTTTGTCATCTTGATCTTTGTCTATGTGTATCTAATGAACCGTTTAGATAAAAAATTTAACGTTGATGAAATTTAATTGCTGAATTTATGAGTGCGCAAACATGGACCTATATTTTAGTCGGAGGTACTTTTCTTGTATATATTATAATCGCAATTCTTTCCCGAGCAGGTTCTACTAAAGAATTTTATGTAGCCGGTGGGGGGGTTAGCCCCATAGCAAATGGAATGGCTACAGCAGCAGACTGGATGTCAGCAGCTTCCTTTCTTTCGATGACTGGATTGATCGCCTTTATGGGATTTTCTGGCGGACAATATTTAATGGGTTGGACTGGGGGTTATGTTCTCTTGGCATTGTTATTAGCCCCCTATTTAAGAAAATTCGGAAAATTTACTGTTCCAGATTTTATAGGTGAACGTTATTATTCCAAAAACGCCAGATTGATTGCTTTAATCTGTGCACTTTTTGTTTCATTTACCTATGTAGTTGGTCAAATGAAAGGAGTAGGGGTAGCCTTTGCTCGTTTTCTTAATGTTCCCTTTGACACGGGTGTTTTAATTGGAATTGGTATTGTTTTTTTCTATGCAGTATTGGGGGGTATGAAGGGAATCACCTATACTCAAGTTGCACAATTTTGTGTGCTCATTTTTGCCTTTACCGTCCCAGCTATTTTTATTTCTTTACAAATGACGGGTAATCCTATTCCTCAATTGGGTTTTGGCTCTAGGGGAACCGATGGCGTTTTTTTACTCGAAAAACTCAATCAGCTCTCCGTTGATTTGGGATTTGATTCCTATACGAGTATCGATAAGAACAATTTGATCAATATGTTTTTTATCACAGGGGCTTTGATGTTTGGAACGGCTGGATTACCCCATGTAATTGTTCGCTTTTTTACTGTACCTCGCGTTAAAGATGCGAGAATCTCTGCGGGCTGGGCATTGCTTTTTATTGCGATATTATATACTACAGCACCAGCGGTAGCTGTGTTTGCGCGAACCAATATTCTCAATTCACTTTCTAACGCCTCTTATGAAGATGTGCCCAGTTGGTTTACAAATTGGGAGCGTACAGGATTGCTTTCCTTTGAGGATAAAAATCAAGACGGAACCATTCAATATCTAGCAGATCCTGCGCTTAATGAATTGACTGTGGATCAGGACATCATAGTCCTAGCTAATCCTGAAATCGCAAACTTACCCGCATGGGTTATCGGTCTAGTTGTTGCGGGGGGTCTGGCTGCAGCACTTTCAACTGCAGCAGGCTTATTGTTGGTTATATCAACTTCCATATCCCATGATTTATTAAAAAATTACCTCCGCCCAGACATCAGCGAAAAAGGAGAATTATATGCAGCACGAGTAGCCATTGCAGTTGCTGTTGTCGCAGCAGGACTAGCAGGATTGAATCCGCCAGGTTTTGTTGCCCAAGTGGTGGCTTTAGCTTTTGGATTGGCAGCATCTTCCTTTTTTCCAGCTATTATTCTTGGTATTTTTGACAAACGCATGAACCGTGAAGGCGCTTTGACGGGAATGATTTTAGGAATAGTTTTTACCACAAGCTATATTATTTATTTCAAACCCCAATTGGGAGGACCTGGGCTCGCCGAAGATTTTTGGTGGGGGATTTCTCCAGAAGGTATTGGTACTTTGGGTATGTTGCTTAACTTTACAGTTGCACTGATTGTTTCCCGACTTACCAGTCCACCTCCAGCAGAGGTAGTGGAGCTTACAGAGCGTATTCGAACGCCTCGAGGGTCTGAAAAACATACAGTTGAATTACATTAAAAATTGAATACCCATCATGAGTCAAAAAATTCAAACTCTTTCCGGATATTTTCATGAATATCAGAAAAGTGTCCATCAACCCGAACAATTTTGGAGTAGAATTGCGAATAGTTTTCATTGGAAAAAGCCTTGGGATAAAGTTCTTTCTTGGGATTTTAAAGAACCTAATATCAAATGGTTCGAAAATGCAAAACTCAATTTAACTGAAAATATATTTGAACGACATCTATTTACCCATGGAGATAAAACAGCTATAATTTGGGAGCCCAACGATCCCAAAGAGGCTGAACGAAGAATCTCTTACAAGGAACTTTTTGAATTGACTTGCCAATTTTCTAATGCATTAGAAGCGGAAGGAGTCCGAAAAGGAGATCGTGTAATCATCTACATGCCCATGATCCCAGAGGCTGCAATAGCCATGCTTGCCTGTGCAAGGATAGGTGCAGTTCATTCGGTTGTTTTTGCTGGGTTTTCATCTAATGCCCTTGCAGACCGAATTGAAGACTGCCAAGCCAAAATGGTTTTGACTTCTGATGGAAACTATCGAGGATCGAAGGATATTGCTGTTAAAAGTGTGGTAGATGAAGCAATAGAACATACCCATTGTGTAGAAAAAGTAATTGTTTGTCAGCGAACCCATACCCCTGTCACGATGAAAGCAGGAAGAGATGTTTGGTGGCATGATGTTATTCAAAACAAATCGACATCTCATACGGCTGCCACTTTGGACGCTGAGGATTTACTCTTTATTCTATATACTTCAGGATCTACAGGAAAACCGAAAGGGGTAGTGCATACTACTGCTGGCTATATGGTTTATACCCACTATTCGTTTACTAATGTATTTCAATACGAACAAGACGATGTGTATTGGTGTACAGCGGATGTCGGTTGGATTACTGGCCATTCCTATATTGTTTATGGACCCTTATTAGCTGGAGCAACTACAGTAATGTTTGAAGGAGTTCCAACGTATCCAACTCCAGGACGCTTTTGGGAAATTGTAGACAAATACAAAGTCAATCAATTTTACACGGCACCAACCGCAATACGAGCTTTACAAGCGTATGGTTTGGAACCTGTTGAGCCCTATTCTTTAGCGTCTCTTAAAGTTATTGGTTCGGTGGGGGAACCCATTAATGAAGAAGCTTGGCATTGGTATCACGATCATATTGGAAAGGGGAGGTGTCCCTTAGTCGATACTTGGTGGCAAACTGAAACGGGTGGGATTATGATTTCGCCCTTGGCAGGAATAACACCCAACAAACCTGCTCATGCTTCACTCCCGTTACCAGGAGTTCAACCCATTATTGTGGATACAGAAGGCAATGAATTGAAGGGGAATAATGTAGAGGGTAATTTATGCATCAAATTTCCTTGGCCCTCTATGCTAAGAACCACTTACGGTGATCACCAACGCTGTAAAGAAACTTATTTTTCTACTTATCCTGGACTTTATTTTACTGGAGACGGAGCGAAACGAGATCACGATGGTTACCTAAGGATTTTAGGACGTGTGGATGATGTTATTAATGTCTCGGGCCACCGAATGGGAACAGCCGAAGTTGAAAACGCAATTAACGAGCACCCCAAAGTTATTGAATCTGCTGTAGTAGGGTATCCTCACGATATAAAAGGGCAAGGTATATACGCCTACGTGATTTGTGATATGCAGGGAAGAACAGAAGAAAGTCTTGTTCAAGAAATCAAAGAGACCGTAAGAAAAATTATAGGTCCGATAGCAAAACCCGATGCAGTACAAATCGTTCCAGGATTACCTAAAACACGATCCGGAAAAATTATGCGAAGGATACTGAGAAAAGTGGCAAGTAAGGATTTTTCGAATTTGGGAGATACTTCAACTTTATTAAATCCTGAAGTTGTCGATCAAATTATAAAAGGAGCTAAGCTTTAATAATCGGCACAATAGGTGTCGCCCAATTGAAAAGCCTCGTAATCTTCTTTTGAAACCTGTCCTTGCCTAATTCCATCATCTGGGATGCTTGGTAGATTTTGATCGCCATATCCTCGAATATTTAGGTCGGTTTGAATTACAAAAGTGTAGATTGTTCCTTCATTCACTTTTTGTATTAGGGTTCCACATCGATCCTCTTCTTTTTGACAAGCTATAAAAATTACAAAACTTAAAAACCAAATTCTTTTCATCCCTTTATGAGTTTTTGAAAAATGGAATCAATTTTTCTAAAGCTAAGGCTCTTGAGCCTTTGATTAAAGCCGCATCATATTTCCATGGATTCAACTGGAGGTGTTTTGTGAAAGCATCCAAAGTTGTGAATTTTGAGATTCGTTGATCGTTTAGCTTTGTTTCATAAAAGTTTGGACCGATGGTGAAGATATGGGTGAGGGGTAAGTCCAAGCATATCTCTAAAATAAATAGGTGTTCTTGAGGGGAAACATTTCCTAATTCTTTCATGTCCCCTAAGATCACTGCTTTCATTGAACTTTTATTTTTAGCAAATTCCTCCAAGGCAACCTGCATACTGCTTGGATTTGCATTATAGGCATCTAAAACGAATTGTCTATTCTGGATCCGAATCTGTTGTGAACGATTGTTGTCGGCTTCATAGTTTGAAATTCCTTTTTGAGCTTCCTCGGGCGTGAGTTTAAATAGCGTTCCAAAAGCAAGGGCAGCAGCAAGATTATTTAAGTTATAACTCCCGTAAAGACTGGAAGTATAATTTTGGTTTTGAAAGCGAATTGTAAGCTTCTCCTGGTGAGGAATTTCTTCCCATTGAAAATCAGCTTCTTTAGTACGTCCAAAGGATACTACTTTATAGTCTTTGATTTGCTTGAGCTGTTCCTTATCGTCTGCATTAATTAAAATATTTTGGTTATTCTCGATCAAGTAGCGATACATTTCAGATTTTGAGCGAATTACACCTTGAATTCCTCCAAATCCTTCCAAATGGGCTTTTCCAAAGTTGGTAATATATCCCCAATTGGGTTGGGCAATTTCACATAATTGTGCAATTTCTCCTGGGTGATTAGCCCCCATTTCAATGATTCCAAGTTGATGAGTTGAATCTAATTTAAAAAGGGTAAGAGGAACTCCAATATGATTGTTTAAATTCCCTTCAGTGGCCAAAACTTTATAATGTTGAGATAATACAGCTCGTATAAGTTCTTTGGTAGTTGTTTTTCCATTACTTCCGGTTAGGGAGAGCAGCGGGGTTTTTAGTTGTTGACGATGATAAGTAGCCAATTGTTGAAGTGTTTTCAGGGTATCTTTTACCAAAAAAACTTCTTTACCTTTTATGGGAAGTTGCGGATTGTCGATGACCACTGCGAGAGCCCCATCCGCTAATGCTTTTTCAGCAAAGTTATTTCCGTCAAAATTAGCTCCATGTAGAGCAAAAAAAACAACCCCTTTTTTAAAATTTCGGGTATCCGTACAAATCCCTTTTGATTTTTGAAAGGTAGCGTAAAGTGATGCTATATCCATAATAAAAAAAAGCATCTTAAAAATAAGATGCTTGATTTTAAATTATTATCCGCGTCTCTTATGTCGAGCGGTTTTTTTCACTTGGCTTTTAGATCCCAAACGGGACATTGCACATCGAAATCCGATGTAGTCTGTAGCAATATACTGTGGGAGGTATCTTCGTTGTGCTGGATCTAACCAATAGGCACGATCTTTCCACGACCCTCCTTTATAGACTCTTACCTCATCAGTTATTAGTGTCGTTCTTTTGGCACTTTTATCTATTTGTCTAACTGCTTCTCCATCATCGTTGTAAGCGATTTTTGCAGTTACTGGAGCATCATACATCAGTGAAGTTTCAGTTTTTGTTCCATCGCCGCTATCGGGTTGGCCTGAAGCAAATTCTCTGGAAGATTCAACGTCCCCGTCTCGGAAGTTTCTGTTATCACTTTCAGAGAAGTTTTGTCTTAAAAAAGTTTCTTCTTCATCAATTGCAACTTTATCTAAGTCACCAGGTAATCTTTTAAGCAATACTTTGCCGTTTGGCAATGTGTCAAAAACCAGTTCATTGGGGGAGATAATGCTAGCTTTTCCATCTTCACCGATAACATTTTTTAAATAGACATTCCCACGATAATAGTTGAAATCATTTGCTTCATCGTCAACGATTGGACGGTAAACATCGGAAACCCATTCGGCAACATTTCCAGCCATATCATAAACTCCAAAATCATTTGGAGGATACTGACCTACTTGCATGGTAATGTCAGCACCGTCATCGGACCATCCTGCAATTCCACCGTAATCTCCTTTACCTAACTTAAAGTTGGCAAGTTGGTCTCCTTCGGTTCTTCGATCGCTAGAACGAGTGTATTCACCAGACCATGGATATTTCTTTTTTCCTCTGTAGGTATTGTATTCACGATCACCAACTAAAGCAAGAGCGGCATATTCCCACTCAGATTCTGTGGGGAGTCTGTAAGAAGGAAGTAAAACTCCTTTTTCTACCCCCGCATATACTTTTACAATAGAGTCCCCTTTTTTCTCTTCACCTCTTTTACCACTGAGGCTATCAATTTTTCCTCCATAGGACGTTTCAGGTCTTTTAAGATAGGCAGCAGTATTAAAAGTACTGTTGGTTTCTACCTCGTTGTATCGAACGTCTTTTTGTACATAAGATTCACGTTCAAGAATGTATTCGTTTACACGGTCAGTTCTCCATTCGGCATACTGAACTGCTTGTAACCAATTTACCCCAACGACAGGATATTCTGCATAAGCAGGATGTCGAAGGTAATTGGTTGTAAGTTCTTCCACATAGCCCAATTGGTTTCTCCAAACGAGTGTATCGGGAAGGGCTCCCTCATAAATTTGTCTGTATCGAGCTTCATTGGTAGGGAATACGTACTCTAGCCAATCCAAATATTCCATATACATCAGGTTGGTTACCTCTGTTTCGTCTATATAGAATGACATGACATGCTGTTTGTTGGGAGTGTTGTTCCAATCGTGCATAACATCATCTTGAACTTGACCTTTGGTAAAGGTTCCACCTTCAATAAAAACTAGTCCAGGTCCAGTTTCCTGCTCCTCAAATTCAATATTGAATTGGAATCCACCTTTTTTTGAATTGATATCCCAGCCTGTGGCTTTAGAAGCATTGTTACCACCACCACAAGCGGTTAGTAATAAAAATCCTGCACAAGGGAGTAAAAATTGTTTGAATTGACTCAATTTCATATAGTTCGATCTTATTTTCAAAAGATTATGCAATATACAAATAATCATTTTCTTTGGAGAATTGCACTTCAATTAAATTCGGTTAGCTAATCATTAAACGTCCTTCCCCCCTAAATATTGCATCTTCTATAAAAAATCAAAAAAAAGTTCGTGTATGCACAAGAAATAATCATTTTGTGCGTTGTAGTTAATACATTTTAACATGCGATGCTCAGTTTTATAAGGACTTGTATTTTTCTTTGTGTTTGTCTATTTTCCTGGATGAGTTTTGGTCAGAATTCGAATAGGGTAATCACGACTGGAGTTCCGTTTTTATTAATTACTCCAGATGCCCGATCTGCTGGAATGGGAGAATTGGGTGCTGCCACAGCTCCCGACGCGTATTCTCAGCAATGGAATCCAGCAAAATACGCTTTTGCTTCTTCAGAAAAAGGGATTGGAATTAGTTACACGCCTTATCTAAGCAAACTCGTCGACGATATATTCTTAGGAAATCTCACCTTTTATAAAAAATTAAATGATCGAAGTGCATGGGCAAGTAGTTTAAAATATTTTAGCCTTGGTGACATTCAATTCAACGAACTTATCGGAGGAACGATCGTTGATCAAGGTCAGGAACGTCCCTCTGAACTAACCTTAGATTTGTCCTACTCCTTGTTACTCAGTGAGCAATTTTCAATGGCAGTAGGGGGTCGGTATATTCGTTCAGATCTCAGAATAGCAACCGATGCAGATACTTCCTCTGCAAACACATTAGGCATTGATGTCGCAGGATTTTTTCAAAGTGAGCCATTTGACTTAGGGAAACAAAATGCAATTTTTAGAAGCGGTATCAATATCTCGAATATCGGTCCACGTTTAAATTACGACATGGGGGGGCAAAAAAGTTTTATCCCTACAAACCTGAGATTAGGTTTTGGTTTAGACCTGCTTTTTGATGACCAAAACAGCTTAGGAATCTACACCGAGTTTAGTAAATTATTAGTTCCTACCCCGGTAGCGGTTTATAGTGATGAAGGATCCTTTGTAGGTTACCGCCAACCCGACATTGATTTTTTGAGAGGTATTTTTACTTCATTTTCAGATGCACCCAATGGACTCACTGAGGAGATAAGTGAAATTACGATGGCTGTTGGCTTTGAATATTTATTTCAAGAGGCTTTCTCTTTAAGGACGGGTTATTTTAATGAAAGTAAAGACAAAGGTTCCAGAAGGTACCTCACATTGGGAGCAGGGTTTGATTTAAACTTTATGAATGTTGATATTTCTTATCTGTTCTCTACATCAAATGTTCGCAATCCTTTGGAAAATACCATTCGATTTTCACTCTCTCTTGATTTAGAAAGTTCCCTCCCACAATCCGATAGTGAAGTTGTAATTCAGTAAACTGAAATTACGACTAGAATAAATTTCAGGGAATATTTCACCTTAAGGATAGAAATGAGTAATTTTGGGCTCACTTTGGGATTTTATAAAAGGATTTATGAAGAAAATTACAAAACAAACTTACTTAGACTGGTATGAGAACATGCTTTTTTGGAGGAAGTTTGAGGACAAGCTAGCAGCTGTTTATATTCAACAAAAAGTACGTGGATTTCTTCACTTGTACAATGGCCAAGAAGCAGTCCTAGCAGGATCACTTCACGCCATGGAAATCGGAAAAGATCGAATGATCACTGCCTATAGAAATCACGTGCAGCCCATTGGAATGGGAGTAGATCCCAAGCGAGTAATGGCTGAATTATACGGAAAAGCTACCGGAACTTCTCAAGGACTTGGAGGATCGATGCACATTTTTTCCAAAGAACATAAATTTCACGGAGGGCATGGAATCGTCGGAGGGCAAATCCCTCTTGGTGCGGGAATGGCTTTTGGAGATAAATATTTTGAAAGAGACAATGTAACTCTCTGTTTTATGGGGGATGGTGCTGTACGTCAAGGATCATTACACGAAACATTGAACCTAGCTACACTATGGCAACTTCCAGTTGTTTTTGTTGTAGAAAACAACGGGTATGCGATGGGAACATCAGTTGCAAGAACGGCCTCACACGAGGAAATTTGGAAATTAGGTTTAGGATACGACATGCCTTGTGAACCTTGTGACGGAATGAATCCCGAAGCGGTTGCAAAAACTATGGACAAAGCCATCAGCTTAGCACGATCCGGTGGAGGTCCTTCTTTTATTGAAATGAAAACGTATCGATACAGAGGTCATTCGATGTCGGATGCACAGCATTATAGAACAAAAGACGAGGTCGAAGAATACAGAAAAATCGATCCGATAACACAAGTGAAAGAAATCATTCTTTCTAAAAAATATGCGACTCAAGAGGCTCTGGATGCAATAGATAAATCTATTAAAGAACGAGTTGCTGAATGTGAGAAATTTGCAGAATCTTCACCCTATCCGGAACCGAGTTTGATGTATGATGCGGTTTACGAACAAGAAGATTACCCTTTTATTAAACACAAATTATAGTTCATGGCTGAGATAATTAACATGCCTAGGTTAAGCGATACCATGGAAGAAGGAACCGTGGCGAAATGGTTTAAAAAAGTTGGAGATACCGTAAAAGAAGGTGAAATTTTAGCCGAAATCGAAACGGATAAAGCGACCATGGAGTTTGAATCTTTTAACGAGGGACATTTGCTTCATATTGGGATACAAGAAGGTGGAACTGCACCTGTAGATACCTTATTGGCTATCATTGGTGAAAAAGGGGAAGACATTTCTGCTCTCATTTCAGGGGGAGAAACCCCATCTCCTGCAGTTGAAAAAGTTGCTGTACAGGAAAATCAAAGTGAAGTTCCATCAGCTCCAGTTTCTTCTGAGATCCCAGAGGGCATCGAAATTATTACTATGCCTCGTTTGAGTGATACCATGGAGGAAGGAACGGTTGCCAAATGGAATAAGAAAGTTGGAGACACAGTTAAAGAGGGAGATATCTTAGCTGAAATAGAGACGGATAAAGCGACCATGGAATTTGAGTCTTTCTATCAAGGTACTCTATTGCACATTGGATTGAATGAGGGTGAATCTGCACCTGTGGATAGTGTTTTAGCAATTATTGGAAAAAAAGGAACTGATATTAGTGGTGTAATAGCGTCTCAAGCGCAACCCAAAGCAGCCGCCACAAAAGCCGATCCAGCCCCTGTTGTTAGTGCCCCAAAAGTTGAATCCGTTCCAGAAGTAAAAGTTGCACCAACTGCAGCACCGGTAGTAAAATCAACCTCAAACGGTAGAATTGTAGCTTCACCTTTAGCGAAAAAATTAGCTTCCGAAAAAGGAATTGATCTAGCTCGAGTTCAAGGCTCTGGAGATCATGGAAGAATCGTAAAAAAAGATATTGACAACTACCAGCCACAAGTAGGTGGAGGGGTAAAGGCCTTTGCGCCGAGCGGAACCGAATCGGTTACTGTAATTGCGAATTCTCAGATGCGTAAAACCATTGCCAAGCGATTGTCTGCATCAAAGTTTACTGCACCTCATTATTATTTGGGAGTTGAATTTGATATGGATAATGCCATCGCTTTTAGGGCACAGTACAATTCCATACCAGACACCAAGATTTCATTTAATGATATTGTAGTAAAAGCAGTTGCACTTGCTTTAAAGCAACATCCTCAAGTAAACGCCAAATGGGAGGACAATCAGATCACACAACATCATCATGTTCATGTGGGGGTTGCCGTAGCTGTTGAAGATGGTTTAGTTGTCCCTGTGGTTAAATTTACAGATGAGCAAAGTCTTCCTCAGATAGGAGCAGCCGTTAAAGATTACGCGATTCGTGCTAGAGATAAGAAGCTAAAACCTGAGGAGATGGAGGGCAGTACGTTTACTATTTCCAATTTAGGAATGTTTGGAATCCAAGAATTTACCTCAATTATTAATCAACCCAATGGGGCGATTTTGTCTGTAGGTGCTATAGTACAAAAGCCCGTAGTAAAAGAAGGGGCAATTGTGGTAGGCAATACAATGAAACTGACTCTTGCTTGTGATCACCGTGTAGTAGATGGAGCTACTGGAGCTCAATTCTTATTAACACTTCGCGCATTTGTAGAGAATCCCTTAACAATGGTGGTTTAATACAAGTTTGAAACTCAATCGAGAATTTTACTCTTGCAGTTTAATTTTTAAATAAGTTAGTACAGCTTCATTTCCTATTAACTCGTTTTGTGGTCGACTTCTAGTTGAAAACAACTTCAGTTCCTCTGGAGAGAGAAGCGATACACTGCTTTCGTCATAAACATTTTTGTTGGGTCCTACTCCTCCTGGAAGCTCCAAATAAGTGCTTAAAAAACGGTAAGCAGCATTTCGTTTCGAAGGACCATAATTGTGTTTTTCTTTCTCAAA
This sequence comes from Flavobacteriaceae bacterium, assembly GCA_017858055.1. Taxonomy (GTDB): domain Bacteria; phylum Bacteroidota; class Bacteroidia; order Flavobacteriales; family Flavobacteriaceae; genus MS024-2A. The sequence continues at coordinate 12,177 of JAFMCA010000032.1, forward strand.
ATGAGCATTTTCAATCTTGGCTGTTGCATCGTATACTTGGTAGACTTCTTGTAAATAGGGAAATTCAACCTTGGGTGTATTTTTTGTCCAATCCGCACCATCCGAAACTAAGAGTTGAGGTTTAGGTGCAAACAATGCTGCAATTTCTACATTATTGGTTTGATGGCTTTGACTTTTATGAATTGGCATTCCACTTTCGCAAACACAGCCGCCAAAAAAATGGGCAGATACTTGAACTACAGGAACACTTACTTTTAATCTGGAGTCTATTGCTCCTAAAATGAACGATTGAGTTCCCCCTCCCGAAGCTCCCGTAATGGCTATTCTTTCTGGGTCGATGTCTTCTCTCGAAAGGAGATAATCCAAAACCCGTTTGCTATTCCATGTTTGTAGCAAGAGTGCAATTGGCATTTTGTGATCTACGGTTGTACTCTCTCCATAACCCACCATATCGTAAGCAAAAACTACAGCACCCATTTGAGCGAGAGAGGCATTCCGCATTTGTTCTTCCTCAGTAAATCGAGCGTCTGCAAAGTGGCCGTGTGTACTCAAAATCCCAGCAAAGGGAGGCTTTAGGTTCGAAGGAGTGTAAAGATTCCCTGTTACGTAAAAACCAGGGAAGCTTTCTAAGGCTATGTTTTGGACACTATAGCCTTCTTTTTTTTGGGGCAAACTTGAAATCACATTTGGAACTGCATCAACTTTGGGCATCCTGTCCCATTGCAATCCATTCACTATTCCTTGTCGAATTATATCAGCTCTTTCTTCCCAATCTTTTTGGGAAGTCCATTGTGATTTAAAATCCTTCATTACTTCGACAGCCTCTGCTTCCGTCCAATAACCGCCTTGACATAACAGTTCAGATTGAGCAGAGATTGAAAAAGTAATCGAAGAAAGTAGAATTAGGAAAATTGGTTTCATGATTTAAAGAGGTATTTACTGAATACTAGGTAGATTAAGCCACAACAGATCCATGTTGGCAGTGTTAAAAAGGATAGAAAAATATCATTTTGAACAGAAAAACCGTAAAAGAGCAGAACACTTAACCCCCATGCTAAAAGGACACTCCAATTAAATGTTCTTTTATAAGGAGCATTCAAGTAGTCGGGAATATTCATTCGATTTGCGAAAAAATGTTGAAATACAATTACCGCTCCTATGGGTGCAAGAATAAATCCGTATAGCGCCACAAAGTCGAGGAGTTTCATTGCAAATGCAGGAAACAAACCCGCAACAGTTGCCACCCCACCTGCAAACATGGTCACCCAAAAAGTAGATCGCTTTGGGAAGAGGGTTTGAAATGCCAATCCTGCTCTATAGATGGTTGGGTTTGCTGTTGTCCACCCGGCCAAGATTACTGCGATGATTCCAAAAACTCCAATTGCATTATAGGCTAGAGGTCCGGGAGCTACCGGAGGAGCTGTTCCGTTTGATAAATACGCTTGAGCCTCGGGACTTTGGATATAGACAGCATACAAAAGTGCTGCTGCAATCCATGCGATATAATGCCCGATATACATTCCTACAGCGGTAGTCCATCCTGAAGAAGCTTTTTCAGCATAGCGAAAAACACTCAGATCCGACATGCCAATATGCATAGCAGCATTAGCAAACCAAGACCAAAAACAAACATGCCAGAATGTATATTTTAATTGACCCGGGAACGGAGTACTTCCCTCTCCCCAAATATTCCAAAAATCGCTAAAACTCCCTACTTCAAGTTGTATCAAGGCTACAAATCCACAGGCAACAAAAGCAAGAATTATCAAGGGTGCCATAAAATTTGCTGCTTTAGAAACCGTTCCGAAACCTTTGGCTGCGATAAAGGAAAAGAGTAAACCAAGAATAAGAACTACAATCACCCATGTGATTCCATTCGGAAGGGTATCTGTTAATTGAGGCATTTCCATATTAAAGGGAACACCAACCGCTGTAGCCGAAACGGTAATCATGGCTCCAGCTAAAAAGCAAAAAAGAACTCCGTTGGCGAGGTTATATCCCTTTACCATTTGATTTCCTGTAATTTTTTCTAAATGATGGTAAAGCGTGAACCGATATCGCACAGCGATTTCTGCAGTTAATAGACGCCAACTTAATACGGCTAATAAGTTACCAATCAATAAGCCCATGAGTAAATCAAAAGCGCTAACCCCAGTAGTCAGGAATAATGGCCCTATGACAAATTCAGTACCAGCAGCATGTTCTCCTGCGTACATGCCGAGAAAATGAGTCCACTTTTTAAGTGCCGATTGAGGTACTTTTTCATTTTCATATTCGTTGTTTGAGACGGATTGTTCTTGGTTTTTCATTTTAGTTTCAATTTAATTACAGGCTACAGGCGCTCCATTCCATAAATATCAAATAAGTCTTTTTTCTCGAAGGGAATAGGGTGTACACATAAAGCAGCACCTAATGCTGCACCTAAAGAAAAGTCACTTCGATACACGGTAAGTTCGGGAAAACTTTTGGCCATTTGCTTCACAAATAGAGTGTTGTTTTGAAAACCACCATCAATATAGAGCGATTTAATTTTTTGCTCCCCAAGAACAAGACGAAGGGATTCCAGTTGAATTTGGATTAAAGATTTCATAACAGCGTAATAGGCTTCCATAAGCGAACCGTAATTTTCAAAAAACAAAGGAGTATCGAATAGGAAGTCTGTAGTGGAAAGTGACCAATGCTTTGCCAAGAATGGGGTCGTCTGTTCATAGGTGGATTCCTCGTAATCGATGGATTTGTAAAAGGTAGCCGGTACGTTGTAATATTCGGATAGGTGTAAACAGAGTTGATCGTGAGCTCCACCCATAAAAAAGCGACTTGCTTTGATAGGAGTTTTTGATGTAGTCATGTAGTTAAGACAGCCTTTTTCCAGTTCTTCCTTAGTGAGTGGTGCATTTGAAAATGGATTCAACGAAACATTCCAAGTGCCTGTACTCAACAAGACGAAAGGTTCTTTTTCAGCTTTTAAATAGGGGATCAGTGCCGCGGAGCTGTCGTGTATCCCCACGCCTACAGCTATATTTTCCAATAAACCTATTCCATTCGATCGATGTTTTGCAGAAACAATAGGGGCTAAAACGGGATCAATCGTCTCTTTTTTCACCCATGGGTGATAGTTTTCAAGGGTATAGTCCCATAGGCTCGTATGACACCCAATACTGCAACACTCACTCACAAAATTACGGGTAAAGTGATAGTGAAAAAATTGGGGTAAATGCAAAGCAAACTGAAGGAGATTAAATTTTTCTGGCTGAGTATATTTTAACCAATACAACTGAAAACCGGAATTTAGAAATCCCGAACGGGGAGACGCAGAAAGAAATTCAAGATCAGGAAAGGTAGTGTAAAATGTATTTTCGAGAGTTGAATCAATTGGTTTTAGATAATTGTATATCGGTAAAATCGGTTTTCCTTGCGGGTCTATTAATACGAAGCTTGCCCCATATGCTGAAAAATTGACTGCAGTAAGGTGAAACTTTTTTTTAAGCGTTAGCAGCATTTTTTCCATCCAGCTCAAAATAGCCATCAGATCCTCTGAGGGGAAAAGGTCCGAATCAGGGATCTGATCGATGGAGATGATTTCTTCAAATAGAAGTTGAAAGGATTCAGAAAAAAGAAAGCACTTTTTGTGAGTTTTCCCAATATCAAAAACCAAAATCCCTTTTTCTTTTTGCATTTTCAAAATTATAACCCACTCGCTTGTGAATCCATCCCCCGATTTTGAAGTCGAAGTTCGCGTTGTTTTGTAGCTCTAAAAGTAAGGATGGGTTGTAGGGCTGCCCCTTTTCGTTGTCGCATCTCGCAAAGTAAAGGCCGTACATCGGTTTTATAGGCATTTTGAATCAATTCTTGACCATACACCACATCGTTTGCTTTTTGGGCTTGGTGTAAAGCATTTTGATCAATTAAAAGTGCTTTAGCATAGGCTTCAAGAATGGCCTCTATCGATTGTAATAAATCTTCTAATGGATCTTTGGTGTTGTGACTAGCATCGATCATCCATGCTAAAGGGGGGTTGTTTTTGTTGTTTGCCATCCCGTACACCAGCTCATTAAATATTAAAAAGAGCTTGTAAGGTTGAATGCTTCCTACGGTCAGATCATCATCCCCATATTTACTATCGTTAAAGTGAAAACCTCCGAGCTTTCCATGCATTAATAGGGTTGCAACAATCTGTTCAATATTGGTATTGGGTAAGTGATGCCCCAAATCAACCAAGGTAAAAGCTTTAGGTCCGCAAGCATTTGCTAGGAGAAATGATGTTCCCCAATCTTGGATTACGGTGCTGTAAAAATGAGGTTCATAAGGTTTGTATTCGATAAACATTTTCCAATCCTCAGGGAGGGAACGAGTAATTTCTAATAAACTGTTTTGGGTGTGTCCTAGGGCATTTTGAAAATTAGTTTGTCCTGGAAAGTTCGACCCGTCTGCCAACCAAACGGTGATGCTTTTTGAACCCAAGGATTCTCCAATTCGGATAACTTCTTTATTGTGTTCGATGGCTTGATCCCGAACCTCTTGACTTACATGGCTTAATGAACCGAATTTATAGGAGTGTTTTTGACCCCCTTGATCTTGAAAGGTATTGGAGTTTACTGCATCAAAACAAAGTCCTTGTGCGGCAGCGGCTTCTTTAACTGCTTGGGTGTCCTCGGGAATATCCCATGGAATGTGTAGAGAAATCGCATTTGAATTTCCAGTAAGTGCATGAAGTAAGCCTACATCTTCAATTTTTTCGAAAAGGTTTCTGGGTGCTCCACCAAAATGATACCGCCCGAATCGAGTACCTCCTGCTCCTAGCGCCCAACTGGGAATTGCAATTTGAAATTCATTTAGTTTGTTAAGAACGGTTTCTACTTCAATATTTCTTTGGGTAAGCTGTTCTGAAAGTTGCTTGAATTCAACTTGGTGTTGTTCAAGCCGTGGTTGATTCAAGTACTGTATGTCTTCTTTTTTAAGCATAATCATGTATTATCGAACAAATGCGTTTGCCATACCTCCATCAACATTAAGGGTGTTTCCTGTAGACTTGTCTAGTAAAGCTACAAGACAAAAAACTCCCTGAGCAATGTCGTCTGGGGTAATAATTTGATGCAGCAAATTCCGTTTAGCGTAAAAAGCAGGCAGTTCCTCTACAGTGATTCCATTCGCTTCTGCTCGGCCTTTTGCCCAATCTCCCTCCCAAATTTTACTCCCAACAATAACCCCATCTGGATTTACTGTATTGACTCGAATTTTATCGGGAGCAAGTTCAGCAGCTAAGAGGCGCGTCATATGTTGTTGTGCAGCTTTTGCCGTGCCATAAGCAACATTATTTGGGCCTGCTACCAAGCCATTTTTACTGGCAATCGTGATAAAATTCCCACCCATTTTTTGGGTGCGTAGGATAGCAGTCGCTTGTTTAAATAATTCAAATTGACCTTTGACCAATACATTTTGTAAAATATCCCAATCCTGAGTGGTGGTGTCTTCAATGGGTTTTGAGATGGCTAGTCCAGCGCTGTGAACCACGATGTCAATACCACCGAAGGTGAGACAAGCTTTTTGAATGGCCTGTTTTATGGCCTCTGGATTATTGATGTCACAGACAACAGCTGTTGCTTGATCAGCCGAAAAATCCTTCAATGCGTTATCGAGATTGGTTTCTGAAATATCTAACAGGACAGCCACTGCACCTTCGGTTACGAGTTTCTTTGCGATTGATTTTCCTATCCCCCCTCCTGCGCCAGTAACTAAGGCTATTTTTCTCGTTAATGGTTGTTCCTTGGGCATGCGTTGTAATTTCGCTTCTTCTAACAACCAATATTCAATGTCAAAAGCTTCTTGAAGTGGAAGAGCTGTATAGGAAGAAATGGCTTCTGCACCGCGCATTACGTTTATCGCGTTGCAATAAAACTCGGAGGCTACTCGTGCCGTTTGTTTGTTTTTTGCGAAACTGAATAACCCAACCCCCGGCAAAAGTAAAATTACAGGATTGGGATCACGCATGAGGGGACTGTTGTCCTTTTTGCATTTTTCGTAATATGCCGCATAGTCATTCCTATAGGATTTAAAATGGGATTCTAAGTTCTTTTTTATTGCCTCTAAATCTTCAAAATCCTCTTCTGCTTCTAGAGGAAGAAGAAGGGGTTTGATTTTAGTTCTTAAAAAATGATCTGGACAGGAGGTTCCCATGGGAGCCAAGCGCTCCAAATCACAACTGTTAATAAATTCCAATACTTCAGGAGCATCACTGAAGTGCCCGATCATATTTTGTTCAGAGCTGCATAACGAACGTAAAATAGGCAGTAAGGTTGCTGCTTTTTCCTGTCTTTGAGAAGGAGGGAGCGCTTTTCTTTTTTCACCTCCAAAGACAGTTCCTTTTTTACTGATTTTATCAGCAATATATGAGGAAGCACGTTCAATGACCTCAAGACTGTTGAGGTAGCAGGCATGGGAAGTATCCCCCCAAGTAAACAATCCGTGACTACCCAAAACTATCCCCCGAATTCCAGGATTTTCTTTCAGACATTTTTCCAATTGTAGCCCTAAATCAAAACCAGGTCGTTGCCAGTCTACCCAACCCATAGTATTTCCCCAAATTTCTTGAGTAATTTTTTCACCGTCCTTAGCAGCTGCAATTGCAATTAGTGCGTCAGGATGTAAATGATCAATATGAGCAAAAGGGAGCAGGCCGTGAAGTGGGGTGTCGATCGACGGAGCTCTACTATCCAGATCAAATAGACAGTGGTTAAACAAGCCAACCATTCGATCCTCATCTTCTAAACCTTGGTATACATTTTTTAAATTTCGGAGGCGCTCAGTGTACAGCCCAGCTATACCCGAACGAGTAAGGGTTCCTATATCTCCCCCCGAACCTTTAATCCACATGACCTCTACCTCTTCAGATGTTAAGGGGTCTTTTTCTATGGTTTTACAACTGGTGTTTCCTCCACCATAGTTGGTAATTCTGAGGTCAGCTCCTAAAATATTGGATCGGTATAAAAACAGTTTCACCTGATCGTCTTTTAGATCGTCAGCATGTTTTTCATTCCAGAGGTAGTTGACGTATTGGTAGTCTTTCATGTTTTACTAATTGTTTTCTAAAGGTATTAATTTAGGAGCATTGAGGATGCCTGAGGGAGTAAGATCCCAAATACTCGCATCAAAAGCTTGATAGTCTTTATTGACCATGTTGATTTCATAGAAATTTTTCCATTGCTCTCCGCGAAGTTCCTTTGCTCGTATTCTGTTTGCACCAAGATTGCTTACCTGGATTTTAAGAGTGTGCTCACCAGCACTCAGGGGGGGTAATTTAATTTCAAAAGGATTTGCCCAAACCGTTCCAATATAGTTCCCATCTAACCATATTTTAGCCGATTCCCTGAGGTCATTCAGTTCGAGTAGCCAAGCAGGATATTTATTTTCTTCAATAGAAAAGGAATGGGTATAAACGGCAGTACCGGAAAAGTCTTCATAAATTTTTCCATAGTTTGTCCAAGATTCTAAATGTTCTACTGTTATTGGAGGGGGAAGACTTGGACCTCCTTTTAAAAAACTCAAGTTCCAAGGTCCTTCTAAAACGATAGAGGGAGATGCTTTTTGCGTATATTCCCAACTGGGGAGGGAAGTTTTTGAAGGAACAACTTTTATGAGAATTGAACTTCCCGATTTTAATTCAACTCTTGTGCGCCATTGTCCTTCACTGCGTTTTGTTTCAGCTAGACCAAAAGTTTTATTAAGGGGATCAATTAGAATTGCGTTTTCTGATTGAGCACTCAAAGGAAGCCAAGTCTGTATCGTTTTTGGGGTATGATTTACTACAAAATAGACGGTTTCTTCGGTGCCTTTTCGTCGTATAAATTTCAGTCCTGTATCGACCCATTGTTCGTCTTGAACCCCAGCCCTGGTGAGTTCGGTTTTCCAATCTTGTTTAGAGTACTTTGTTAAATTTTGTTGGGCAAGTAGCAATTTCATTTCATTCGTTTGGTCTAAATAGTTGTGAAACCCTGGGACAGTTTGTGGGAAATCCTCGAAAATAAGCTTTGCTCCTGCCTTTTGGAGTTCAATAAGTTTTTTTAAAGAAGACAAAGAAAGGTGAATTGTTTTTGGAATAATTAAGGCTTTGTATTCTCCACCGGGTAATTTTAATTTTCCATTTACTACTTCTATTTGCTCTAAAAATCGATCGGACACATAATCAAATCCATACCCATGATTGAGTAACCATTGAATGGCTTCATAAAACGGCGTGCCTTTTAGCCAAGTATCTAAATCGTGTATGGCCAATTGCTGCATTTTTCTACCTTGAAGGAAGGAATTAAAAAGATCATGAAATGGCCAGTAAAGGAGTACCTCATTGTCCGGACTACCGGCTTGTAAATAGGATTGAACAGTTGTTATATAATTGAAAAGTTCAGGGACGTCTTCCCAAATGGGATTCGAGGGATGAAAATTTACAGCGGCATAAAATTTCCAACCTGGCCAATCGACTTCTTGAGGACTGTAAGTCGATCCATGAAGAAAAACGTGATTGACCCCATTTAAAAATAAATCATCAACCTCAGGTTTGCATTGAGATAGTGCTGTTTTAAAATGTTCACGCAACCAAGTAAACGACTCTGCTGATACGAGTGGTTTTCCAGCGATATGAGCCGCAGAGGACGAAAAACGAAGCATGGCAGGGTCTGCATCACCATTACGGATGTTTTCTTCTAAACGTCTGAAACCTGTTATGGAATAGGGCATGGATCCAAAAGTTTCGCATTCGGGGATATCTGCTGAAGCGTAAAGATCGATTAATTGACCTGGTGAGCCGTGTGCTTGCAGACGCGTTTTTAAACCTCGATCATGTGCCCAATCGTTCCACGGCTTGTTAAAATCATCCAAAAGCATGTCGGAAAGCGTTTGTCGGTAGTCTGCTTTAATTCGGTTTCCAATGGAATCTGATGTTGTCAGTAAAAGTTGTTTGAGGAATGGTTTGAGATCGTACCCCCTTTTTTGTTCGAAAGCATCAAAGAAATGAGGGCTGAAATCGGTTCCGTAAACTTCATAACTATCATTAAAAACACTTCGGACAGTTCCCTCAATCGATTGAAAAGCTTTACTGTAAGGCTCTACATAATCATTCAGTGCCTCAGTGGAGAAATGATCTAGGGTCCATCCTTCCCCTCCAGGGGAAGATCGTTTTACTTTCTGACCGGTCTTGTCTGCATAAATGAGATAAAGGGAATATGCTTCCTCTTGAGCTGGTCTGAGGAGTTTGTTGTTTTGGATGTTGTTGGTAAGGTCTGTGTAACTATCTGACTTGCTGAAAGCAATTGCAGCGACACAATTAAGATTCGCTTTTATGTTTTCCCTCCAAAGGCTAAGATCGCGATCGAGGGAGTTCCCCTTTTCAATCTCTACGGTTTCAATATGTATTTTGGTAGCAGCAAATTCAACTTCAACTTGTGGGCCACCAAAAGGCCATCCCGTTCCTAGGGTAAGATCCACTTCAAGTCCGAGTCGTTTTGCAGTGGCAAGAGTATGATTCACTTTTTTTATCCACTCTGGAGATAGGTGATCTATAAATTGATCTTCAGCTCCTTTAGCACCATAAATCGATGCAATTTCTACTCCCCCCAAACCTGCTTTTGCAAAGGCTTCTAGAGTAGCCTCTATGCTTTTTTCTTCCACGGCGTTGCCTAACCACCACCATCTTGTCCAAGGTTTAGTAGTAGAATCCACCTCTGGGAAAATAGTTTCAGGCAACGGTTTTTCACAGCCCCCAAAGAGGAAAAGTAGGGGTAAAAGACGGAGAATATTTTTAAGCATTATGTTTGGCAAAATAATTTAAGAATGCAGCTAAACTCAATACGATCATAAGCAATAGGTCCATTCGGAGAGGGCCAAAATGTTGAGGGAATATATTGAGCTGAGTAAGAATAAAAACAAGTAATCCTAATAAAGACATCCAAACCAT
>JAFMCA010000033.1 GCA_017858055.1 Flavobacteriaceae bacterium
TGTGGGCGCTAAGGGATTCGAACCCCTGACCCCTTGGGTGTAAACCAAGTGCTCTGAACCAACTGAGCTAAGCGCCCCATTTTTGTTTCAATGAGAACGCAAATATAAAATTAATACAGTAATTCTCTACTATTCGAATCTTTATTTTACTAGTTTTTCTCTTGAAGGTACTCCATAACCTCAGCCACTACAAAAGTACTCCCACAAACTAAAATCATATCTTTTTGATTGGCTACACTTTTGGCTTCATTATATGCCTCAGCTACTGTCTTATAATACTGAATATCCAAGGGACTAGTTTTCAATTCCATTTGGATGTTTTCAACACTTAATGCCCTTGCCAATTGTGGAGCCGAAATGTAAAAGTGTGCCTCAGAAGGCAAAAGAGCAATTAATTCTTGAACGTTTTTCCCTTGTACAAATCCGAGCACGATATATAATTTCTCGTAAAGGCTGGTTTTAAGTTGTTTTGCGATTTCAGTGAGTCCCTCTGCGTTATGTCCTACGTCAAGAACAGTATAAGGTTCTTGAGCGATGACCTGCCATCTCCCTTGAAAACCCGTTTTTGAAATAACGTTCCGCAATCCTTCTTGAATATGCTCTGGAGTTAAATTTTCGATAGAAAGTCTCTTTAAAGCTTGAATCGCTGTTCGCATATTTTCGTTTTGATAACTTCCTTTTAAATCGGTTTCCCAAAAACCAGACAAGGTTTCAGCATAGTAAAGTGGAGAATTTTTAGATTGAGCAATTTCCTCAAAAACCTCTTGGGTTTCAATATCTTTTTGACCGATCACTACAGGTACGTTTTCTTTAATGATTCCTGCTTTTTCCCTAGCTATGAGTGCCCGAGTACTTCCTAATATCTCTGTGTGATCTAAACCAATCGTTGTAATTACAGAAAGTATGGGCAGGATAATATTAGTTGCGTCAAGTCGCCCTCCCAGTCCAACCTCAATTACTGCAAAATCGACTGAAGCTTTTTGAAAATAGGAATACGCCAACCCAACAGTCATTTCAAAAAAAGAAACTTGATTTTCCTCGAAAAAGTTTTGATGTGAATGGACAAAATGGATAACCTCAACTTCCGGGATTTTTTCTCCATTAATTTTAATGCGTTCTCTGAAATCAAGTAAGTGGGGAGAGGTATACAGTCCGACACGATACCCCGCACACTGAAGTGCGGCGGCGATCATACTAGATGTAGAACCCTTACCATTGGTACCCGCAACATGTATGGATTTAAATGATTTATGGGGTTCCCCAAGATGAACATCCAAACTTTGCATGCGTTCTAGTCCTGGTCGATAGGCTGCAATGCCCACCCTCTGATACATGGGAAGTTTGGAAAACATCCAACTCACAACTTCTTGATAAGTCTTCAATGTTTATTCTCCTAATTTAAATTGAATCACTACAAATCCGATTTGCTCTGCTGGTGCGTTGTTGTCCGGAAACCATTGATGAAGAAAAGCAGTTTTACGTGCTGGTTCGAGCAAACAGGGATGCGTGTTGGTACTTCCTTTAACTCCGGGTTCTGCTTGAACAACCTCTCCTTGATTGTTTACTGTTATACGAACTACAACCGTACCCTCTTGATTACATTCTTGAACAACTTTTCCATTTGATCGAAGATTTCTTCCATTCAGACCATAGCCTTTCCCTTCACCTCCAAGACCTACAGTATTGTAATAGCTACTTGAATAAGGATTTCCTTCTATTTTTCCTTTATCGCCCTGTTCAATGTCATCTCCCTCCCCTTGGTTTTCCTCACTTGTTTCGGGTTGCCTCTTTAACAGATTGGACACCACACTTTTCGTTGCTTCGGAGACTTTTGGAACTTCTTTTTCTACGGGGGGAGTTGTACTCGGTTCTTTACTTTCAGAAATAGGTTCTTGAATAGGCTTCTTCGCTTCGTCTTTTGGAATCACTACGGGAGACTCTTTTTCTGTCAAAACCGATTCTTGCACTTCTTTTGTCTTGACTTCTGGTGGGGAAGTTTCCCTTTTTTCAGGAAGCTCTTGGGGTTGCTCCTCTTGGGGAACACTTTTCTGAATTGGTTTTTGGGGTTGAATATCTCCCCTGCCCTGAGCTAAAGTCCCAAAATTCACTTCCATTCCATAACTTATCGGAGGATCGAAATAGGTTAACCCCAATACAAAAAACAGAAGCAATAACAAACACCCCAATACCGTGGTCAGTACCGCAGATTTCTTTTTATGTGGTGTATCTAAAAACTTCATCTTTTCCGATTTTAGGGAGTATCCACCGCCAGTACAACCTTAATTCCATTCTTGTTTGCAATATTCATTACATATACCACTTCTTGAATAGCAACTTGTTGTTCTGTTCTTAAAACTAACGAAGGGGTTTTTACACTCGATAAAATCTGAATTAATTCAGTTTCCAAAGCGCCTTTTTGAACACGTTCCGCGTTGATATAAAACTGATTCCTGTTATTGATTGTTACGGCTACAGTGTTTCGATTTTCCGTTTTTCCCTCCCCTTGAGGAAGTTTTACCTCTATGGTATTTAATTGTTTTGCAAGCGTCGAGGCAATCATAAAGAAAATAAGCAACAAAAAAACAACATCCGTCATGGACGACATATTGAATTCAGGCTTAATTTGATTTCTCCCTCTGAGTTTCATTTTTATGCGGGTTCGTTAAGCAGGTCCAAAAATTCTAAGCTTGAAGCTTCCATTTGGTAAACAGCTTTGTTGGTTTTAACCACTAGATGATTATAACAAATATATCCAACGATACCTACAATAAGTCCAGCAACGGTCGTAGTCATTGCGGTATATAGTCCGTCTGCTAGAAGTTGCATGTCGATATTTCCACCTGCATTTGAAATTTCAAAAATGGATAAAATCATCCCAATCACTGTTCCTAAAAATCCAAGCATAGGGGCAACTCCCGAGATAGTGGCTAAAATACTGATGTTTTTTTCCAACTGATAGACCTCTAAACGACCCGAATTTTCTATCGCTGTATTGATATCATCTAATGGACGCCCAATTCGAGAAAGTCCTTTGGAAATTAAGCGGGCGACGGGAACATTTTCTTGGAGACAAAGCTGTTGTGCCCCTTCTAATTTGCCATTCATAACAAAAGAACGAATCTGAGGCATAAAATTAGGACTGACTTTGACGGCAGAACGAATGGCAAACAATCGTTCAAAATAGATATAGGTCACCATCAAAAGTAATACAAATAAAAGTCCAATGATGAGTTGCCCTCCTAAACCTCCATTTTGAATAAGCTCAACTAATGATAAGGTTTTCTCCGTTTGTAATGGAGCGGGTTCTTGTATAAAAAATAGTACCATGCTTTTAAAATTCTATTACAATATCAAACGGAAAAAATGAGGAAAAATTTTCACCCCTCAATTACATCACGAAATTTCGAATCAAAATAAACACCCCGAAACCTCCCAAAAATCCGATAAATGCTAACCAACTAATTTTTTTGAAATACCAAAAGAAATCTATTCTTTCCATTCCCATAGCTACTACTCCAGCGGCAGAGCCAATGATGAGCATGCTCCCTCCTGTTCCAGCTGCATAGGCAATTAAATGCCAAACTGGATCGTCTGTACCCATGGAGAACATTCCCATACTTGCTGCTACTAAAGGAACATTATCAATTACTGCCGAACCGATTCCCAATAAACCAATTACGATATCTGTATTCGGTATTGCTTGATGTAACCCTTCTGCAAAATTAAAGAGCATCCCCAAGGATTCAAGAGCAGCAACGGCTAGAAGTATTCCAAGGAAAAACAGAATACTGGGCAATTCAATTTTTGAAAGCGATTTGTGAACTGGACTTGCCGTTTGATGGCTATCACTCTCTTCGTCAATCGAGGTGATACTGATTTTCGATTTACTGAAAATTTCTGCAAAAATTGAAACTACTGCCAAAGACAACATCATCCCGACATAGGGAGGTAAATGCGTTAGGGTCTTAAATACAGGAACGAAAACGATGGCAGAAAGCCCCAAGTAGAGCATGATTCCACCACGCTTATGGGATTCAGCAGTAAGGTCTTCCTCAGAGGGTGGAATTTTGCCTTTAAAGGCAGGTAACATGGTGGCGATGAGAACGGGAAGCACAAAACATACCATTGAAGGCAGTAAAAGAAAACTGATTAATTTTAATGTTGTCACCTTATTCCCTATCCAAAGCATGGTTGTGGTAACATCACCGATGGGTGACCAAGCACCTCCAGCATTTGCGCAAATGATGATGAGTCCAGCAAACCATAAACGAGTCTCACGATCATGAATTACTTTTTGAAGAATTGTAATTAATACAATGGTTGCGGTGAGGTTATCAATAATCGCTGATAAAACAAAGGCCAGAATTCCAAAAATCCATAACAAACCCTTTTTGCTTCGAGTTTTTATAAAACTCTTTATAGTGAAAAAGCCATTAAAATAATCGATGATCTCAACGATCGTCATAGCTCCAAGAAGGAAAATGATAATTTCGGCTGTTTTCCCTAAATGATGTAATAGGATTTCATCAATATGGGTCGGTTCAAGTTGCTTCAATTCCGTGTTAACATCAAAAACAGGTAAGTGGGCTAATGAAATAATTGCCCACATCAAAGCCATCATGGCTAGTGCAGGAATCAATTTGTCAATTTTCAAATTGTGCTCTAGTGTGATGGCTAAATATCCCAATACAAAAAGGGAAATAATAATGGCTTCCATAAGTTTAAATTCGTTTGAAGGCTAAAATATAAAAAAGTAAACCGCTTCGCTCAAATATTGGGATAAAAAATATTTCCAGAGCAGTGATCGTATTTGCATCCCGTGACCGATGCTAAACAATTGACTTCATTTTCAAGACGAAGCACCCCCAAAAATCCAAAAATTAAAGCCTCCTTAAAATCTACGATTACCTCCTCAGGAATCGAAAACTTCGCTGTACTGGATTGGGTTATTACAGAAATTAAATATTCGTTTTTTGATCCCCCACCAGTAATTAACACCTGATCTTCCTCCATAAAACAGCATGCAATTTGTTTTCCTATATGATAGGTATAGGTATGTAAAAGATCCGGAATTGATTTTTGTTTATAACGCTGCAGTAGGGGTAAAATTTGACTTTTCATCCATTCTATACCCAAGGATTTGGGAGGGGATTTTTGATAAAAAGGAATCGCATCTAAGTCTGCAGCTAATGCCGGAATAAGTGTTCCACGTTTTGCAAGTTCTCCACCAGCATCGTATTCCATACCCTCTTGTTGAGCAAGATAATTTAGAACAGTATTGACAGCCCCAATATCATAAGCATGGATTTTGTTTCCGATTGTTTTAGAAACATTTGCAAAACCACCTAAATTTAGACAAGCCGTATAGTCTGAAAATAATTTTTGGTCTCCAATGGGAACTAAAGGCGCCCCCTGTCCGCCGAGAGCAACGTCTTGCGTTCTAAAATCGCAGACTAAAGGCACTTTTAGTAAATCTGCTAATTCTTGCGTATTACCTATTTGGAGGGTTATCCCTTTTTCGGGTTCATGAAAAACCGTATGCCCATGTGCACAAACTGCATCCACAACTTCAAGGGTTTTCATAAAGTCTAAAATATGTGATGCAAGTAGTTTGACATATTGCTTCTCTATGGTTTTGATTTCTGCAGAGGATTGATCTGCTAAATTGGATAAAGTCGTTTTCCAAGAAGGGCTGTAAGAATAGGTTTTTGCTTTTTTTATAGAAAAACCCCAAGACTCTTTTTTTACAAATTCAACTGCTACTAAATCCAAACCATCCAGAGAGGTTCCAGACATCACGCCGATTACATTAAAGTGTTGATTTATCAATGGTTTAGAATCTTCTTGAAAGTTGAACAAAGGAAGTGAAAATTAAGGTTTTTCCAATTTATCAATTAAAAATTATTGATTTAGATTCAAACAAAGAGATAAATTATGATATCCTCAAAGGACTGAATTTTAATTTGTTATTAACGCATTAGATAAAATTTGATTGTTATTTTTGTATCCCTTCAAAAAAACACAAAACAATGTTGCCAGCTAAACAAGGACTTTATAATCCCGAAAACGAACACGATAACTGCGGTGCAGGTTTTATCTGTAGTCTTCAGGGTAAAAAAACAAACGATATTATCCACAAAGCACTTGATATACTCGATAAATTAGAACATCGAGGTGCCGTAAGTGCGGATGGAAAAACAGGAGATGGAGCAGGAATTTTAATCGAAATTCCACACGCTTTTCTCGCTTCCCAATGTGATTTTGAACTCCCCGAATTACATCAATACGCCGTTGGGATGGTCTTTTTGCCAAAAAAAGATAACCAAAGGAGCTATTGTATTGGTGTATTTGAATCCGAATTAAAAAATCAAGGTTTAGAGGTACTGGGCTGGAGAAAGGTTCCTGTTAACCATGGCGTTGTTGGGACCATTGCTGCTCAAACAGAGCCCTACATCATGCAGGTTTTTGTAGGGAGGGGATCTTCTGATCTTTCAGATCATGAATTTAATATCAAGCTTTTTTGTGCACGTAAAATATCCGAGCACACTATATACAGTTCGAAGTTATCCGAGGCTTCCTATTTTTATCTTCCTAGTCTTTCTACCCATACACTGATTTACAAAGGGCTTTTAATTCCTGAGGACATTAAGGGGTATTACAAAGATTTATCTGATCCTGCTGTGGTTACTCGTTTGGCACTCGTTCATCAGCGTTTCTCAACAAATACTTTCCCAACTTGGGATTTAGCTCAGCCTTTCCGATACATGTGTCATAACGGAGAAATTAACACCTACAGAGGGAACCTCAGCAGAATGCAAGCTCGAGAAGAACTTTTAGAAAGTGATTTCTTCGGACCAGACATCAAAAAAATCCTTCCGATTATCCTTCCTGGAAAATCAGATTCCTCTTCCATGGACATGGTGGTCGAATTGCTCTTAGCTACCGGTCGCTCCCTTCCAGAAGTCATGATGATGTTAGTTCCAGAAGCATGGGAAAAACATGCCGATATGGATCCTGGGAAAACAGCTTTTTACAAATACAACGCCTGTATTATGGAGCCATGGGATGGTCCAGCATCCATACCTTTCACTGACGGTAAATTCATTGGGGCATTATTGGACAGAAACGGACTTCGCCCATCGAGATATTCTGTAACCAAAGATGGTTACGTAGTCATGTCCTCGGAAACGGGTGTATTGGACATTGCTCCCGAAAATATTGAAAAGCATGGCCGTTTGGAGCCAGGAAAAATGTTTTTGGTGAATATGGACGAAGGTCGAATCATTGAAGACGAAGAAATAAAAAAAGAAATTTCTAGCAAACGACCCTATAAAAAATGGCTGGATGAAAATTTACTTCCTTTAAAAGAGGTGCCTTATACTGGCAATGTAAGTCCTACGGAAAAAGAAGGGTTTGAGACAAGAATGCGAATTTTTGGATACACTCAAGAAGATCTAAAAACTCTTATCACTCCGATGAGTCTTGAGGGCAAAGAAGCCATCGGATCTATGGGAACAGACACTCCATTGGCTGTTCTTTCTCATCGTCCACAGTTGTTGTACAACTATTTCAAACAACTTTTTGCTCAAGTTACGAATCCTCCTTTGGACGGAATCAGAGAAGAGATTGTGACGGATACCAGTTTAAGTATTGGAAGGGAATTCAATATTTTTGATATTTCCGCCAATCACGCCAAAAAATTAAGTATTCAAAATCCTGTAATTTCTAATGAGGATTTGGATAAAATTAAATTCATCAAACACGATGACTTTAAAACGGAAACGATTTCTACTCTTTATGAAATAAGCTCAGGATTAAATGGTCTTGAGAATGCTTTGGAAGACATGATCAAGGCAATTGAACGCGCCATTGACAACGGAGCAAACATCATTATCCTTTCCGATCGAGGAGTTTCCCCTTCCAATGCACCTATTCCGATGCTGCTGGCCACATCCTATGCACATCATGCCTTTAAAAAACTTAAAAAACGTTCCAAATTCGGAATACTTATCGAATCAGCTGAACCAAGAGAACCCCATCATTTTGCGCTTCTTTTTGGTTATGGAGCAAGTGCCATCAACCCTTATATGGTGAACGAAATTATCATTCATCAAGCGAAATCAGGGAACATTACTATAGATGCCAACAAAGCCATTGATAATTTCAATAAAGCAATTGCGAAAGGGATTGTTAAGGTGATGAACAAAATTGGTATTTCTACACTTCATTCGTACCGAGGATCGCAAATTTTTGAAGCTTTAGGGCTTTCTCAAAAATTAATCGATCGTTTTTTCTGCAATACTGCGACTCGTATCGAAGGGATTGGATTGTATGAAATTGAAAAAGAGATCAGCAGACGCCATACAAAAGCGTATGTCCATGAATCCAATTTGGGACTCCCTCTAGAAATTGGAGGTGATTACCGATGGAGAAGAGATGGTGAGGCACATGCTGTGAATCCAAAAACGATTGCTTCGCTGCAACAAGCAGTTCGTCAAAACAAACCCGAAAGCTATGATGCTTTTGCGAAAATGATCAACGAACAAAATGAAACACTCATGACCCTCAGAGGGCTTTTTGAGTTTTCTAGTTTTGATCCTATTCCAATTGATCAAGTAGAACCTTGGACTGAAATCGTCAAGCGATTTAAAACGGGGGCAATGTCCTTAGGCTCCATAAGTCAAGAAGCTCATGAAAACTTGGCCATAGCCATGAATCGAATCGGAGGTAAAAGTAACTCAGGAGAGGGCGGTGAAGATGTTCGTCGTTTTCAACCCGATAAAAATGGAAACTGGAAAAACTCAGCCATCAAGCAAGTTGCCTCTGGACGTTTCGGTGTTTCAAGTCACTACTTAAGTTCGGCTAAAGAAATTCAAATTAAAATGGCGCAAGGAGCTAAGCCTGGAGAGGGAGGTCAACTTCCTGGGCCTAAAGTCAATCCATATATAGCCTCCGTGAGAAATTCAACACCTTATGTTGGACTAATTTCTCCTCCACCGCACCACGATATCTATTCCATTGAAGATTTGGCTCAACTTATTTACGATTTAAAAAATGCAAATAGAGAAGCCCGAATCAATGTTAAATTAGTATCTGAAGTCGGTGTAGGGACAATTGCCGCTGGAGTAGCAAAAGCCAAAGCTGATGTCATTTTAATCTCTGGATACGATGGAGGGACAGGAGCCTCTCCCCTAACCTCACTGAAACACGCTGGACTTCCTTGGGAATTAGGAATCGCGGAGGCTCAACAAACGCTTGTCATGAATGATTTGAGAAGTAGAATTGTTCTTGAATGTGATGGACAAATGAAAACAGGACGCGACGTTGCGATTGCTTGTTTGTTAGGAGCCGAAGAATTTGGTTTTTCTACCGCACCCCTTATTGCCTCAGGGTGTATCATGATGCGTGCTTGTCATCTCAATACCTGTCCTGTAGGGATTGCAACACAAGATCCAGAATTGCGTAAAAACTTTAAAGGGAAACCTGAACACGTTATCAACTACATGTATTTTGTAGCTGAAGAATTGCGTCAAATCATGTCAGAGCTCGGGTTTAGAAGTATTGATGAAATGGTAGGTCAATCACAGAAACTCAATATGAAGAAAGCAATTGCCCATTACAAAACTCAGGGAATTGATCTTTCTAAAATTTTATACAAACCCGAGGTTCCTTCCCATGTTCAAGAACGCAACACAACTACGCAGGATCACCAATTAGAAAACGTATTGGATTTTGACATCCTTGGGGAAGCACATCCTGCACTCTATAGAAAAGAGGAGCAACATTTAGAATACAGAATCAAAAACACCAATAGAACGGTAGGAGCCATTTTAAGTAATGAGATTTCAAAAATTCACGGTGCAGACGGTTTACCTAAACATACCTTAAGCTTGAAATTTTCAGGTACAGCAGGGCAGAGTTTTGGAGGATTTGCTACACATGGGCTCTATATGAAAGTTATCGGTACAGCAAATGACTATTTTGGAAAAGGCCTATCAGGCGCAACCCTTGTCGCTCAAGTACCAGAAAAAGCAACATTTGTTCCTCATGAAAATGTGATTATTGGAAATGTTGCCCTTTATGGAGCTACAGCTGGAGAGGCCTATATCAATGGAATCGCTGGAGAACGTTTTTGTGTACGGAATTCTGGAGCCAAAGCCGTAGTGGAAGGTATAGGTGACCACGGATGCGAATACATGACTGGAGGAATCGCGGTTGTTTTAGGTGAATTTGGACGAAATTTTGCCGCGGGTATGAGTGGTGGAATTGCCTACCTATATAGCGAAACTGGAACTTTTGACGAGAAAAAGTTCAACCTGGAAATGGTAGAATTGGAAGACCTACAAGAAAGCGATCTTGAAACGGTTCATACGCTACTTCAAAATCATAAAGATTACACCAATAGCCCAAAAGCAACCGAAATTTTGGATGCTTGGCCAGAATCGAGTAAAAAATTCATCAAAGTAATGCCGACAGATTACAAGCGAGCCTTGGAAATGTTAGCTAATCAAACAATTGAAAAAACTGTTTAGAAATGGGAAAAATCAAAGGTTTTATGGAATATGACCGCATCAAAGAACCGGTCATAGATCCAAAAGAGCGAATACACAATTACAAAGAATTTACCCTTGCACCCAAGCCTGAAAAGCTTCAAGAGCAAGGTGCTCGTTGTATGGATTGCGGTGTTCCTTTTTGTCATAGCGGATGTCCTTTAGGTAATTTGATTCCTGATTTTAATGATGCTGTATATCAAAACGAGTGGGAACGGGCATTATCTATTTTGCATTCAACAAACAATTTCCCTGAGTTTACGGGCAGATTGTGTCCTGCTCCTTGTGAGGAAGCATGTGTATTGGGAATCGTAAACCCTCCTGTTTCTATAGAATTAATTGAAAAATACATCGTAGAGCGTGGATTTTCCGAAGGTTGGATCAAACCCCAACCTCCAACACACCGAACCGGTAAAACGGTTGCTGTAATTGGATCCGGACCCGCTGGACTAGCTGCTGCTCAACAGTTGAATCGGGCTGGACATCAGGTAACGGTCTTTGAAAGAGATAACAAAATTGGAGGATTGTTGCGCTATGGTATTCCAGATTTTAAAATGGAAAAGTCCGTTATTGACCGTCGTCTTGAAATTTTAGAAGCAGAAGGAATCGAATTCAAATGCAGTATTGAAATTGGCAAAGACCTCAAAGCATCCCAACTTGAAAAAGATTTTGATGCGTTGGTTTTAGCTACCGGAGCTACAATCAAAAGAGAGATGCCTATTCCCGGTGCTGATTTAAAAGGCGTGGTGCAAGCGATGGATTTTCTTCCTCACAACAACAAAGCAGTAGATGGACAACATGAGAGAGAAGAAAAATTCCTAGCCACAGACAAAAATGTTATTGTCATTGGTGGTGGAGATACAGGCTCGGACTGTATAGGTACCTCAAATCGACAAGGTGCGAAGAGTGTAACAAATTTTGAAATCATGCCTAAGCCTGCAGATTCCAGAACAGAAGAACACCCTTGGCCTTACTGGCCCTTCAAACTTAAAACTTCATCCTCACACGAGGAAGGGAGTCATCGTGAATGGAGTATTTTAACCAAAGAATTTATAGGTGATGCCCAAGGTCATGTCAAAGCACTGAGAACAGTTGAAGTACAGTGGAAAAAAATCCCTGGTGAACGTCCACAACTCATTGAAAAGAAAAATTCTGAAAAAGAATGGCCTTGTGATTTAGCACTGTTAGCCCTTGGATTTACAGGTCCTGAAAAAACACTTCCTGAACAATTCGGACTCACTTTCGATGAAAGAGGCAATATTAAAGGGGAAAAAGAGTATCAAACAACGAAAGCCAATATTTTTACAGCTGGAGATTGCCGAAGAGGCCAGTCGCTGATTGTATGGGCAATATCTGAAGGTCGTGAAGCAGCGCATCAAGTCGATACGTTTTTGATGGGAAGTTCTTTACTTCCTCAAAAAAATAAAGAAGGAGATTTAGTGGCTTCCTAATAAATTCCTTTCCTCTTACTCTAAAAACCCTTGCATTTGCGAGGGTTTTGTTTTTTTTAGTACCTTCTTGAGTCAAACACTATAATCTTATTTGTTGAATCAAACAATTTCAAGCGGATAACTGCTTGCATTGTTTTAAAATTAAGGCTAATGAAACAACGCAAAATTCTTTTAAACGAAAGTGAAATTCCAGATAAGTGGTACAACATCACGGCAGACATGCCCAACAAACCGCTTCCTCCACTTCACCCTGGAACGCTGCAACCCATTGGACCAGAAGCTCTGGCACCTTTATTTCCAATGGAATTAATCAAACAAGAGGTCACTACGGATAAATGGGTGGACATCCCAGATGAAGTACGCAATATCTATTCCCTCTGGAGACCCACTCCCATGTATCGTGCCTATGGTTTGGAAAAAGCTTTAGACACTCCTGCAAAAATATACTATAAGTATGAAGGAGTAAGTCCGTCTGGCTCTCATAAACCCAACACTGCAGTTCCTCAAGCCTATTACAGCAAACAGGAGGGAATAAAAACGATTACTACCGAGACTGGAGCTGGACAGTGGGGAAGTGCTTTAGCTTTTGCCTGTAATCACTTCAACATCAATTGTGAAGTTTATATGGTGAAATTATCCTATGAGCACAAGCCCTATCGAAAAACGATGATGAATACCTGGGGAGCAAAGGTGTTTCCATCGCCCTCTGATGCAACAGAAATCGGGAAAAAGATTCTAGCTGAAAATCCAGACACTACAGGCTCTCTAGGAATTGCAATTTCAGAAGCTATAGAACGCGCTGCTAGTGATGAGCATACCAAATATGCTTTAGGTTCTGTACTTAATCACGTAAAACTTCACCAGACCATCGTAGGTCAAGAAGCATTAAAACAAATGGAAAAAGCTGGAGATCTTCCAGATATCGTAATTGCTCCTTTTGGTGGAGGTTCAAATTTTGCAGGACTCGCTTTTCCTTTTTTAAGACTCAACTTTGAAGAAGGGAAAAACATTCGCTGTATCGCTAGTGAACCTTCTTCCTGTCCAAAATTAACCCGTGGAGAGTTCCGATATGACTTTGGTGATACTGGAGGAATGACCCCTCTACTCCCCATGTATACCTTAGGACATAATTTTGTGCCAGCACCTATTCATGCCGGTGGACTACGTTATCACGGAGCTGGAGTTATTGTGAGTCAACTACTACGCGATAAGTTTATAGAAGCAGTGGCACATGATAATTTAGAAGTCTTTGAGGCTGGAGTAATTTTTGCGAAAGCGGAAGGAATTATCCCCGCTCCTGAAGCAACCCATGGAATTGCTACAGTAATTGAGGAAGCTAAAAAATGTAAAGAAGAAGGAGTTTCAAAAACAATTCTTTTTAACCTCTGTGGACATGGTAATTTTGATATGAAAGCTTACGAAGATTATTTTGCAGGCAATATTCAAAAACACGAACTCACAGAGGCAGAAATCAAAGCTTCTCTAGCGCAACTCAATACACCAACAATTTAGTTTACTTTATTCCAAAGGATTAAACCCAAACCCTACAGTTTGGGTTTTTTTATTTTAAAAAATTTTTCAAGTGTAACAAATCTCCTCCTCTGGGGTCTTTAAGTTAAACTCCTTAGAAATGAGATCCAAAATCTTAACCATCCTACTTGTATTTCCCTTATTACTATTTTCTCAAAAAATACTCCCCACATTTGATGGAGTAGTAAGTCCAGAAGAATGGTTGGGGGCAGAATCCTTTGATATAAAATATGAAGTCTCACCAGGAGACAATGTCCAATCCCCCCAACCCACCAAAGTTTATATAAGTTATTCGGAAACCGATTTATATGTTGGATTTATTGCCTATGCCGATATGGAAAATCTTCGCTCCTCAGTTCGGAATCGGGATGAAGGCTTTCAAGATGACAATGTATTCATCGGAATTGACACCTATGGTGACGGACGTTATATGATAGGCTTGGGTGCCAATCCAGAAGGCAATCAATTGGACGTTAAACTCCTTTCTGATGGAAATGATGACGTATCCTACGATGTGAGTTTTGAATCCAAAGCGAGTAAACACCAAGACAGTTATCATGTAGAACTAAAAATCCCTTTTGGTGTATTGCAGTTTAAACAAGCTCCCGAAATGAAATGGAAAGTGATGCTTTTTAGGGCAACCTTTACTGAAAATAACCGAAGTCAAAACCTAAATTTTCCTATCGACAGGAACAACTCCTGCCTCCCTTGTCAGGCAACCAGTTTTATTACTCTTAAAAACATAAAGTCTAAAAATCGAGTAAATGTATTGCCCTATGTATACGGAGGGCTTGATGGCAACACAGCTAAGGGTTCCTTAGATTACGGGAAGCTTGTTACCAATGTGGGGATTAGTGGTTTGTTTGACATCAATAACCTTTCCTCTCTTGAATACGCAATTAACCCTGACTTTTCTCAAGTAGAAGCCGATGTTTCTCAAATTAGTGCGAACAATACTTTTGCAATATTTTTTCAGGAAAGAAGACCTTATTTTAATGAAGGAAACGATATTATCGAAACGAATTTGAAGACTGTCTATACACGTTCGATAAACAAACCGCTCCTCTCCACCAAACTGATTAGCCAAGAAGAAAACCAAAGGATGTATTGGCTTACTGCCTATGATGAAGCCTCTCCCTATCTCATTGCTGGTGAAAACCAATCCTATTTTGGAGAGGGAACGGCATCCTATTCCAATATTTTTAGATACCAAAGAACCTATGATCAAGGGAGTAATCTTGGATTAATCACCACCAATCGAATTTTTAAGAATGGAGGTTATGGACATCTCCTCGGTTTGGATGGACGCTATCGTTTTAAAAAATCCTATACCGCCATCTTTGAATTAAATAAAAGTCTTGTGCTGGAAACTCAAGCGGATTGGATCGAAGAGAACGACCGAATTGGTAAAAAGAATACCCAACTAAATGGTGAAACCTTGCATGGAGATGCCCTGTTTTTTTCACTTGCCCGCAATACACGAAACTGGAATTCAAAAATTCAATACCAACAATATTCTCCGCATTTTCAAACTCCTTTGGGTTTTGTGACACAAAACAGTATCCGTACCCTGGAAGGCGCGCATGAATACCAACATTTTTATGATCCAGATGATTTTATAAAACAGCTTTGGGTCTTTGCCTCCAGCAAAATTCAATTCAACTATGCAAACCTCCGTAAATATTTGGATCTGGGGACAGGTCTCTACCTTCAATTAAGTGGAAATATTCAAAGCAATTTTGGATACAACTATATTGTAAATGAGGAATTTGAGGGTTTTAATGCGCAAGGAATGCACGATTTCGAGTTATTCATTTCCTTTAATCCTACAGAAAAAGTGCGATTGGGAATGTTCACTAATTTCGGTGAATCTCTTCGTTACGACGCAGATGCGCCGGCAGTAGGGAACAACTTTTTCATGGGGACGTTTAATGATTTTCAGTTCACTCCTAAAATTAGATTTAGTCCTTCCTTTAGATATTCTCAACTCAAAAATAAAACCACGGGCGACCTCTATTTTTCGGGCTTTATTGCTCGAGCCAATCTGAATTATCAATTTAACCCGACTCTCTCTTTTCGTCTAATTGGAGAATTAAACGATTTTGACAAAGGGTTCTTTTTTCAACCGTTACTTAAATGGAATCCCAATCCGTTTACCATATTCTATATCGGAGGAACCAACGGCTATTCTCGGATTGAAAACAAGAATCAATACACGATTGAAAACAGTCAGCTGTATTTGAAATTTCAATATTTATTTGATTGGTAAACATTTGAAATTTAGAGGAATATCTTTTCTACTTTAAAAAAATTACTACATTCGCACTCTAATAATGAGTCAAAAATTGACGCATTGCCTTTTATTGTGAATTATTTTTTCAAGTTCGGGCTATGGAAGATAAAGAAGTCTATTCCAATAGCTGCCTTAGGGATAAGGAACCGAATTCTCAGGCTGACTTCTGAAATTTATTGTATACTCCAATTCTGGAGGCCGTTTGCATATTCCATTCGTCCCTTATATATTATACGAGTTTGAGTTTTTTAAAAAAGCACTTCTTTTTTTAATCACACTCAATACCTTATATAATGAAAACTAAATACATCGATTTAATCGAACAAACTTTTGATTTCCCCCAAAAAGAATTTGATCTAGTAGATAATCAACTCAACTTCCATGGAGTGGATTTGTCAGAATTGATAGCCACCTACGGAGCTCCCCTGAAGTTTACCTATTTGCCAAAAATTTCAGAAAACATCAATCGATCGCATACCTGGTTTGAGAATGCCATGGCCAAACACAATTATCAAGGAAAATACAATTATTGTTACTGCACAAAAAGCTCGCATTTTAAATTTATTCTAGACGAAGTATTGAAAAACAATACCCACATAGAAACTTCTTCTGCCTACGATATCGATATCATCGAGCGTTTGATAGAATCAGGACAAATTACGGATTCTACGTATGTCATTTGTAATGGTTTTAAACGTGCGCAATATGTAGAAAATATAGTACGACTTATCAAAAATGGTCATAAATCCTGTATCCCCGTTTTAGATAATTACGATGAGTTAGAACTTTTAACTGAAGCGATAGATCACCCTTTTGACATTGGAATTCGTATCGCTTCAGAAGAAGAACCAAAATTTGAATTCTATACTTCCCGTTTGGGTATTGGTTATAAAAATATTGTGCCCTACTATAAAAAGTACATTCAAAACAATCCAAAGGCTCGTCTGAAAATGCTTCATTTTTTTATCAATACCGGTATTCAGGATCAGTCCTATTATTGGAATGAATTGATGAAATGTATGAAGGTTTATGTCTCTCTAAAAAAAGTATGCCCTACGCTAGACAGCTTGAATATTGGAGGAGGTTTCCCTATCAAAAACTCATTAGGATTTGATTATGACTACGCCTATATGGCCGAAGAAATTATAGGTCAAATCAAATCTGCCTGTGACGAAGCTAAAATCGATGTCCCAGATATTTTCACCGAATTCGGAAGTTTTACCGTTGGGGAAAGTGGAGGAGCGATTTATGAAGTCTTGCATCAAAAGCAACAAAATGATCGTGAAAAATGGAACATGATAAATTCTTCTTTTATCACAACACTCCCTGATACTTGGGCAATTAACAAACGCTTTATCATGCTGCCAATTAATCGGTGGGACGATGAGTACGAACGGGTCCTGCTGGGCGGATTGACCTGTGATAGTGACGATTACTACAACAGCGAACAACACGTGAATGCGATTTACCTTCCTCGTTATGACGAAGAGAATCCACTTTATATCGGCTTTTTTAATACCGGTGCTTACCAAGAATCTATCGGTGGATTTGGGGGACTTCAACACTGTCTCATTCCCCAGCCAAAACATATCATTATAGAACGAGATACCGATGGAAAACTCTGTCATTCCCTTTTTAGAGAACAACAAACCGCAGCTGATTTTTTAAACCTTTTAGGCTATTAAACCTTCAATTTTTTATAACCAACAATGAAAACAAAACCAAATTATGCAGGAATACCCGCCAAATATGCGACTCCTGAAAATTCAAAAATTGTATTAATTCCCGTTCCCTACGACGGAACGAGTACCTGGAAAAAAGGAGCCGACAAAGGCCCAGAAGCTTTTCTAAAAGCCTCTGAAAACATGGAACTATACGATATAGAAACCGATTCAGAAGTATATAAGCAAGGGGTTTATCTGTGTGATCCTATTGATGAATTAGAAACTCCCCAAGCAATGGTTGAGGCCGTTCAAGAAACGGTTCTAAACTATCTAGGGAGAAATAAATTTGTAACCCTATTTGGTGGGGAGCATTCCATTTCTATTGGAGCCATTCGTGCCTTTTCCGCAAGTTTCGAAAATCTTACCGTTGTTCAAATAGACGCTCATGCAGACTTAAGACCCTCTTATGAAGGAACACCATTCAACCATGCATGTGCTCTTCATGAAGCGAGTCAAACGACCAATTTAATTCAGATTGGAATACGAAGTATGGATGTTTCTGAGAATGGATTTATGAACCGAGAAAATACTTTTTTTGCGCATGAAATGGTCAACGATCCCTATTGGATGGATTTGGCGATCGAAAAAATGACTTCTAATGTGTACATCACCATCGACTTTGATGGTTTGGATCCTTCCATTTTTCCAGCGACAGGAACACCCGAACCTGGCGGACTATTGTGGTATGAAACCCTAGATTTTCTAAAATTACTTTTTAAAGAAAAAAATGTAGTTGGATTTGATTTGGTCGAATTGTGTCCCGATCCTGCACATCATGCCTCTGACTTTTTAGCAGCAAAATTGTACTACAAAATGCTGAGTTATAAATTCAATACTAACGAAGGTGATCTCGACGAGGAGGAGGCCTTTGACTTTAATCAAAAAACACAAGAACACTTACCAAAATTCAAAAACGATGACATCTGACAAAGGAGCAATCTCCCAATTTATGGAAACCTACTACCTGCATTTTAATGCAGCAGCACTAGTAGATGCTGCCAAAGGCTATGAAAACCAATTAGCAAAAGGGGGGAAAATGTTGGTTTCCTTAGCAGGTGCCATGAGTACAGCCGAGTTAGGCAAAATATTTGCTGATATCATCCGAGAACAAAAGGTTCATATCATCTCCTCTACTGGGGCAAATCTAGAAGAAGATGTCATGAATTTGGTTGCTCATTCTCATTACAAACGTATTCCCAACTATCGAGATTTGACTCCACAAGACGAATGGGATTTATTAGAGAAAGGGCTGAATCGAGTTACCGATACTTGTATCCCTGAAGAAGAAGCTTTTCGAAGACTTCAGCGGCATATTTTTGAGCTATGGAAAAAAGCGGAGGACAATGGTGAACGCTATTTTCCCCATGAATTTATGTATCAATTGCTTCTCTCTGGTGTACTTGAGGAGTATTATGAAATCGATTTAAAAGATTCCTGGATGTATGCCGCAGCTCAAGCAAATCTTCCCATGGTAGTTCCCGGTTGGGAAGACAGTACCTTAGGGAATATCTTTGCAAGCTATGTTGTCAAAGGGGAACTTAAAGCAAGCACAGTGAAATCTGGAATTGAATACATGACTTTTCTCGCTGACTGGTATACCCAAAATTCAGGAAAGGGTATTGGATTTTTTCAAATTGGCGGAGGGATTGCCGGAGACTTTCCCATCTGTGTTGTCCCGATGCTCTATCAAGATTTGGAGCGAGAAACAACTCCTTTTTGGAATTACTTCTGCCAAATCAGTGATTCGACTACAAGCTACGGTTCTTATTCGGGCGCTGTGCCCAATGAAAAGATTACATGGGGTAAATTGGATATTGATACCCCAAAATACATTATTGAATCAGATGCGACTATTGTAGCACCTTTGGTTTTCGCATATCTTTTAAATCGCTAATGTTCTTTCTACAAAAAGAACGTTAACCTTATTGTTCTTTGTTAAGGGCTTGGTTAATAAGAGTAGCCAAGTCTATTCTAGCACCATGGGGAATGCTGTCCGTCACTGTCAGAATTAATATTCGTTCCCCATTAAGGTCCAGATATACTTTTTGACCATTGACTAAATTTACCCCGCTTCTGCTAAAGGGAGTTAGTTTGGGATTCATAATCCCTGGGATCACTAACGGTATGGTCTGTGCAGTATTATTTTCCAAGTAAAAAGCCCGCTGAGGGGTGAGCGGTTCAACTGTTTTTTTATTCCCTGTAGTCCCCTTTCGTAAAGTAAACTCCACTTTTAAAGGAGTTAAAAATCGATTTTCAAACTCCAAATACATTCCTGGATTTATCTCAAAAGTGATGCTTTCCCCTTTATCTATGCTCCTCCTTTGTTGAACAGAATCTGTTCGCTTATCTCGTGAAGCAATTCCCAATTCAAACTTGGATGTATTCCAAATTTTAACATTAAACCCTTGGTAAAGGGGATAATCGATATGCACGGTTTGCTTAGGAGGAATGAGTAATGAAGAACGTTCCTCTTTTTGCGCAAATGCAATCGCAGTAGTAATCAAGAATAAAATCAGTGTTTTTTTCATCAAGGTTCAAAGTCACTTTTCGTGAGATCATTGGAATTCAACAAATTGCTGTTTGAGGACAAAAATACAATCTTATCTTTACATGATTCTAAAATTAAAAGTATGAGATTAATTTTGATTGTCTTTGTTCTAGCCCTTTTGATGGGATGTTTTAATCCAGTTCAAAATCCTATTGAAAGCCTTAGCCTTGAAGAAATTCACGATCAAATTTCACTCTCGGAAACCAAACAAATTCTGTACACTTTAGCTGCAGACAGCATGAAAGGACGCGATACCAAAAACGGCGGTTTTGCAAAGGCTGCAGACTTTGTTACCTCTTATTTTGAATCAAATAACATTCGCCCCTTTTACCCTAATTATCGAGATAGTTTACAAATTGATGGAGTAATTTCTTATAATCTAGTAGGGCAGATCGGCGATTTTGATCCTACAAAAAAGACCGTTCTCCTCGGTGCCCATCTGGATCATATCGGGATAAACCCTCAGAAAGGGGATAGTATTTATAACGGTGCAAACGACAATGCCGCGGGAACCACCGCAGTGCTTCAAATCAGTCGTTTTTTAGCATCCTATGACTGGGATCAAAATATTTTGATTGCTCTTTTTGCTGAGGAAGAAAAAGGGCTTAAAGGAGCATACCATTTAGCAGAACGTATGAAAAACGATCACATCAATTTGAATTATATGGTCAATTTTGAGATGATTGGAACAGTACTTACTTCCGGAACGAACCAAGTCTATATAACGGGGTTTGAGCGATCCAATATGGCTGATGTTATGAATTCAATTGTGCCTAATTTTGTACAATTCCTGCCTGAAGCCAAAGAATTTAATCTCTTTAAACGCTCTGACAATTACGCCTTTTATGAAAAGATGAATATTCCTGCCCAAACACTTTCCTCCTTTGATTTTAAAAACTTTGATTATTACCATCAAGCAGGTGATGAGCCCCACCAATTGGATATCGAAAATATGAATCAAATTGTGAGAACCGCTGCCTTTATCTTAGCCAAAATGATTCATCAAAAAGACACCATAGAAGGGTATCCAGAATTTGAATAGAACTAACTTCTAATTCCGACTAATAGACCAAAAAAAGCAAAGGGAAACAAAATTCATTCCCCATAAATAAAGAGATTTTCAGCACTTTTCTGCCGTATTTTCAAAAAGTTACGGATGAATAGGATTAAAATGATTTTTTTTTAACTTCCCTATCCTGAAACGCCCCAAATGCTATTCAGCACCCGAGATGTGAACAAACTACGCTTAATCCCGACAACCTATAAAAACCAAACTATTGTCAAAGTAAACTTTGCTTATGATAAGGAGTTGATTGCAAGGGTCAAAGCTCAAAAAGGGGTACGGTGGAGTCAAACGATGAAATCCTGGTATTATCTGCAAAAAGATTTTAAGCTACATGCCTTTTGTAAAGCCATGAAAAGCAAAGCCTTTGTGGATTATTCAGCACTTAAAAAAAACACCCCTTTTCCTACTCCAAAAACCACAACGTCAAAACCCTCCGAAAATAGCGTAGCACTTCCCAAAGCCTTTATCGAAAAACTTTTTTTAAAAAGGTATAGTCAAAACACCATAAAAACGTATTCTAGTTGCTTTCTAAAATTCATGGCATTTTTTGAAAAAAAATCAATTGACCTACTTTCAAAAAAGGACATTCAAGAGTTCATACTTTATTTAATTCAACACGAAAAAGTAAGTCCCTCAACGCAAAATCAATACATCAATGCCATTAAGTTTTACTACGAAATGGTTTTGAACCAACCCAAGATGGTTTTTGCTATTGAACGACCACGAAAGCGAAATCATTTACCCAAAATCAT
>JAFMCA010000034.1 GCA_017858055.1 Flavobacteriaceae bacterium
GAAATAATCTGGTGTTAACCGATGGTTAAATTCAGTATTCCAACGATTGATCAATCTACTTCGATTCTCTATAGGACCAATTGTTTTTTTCCATTGATAGCGACGTGCTAAAGTTCTTCCTTCAACTATACATCCGCCAGGAAAGCGTAAAAATCCAGGATTCAACCCTTCAATTAATTCTACTAGATCTTTTCGGAGCCCCTTTTTTCGATTCTTCCAAGTGTTTTGAGGAAAAAGGGAAATCATATCCAGATCAATAGTTCCTTTCCCTTCAAAACGTAATCTAAGTTGAGCTTTTTCTGAAGTTTGCGAGGCTGTAATGAAGGCCTCGTAAGTAGTCCAATTTTTAGAATCGGGTAGAATTGTAGTACTTCCAATGATATTCTCATCCTCATCCAACAACTCTGCAATCACTTTTGTGATCCCTTGGGGCTTTGCTATGTTGATGGAAAAGTCATAGACTTCACTTTTCTTAATACCCATCCCTCTAAACCCTTCATTGATTAATTGATAGCCTTTTGGATTGTTTACGGTAACTTGAAGGAAATTAGCATTTGATTCAGTATTTGTTTGCTGAACTACTACAGCGATACCGGATTCGGTATTATAGGTATGCCGATTGGAATTGGGTTCCAACCAGCCCATTTTTGGTAGAGTGAACTCAAAAGATCTGTTTTTAACGAGTTCTGCATAAAGCCCACCATCAGCGGCAAAGTTTATATCCTCAAAAAAAATACCGTACATCGTAGGTGCAATTTCGGCGAGGTAGTACGTAGCGTCCACCTCTAGATTCGTTTTCTGTGCAACTAGCTGTTGTGCGGACAAGAACAGGAGGAAGACCCTCAAAATAGGAGTAAAAGATTTCATAGTGTACGGTTTTTTTTGCACTTTACTTTTCTTTAAACAACTTTCAGAAAGCGTAAGGTAAACCAAGCTTTAAATTTAGTTTCCTTTTAAAACAAGAACAGAAAAGGGAGGAAGGTCCAGGGTTATGGTTCCGTTTTTCAATTTTGCTTTATTGTATTCAATAGGAGTGATGGTCTCTGGATGGTCAAAATCGTTATGATCTTGAATGGATTTTGACTTCAAAATTAAACCTTCTAAATTTTTAATATTTAAGGAACGTA
This sequence comes from Flavobacteriaceae bacterium, assembly GCA_017858055.1. Classification (GTDB taxonomy): domain Bacteria; phylum Bacteroidota; class Bacteroidia; order Flavobacteriales; family Flavobacteriaceae; genus MS024-2A. The sequence goes on from JAFMCA010000034.1 coordinate 1,128, forward strand.
CGTCAATGGATAGGGTATGAGATTTTTTATCATCAATGTTTACTAGAGAAATGTTGATTTGATTCTTTGGTCCTTGAGAGGCTGAAATACTGATCGCAGGTAAAGAATCACCGTTTTTTTCAAAGAGAGGGGAATCGTAACTAACTGGGATTAATTGGGCATCTTGATGAACCGCATACATTTTCATAACGTGATAGGTGGGTGTCAAAATGATTTTTTCACCCTCGGTTAAAATTACCGCTTGCAAAACATTAATAGTTTGGGCTAGGTTCGCCATTTTAACTCGTTCCGCATGATTGTTAAAAATATTCAAAGTCATTCCAGCAATCATTGCATCTCTCATGGTATTTTGTTGATAAAGAAAACCAGGATTGGTTCCAGGCTCTACATCATACCATCCTCCCCATTCGTCTACGATAAGGTCAATGCGTTTTGCTGGATCGTAAACATCCATAATGGCTGAATGTTTGGTAATGTATTCCTCCATTTTATAAGCGCGTTGCATGGTCTGAAAATATTGTGTCTCACTAAATTCAGTTGCAGATCCTTTATTGCCCCAATCGATCACTGAGTAGGAGTGAAGTGCAACAGCTTCGATGAGGTTTTTGGGAATATTTTTCATTAAAACTTCTGTCCAATTGTAGTTGCCATCACTTGCCCCTGAAGCTACTCGATATAAATCGGTCGTGTTGCTCCAGTCGGTCATGTATGTGGCGTATTGTCTGTAGAGGTTAGAATAATATTCAGCAGTCATATGTCCTCCACAGCCCCAAGCTTCATTCCCAAGTCCCCAAAAACGAACATCCCAGGGTTTTTCTCTTCCGTTTTCTTTTCTGAGATCTGCCATAGGGCTTACTCCGTCATGATTGACGTATTGAATCCAGTCTGCAAATTCTCGAACTGTCCCACTCCCGATATTTCCTGAGATATAGGGCTCGGTATTTAGTGCCTCACAGAGGTTTAAAAAATCATGAGTTCCAAAACTGTTATCCTCGGTTACTCCTCCCCACCATTGATTTACTATGGTGGGTCTATCGGCTTTATTACCGATACCGTCTTTCCAGTGGTAGGTATCCGCAAAACAACCGCCAGGCCATCTTAAATTGGGAATCTTCATATCAATCAAAGCGGCTATAATATCTTTCCGAACACCCTCCAGATTTGGGATTTCGCTGTCTTCCCCAACATAGAAACCCCCGTAGATACAGCGACCTAAGTGTTCGGCAAAATGACCGTAAATGTGTTTGCTGATCTGTGGAGCCTTTTCCGATGGGTATAGTTTTACATCTACACTAGATTGTGCAAAACTGAATTGTAGGAACGTTAGAAAAAGGAGGGTCAAAAGGGATTTTTGGATGGTTTTCATAGGGAATGTGATCATTAGTTTTTTGTAAAATAATAATTTTTAAATATAAGTGTTAAATTAACACATATTTTTATGAGTTCAAAAAAATAACCGGTAAATAAAAAATCTAAAAAATCAATTTTAAAAAAGGGATCTAATAGAATGACTTATTTGAATCATTACAACGAAGAAGATAAAGTGCTGGTTGCAGTGGACTGTATTATTTTTGGTTTTGATGAGGAAGGATTAAAAATCCTTTTTGTTAAAAGAGGTTTTGAACCTGAAAAAGGAAAATGGTCCTTGATGGGTGGATTTTTAAAACGTGAAGAGAATTTGGCCGAAGCAGCTACTAGGGTATTGTTTTCACTTACAGGTTTACAGGACATATATATGGAACAGCTTTATTCTTATAGTGAGATTGATCGGGATCCTGTCACTCGGACGATATCGGTTTCCTATTTTGCATTGATTAACAAGAATAAATACGACCTTAAACTCAATATAAAAAATGAGGCTCAATGGTTTAAGTTTTCCGAAGCTCCACTTCCCATTTTTGATCATCAACAGATGATAGAAAAGGCACTTATTCGATTGAGAAGAAAAGCGTTGAGCACCCCTCTTGGGTTTGAATTGTTGCCTGAGAAATTTACAATGAGGCAACTAAAAAGACTATACGAATCCATTCTAAATCAAAAACTTGATAAAAGAAACTTTATCAATAAGTTTAATTCTTTAGACATACTGGTTAAATTAGAAGAGAAGGACAAAACGTCATCAAAAAAGGGAGCATTTCTGTATAAATTTGACGAAAAAAAATATCAACTTAAAAAGGAGGAAGGATTTAATTTCAAACTGTAAAAGCGAAAAGGGTTAACTTTTAGTAGCCATAAAAAAGGATCCGTTTAGGAGATAAAAATAAAGCGGATTACATTCTTCAAGACCTAAAAAAATAGAATGTTTTGCAAAAAAATCTGTTTGGTCAAGAATGGTAAATATTTTAAACTTTAGTTTTATGGATTTAACAAATAAAGCTATTTTTGCACCAAGTTTAGCAAAAGATAAAAAAGGCTTTCCCTTTTTTGATTTTAAAGGGTCGCGTAGCTCAGCTGGATAGAGCATCTGCCTTCTAAGCAGACGGTCACAGGTTCGAATCCTGTCGCGATCACAAATTTTCTAAGGAACACCCTGTATTTACAGGGTGTTTTTTTTTGCTGCGTTTTAAAGTAAATATCTAGTATTTTTGGGAGTTCTTTAATCCGAGTTTTTATCAATAATTTCAGACGGAAAACGTAAACTCCCCAGTAATTCCCAAGAGATAATAATATTGCATGTTTTCTGATAAGTAACTAGCCCCAAGGAATTTGAAACGCTTTTAAGTTGCGTTTTTTGATTCATTGAGTTTTTTTAATTCTTGAAGAATAGCATTCAAAAGTTGGGTTTGACGATCTAGATTCGTCAATACTTCTCGATCTGTTACTTTCTGTTCAATAGTTCGGGTTTTATTAAAGTATTTCATAGGTATAAGATTTGAATAGTTAAATTATTAAATATTTTAATTTGAACAATAGGGGGGGTAAATATTTACTGACAATCCTATACCTTCGTTAAGTTAATTACAAATCCCTTATTTATGAAGATTGGTGTACCCAAAGAAATAAAACCTCAAGAAGCAAGAGTTGGACTTACACCAGCTGGAGCGCTTACCCTAATTCGATCAGGACATCATTTAATTGTTCAAAAGGGTGCTGGTGAACTCAGTGGAATTGCGGATAATGAATATGTAGCCGTTGGTTGTGAAATAGCCTCTGATATAAAATCAGTCTATACGTTGGCTGAAATGATTGTCAAAGTTAAAGAACCCATGCCTCAAGAATACCCTTTGATCCAGCCTGGACAATTGCTGTTTACTTATTTTCATTTTGCGTCCAGTGAAACACTTACCCAAGCCATGATTCAAAGTGGTTCGGTTTGCATAGCCTACGAAACCGTGGAAGAAAATGGAAAACTTCCCTTACTTATTCCCATGTCTGAAGTGGCGGGGAGAATGGCTACCCAAGAAGGGGCGAAGTATTTAGAAAAACCTTTTGGAGGTTTTGGGATTCTCCTTGGAGGAGTAACGGGAGTTCAACCTGCCAATGTTATGGTTATTGGCGGTGGCGTCTCAGGAACTGAAGCTGCTCGTATGGCTGCCGGACTAGGAGCAAATGTCACGATATTAGACACCAATCTCAATCGACTTCGAGAATTAGAAAGTATTATGCCTGCCAACGTTACTCCATTGTATTCAAACTCCTATACGATAGAACAGGAATTAAAACGGTCGCATCTGATCATAGGGACGGTTCTTATTCCGGGTTCTAAGGCACCAAAGTTAATTCGTAAGGAGATGTTAGCTAAAATGATGCCTGGAACTGTATTAGTCGATGTTGCTATTGATCAAGGCGGTTGTTTTGAAACCAGCGAACCCACTACCCACGATGCTCCAATTAAGATTAAAGAAGGGATTATTCATTATGCGGTAACCAATATGCCGGGTGCTGTCCCCAACACCTCTACTACAGCTCTTACAAACGCAACCCTAAGTTATGTGTTGCAATTGTCTAATAAAGGCTGGAAAAAGGCGTGTTCTGAAAACAAAGCCCTGGCTAAAGGTCTAAACATTGTCGAGGGTAAAGTTGTCTATAAAGAAGTTGCGGAAGCTTTTGAATTAGAGTATATTGAAGCTTCATCCTTGTTGAATTGACATGAAATATACTCCTTTGAGGTTAAATGTTTTCACCTTCTTCAAACTGCCTTCTGTTTGGTGGTGCGGGGTACGTGTTAAAAAGATAGAGAAGAGCTTTTGCGAAGCTACCGTAGTTCATCGCTGGATCAATCAAAACCCATTTCAATCGATGTTTTGGGCAGTGCAAGGCATGGCGGCAGAGCTCACCACTGGGGTTTTAATAATGCAAGCCGTACAAAATTCAAACAAAAAGGTTTCCATGCTTGTACTTAATAATCGCGCAAACTTTTCAAAAAAAGCTCGAGGTAAAATCAGCTTTACTTGTGATGGGGGAGATGAAATTACAAAAGCATTGAAGAATTTAATCAGCTCTAACGAACCGCAAACCCTCTGGCTCAATTCTAAAGGTACGGATCCCCAAGGTGATGTCGTGGCAAGTTTTGAATTCGAATGGACCTTACTCTTAAAAAAATAAATTATGCAATTACCTTTTCAAGACCGATTGAGTCTGCCAGTAGTAGCAGCTCCAATGTTTTTAATTTCAGGACCACAGTTGGTTATTGAATGTTGTAAAAACGGAATTATTGGGACCTTTCCAGCATTAAATCATCGGACTACTGCAGGTTTTGAGGAATGGGTTATCGAAATCAAAGAGACACTTGCGGCATACGAAAAAGAAAGCGGTAAGAAAGCAGCTCCGTTTGGGGTAAACTTAATTGTACATCCTACTAATCCCAGAGTACAGCCTGATCTTGAAATTTGTATCAAACATCAGGTTCCCTTGATTATTACTTCCTTAGGGGCAGTTCCGGATTTGGTCAATGCTGTTCATAGCTATGGAGGACTAGTGTATCACGATATCATCAAAAAAAGGCATGCTGAAAAAGCGGCTGAGGCAGGTGTAGATGGACTTATTTTAGTTTCGGCAGGAGCAGGAGGTCATGCAGGCGCTCTAAATCCGATGGCATTGATTAATGAAATCAAAGCTTTTTTTAAAAAAACCATCTTACTCTCCGGCTGCATTAGTACCGGTCAAGACATCGCATCTGCCCTTCAAATGGGAGCAGACCTTGCCTATATGGGAACACGGTTTATCAATGTTAAAGAAAGCATGGCTGATCCAAAATATCAAGAAATGATCATCAATAGTAGAGCAGAAGACATCGTTTATACGGCTGCGGTATCAGGAGTCAATGCCAATTTTCTTCGACCTAGCTTGGAAGCCATGGGGATTACGGAAGAACTTTGGTCGCAATCTAAAAAAATTGATTTTGGAAGTGAATTGGATGCTGCCAAAGCTGAAGCTCAAGCATGGAAAACAATTTGGTCAGCAGGGCAGGGGGTAACCGCAATTCACGATGTTCTCCCTACATCTCAATTAATTACTCAATTGAAAAGGGAGTTTCAATCAGCACTTCAAGCTCAACAAGAAAACTTAGGGAAGTATTGTTAATCAATTACTCCTCGGACAGATCAATACGTATTAACGCGTTAAGCGATAAATCAATACTGCTGTGCGTTGGATCAAAGCATTCATGGTCTTAAGATTTACAGTTTCCTGAGGAGTATGAGCTCCATTTCCCATAGTTCCTAAACCATCCAGACCATCGACATCATTGGCAACAAAAGAAATGTCAGCAGCTCCTCTTCGACCCGGGTCATATCCTGAAACAGGACCAAAACCTAAATCTTGGCTAACTTCACTCAACTGTTCCAAAAGTGCTTCGTTACCTTCTGTTGGTCCCATGGCGGGATAACTGTCGGTAAAATGAATCTCAGCAGTAGTTTGAGGTAGGTTTTGAGATACAATTTCTCGCATTTTTGCACGTGCATTTTCTTTTTGCTCCTCTGAAATAAAACGCAATCCTCCGTTTACAATTGCTTTTTGAGCAACAACATTCGTTTTTCCAAAAACTTCCCCACTACTCGTTTGTTTGTCGTACTCCACAAATGTCCCTCCTAAAAGAGTACCTGGATTGAAGGTTAAGTATTCTTCTCCTCGAACTTCCTCGTAAAAAGCGTTGAGGATACGGCTCATCTCAAAGATGGCACCTGCACCGACCCGCTCATTAAAAATTCCTGAGGAATGAGCTCTCTTGCCTTGAACCTCTACTTGCCATCCTGAGGCACCCCGTCTGGCTATGGTGGCATTGTCAAATCCTGTAGCGTTTTCAAATCCCAACGCAATATCGGCAGCTTTCCCTGCATCAATTAAATCCTTTCGAGAGATGGAAAGGGGTTTCCCTGTACTCTCTTCATCACCAGTGAAGGCTACGGTTATTGAACTGTCTTTGAGTAAATTAAGATCAGCTAAAGCTTTCAAGGCGAAAAGGACAACTACATCCCCTCCCTTCATATCGTTAGCTCCAGGGCCATATGCCATGCTGTCATTGAGACGCTCAAAGGATTGAAAAGGACTGTTTTCCTCGAATACGGTATCTAAATGCCCTATAAGCAAGAGTTTTTTACCTCGATTTCCATCTATAGAGGCAAATAAATGTCCCGCGCGGTTCATTTCCTCTGGCATATCGATCCAACGCGTCTGAAATCCAATTTCTTTAAACGCTTGATTGAAAACGGTTCCTACTTCTTTAACCCCTTTTTTATTCAATGATCCGCTGTTGATATTAACCACTTCTTCTAAAAAAGAAATGCTTGCTTCATCAAGGCTTTTAACTTTTTCTACAATCTTGCGTTCGGTTCTACTTAGTTTTTGAGCTTGAAGATTCAAGGAAAATAAAGCAAAACAAAGAGAAAGGGCAAAGAAATGATTCATCATATCCGTTTTTAAAAATTCTTGGTAAGAGACTTTACAATTTTATTCTCTGAGAGAAACTCTTGTGCAATCACCTTGATGGTAGTGTATAATGGAATGGCAATAATCATCCCGACAGGACCAAGCAAAGTGCCTGAAGCTAGTATAACTATAAAAATTTCTAGAGGATGCGATTTGACACTGTTGGAAAAAATAAAGGGCTGACTGAAGAAGTTGTCAATAAATTGTCCAGCAATAAATCCAATCATAACGTAAGTGGTTTTAGGGAGGATAACTGTACTAAAATCAGCTCCAATAAAACTGCTCATGGTAAGGAGTAACATTAAAACACCCCCAATAATGGGACCTAGATAAGGGATCAAATTTAATAACGCACACAAAAAGGCAATGATAAACGCATTTTCTACATTAAATACAGCTAAAACAATACTGTAAACGATCATCAAAATGGAGATTTGTAGCAGCAATCCTAGAAAATAACGAGAGAGTAAACTCTTTGTTTTTTCTATAGATTTTTCAACTCGGCTACTCAGTTTGTCATTTACCAAAGCCAAGATGATTCGTTCTTGAAGATGACTGTCTTTTAAGAAAAAAAACAAAATAAAAACCACTGAAAACAAACCAATGGTGAACCCTCCCAACAACTCTAACGTTTGGTTTAAAAGTTCTGGGAGCAACCCTAGATTGATGTTTTGGAATAGGTTGTCTACCGAAAATTGTTGTTGCCAAAAGCCGTTATCTAAATTGAAATACACACTGATTTCCTCCAAAAGGGTTTCAATATTGTCTTTTAAAAGATCAACATCCAATAAGGATAAATTCTCTCCTTGTTGAATCAAAAGAGGAACAAAAAGTGAAAAAATACTAATGAGCAACCACAATAAGAAAACTATAGTCAGGGTGGAGGCTAAAATACCTCGCATTTTTAGGCGCTGCATTAAAAACTGATTGATGGGACGTCCAATTAAACTGACGATCCCTGCAATAAGCATATAAATCAACAAAGTTTTAACCTGCAAAAGCAACCATACCAAAATACAGATTCCCGTAAGTTGGAGGACAGCTCTTACAATACCATTCGCGATTTCTTTTGCATTCATAGGTTAAATATAGGAAAGTTTAGAACTTCAATTCGATTGTTGCTGGAGAAAAACCGTGTGGCAAGCTAAGAGTCCCGCTGTTTCCGTCCGAAAACGTTGAGATCCAATACTTACCGGTTGATATCCATGCCGTCCTGCAAGTTGTATTTCATCTTTACTAAAATCACCTTCGGGTCCAATGAGCAAGGTCACGTTCTTGTGGTTTAGATTACAACTGGCCAAAGCTTGTTTTGGACCGTCTGCACAATGAGCAATAAACCCAGACTGAACCTCAGTTTGAATGAAATCAATAAAGGGAGTTAAGGGATGAATTTTGGGTAAATGAAATTGCTGTGATTGTTTCAGTGCAGCAATAGTAATTTTTTCAAAGCGAAGTTCTTTGGTGACTTTACGTTCGGAATGCTCACAGAGTAGGGGGGTGATGGAGGAAACCCCCAGTTCAGTTAATTTCTCAATCAACCACTCCATTCGATTGTTGTTTTTGGTAGGGGCAATTGCCAAATGAATTTGCTTTTCGGGAGTTGGATGGAGTATAGACTCTATTTTTTTGGCTTGTGCAGCATTCGGTAAAACGGAGGTTAGTTTCCCTCTCCATTCCAAACCCCTCCCATTCGTCAAGGTTATGGAATCTCCTTCTTTTTTGCGAAGTACTTTTGCCAAGTGTTTGCTCTCCTCCTTAGAGAAGGAAAAGTCTTGTAGGTCAGCGTGAATGGAGTTATCAAAAAATAGGACCATGATTAATATTTCAATCGTGCTTGAGAGGAATCGGTAAACGCACCAATTTGTTTCTTTTGAAGCTTATAATAAGCCGCAATGCCAATCATAGCAGCGTTATCAGTAGTGTACTTTAGGGGAGGTAAAAACACCTTCCATTGATGACGTTCTTCCCGCGCCTTCAATTGCTGGCGTAATTCTGAATTTGCAGCCACACCCCCTCCAATGACAATTTGATTGAGGTGATATTCCTTAGCTACTTGCTCAATTTTATTGAGAATAATCTGTACTAAAGTAAATTGTAAACTTGCACATAGATCGTTTAGATTATCTGAAATAAAACGAGCATTTATTTGTGTTTCTTTGTGAATGAAATTGGTAAAAGCTGTTTTTACTCCACTATAGCTGACATGGTATCCTTCCATATTTGGAATTGGAAACTGAAATTTATTGGGATCCCCTGTTTGTGCGAGTTTATCAATTTGTGGCCCCGAGGGATAGTCCAGACCCATTCGTTTTCCACATTTATCAAAGGCTTCTCCTATGGCGTCGTCTAGGGTGGTTCCTAGAATTTCCATATCAAAGTACTCCTTTACCAAAACGAGTTGGGTATGCCCACCAGAAACCGTTACACCTAAAAAAGGAAAATGCGGTGTTGCAATTCCCTCTTCCTCTATAAAATGAACCAAAAGATGCCCTTGCATGTGATTGATGGGGATCAGGGGAAGGTTTAGAGAAAGCGCTAAAGACTTGGCAAAAGCACTCCCCACAAGTAAAGAACCTAAGAGACCAGGTCCTTGGGTATAAGCGATTGCGGTTAGCTCATTTTTGTCGATATTTGCTTGAACTAAAGCTTGATCAACAACAGGAATTATTTTAGATTGATGTGCTCGTGATGCCAGTTCAGGAACAACGCCACCGTAGGCTTGATGAATGGTTTGATTTGCAATACAATTGGACAATACCTTTCGGTCGCTGAGAACCGCTGCAGCAGTGTCGTCACAGGAAGATTCAATCGCTAAAATAAGTTCTGGTTTAGACAACATAGTGTTTTATAAAGCGTTACAAAAATAAACGAATTCATATCAAAAAGAGTAAAAAAATAGCGGCAATCCTGATGGTGAGTCTCCTCGTAGCTATGGGGGTTGGCTTGGTCTTGATTTCTACCTCATGGGTACAGTCGCGTATTTTAAAAAAAATCACCCAAAATTTTGAAAGTACAACCCAGCAAAAAATCAATTTTAATAAAATTCGTTTACAATGGAACGGAAAATTTGAAGTGTCTGGAATCTTTATTGGAGATCATCATAACGATACGCTTGCCTACATTGATCAAATACAAACTTCCATTAACGACCTCAAACGAATTCAACGCAGTGATTTTGATTTGAATGAATTAGAGGCTACAGGGGTTTACTTAAACATCAAAAAATACCCAGGAGAGGCCTACCATTCCTTAAATGTGTTGATTCGTAAGTTAAAAAGAGAACGGACATCAACCCATCCCACCACGTTCCATGTAAATACTTTTGGTCTTATTCATTCCAGCTTTAGATATGCCGACTTAAATACAGAAATTGAGCCCATCCAATTCGATTCCTTAAATTTTAATTCCACCGATTTGGAGTTTTCAAAAGACAGCCTCCATTTTAGTATGAATTTATTGGAAGGAAAGCTAAATTCTCCTTACCAAGAAATAATTAAAACTCATGCAAGCGTGTTTTATGCGCCAGGCAACTTGACGTTAGACGATTGGGAAGTAACGGTTGGTAAAAATAGTTTGATGGGTACATTAAGTTTAAAAGGAGAAAACAATAGCTTTTTGGAATTTACTGAAAAAGGGCTGATAGATTTAACGGTTAGTAAGAGTCAGCTGGATTTAAAATCAATACTAAACCAACAGCCTTGGCAATCGGATTTAAATATATTAAACGCTGAGTTCACAGCATCAGGAACTTTAAATGATTTTGTAGTCAATGCTTTGGTTTTAAACCATGACGCATTCAGCCTCAAGGGTCAACTTATTGGACATCATATATTAAACCAAAAAGAACGGAAGTGGCAGTTGGATCTTGAGGAGGCAATACTCCAAACAAAACCCTTTATTGTTAAAAACAAAAAACTAGCAGGAATTAAAAAATACCTAGAAGCCGATCGTTTACAATTGAACGGTTCAGTTCAATATTCAACGGATCAAATTGACTTTATCCTCAATTCAAAGAATCGTTGGGGAAATATTTCATCACAGGGGTCATTGCAAACCGGGATTTTAGACTCAGAGAAAGCGATAACGGGCTTTGTTATTAATTCCAAGCTTAAATCAATGAAATTGCTTTTGGCTGGGCTTTCAGATCAAAAAATGAATTGGGGCGGTGATTTTGAGTTGATAGGAAAGCAGTCACCTCAAATGAATTTAGAATTGAATTGGAAGTTGAATAATTTTTTTATTGGCACCTCTAATTACCTTCTTTCTCAAATTGATTTGGAAGGAAATTACAGAAATAATCAAATACGAAATACACTAGGAATTGACAATGAACGGGTAGGCTTAAAAAGTGACCTACTTTTCGATTTTTCAAATACCATTCCGACCTACACTCTTGCGGCCAATCTTACTAAATGGGATTTAAATCATCTGGGTTTACGTCTCGGGCAGGGTAAAAGGGAGTTTAGAGGGGTAATACTCGGCGATTTTAAAGGGGATCGTATTGACACTATGGTAGGAGAAGTTAAGATTTCTGCGGCAAGAATAACAAATGAAAATACCGAAGTTGATTTGAATCCCATTACTATTTCTCAGCGGTTTATCGATGGGGAAACAGAACTGGCAATACATAACTCAGATTGTATTTCTGGTATGGCCAAAGGGACATTTACGACCTCTCAGTTATCGAAGCTTTTCCAGCAAACGCTTCATGAGGTTTATCCTTTCTTACCCTCTAAGGAAACCGAGAAAAATCAGAGTTTGACCTTTAATCTAAAGATTTACGAAAAACTACTCGACGCTTTATATCCAGATTTTTCAATTTCAGAAAACATTTCTTTAAAAGGAACCATCGGTTCGAATATTAACAATTCAATAATTACCTTGGACGCCCCTCTGCTTCGGTGGGATACCGCTCAATTGGAAAACCTTCATTTTCAAATAGACACCAACAACCCCATCTACAATACCTTCTTGAGTGTTGATAAACTCTCACATCCTTATTTCAAAGGGAAAGAGTTTAATATGATCAGCACAAAATTAATGGACACGCTGTTTTTTCGATCTGAATTTACCAAACAAGCAGAGGATCAAAAACCGTTTGAAGTCAATTTTTACCATACTTTGGAGGCAGGAGTGATTTCCCATTTTGGGTTAAAGAAATCCATACTCCCCTTGGGGACAGATTCATGGATTGTAAATCCGGAGAATTTAACAAATCAAAAAATAAGTTATAATGTCAGAACAAGGGAGACCGAGGTAAGTCAACTCTCAGCCCTCTCTGATGAGCAAGCAATTCAACTACAGGGTCGCTTTAAAGATTCTACTGATTATGCGGTTAATGTAGCTGTCCAAAAGTTAAAGCTCGACAATATTGCACAGAAAAACACCACCTTAAATCAAAGAGGGGAGGCCAGTCTTCGATTGAATGTCATACGCTCTGAAGAAACCAATCGGTTGGACTTATCTGCTCGCATAGCAGATTGGACGATCAATGATCAAGAAATGGGAGACTTTGATCTGGAGGCCAATGGAAACACGCTAATGAATGCCTATGTTGTTGCCTTTAATTTAGGGAAAGAAAATAAAAAATCTCTTTTTGCAAAAGGTGTTTGGCAGGGTTGGGAAGATCCTACGGTAAACATGAATATGTCTTTTGATGGTTTTAGCCTAGGTTTTTTATCCTTGTTGGGAAAAGATGCCATTCAAAATATCGATGGAGAAATTACAGGAGATATCAATGTGTGGGGTCCGATTCAACAACTCAAGCACAATGGAATTCTCAACCTACAGCACGCTCAATTTAGTATTCCGTATCTAAATGTCCATTATAAAGCGATGCCGACCAACGTCCTGTTGTCAAATCAAGAATTCTCCTTTAAATCGGTTTCTCTTTATGAGGAGGATGAGGGCACTACAGCATCCTTGGAAGGAACTTTTTCCCATGTCAATTTTAGAGACTGGAGCACTCAATTGAATATTCAATCTCCAAGAATGTTGTTGTTAAATACACCTCAATTGCCCGAATCACTTTTCTTTGGGCAAGGGTTTTTAAATGGAAAACTGAGTTTAACAGGTCCTACAAAAAACTTGAGCATCAACCTACAAGGAGCTACTGAGGCAGGAACATCAATAAAAATACCATGGGCAGAAGATTATGGGCTTAGTGATTCTTCTTTTGTGCAATTCGTGGATAAAAATAATTTAGGGAAGCAAAATAAGGAGGACCAAGAACAGCAACTCAAGGAAATCAGTGGGTTGGAATTGAATTTTGAATTGGATGTAACCAATAAGGCGAGTGTTGAGATTGTAATCGACCAAGAAACAGGCAGTTATCTTAGTGGAAGAGGAGCAGGAAACCTTTTTATGGAAATTAACACCAATGGTAAATTCAATATGTGGGGGGATTTTATCACTTTCGATGGAGTCTATAATTTTAAAAATTTGGGAGTAATCGATAAGAAATTTAATGTAAAACCAGGAGGAACCATCGTTTGGGAGGGAAACCCGCTTGAAGCACAAATGAATTTAGAGGCCGTTTACAGTGTTCCAGGTGGAGCAAATCCTGCCTTGTTATTAGATAATCCAAACTTTAATAAAAGTATACCCACCGAGGTTTTAATTCGCTTGCAAGGGAATCTACTAAAACCCGATGATCCAGTTTTTGAAATCGATTTTCCCAATACCAGTGGAACAGTAGCCTCAGAAATCAATTACCGTTTAGCTGACCCACAAAGAAGTCAGTTACAAGCTTTATCTCTGCTTTCACAGGGAATTTTCATCAATGAGGTTAGTGTATCTATGCAGGGAATAACAAATAATCTCTATCAAAAAGCTTCCGATATTGTCAGCAATCTGATTGGGGAAGAAAATGATAAACTCAAAGTTGGAATAGATTATTTACAAGGGGATAAAAGTGCTTTGTTGGATATTGCTACTGAGGACCGACTGGGTTTTACCCTATCCACTCAAATTAGTGATCGTATCTTACTCAATGGTAAGATAGGGGTTCCCGTAGGGGGAGTAGAACAAACCTTGATTGTTGGGAATGTGCAAATTGATTTTATTTTAAATGAGGAAGGATCCCTTAGGGCTAAAGTATTTAATAAAGAAAATGAATTTCGGTATATAGGAGATGAATTAGGCTATACGCAAGGGGTTGGACTTTCCTATGCGGTCGATTTTAATACTTTTGAAGAATTGATTCAAAAAATCATTCATTCTCAACAGCAAAAATCCATAATTCAAGATCCAATTGCAGCAGACAATGCCATCCAATCTGAAGTTCAATTTATCAGTAAAAATTAAATCCTCTTTGGAGTTTTGATCTAATTATAATTTTAGCTCAAATTAGTATAGCTTTTGTAGGGAAGGTCAAATTTTAATTAATTCAAAACAATTTATCAGAATTTTGTAAAATTTCTTTCATTGCTATTCTGCTGTGGATATAATGTTTAAATTTACCGCGAAATCAAATAAATGAGTACAAATATAAAACGCATTGGGGTTTTAACTTCTGGTGGTGATGCACCCGGGATGAACGCTGCAGTTCGAGCAGTCGTACGATCAGCTGCTTTTTACAAAATAGAATGTGCTGCAATTTACCAAGGTTACCAAGGACTTATTGATAACAAAGTTAAAATGATGAATGCCCGTGGGGTAAATAACATCATTAACAAGGGAGGGACAATTTTAAAGTCCGCTCGTTGCCTAGAATTCAGAACGAAAGAAGGAAGAAAAAAAGCATTTGAAACCATTCAAAAGCATCAAATAGACGGTTTGGTTGTTATCGGAGGGGATGGGTCTTTTACAGGAGCCATGATTTTTCAGTCGGAATACAATATCCCTGTAATGGGAATACCCGGTACTATAGATAATGACATTTATGGGACAACCCATACTATCGGATACGATACGGCTCTAAATACTGTGATTGGAGCAATTGATAAAATTAGAGATACGGCCATTTCTCATAATCGACTATTTTTTGTTGAAGTTATGGGAAGAGATGCAGGGCATATTGCTTTAAATGCAGGGATAGGTGCAGGAGCAGAAGAAGTTCTTATTCCAGAGGAGAACATGGGTCTAGAGCGCTTATTAGAATCCCTGAAACGAAGTGAAAAATCAGGAAAATCTTCCAGTATTGTCGTAATTGCAGAAGGCGATAAGTCTGGAAAGAATGTTTTTGAGATTGCAGAATATGTAGAGAAAAATTTACCCTATTACGATGTCAGAGTCTCCGTTTTGGGACATATGCAACGCGGAGGAAGTCCAACTTGTTTTGACCGTGTATTGGCTTCAAGAATGGGGGTTTTTGCTGTAGAATCCCTATTGGCAGGTAAATCCAACATGATGGTTGGTTTGAAAAATGAAGAAATGATATTAAGTCCTTTTGAAAAAGCAATTAAAGGAAAATCAGAGATCAATAAAGATTTAATCCGGGTATCGGATATTTTAACAATTTAAATTTAAACACAACTAAAAACAACAAAAAATGGCAATTAGAATTGGAATCAATGGATTTGGACGAATAGGTAGACTGGTATTTCGTTCTGCGATGAAGCAGGATGATGTAACAGTAGTAGGAATAAATGATTTATTAGAAATTGATCACCTAGCTTACCTTCTAAAATACGATTCTGTACATGGAAAATACGACGGTACTATTGAAGTAAGTGGAAACAATTTAATCGTGGATGGACAAACGATCCGTATTACAGCAGAACGCGATCCAGCTGCTATAGGTTGGGGCTCAATGAATACGGATGTAGTTGCCGAATGTACAGGTATCTTTACCACCCTTGAAACAGCTCAAGCCCACATTAATGGCGGTGCTAAGAAAGTTGTAATTTCAGCTCCTTCAGCAGATGCTCCTATGTTTGTAATGGGGGTTAACCACAAGGATGCACAAGCGTCTCAAACTATCGTTTCTAATGCTTCTTGTACTACGAACTGTTTGGCTCCTATTGCTAAAGTTTTAAATGATAATTTCGGAATCGAAGAAGGCTTAATGACTACAGTGCACGCTACAACTGCCACTCAATTTACAGTGGATGGACCTTCAAGAAAAGATTTCCGAGGAGGGCGTAGTTCTTTAATTAACATTATGCCAGCTTCTACTGGAGCCGCTAAAGCGGTGACTAAAGTAATTCCTTCTTTGGTTGGAAAACTTACTGGGATGGCTTTTCGGGTTCCAACAGCGAACGTTTCTGTAGTGGACCTTACGGTTAAATTATCGAAAGATACTTCCTACGACGAGATTAAAAAGGTAATGAAGAAACATGCTGAAACCGATATGAAAAATATTTTAGGATATACGGAAGAGGCGGTTGTATCTCAAGATTTTGTTGGAGATGTTCGTACTTCAATTTTTGATGCAGAAGCAGGAATGGAATTAAATTCTCGTTTTTTCAAAATTATTTCATGGTATGACAATGAGTGTGGCTATTCCAACAAACTTATTGATTTAGCGAAACACATTAACCAACTCTAATTTTACTTCTAAATGATATTAGTTGTTGATAGTGGTTCTACCAAAACAGATTGGATTTCGGTAGATTCGCAAGGCAAAACCTTATTTGAAACGCAAACCTTGGGTTTGAATCCTCAAGTACTTTCAAGCGCAATTTTAAAAGAGCGTATCATCAATAATTTTGATTTATATCAAAACAGAAAAGAAGTTACTCATTTGTATTTTTACGGAGCCGGTTGTGGGGTTGAATCCCCACAACATCGGATCCGTAAAGTGTTTGATGAAATTTTCATCCATGCGGATATTAATATAAAAGAAGATACACATGCTGCAGTCTATGCAGCAGTAGAGCCCGGAGAAAAGGCTATCGTTTGTATTTTAGGAACGGGTTCAAATTGTACGTATTACGACGGGAAGAATATTGAACAGCGAGTAACCTCCTTGGGTTATATTTTAATGGATGAGGCCAGCGGAAATTTTTTTGGGAAGCAACTCATTCGGAGTTATTACTTTAAGACCATGTCTAAAGATTTAGCTAGAGAATTTGAAAAAGAATACGACTTAAGTCCGGACACGATAAAGGAAAATATTTATCGCAAGGAAAATCCAAATACTTATTTAGCGACATTTTCAAAGTTTCTGATAAAACACAAGCAGAATGATGTTTTTCAGGACATTATAGCCAAAGGATTAGAACGTTTTATCAACCATCAAATTCTGCAATTTGAAAATGCGAAAGAGGTTCCCATTCACTTCATCGGTTCAATTGCTTTTTTTCTTGAGGAAGAAATTAATAAAGCACTGACCCTAAATGGGTTGACCATGGGAACTATAGTTAAAAGACCTATTGAAGAGTTGGTAAATTACCACAAACATTTAATAGAATTGGGCCAATAGTTCCTATTCTACTGCAATCATCGAAATTTCTATACGAACCGATTTGGGTAGGGTTTTAACAGCTACCGTTTCTCTTGCCGGTGCTGTTTTGTCTTCGAAATACCGACCGTAAACTTCATTTACTTTTCCGAAATTCTCCATATCGCTTAAGAATATGGAAGTTTTTACAACCTGTTCAAAGCTCATTTCTGCCGCCTCTAAGATGGACTTAAGGTTCTGCATGACCAATTCCGTTTCTTCTTCTATAGTTCCATGAAACAACTCCATAGAGGCAGGAACAATCGGTATTTGTCCTGAGATATACAAGGTGTCGTTCGCTTTTACCGCTTGATTATACGGACCAATAGGAGCAGGGGCAAGGGGAGTGATGATAATTTGTTTTTTCATGAGGATTGGTATTGAGTTCTTCTTTTTGTTTACTGAGGTCTATCTTCTGTTGGGTTCACTTTGTTTTTCATATTTTATGTCGCTTAACAAACCTGATTTTATCCCTATAAAGAAGTTCCAAGAAGCTCGATCACTAAAAGGAACCCAACTGAAATTCAATCGCCAACTATTTAAATCTCTATCGAAACGAAGTTGTGTATAAGTAAATCCTTTTCCTTTAAAATCATACCCTGAGGACATTCCCACTTTCCATTTCGGGGTAAGATCAACATTTCCTGAGAACATCAAGGAGTTATTGCTAAAATCACGTTGACCCGTGGAGTTGTTATAGGTTAAGGAATAGGCTAATTTTAGATCCCAAGGGATTTTGCTTCGGTAACTGGGATAGGTTGGCGCAGGTTTTGTATTTTCGGGATCATTCATCCGTCGATCAGCAAAATCTTCAGCCCTTCCAAACAAATCATCTTCTCGCCCGCCGCTTGAGGTGGCTTCTCTTTGTACCCTTTCGTTTTCGTCCTCTTCATCGTCATCCCCTTTCAATTGACTGCTCGAAAAGGAATAATTCATATTGATGTTCGCACTGGTCAAACGGAAGAGTCCTCCGCCGTTAGTGATGTGATATTTATTAATTCTTGCTTTATTTTCATTGAGGGTATAGGGGTCAAATGTTCCACCAAAATTGATGCTCATTTTGTTTTGAAAAAAGGCCAATCCAGAGGACATACGTAAAGGGCTCCATCGAAGAGAATCTGCCGCAAAATCATGAGCAGTGGTCATGTTAAAATTATTTAATAGGATAATTTTTTTAGGTCCTGTTGCGGTAGAATCTTTATCTCGAACCTTGGCTTCAAAATTATTCCCTATGCTGATTCCCATATTGTTTGAAAGTCCACGGCTGGGAATTCCAAAAAGGCTATTTTGATAACGGGTATATTCTGCGGTATTTCCATCAGCATCAACGATGTAGGTATCATAATACTGTTCAAAACTGGGTCTGTTTGAATAGCTAATGGAGGGTCGAACAGTATGTCGTATCGATTGAATTTTTTTATCTTCTCCAAAATTTACCGTTCCATAAACTGTTGTCCCAATAGATGCGTTCAAGCTGTACTGTCTAAATGTTCCTATTTGATTGAGGGTGTCTTTTACAGCGGCACCTATCGTTGGGTCATAATCAGAAAAACGCACGGTGTTTTGAGTCCAAACCTCATCGTAATTCGCACTGGTAGAAACGCTAAGGTATTTAAAGAGCTTAAAGTTGGTGCTAATTGGGATAGAATGTTTCATTCCTGTTTTTGCATCATCAAACATCCTTGGACCAAAAAGTGCCTCCTCCGTTGTGATGATTCTATTTTCTGCTCTACTGGTATATTGAAAATTAATATTTTGAAAAAAACCTTGTTTAGCACCTACTTTAGGAGCAAAGGGATAAATCCGTTCCATACTGGCCTGAAAGGTAGGAAGCGTAAGGTTTACCGATTTAGACTGCGAGTTTTGAGACATGGCAGTAGTCAAGGAGATGTTGACTCTTGGATATTCAGGAAATGATTTTGAATAAGAAATCGAAGAACTCAAGTTGTTGTTGAGGAAGTTGGGCGAATTCAATTGGTTAACGGACTGACGGTAATAGTCACTACTTCCAAAGTTTACGGAAGCTGAAAAAGTAGAATTTGGGCTGGATTTAGGATCTTTACTGTGGGACCAGCGCACATTAAAAACATTTGATTTTGAATATTCTGGCAACCCTCGGGCTTCATTAATTAAATTCTCAACACGAAAACTAAAATTTCCTCTGTATTTATATCGCATATTGTATTGCGTATCCCCTCGAAAACCGTAGCTCCCATTGGTGTAATAATCCGCAATTAAGGTAAAGTCAATATAATCGGAAATGGCGAAATAATACCCTCCGTTTTGTACGTAAAATCCTCTCAAATTGCTCTCTCCAATTGAGGGAACAATAAAGCCAGATTCTTTTGTCTGTGACGAAGGAAAGTAGGCAAAAGGCAGACCAACAGGAGTAGGGACATCTGCGATAAACATATTGGTTACCCCTGTAATTATTTTCCCTCCCGGTATGATTTTTCCTTTCCGAACTTTAAAATAATAGTCGATTCCCTCATCTTCACCCCCTACTAGTTTTCCTGCGGTACTGACTCGTGCATCTTTGATGTAATAAACGGAGTCATTTTGTTTTTTTGTCAATGCAGCAAAGATATCCATTCCGTTTTGTCCCGATTTGGAATTCCAGATTAACGCTTTTTGGGTATCAAAATTGAAACGAATGGAATCTGGGTTCACTTCATTCATTCCCTGTTTAAAATAAGGATATTGGACCAGGGTAGAGTCGATGCTAATTCTACCAGCATTTACCTCATTGGTTTGATAATCTAAGATGATAATACCAGCTCGTAATTCAATATCTTGGTAATACAATTCCGCTTCATTGTAAAGGATCAGTTTGTTTTCTTTTCTGTTAATTTGAACACAATCTTTTGCGGTGTATTGGACTTCGGCAAGGAGTAGGGGTTTCTTTTCTTTATTTGGCTTTCCAATACTGTCCTGAAGCGCTTCTTTGCTCAATGTGGAAGAGGTGGTGTTCTGTGCATAGATTTGGCTAATTCCAAGGAAAAAGATTAAATATGCTATATGATAAAACTTTGATTGCAAAGTGATAAACCCTAAATTTGTTGTGCTTGGTTCAAACGACCAAAATTAATGATAATTTTAAGGATGCATCAAGAATTTTTACCTATTTATCC
>JAFMCA010000035.1 GCA_017858055.1 Flavobacteriaceae bacterium
TAGCAGAGGGTGCTGCTTCGGATGTAGTCGCTGTACCATTTACTTTCTTTGCTGTGTTGTTCTGACAAGGAGTAAATAAAACTAGGGTACTTGCGATACAGATTGTAACAATTTTTTTCATTTTTTTCAATTAATAGATTTGAGTTTCAAAAGTAAGAAAATAAAGTCTTTACAACAAACCTCTACCCGTTTTGTTCATTCGCTTCTCTTGTTCAAATTCTTTTACTAGTTTGTCCAAAACACCGTTGACAAAGTTGTTGCTTTTTGGTGTGGAGTAATCCTTCGCAATTTCAAGGTATTCGTTTAAAGTAACTTTACTCGGAATACTAGGGAAATAAAGGAGTTCCGCTATCGCTATTTTTAAAATTACCTTGTCAATTTGGGCAATGCGTTCTGGGTCCCAATTGGGTGTTTTTCCTTCCAATTCATGTTGTAATTGCAAGTCGTTTGCTATGGTTTTTTCTAAAAGTTCTCTGCCAAAAACAAAGTCTTCATGGTGCTTTTCAAATTCAGGAAAAGGGAGACTTTCGAATTTTCCTTCTTCCAATTGCTTAAATGATTTAGACAAAAAAGTATTCACCAGAGGAAGGTCATCTATCCATGTAATTTGCTGATCTTCAAGATATTCGTAAAGGTAATCTGAGGAGGCAATGTGATTTTTAAAACATTTAGAAAACCATTTTACATCGTCTTCCCAAGTTGGATTTTCGATTTGTTCATAGGCTTTATAAAAGGTATCTGAGGTAATTTTTCGCATAAGATCTTTCAAAAAAACAAATTCCAAATCCCACTTAATGAATTTTTTAGTTTGCAATTTTTTCTCTAAAATGGGATGCTTATGAATCATGCACAAGACTCTGTTTTTTGTAAGGAGTTCAAGGTGATGGGATTTTGCCTCTACAGAACGAAGTTTTGCGTGGGTAGTAATCTGATCTAATGTAAAATCAACAAGGGATTTCATTAAAGCTAATAGGGAAAGATGTAGGTTATAAGCTTGAGAGACACTCGTTTCAAAAAAAACTAATTCGTCTTGTAGTTTACTGTTTTCTTTGTGAGAAAAGGAATAGGCAGATTGCATTACTTTGATGCGAATATGTCGTCTTGTGAGCATGTTTCAGAACTTAATAAGGCGCAAAAATAATCCATTAAAGTGAATCCAAGACTTAACTTCTTAAAAACTTTCATGACCCAACTCTTCAAAACATGGGCTTTTGATTACCTTTGACCCATCAGATTATGAAAGAGCTTCGCTATTTAAACAAATACTTTTTAAAATACCGCACCAAATTATTTTGGGGATTTTTGATTACGATCATTGCAAGAATTTTTTCATTATTTGCTCCAAGACTTATTGGCAACTCCCTTTCCTCTGTAGAACAATATCTGCAGTCCGGAAATGAAAACACTACAGACATTAAACAAATTTTGCTGATCAATATTTTGATCATCGTTGGCACCACCTTAGTCTCTGGATTTTTTACTTTTTTAATGCGACAAACCATCATCAATGTTTCTCGTTATATTGAATTTGATTTAAAAAATGAAGTTTTCTGGCATTATCAGCGTCTCACCCAACGTTTTTATAAAAACAATCGTACGGGTGACTTGATGAATCGAATCAGTGAGGATGTGGGTAAGGTTCGGATGTATGTTGGTCCTGCTTTTATGTACAGCATCAATACCGTTACGTTATTCATAATAGTGATTTCCTACATGATCAGCATTGCTCCTGAATTAACTTTATATACCCTACTCCCACTCCCCATTCTGTCCGTTACGATCTACAAACTAAGTAGAATCATCAACCAAAAAAGTATTTTGGTACAAGAGATGCTGTCAAAAATGTCTTCGTTTGCTCAGGAAAGTTTTAGTGGAATTGCGGTTATTAAATCCTATAATCTCCAAAAACAGAGCATACTTGGATTTAGCAACTTAGCTTCAGAGAGTTATGACAAAAACATGGATCTTGTTAAGGTACAGGCGTGGTTTTTTCCTCTCATGGTCCTTTTAATAGGATGTAGCAACCTTATTGTAATCTATGTTGGAGGGAATCAGTATATCAATGGGGAAATAGAAATTGGTGTCCTAGCAGAGTTTATTATTTATGTAAATATGCTCACTTGGCCTGTAGCGGTTGTAGGATGGATCACATCCATTGTTCAACAAGCGGAAGCTTCTCAAAAAAGAATCAATGTATTTCTGAAAGAACAACCCGAAATTGAGTCGGGTAAAGGGGTAAACATTTCAGCCATTCAAGGAAGTTTGGAGTTTAAAAAAGTAAGCTTGAGTTATCCTGAAACAGGAATAACCGCTATAGACAACATTAGCCTTCGTATTCCGGCAGGAAGTACATTGGGAATCATTGGGAATATTGGCTCCGGGAAGTCCACTTTACTTGATTTAATTTTAAGGCTCTATGACCCAACCTCGGGGAGCATTACTTTAGATGGGCATAACCTAAAAGATTTTACGTTAACTGAATTGAGAAGCGCCATTGGATATGTTCCCCAAAACGCATTTTTATTTTCTGAAAGTATAGAAGACAACATCCGTTTTGGCTCACCCAAAGCTTCCATTGAAGAGATTCAAAAAATGGCAAAAAATGCTGCAGTACATAACAACATTGTCAAATTCAAAGAAGGATATAAAACCTTATTGGGTGAACGAGGAGTAACCCTGTCTGGCGGACAAATCCAACGGGTATCCATTGCGAGGGCATTGATTAAAGATCCTCAAGTTTTATTACTGGATGATTGCCTTTCTGCTGTTGATACAGATACTGAAGAAGAAATCCTAAAAAACCTCAAATCGCTAACCAAAGACAAAACTACTCTCATCGTTAGTCACCGTATTTCATCTCTAAAACATGCCGATCAAATTATTGTTTTCGAAAATGGCAAAATTGTTCAACAAGGTAGACACCTTGATTTAATTGAGGTTGAGGGCTATTATAAAGAGTTATTTGAAATTCAGCAAGTCAACAACTCCAAATAATTGGTTTTGAATCAATTTTTTAATAAAATTGCCCAATAACTAAGGTTTTAATTTGACAAAATGCAGGAACACGAAGAAGATAATTTTGAAGAGATTTATTCAAAAATTCTTAGAGCTGGAAGAAGAACTTATTTTTTTGACGTAAGAGAAACAAAGGCAAGTGATTATTATTTAACGATCACCGAGAGTAAAAAATTCACTAATGAGGACGGTTCTTATTATTACAAAAAGCACAAAATTTACTTATATAAAGAGGATTTTGAAAACTTCTCTTCTTACCTAGAAGATTCTATTTCCTTTATTTTCAAAAACAGAGGACAAGAGGTCATCAGTGAACGCCATCAGAAGGATTATTCTCCTGACAACATCAATTCTGAACTTCATTAATACCCGTTTTTTTATCTAAAAAATACGAGGATTAGTTTTTTATGTTGGTAATATTTTGAACCTTTATACGTTCATCAAAAGCCTATACATGAAAACACTTCTATCGATTTTCTCATTTTTAATTTTTGGGATTAGTTTCAGTCAAGTATCCTTGGACTACTATCTGGATGCAGAGCATCCCTATAATAAAGAAATCCCACAACCCAAATCACTTCTTGGATATGAAGTCGGTTCTTGGCACGTATCCCACGATCAATTGGTTCATTATATGACCCAATTGGCCGCTAGTTCTGATCGTATTCAAATTGAAAATAGAGGAAGTACCTATGAGGGTCGTCCCATTTTATTATTGACCATTACTAGCCCAAAAAACCATCAGCGCATTGATGAAATAAAAAAGGCCCATTTAGCGTTAACTGAGGCCTCTGCAGAGGAAATCAAACTAGAGGAGCAGCCCCTTGTTGTTTACCAAGGATTTTCGATCCATGGAAATGAACCCAGTGGAGCCAATGCAGGCTTATTACTCGCTTACCACTTAGCTGCAAGTGAAGCCCCTGAAACCCTAAAAATGCTCGAGGAGTTGGTCATTCTTTTTGATCCCAGTTTTAACCCCGATGGACTCCAACGATTTTCCTATTGGGCGAATACCAATAAAAACCAAACCTTAACTTCCGATCCCAATGATCGGGAGTATAACGAAGTTTGGCCAGGCGGAAGAACAAACCATTATTGGTTTGATCTGAATCGGGATTGGCTACCCGCTCAACTGCCCGAATCTCAAGTGAGAATTAAAACATTCACCGAATGGCTCCCTAATATACTGACTGACCATCATGAAATGGGAACCAACTCAAGTTTCTTTTTCCAACCCGGAATTCCCTCTCGAGTTAATCCATTAACTCCCGAGATGAATCAAAAGTTAACTCAGAAAATTGGTTCTTTTCATGCAGAAGCTTTTGATCAACTGGGTTCCTTATATTATTCCGAGGAAGATTATGACGACTTCTTCTACGGTAAAGGATCTACCTATCCTGACATTAATGGAGGGATCGGCATCCTTTTTGAACAAGCCAGTTCCCGAGGTCATATTCAAGAGAGCGATAACGGTTTACTCACATTTCCCTTTACCATTCGCAATCAACTTACTGCTGGATTTTCCACTTTAAAAGCAGCAACATCCCTGCGAGTAGAAGTATTGAATTATTTTAAAGATTTTTATAAAAACAACAGAGCCGAAGCGTCAAAAAACAAACAAAAAGTCCTCGTTTTTGGCAACGAAAAAGATCCTGCCACTACGTTTCATTTTGCTGAAATGCTCCAACGACATCAAATACAAATTCATCAACTCCAAAAGGATATCAACAGTGGAGGAAATAAATATTCCACTTCAAATAGTATGGTGATCCCGCTAAATCAAAAAAAATACAAATTAATTCAGGCGATGTTTACCAAACAATCCGAATTTAAAGACAGTTTATTTTACGATATTTCAGCTTGGACCCTTCCCTATGCTTTTAATTTGAATCATAGCTATGAAACTGATGTAAACCTCATCGGTGATAAAATTCTCGAGGTTCTTCCTCCCAAAGGAACAGTGACCTCCAAAGCGCGCTTTGCCTATTTATTTGAACCCCATGGATATTATGTTCCCAAGCTTTTAAATCATTTACAACAGAACAACGTTCGAGTAAAAGTTGGATTAACACCGTTTAAAGTCAATGGAAAATCTTTTGATTACGGCACCTTTATGATCCCTGTAAAAAATCAAGAGCATAGTGAAGCCGAACTGTATCGTATCGTTCAGGAGGGAGCTGTATCGGCTCATATTACTGTTCATGGATCAGATACTGGATATACCGAAGGTATTGATTTGGGTTCTCGAGATTTTACTACGGTAAAAAAGCCCGAGATCGCTTTGTTAGTCGGTGAAGGGGTTCGGAGTTATGATGCAGGTGAAATATGGCACGTTCTGGATACACGACACGCTATTTCCATTTCTAAAATCGATGTGAAGGATTTGAGTAGCGTGGACATGAGTCGATATACCCATTTGATCATGCCAAGTTTCTCTGGCTCAGGACTAAATTCCCATATCGCTAAACTCAAAGAATTTGTTCAAGAAGGCGGTACCCTCATCGGCTACCGAACCACAGTAAAATGGTTGCAAAAGAACGAATTTATCAAACTTGATTTTTTAGAATCGAGTTTGACTGCTAAAAATATAAATTTCGAAAATAAGGGCAATTTCGAAGGGGCGCAACTCACCAGTGGAGCCATTTTTAATACAACCATCGATCGGAGTCATCCTATCAATTTTGGTTTTCAGAATACGAGCCTTCCCGTTTTTAGAAATACCAATCTCTATATCAAACCGCATCAGCAAAGCTTTAACAATCCTATCCAATACACTTCAAATCCATTGCTTAGCGGTTATATCTCTGAAGAGAATCTGGCTTTAATCAAAAACAGCGTTCCTTTTCAAGTACAACGATTGGGCAGCGGTCGAGTGATTGTTCTAACAGATAATTCTAACTTTAGAGCCTTTTGGTACGGTACAAATAGAATTCTTACCAATGCACTCTATTTGTCAGATAAAATGTAATCTAGAGAATTTGTTGTCCGTTGGCAAGTGGGCTGTCTGGAGCTAAAAGAATTACATCGTCAGCCTCTTTGGCTCCCAAGACTAAACACTGACTTTCGTAATGTGCAATTTTCTTTACCCCTATGTTGACTACAGCGATGATCTGTTTTCCTTGTAAGGCTTCTTTAGAATACCGTTTTGTAATTTGAGCTGAGGAGTGTAATATCCCCAAAGGACCAAAGTCAATACGAAGTTGATAAGCCGGATTTCGAGCTTCTTTAAAATCCTCTGCGCTGAGAATTGTTCCAACTCGTAAGTCTAAACCCTCAAAAGTGCTAAAATCAATCATGAATTCGTTTTGAATGAAGCAAAAATACTATTTTTAATTCAGTATCTAAATTCATTTGTCATGGCACTCACAGAATCCTATATGCTCCCTCTACAGACCAAAGCCCCTCCATTTTTATTACCCAATGTAGTCTCGGGTTCTGTCGAAACTTTAGATCAATTAAAAGGAAGTACCGGCACTTTGGTTGTTTTTATGTGTAACCATTGTCCCTATGTCGTTCATTTGTTGGATGCTTTACTTGCAACTGCCAAGGAATTTGCTCAAAAAGGGGTAAATACAATTGGAATTTCTAGTAACAGTATCCTTAGCCATCCACAAGATGGACCCGATGAAATGAAAAAACTTGCGCTAGAAAAAAACTTTCCTTTCCCCTATTTGTATGATGAAACGCAAGAAGTAGCTCACGCTTACAATGCTGCATGTACGCCTGATTTTTTTCTTTTTAATTCGGACTTACGCTTGTATTATCGGGGTCGTTACGACGATTCTAGACCCGGCAATACCCATCCCCTCACTGGAAAAGACCTCTACCTAGCTTGTGAGGCGATGATCGGCAATAAGGAATATACTCCATTGCAATATCCCAGTATGGGGTGCAACATTAAATGGCACAAAGGAAATAGTCCTGAGGAACGTGCTTAAAAATCGACGAGCTCTACTTCAAAAACTAAAGTAGCGTCAGGAGGAATGACACCCCCAGCCCCCTGAGATCCGTAGGCTAAGTCACTTGGAATGACCAATTTCGCTGCCCCCCCTTTTTTTAACAACATGATTCCTTCGTCCCAGCCTGGAATAACTTGTCCTACTCCAACAGCAAATTCGATTGGTTGGTTACGCTGATACGAAGAGTCAAACACGGTCCCATCGGTAAGTGTACCTCGATAATGTACCGCTACTTTGGCTCCTTTTTCAGGTGGAGCTCCAGCTCCTTCTTTAGTGATTTGGTAGTACAAACCACTAGCCGTTTTTTCCATTCCATCGGTTAAAGAAGCAAGTGCTTTTTCAGCGGCTTCTGCTGCTGCCTTTTTTCTCTCTTCACCGCTTGATTTAAAGGATTCAAATGCTTTTAACGCGTCCCATGCTTGCGCTTCAACTCCGTGACGTTCGATGGTCAAAGATTGGATTAGATCTCCCTGTGCTATTTGATCCACAATCTCTTGCCCTTCCACTACATAACCAAAAACGGTATGCTTACCATCCAGCCAATCTGTTGGACCGTGGGTGATAAAAAACTGGCTCCCATTGGTTGCAGGACCTGCGTTTGCCATGGAAAGTGTTCCCGCTTTATTGTGTTTGAGTTCGGGATGAAATTCATCGTCAAATTGATATCCAGGCCCACCTACTCCTGTTCCCTGAGGACATCCTCCTTGGATCATAAAATCTGGGATGACACGGTGGAATTTAAGCCCGTTATAATAAGGTTCTCCTTCTTTTTTGTGATTGTTTGTCTGAGTTCCCTCTGCTAAACTCACAAAATTTCCTACAGTCCCCGGAGTTTTTTTGTGAGTCAATTCTACTAGAATTACTCCTTTAGTTGTTTCAAATTTTGCGTAAATGCCTTCCATAAAAATTTTCTTAAACGGCAAAGATAAGAATACCGATTAGACCAAAAAGTTTAATTGGCGATTTCACTCATGAACTTGATGCGATACAGCCGAAGTTCTTCTTCTTCATATTCTCCATCAAATTCCTCCATAGCCTTATCCAAGGAGTCTGAATCTGAGGAAATAAAATAATCATATAACTCCTCCAACTGATCTTCATCAAACAAATCTTCAAGATAGTAGTCAATGTTAAGTTTTGTCCCTGCAAAAACGATTGTTTCCATTTCAGAGATCAATTTATCCATTTCCATTCCTTTGGCAGCAGATATGTCTTCAAGGGTTAATTTTCGGTCAACACTTTGAATTAAAAACAACTTCAGTGAAGAGTTTACCCCGGTGCTTTTAACAACTAAATCATCGGGTCTTAAAATCTGATTCTCTTCAACATATTGAGTAATCAGTTCTAAAAATTTTGCTCCATAGCGTTTCGCTTTACCTTCTCCCACGCCATTGATGTTGACCAACTCCTCCTCTGTGATCGGGTATTTTAAGCACATATCTTCTAAGGAATACTCCTGGAATACAGCATAAGGCGGGATTTGATTTGCAGCTGCAATTTTTTTGCGAAGGCCGACCAGTAACTTCATCAAAACCGTATCGGTGCCTGAGGTATTAGTAGAAATTCCTTGACGATTTTCCACCTGATCGTACTTGTGATCTTCAGTCATTTTAAAACTCTGTGGAGAATTTAGAAAATTCCTCCCTTTATCTGTAATTCGAATGATTCCGTAGGTCTCTATTTCTTTATTCAAAAACCCAGCGACTAGTGCCTGACGAATTAAAGCCATCCAATAGGATTTGTCCTGAGTAGCCCCTGAACCAAAAATTTCTAAATCTTGAATTTTATGTGAAATGATAAGTGCATTGGTTTCTCCTTTTAACGTTTTCACCAACTCTTTCGACTTAAATTTTTCTTTGGTTTGAAGAACGGCATTTAATAATTTTTCTAACTCGTTTTGGGCTTCGACCTGTTTTTTTGGAAAACGCATATTATCATCCATATCTCCACCTTCCCCTGTCGCATTGTCAAATTTTTCACCAAAATAATGAAGGATAAATTTTCGTCTCGACATAGAAGTTTCAGCATAGCCTACCATATCAGCAAGTAAAGCCATTCCGATTTCTTGTTCCGCAAGGGGCTTTCCAGACATGAATTTCTCAAGTTTTTCAATGTCTTTATAGGAATAAAATGCCAAACAATGCCCTTCTCCCCCATCTCTTCCCGCACGTCCTGTTTCTTGGTAATAACTTTCTATACTTTTAGGTATATCATGGTGAATGACAAAACGGACGTCGGGTTTGTCTATTCCCATTCCAAAGGCAATGGTTGCAACAATGATGTCACAATCATCCTTCAAAAATCGATCTTGATGATCTACTCGAGACTTAGCATCCAAACCTGCATGATATGGCAATGCATTAATCCCATTTACTTGAAGCGTCTGTGCTAATTCCTCTACTCGTTTTCTAGACAAACAATAGATGATTCCTGACTTATTTTCGTTTTGCTTTATGAAACGAATGATGTCTGAATCTACTTGTGATGTTTTAGGGCGCACCTCATAATACAGATTCGGACGATTAAATGAAGCTTTGAACACCTTAGCATCAGTGATTTTTAAATTCTTCATGATGTCCTCTTGCACCTTTGGAGTAGCTGTAGCAGTTAATGCAATAATCGGGACTCGCTGATTGAATTGTTCAAGGATCAACCTCAAATTTCGATATTCAGGACGGAAATCATGTCCCCACTCGGATATGCAGTGAGCCTCATCAATAGCAAGAAAAGAAATATGAATCGATTTAAAAAAATCAATATTTTCCTGTTTAGAAAGGGATTCGGGAGCGACGTATAGAAGTTTGGTAATCCCAGCTCGGATATCATTTTTTACTTGGGTGATAGCCGTTTTGTTGAGCGAGGAATTTAAAACATGAGCGACTCCATCCTGAGTAGAGATTCCACGTATGGTGTCTACTTGATCTTTCATCAAGGCAATAAGCGGTGAAACCACTATTGAGGTCCCCGGTTGTATCAAAGCGGGGAGTTGGTAGCAGAGTGATTTTCCTCCACCAGTAGGCATAATTACAAAGGAATCCTTTTGATCTAGAACATTCTGGATAACTGATTCCTGAAGTCCTTTAAATGTAGAAAAACCGAAATACTCTTTAAGCTTACCTTTAATTTCTTCTTTATTCATTAAAAAATGAAGTAAATTAATTTTCTTTTTCTACTTCTAAGATACCATAATTATCGATGTAATTCAAAATTAATTTGCATCGTTCCTTTCCTTGAAAAGAGGAAAGAATAAAACAAAAATAATCACACTTCCCATTTGTTTTTGATATTTTTGCTATTCAAAACAAGAGGCTAAACCAATATCTATGACTTCAGCATCAAATAAGGACGAAATGTCATTTTTAGATCATCTAGAAGAACTGCGTTGGCATCTCATCCGTTCCGTTCTGGCTATCGTCATTGTGGCAACGGTAGCCTTTATTTTTAAGGACTTTATTTTTGATGTATTACTGTTTGGACCAAAGAACAAGGACTTTGTAACCTACCGTTGGTTTTGCTCCTTGTCCCAAACCCTAGGTCAGGGAAGTAGCTTTTGTATCGAAGAACTCCCTTTTAGAATTCAAAGTAGAACAGTAGCGGGACAGTTTTCTGCCCATCTTTGGACTTCAGTACTGGCAGGTTTTATTGTGTCATTCCCATACATTATCTATGAATTTTGGAAATTCATCAGTCCTGGACTCTATGAAAAGGAACGCAAAAACGCTCGAGGATTTATTTTTGTTGCCTCTATCCTTTTCTTTATCGGAGTGCTCTTTGGATATTATATTGTCACCCCACTTTCTATAAACTTCTTAGGAAACTACTCCGTAAGTAGTGAAATCTTCAATGATTTTGATTTGAGTAGTTATATCGGCTTACTCAGAGCATCCGTCCTGGCTGCAGGAATTATTTTTGAACTCCCCATCATCATTTATTTTTTAACTCGAATAGGTGTTGTCACACCCGAATTTTTGAGGAAAAACCGTAAAATATCACTGGTTTTGGTTTTGAGTTTATCTGCCATCATCACTCCACCCGACATTG
The DNA here is from genome assembly GCA_017858055.1 of Flavobacteriaceae bacterium. GTDB lineage: Bacteria > Bacteroidota > Bacteroidia > Flavobacteriales > Flavobacteriaceae > MS024-2A. The sequence goes on from JAFMCA010000035.1 coordinate 11,016, forward strand.
CAAGTCAAATCATCGTAAGCATCCCCATTCTCATCTTATATGAAGTTAGTATCGTCATCGCAAAAATCGTTACTAGAAACCAAGACAAAGCCCTCAAAAATGACTAATCTCGTAACTGAATTTAATGCGTACCGTAGTCGGATGAATGAAGAACTCCTCGCTGAGGCTTCAACAACTTTAAAACGCATATTTAATCTAGACCAAAGCGCCTATCAAGAAGGGGCATTAGACGTTGCTACCAAAGAATTGCTTGGTCTTGTTGCTTCTACTGTTCTTCGATGTGACGACTGTATTAAATACCATTTGGAAAACTGCCACAAAGAAAAGCTATCAAAAAAAGCCGTGATGGAAGCTTTAGAAATTGCCACCGTGGTGGGAGGAAGTATTGTTATTCCTCATTTGAGAAGGGCCTATGAGTATTGGAGTCAACTGGAATCGAATGCCAAATAAAACATGAAGTTAAGTGCATTAAATATCGAAAAATCTTACAAAGGCAGAAAAGTTGTCAAGGGAATTTCCTTGGACGTTTCCCAAGGCGAAATTGTGGGATTGCTTGGGCCAAACGGAGCGGGAAAAACGACTTCTTTTTACATGATTGTTGGTTTAATTAAACCCAACAATGGATCCATCTACTTGGACGATCAAGAGATTACAAAATTTCCTATGTATCGAAGGGCACAAGAAGGAATTGGATACCTAGCCCAAGAAGCTTCTGTATTCAGAAAACTCAGTGTTGAAGATAATATAATGAGTGTACTCCAAATGACGAGTCATAGCAAAGCGGTACAAAAAGAAAAAATGGAATCCCTATTGGAAGAATTTGGTCTCAATCACATTCGTAAAAACAGAGGAGACCTACTCTCAGGAGGTGAACGCCGCCGAACCGAAATAGCTCGTGCCTTAGCTACCGATCCAAAATTTGTTTTATTGGACGAGCCCTTTGCCGGTGTTGACCCCGTTGCCGTAGAGGACATTCAGCGAATCGTGGCGCATTTGAAAAAGAAAAACATTGGTATCTTAATTACCGACCACAACGTTCAAGAAACCCTTGCGATTACAGACAAAACCTATCTCATGTTTGAAGGAAGTATCTTGAAGGCAGGAACGCCTGAAGAATTAGCCGCTGATGAAATGGTTCGTAAAGTTTACCTCGGTCAAAATTTTGAATTGAGAAAAAAGAAACTCTCTTTTTAAAACCAAGTCAAAAATTCCTAATCAGTAAAGGCTTTCTGGGTTCTAGGCTTACCTTCTTCTCTTTTCCTTTATAAATCAAAGTGGTTTCCTGTGCTCTTTTACTGATTAATTCTAAACTTTTTAATTCCCCTTTCTCCCAACGAATAGATAGCTCGATATTTCCTCGGGCCTTTAACCCTTTTATACTTCCTTCCGTCCATTCCTCAGGAATAGCGGGTAATAAATCAATTTTATGAAGACTAGATTGTATAATCATTTCTGCAACTGCTGCTGTTCCTCCAAAATTTCCATCTATTTGAAAAGGAGGGTGAGCATCCCATAGATTCGGATAGGTACCTCCACCTCGGGTATAATTTGTTTCTTTTTTGTCTGGTGCTACGTATTTCAATAATTCACGATACATTTTATAGGCATGATCTCCGTCTTTTATTCTTGCCCATAAATTGATTCTCCAGCCCTTAGACCAACCTGTAGTTTCATCTCCTTTGATTTCTAAGGCTTTTTCTGACGCCTTAACAATCTCTGGCATGGATTCATAATTTATATGATGACCGGGATACAATCCAAATAAGTGGGATTGATGACGATGTTTAATTTCAGGTTCTTCAAAATCGTAATACCATTCTTGCAAACTTCCATTTTTACCAATCTGATAAGGATGTAGATTTTCTAAAGCACTTTTGATTTTTTTTGAAAATTCATTTTCAATCCCTAAAATCTTTTCTGCTTCCAATAAATCCATGAATAATTCGCGAATCATCCCCATATCCGAGGTTGATCCAAAAGAGGTCGCAGCCTGCTTGCCGTCTTGAGTAAAAAATTTATTTTCCGGAGAAGTACTTAGCATGGTAACTAATTTTCCATTCGGACCTTTCATCAACATTGCTAAACAAAATTCTGCTGCTCCTTTCATGATTGGATACGCTTTTTCCTTCAGAAAAGATTCATCTACCGTAAATAGATAATGTTCCCATAAGTGAGTGGATGTCCAAGCTCCTCCCATATTCCAATTTGCCCAAACGGGGTCGCCCTTCCCGAAATCTCCCACGGGGTTTGACATTGCCCATATATCTGAATTGTGGTGGGCAGCCCAACCTGGAGCATTGTAAAACGTTTTTGCAGTAATTTCTCCAGTTTTTGAAAGATTGGAAATAAACTCCAAAAACGGAACATGCATTTCAGAAAGATTGGTGATTTCAGCGGGCCAATAATTTTCTTCGACGTTAATGTTTACCGTATAATTTGAGCTCCAAGGGGGTTGTATATAGGGATTCCAAAGTCCTTGTAAATTTGCGGGAACACCCGGAGTGCGGGAACTTGAAATTAGGAGATATCTTCCATATTGAAAATACATCGCTTCTAAATAAGGATCCTTTCCCCCTTCCATATATCGTATAAGTCGCTTCTCAGTAGAGATACTTTCTTTATTCTGTAAGGATGCTAATTCAAAATGAACACGATTAAAATACTGCTGATAGTCCTTAATATGATTGTTTTTAAGGGATTCATACGCTTTTTGTGCAGCGAGATGAATATTGGCTTCACAGATTTCTAAATCATTCTTCCCTTCTAAAACTGGATCTTTATCAAAACCATTAAAACTCGTTTCTGTACTGACTAAAAGAATAGCTTCAGATCCATTTGAATAATGAATAGCCGAATCAGAATAGCTTAAATCTCCATTTACAGGAATAATTTTTACGATAGAAGTAAAATGAGTCGTAGGTGATTCATCAAATAAAATAGCATCTTCTCTTTTTTTGTAGTAATTGGGTTCTGCTTTTGTAGGAGCCTTCCCTTCTAGATATAAAAGTCCATTCGCTATTCTCACTTGAGATTTCAATTGGGATTCATAATGAATGGAAAAATTCAAGGATTGATTTTGGTTTGATTTGATACGAATAGCGATTACTTTATCTGGATTTGAAACAAAATATTCTCTTGAGATTTTTTCATCTCCATTTTCATAAGTAACATGGGCTATAGCCTTGTTTAAATCGAGATCTCGATAATAGTGTTCCCCTTTTTGATCTTTATAATCAATCAATAAAGTACCCAAAGGCGCGTAGGATTCTGAAAATTTACCCTGGATGTTCTTAATTAACGAATCTGCCAAAGAAAAATTCTGATTTTGTAGAGCCTGTTTTATTTCAGGAATAAATTTATAGGCATTTTTATTCATGTAGGGATCTACAGGCCTTCCGGACCAAAGGGTAAGATCATTTAAATAAATTTTTTCAGAAGAAATTCCTCCAAAAATCATGGCTCCAGTCTTACCATTTCCGAGAGGAAGTGCTTCCTCAAAAAATTCAGCCGGACGCTCATACCAAAGCTTTAGAGTATTGTAATCATCTTGAATAGGTTTTTGAGCAAAAAGGGAAAGACTCGCCAAAAAAAATAAGGTAATGCGGATTGTTTTCAAATTGTAAAGAGTTTAATGATAACAATTTAATTATTATTTTTTTACAAATTAAAAATGGAGGAAAATAGAATTGGATCAATCGAATTTAGCTAAAGCTGTTGCGAATCACGTTTAAGATCAAATAAATGATAATGATAAGCGGCACGGCAACCCACTGAAAAAAATAAAAGGTTGGGAAACAGATCAAGAGTAAGATCAATTGGTACCCGTTATCTTGAATTTTCAATGATTTAATTTTAAAAGAAAAAAGAGGCAGGCGTATGTTCATTAAAATGGCTGAAATCAAACAAATAGAAGCTAAAGCAGGAAATGTAGCAAGTATGGACTTGATACTCGAAAAGAGGGGGTGTTCGATGAGCAGAGGTAAGGAAACGATAAACAATGCATTTGCAGGTGCTGGAAGACCTTTGAATTCATAGCGTTGCTCGGTGTCAATATTAAACTTTGCTAAACGAATTGCTGCTCCCAGAGATACGATAAATCCCAACAAAGCAAAAGGGGCGAATGAAAACGTAAATTCGTTTCTCAATAGGACAAAGCTCACATCCATTTCACGAATTCCAATATCTAAAAACAATTTGTACATCACCATCCCGGGAGCGAGTCCGCTTGTAATTAGGTCGGCCATGGAATCAAACTGAAGTCCAAATTGACTCTCCACACGAAGGAGACGTGCAAAAAAACCGTCGAACAAATCGAAAAAGGCACCAATAAAAACCATTAAAAAAGCCGCTTCAAAGAGGTTTTTATAAGCGAGATAAACCGCAAAGCATCCGCACAAAAAATTTAATGCCGTAAAGAAATTGGGAATGTTTCGTTTTATGAGCTGCACTAGAAAAGATTATTTTTTGACAAGATAGTGATTGCTATAGCATCAAAAAAATATAAATTCGCAGAAATGTCAAAGACCAAACTACATGTTTCTCTTTCCCTTGCTTCTGGATTATTTCTCGGATTAGCCTGGCCAGTAAATGGTTTTACTCTACTTATTTTTGTTGCTCTAATTCCACTTCTTTTTCTAGAAAATTCAATACGTAAGGATGTTTATAAAAGAAAAGGATGGCGTGTTTTTGGTTATTCTTATTTGACTTTTTTAAGCTGGAATCTCATCGTCAGCTGGTGGTTAATTCATTCTACATTTTTTGGGATGGCTTTTGCCAATTTATGCAACAGTCTTTTTTATGCCCTACTTTTTTGGGTATTCCATTGGGCTAAAAATCGGCTTCCGCTTCGAAGTGCACATCTTTTTCTGATTGCCAGCTGGCTGGCCTTTGAAAAACTACATTTAAACTGGGATTTTTCATGGACATGGCTCAATCTTGGTAATGTTTTTTCTGAAAAAATATATTGGATTCAGTGGTATGAATACACCGGTACTTTTGGAGGATCACTTTGGGTTTTGGCTATCAACCTTTGGATCTATGCAAAACTACAGACTTTTGATGCTAAGCAAGGGTATGCTACCCTGACAAAGAATCTAATCTTTCCCCTTGTGGGTATTGGTCTTCCTATTGCGTTGTCGCTAGTGCTCTATCAAAACGTTTCCCAACCCGAAAAATCAATTCAGGTTCTGTTACATCAACCCAATATTGACCCCTATACCAGCAAATACCAATTGACAAATGGAGAATTTTTAAATCAATTTGATAAACAAATCAAACCTTTTTTAAATTCGGAGATCGACTACATCCTGAGTCCAGAAACATATTTTGCGGAAGGACCGGGAGAAAAACTTGAAGGCTTTGACCAATCCCTACTGTTTCAAAAAATACAACGAGAATTGCTCCCCTTCCCTCAAGTCCAGTGGATTGTTGGCATTCAGTTTTACGACCTTTACCAACAAAATAAAGCACCAACGTTATCAGCTAATAAAGTCAAAGATGGGCTTTGGGTAGATTATTACAACAGTGCCTTTTCAGCTCAATCCAGGGAAGATTCCCAAATTTACCACAAATCAAAATTAGTAGTCGGTATTGAAAACATGCCATTTAAAGCCGTACTGAATCCGATTTTAGGTAAAGTGATGATTAACCTCGGAGGAACGGTAGCCAGCAGAGCCACCCAATCCTATCGCTCTGCATTCTATCATCCAACCTTGGAAACCCGAGCGGGTCCGATCATTTGTTGGGAATCTGTATTTGGCGAGTTTGTTACCGGTTATGTTCAAAACGGTGCGGATTTTTTAGCTGTAATTTCTAACGATGCTTGGTGGGGAAACACCCCCGGACACAAACAACTATTAAGCTATACGCGCCTAAGAGCAATAGAAACCAGAAGGGATATTGCCCGAAGTGCGAATACGGGGATCTCTGCCATCATCGATGCCCGTGGAGAAATTTTAAAACAATCCCCCTATGAAACACAAACAGTTTTGCAGGGGAGTATTGCTCCTAGAACAAACTTGACCTTTTACGTTCGACATGGAGACATTATCGCTCGATGGGCTGTTCTGGTATTTGGGATTTTTCTTTTGATAGCCCTCAGTGGAAGACTCAAACAAAACAAATCATTGTGAATTTTAGTCCTTTAGACTATTATTAATACATTTGCAAAAAAGCCCTTTTAATCTTAATACAAAGAGAAAGAAAGACTATGAAAGAGATGAAAGTATATACCAAGACTGGAGATAATGGAATTACCAGTTTAGTATCCGGAAAAAGGGTTCCAAAACACAATATTCGCATAAAAGCCTATGGTACGATTGATGAGCTTATCGCTTGGTTGGGACTAATCCGAGATACCAGTCCCTTTGATTATGCTGAATCCACTCTAGTTCGTATTCAAAAACAATTGATGACCGTAGCATCTCAATTGGCTGTGGAATCTGAAAAAGATTTTCCAAAAAATTTAAAACCCTTGCAACCTGAAGAAGTTAGTTTTATTGAAAATGAAATTGACACCCTTACGGATCGACTTCCCCCTCTGAGAAATTTTGTTATTCCCGGGGGACATGTCCTAGTTTCCTATACTCATCTTGCCCGATCCGTTTGCAGAAGAGCTGAACGTTATGTCACAGAATTAGACCATGAAACACCAGTCTCTGCAACATTAATTGCCTACATCAACAGGCTTTCGGATTACTTTTTTACACTCTCCAGAGCTTTCGCTTTAGATTTAGAAGTGGAAGAAGTAAAATGGAATGGAAACTAAATCATTAAAAAAGTTGCATACTATTTATAAAAATTTATTTTTGCAAAAAATATCTGAATTATGTATTGGACACTCGAACTAGCCTCTTACCTCAGTGACGCACCATGGCCCGCTACTAAGGATGAGTTAATTGATTTTTCTATCCGTACAGGAGCTCCTTTGGAGGTTGTAGAAAATCTTCAAGCGATGGAAGACGAAGAAGACATTTATGAGTCTATTGAAGAAATATGGCCAGATTTTCCAACTGAAGAAGATTATCTTTGGAACGAAGACGAATATTGATCAATCAATAAAAGCTTTCAAAAAGTCTCTTTTAAGAGGCTTTTTTTTTAACTACTTTTGAAGTAATTCAATAAAAGCACTCCTAAAAAAGAATATGAGTATTTTAAATAGCATTTTAAAAACTTTTGTCGGGGACAAAACAAAAAAAGACTTGAGTAAGATTAACCCTTTGGTCAACGAAATCAAGACTTTTGAAAAACAGTTAGAGCTCCTTTCCCATGATGAATTAAGAGAAAAAACGCAAACCTTCAAACAACAAATTCTTGAAGCAAGAGCTCCCTTTGACCAAGAAATTGATTCCTTATCTCAAGAAGTAGAAAATACTTCCGATCTGGATGCCAAAGAGCAACTCTATCTACAAATTGATCAACAGAAAGAAGAAGCTTATAAAGCCTCCGAAACCCTTTTAAACACAATCCTGCCCGAAGCATTTGCGGTAGTTAAAGAAACTGCAAAAAGATTTGTCAACAACGAAACGATTCCTGTCAAAGCGAATCCTTTTGACCGAGAACTTGCCCAAACAAAAAGTTATGTAAATCTAAAAGGAGATCAAGCCGTTTGGTTAAATTCTTGGGATGCTGCGGGAAAACCCATCACCTGGGATATGGTTCACTACGACGTTCAGTTAATAGGGGGGATTGTCCTCCACCAGGGAAAAATAGCAGAAATGCAAACTGGAGAAGGAAAAACACTGGTAGCAACCTTACCCGTTTACCTCAATGCATTGACCGGGAATGGAGTCCATTTGGTTACTGTAAACGATTACCTTGCTAAAAGAGATAGTGCGTGGATGGCACCCCTTTTTGAATTTCACGGTCTTCGTGTAGATTGTATCGACTACCATCAACCCAACAGTCCTGAACGAAGAAAAGCCTATCAAGCGGACATCACTTACGGAACCAATAACGAATTTGGGTTTGATTATCTGAGAGATAATATGGCCCATACTTCTCAAGATTTGGTACAAAGAAAACACAACTACGCTATAGTAGATGAGGTTGATTCTGTACTTATTGATGATGCACGAACACCATTGATCATTTCAGGACCTACCCCCGAAGGAGACCGCCATGAATTTGATGTCTTAAAAACAAAAGTGGCAAACCTCGTCACGCTCCAACGAACCCTACTAAACAGTGTTTTAGCCGAAGCCAAGACTAAAATCAAAGCAGGAGATACCGCAGAAGGAGGGATTTTATTGCTTCGCGTTTTCAGAGGGTTACCAAAAAATAAGGCCCTCATCAAATTCTTAAGTGAAGAAGGGGTAAAACAAGTACTCCAAAAAACAGAAAATCAATACATGCAGGATAACAACCGAGAAATGCATAAAATTGATGAAGCTCTGTATTTTGTAATAGATGAAAAAAACAATCAAATAGACCTTACCGAAAAAGGAATTGAAACCTTGTCCGATGGAAATGAGGATAAAAACTTTTTCGTACTTCCTGAGATTGGAGGGGAAATTGCCAAAATTGAAGCACAGGAATTCGATTCTAAAAAAGAAGCCCAAGAAAAAGAAAAACTATTTAAGGAGTTTGATATTAAAAGCGAGCGAATCCACAGCATGAATCAATTGCTCAAAGCCTATACTCTTTTTGAAAAAGATGTCGAATATGTTTTGATGGACAACAAGGTTAAGATTGTCGACGAACAAACAGGACGAATTATGGAGGGGCGTCGCTATTCTGATGGTTTACACCAAGCCATAGAGGCTAAAGAAAACGTTAAGATCGAAGCCGCTACACAAACCTACGCTACCATCACCCTCCAGAATTATTTCAGAATGTACAGTAAACTTTCAGGGATGACAGGTACTGCAATTACTGAAGCAGGGGAGTTTTGGGAAATCTACAAATTAGACGTAATAGAAATTCCCACCAATAGACCCATAGCCCGTAAGGACGAAAATGATTTAATCTATAAAACCAAACGGGAGAAATACAATGCTGTGATTGAAAAAGTTACAGCGCTTTCTGAGGCAGGAAGACCGATACTAATCGGTACAACGTCTGTTGAAATCTCTGAATTGCTGAGCAAAATGCTCAATATTCGAAAAGTAAAACATAACGTTCTCAACGCCAAAATGCATAAAAAGGAAGCCGATATTGTTGCTGAAGCCGGAAACCCTGGAGTGGTTACTATTGCCACCAATATGGCAGGTAGAGGAACTGACATTAAACTTTCTCAAGAGGTCAAGGAAGCTGGAGGTTTAGCCATTATTGGTACTGAACGGCATGATTCAAGAAGAGTTGACCGACAGCTTAGAGGACGTTCTGGGCGACAAGGAGATCCTGGAAGTTCTCAGTTTTACGTTTCCCTTGAAGACAACCTCATGCGTTTGTTTGGCTCAGAACGCGTAGCCAAAGTAATGGATCGAATGGGACTTGAAGATGGGGAGGTTATCCAGCATTCCATGATGACGAAGTCCATAGAACGAGCGCAGAAAAAAGTTGAGGAAAATAACTTTGGAATACGTAAACGTCTTTTGGAATACGACGACGTGATGAGTGCCCAACGAGAAGTGATTTACAAAAGAAGGAAGCACGCCCTTGAAGGCACCCGTCTCAAATTGGATGTGCTGAATATGCTTTTTGATACCTGTGAAGAAATTGTAACCAACAACAAAGGAGCAAACGATTACAAAAATTTTGAATTCGAGATCATCAGTAATTTTTCGATGACAGCCCCCTTGACTGCAGATGAATTTAATGGGTTCTCCGAAATAGAATTAACGCGTAAGCTTTACGAAGCGCTGTTACATCACTACGAAGAAAAACAACGGCTCAATGCGCTTCAAGCCTACCCCGTAATTAAAGAAGTTTATGAGCGTCCAGGGAATAGTTTTGAACGTATTGTTGTTCCCTTTACCGACGGTGTAAAATCACTTAATGTGGTTACCAATCTAAAGGCGGCATACGAAACCGAAGGCAAAAACTTAATCAATGATTTTGAACGAAACATTACGCTTGCTCTAATTGACGAGGCTTGGAAAGTTCACTTACGTAAAATGGATGAACTTAAACAATCCGTTCAGTTGGCAGTCCACGAACAAAAAGATCCACTTTTGATCTATAAGTTTGAAGCCTTTGAACTGTTTAAATCCATGTTGAACAAACTGAATAAAGAAGTACTTTCCTTCTTGATTAAAGGAAGTCTTCCTAATCAAAATCCCTCAAGTATTCAAGAGGCCAAAAAACCAAGGTCAAAACAAAACCTGAATATTTCTAAAGATGAAGTTCTGAATACAGAAGAGCTGGCACAACGAAATCGAGCCGTGGGTGCTGGTGCAAGTCAGACTCCGCGTCAAGTCATTGAAACGATCATACGGGAACAACCAAAGATTGGTCG
>JAFMCA010000001.1 GCA_017858055.1 Flavobacteriaceae bacterium
CGCTACAATTTTCGCTACGTTGATGGGGTGAAAAATATAGGCCTCTCCAGACTTTCTTCGCTGATCACTGTGTGCTTCTACAGCTGTATCAAAAGCCAAGCGAATCATTTTTTTATCGTTTTCGCTTAACGTTTGATAGCTTATTCGCAGTAATTCTTTGTACTGCTTTGCTATTTCTTTATTTTCTAATTCTTGGTCAACGATCATTTCTAAAGTAATATACTAAAGATTTTAAAGTTACTCGTTTTCTTTGGTTTTCATTCGCGCTTCATACATCAAAATCCCTGCCGAAACCGAAAGATTTAGCGAATCTACATGATTGGACATGGGAATGATCAGGTGCTGGTGTGAGGCCTCTAACCAAGCTTTATTCAAACCAACACTTTCCGTCCCCATCACCAAGGCGCAGGGTGTTTTATAATCAAACTCTCGATAATGGATCGCCTCTGGATGTAAAGCTGCAGTTGCAATAAAATAGTCCTTTTCATTGAGGAAAGTAATGACTTCCTCCGTAGAGGCAATTCCTGTTTGAAGTAAAAAAAGGCAACCCAAGCTTGAACGAATACTGTTGGGATTATAAAAATCGGTTTTTGGATTGGCTATGATGACTCCATCCATCTGAGCGGCGGCAGCTGTTCTGTAAAGCGCTCCGATATTTCCTGGTTTTTCAGGGGCTTCGATGACTAAAATCAGTCCGTTGGATTTTAATTTAAGGGAAGATAAATCGTGTTTTTTAGATTGGGCAATGGCTATGATTTTTTCTGATCCAGATCGTACACTAATTTGCTCGAAGGCACTTACAGATACTAAAAACTGATCAACATCCTCCAGCTTTTGGCACAGCGAGGTGTATTCTAATTCACTTCCTTCTTCTATAAAAAGCGAGTTTATGGTGTACCCTCCTATAAGCGCTTTTTTTAATTCTCTTTCTCCTTCAATAACAAACAAATCAAGTTTTTTTCTTTCTCTTGCTTTTTGAGAAAGTAAGCGCAAGCGTTTGAGTTCAGGATTTTTGTTACTGGATAGATAGTTCACTGATTTTAGTGTCTTAAATTGAATTGTTTTAACAAAGAAAGCAATAAAAATGATGAAGTAGGCTACGGATTTTTTTTACTGTACGCAATGAGCATTGCAACCATAGCATTATAGCTTTGTATACCCATAGCTTGTCCATTTGCTTTGAGATAGGAATCGTATCCTTTTTTTAGATAGGGTTCCAAAGGATTCTGAAACTTTTTCCAAAAGGCGGACAACTCCCGAAAATTTTGAATAATGCCTGGATTTAATTTAGAAAGCTGTTTTTGTGCAGCTTCAGGATTTGCCTTGTAAAGCTCGGAATAGCAATATCGTAGGGCAAAAACAGCACCTGAATATTGTAGAAAAGGATCGGAATGCTTTGAAATGGTATAATAAGCTACAAAATTAGCCTCCGATTCAGACGCTATTCCAAGTTGATGGGCCATTTCATGTGCAGTAGTGGTTATGTAGGTCAATTTCGGAATCTTTGAATTGACTTGAGCTTCTAGGGTGAAAGGATTTAAATAGCCTGCATACCCCATGTAACTTAGGGGGGTGCTCCACAAAGAGTTTTTGGCAAAAGGAGTTACTTGAAAATCAAAAAGGTTAAAATCAAATTCTTTTTCTACTAAATCTAAAATTTCGGTTTTTGAATAGGGGATCGTTACCGCAAGTGTATCCGAATTATTTAAACGATCGTGAAGTAAATTGGATTTTGCAATCAATTTTTCTACCGTAATTTCTAGCTCTGCTTCATTGTAAATGAGGTCGTAATTCAACTTTTCATGTAGGGGGATTCGATGGTAATTCAGTCCCCAATTGAGATAAAAAAGACCACTGAACACGGAAGCAGATGCGAAAACATAGAGTAGGGCAGTTTTTAATTTTAGTTTCTTTTGAATAAGCTGAATCAAACTCCAAATTACCAATATGAGGAGAACAGCATAGATGATATCCCCAAGGGAGATCGGAACATGTTGGAAGAATAGCCGTTGACTGTCAAATATAAGCGGATAAATTTTTTGACTGTAATACAGCTCAATCCAATCGGGATGGTTTTTGATTCTGTTTAAAAACAACCATTGAAAAGGAATTAAGAAACTCAGTATCCAAGCTGTTTTTTTCATATAAAAAAGGGAAGCGAATGCCTCCCTCTGGGTTTATTGAACTTCTACAATCTCTACTTCAAAAATGAGATTGGATTGAGGAGGGATTCCTGGTACACCATCTGCTCCATAGGCTAGGGTATAGGGAAGAAAAAGTGTAGCTTGATCACCCTGGCTTAGCAATCGTAAACCTTCTTTAAAGCCTTCGATCATGCCATCTTCTGGTCCTACAGCGGCTTGTATTGGAAGGTATTGTCCTTGATTTTGTCGTTGTAGGTTGAGCATGGCATTGGCCTCTGCAATTTCAGCTTTACTGGTTTCCAATAAAGTCCCATCTTCAAAATAGACGGCGTAATGAACCATCGCCTTGTTTGTTGATTTTACAGGAGCGCCGTTTCCTTTTGAAGTAATAAGGTATTGAAGACCTGAAGGGGTAGTTGTTGAATTGCTTTTTTGTGTATCAAATTTGGCTGCATTCTTTTCTTTAATCGCATTGGTTATTGCCATTCGCTCTTGAGCAAGAATGTCCTTTTGGTCAAAATAGGAAACAAACACCTCCGGAGCATCAAATTTTTTGGCATCACTTCCTTTGCGAATGATTTTAATTTCCTCAATAACATCATCTTGTTGGATGCTGTCTACTACTTCCTGTCCGGAAACAACTTCCCCAAAAACGGAATGTTTTCCATCCAGCCATGGAGTCGCCTTGTGCGTAATAAAAAACTGACTTCCGTTCGTTCCTGGTCCTGCATTTGCCATGGAAAGTATTCCAGGTCCTTTGTGAGTCAAGTCACTAAATTCATCATCAAATCGATATCCAGGACCCCCGGATCCGGTTCCAGTTGGATCTCCTCCTTGTATCATGAAGTCGGGGATGACTCGATGGAATTTAAGACCGTTGTAATATTTTTTAGATTGAAATTCCTCACTCACTTTTGGATTTTCTCCTTCACTAAGTGAAACAAAATTTGCCACCGTAATGGGAGCTTTTTCATAGGCGAGTTTGAGAAGTATAGACCCTCTGCTGGTTACAATATCTGCATAAATCCCTGATTCGAGATCTGGATGTTGGGACTTGCAGCCGATGAGTAGGAGGAGAGTGAATAGAGAGTATGCAATTTTTTTCATGTGTTGAGTTTTAGTATTATAAATGAAATTAGGGTGTTTTTAAACGTTCAATAGTAAAACGTAGAGGTTGGTTAATTCCTATTTTTTCACCATCCCCTTGGTAACCATAACAAAGGTAGGAAGGAAAAAGAAATACAACAACTTCATCGGCCTTCATGATTCGAAGCGCTTCACGAAGTGCGGGCAATAAATCCTCTTGATCTACAGCATACTCTACGGTACCTAAAGATTTTTGATCGTAGATCATATTTTGTTCAAGGTCTTCTATTTGGTATTGGAAACGGACAACTTCTCCTTTTGAAGGGAGCTTGTCATCGGATGAAGCGGACTTTTTATAAGCATAGAGATATCCGGAATCTGAACGTTGAAATTGGAGTAAACTATCCCTTGTGGCACTTTGTTGGAGTAAACGTTCCTCCATTAGGATCCTTTTTTTGTTTCGTTCTGCTGAACCGTTTAAGAAAATGGTCTTTTCCTTGTTAAGAGGATACCGAGGTTCTACCTGTGCGCAGGAAATAAAACAGAAGAGAAGTATGAAAAGTCCTTTATTTTTCATTGGATCAGTGAAATTGGTTCTTAACTTCCTCGACAGCCTTTTTAAATCGCTGAACCGTTTCTTCCATACTGGTTGTAGACATTCCCCCAGCAGCATTGTGATGTCCACCCCCTTCAAAATAAGTGCGGGCAAAATCATTGACCGAAAAGTCTCCTTTAGAACGGAACGACATTTTTATTTTGCCTTCGTTCTCGTTTTCGATCATAATACAGGAAAAAACAACTCCGTCCAGACTTAAACCATAGTTTACAAATCCTTCTGTATCTCCTTTTTTATAATCGCAAGAATTCAGCTCTTTTTGAGTTAATTGAATATAAACAATGGGCAGGCCTGGGATTTGATTTAAATTGGAAAGGGCAATCCCTAAGAGTTTTAAACGGTTAAAAGACGAACTGTCGTATATATTTTGATGGATCGCTGTTCCGTCCGCCCCACATTCAATTAAGTGTGCTATGGCTTTGTGAGTTGCTGCGGTAGTTGATGGAAAACGAAAAGATCCCGTATCGGTCATGATACCTGTGTACAGACAACTCGCTATCTCTGGTGTAATAGACGAAGCGTCCAGTGTATGAATTAGCTTATAAATCATTTCGCAAGTAGAGCTCATCTCGGTATCTGAGTACATGAGCTGTGCATAGGAATCCGGTTCTTGATGATGATCAATCATCACTTTTATCGCTTTTGAGTCAGCAACCAAGGAACCAAGTTGATCGATTCTACTGAGGGAATTGAAATCTAGAGTGAAAATTAAATCCGCTTCCTGAATTTTATTTTCTACACTACTTTCATTTTGGCTAAAAATCAAAATTTGATCCTGAGCAGGCATCCACTTTAAAAAATCAGGGTAATCATTTGGAGAAATTACAACGGCATCGTGCTTGTTTTTTTGTAAAAAAAGCATCCAGGCTAAGGTACTTCCTAATGCATCTCCATCTGGATTTTTATGAGGAATAACCACAATTTTTTGAGGAGTTTGGAGCTGTTTTTGGAGAGCCGAAATAAAGTCCTTTTTCATAGGCTTGCAAGATACCATTTTCGCTTTAGTGATGCCCTAAGGGACAGCTAATTTTTTAGTCAATCCATCTTTAAGGTTCTGATTCCTCGACTTTAAACTTCATTTTACTAATTTCGCATCAAATTAAAAAAATGACAAACAAAACCTTAATGATGATTAAGCCAGATGCTGTTGAAAACGGACATATTGGGAACATCTTAGAAAAAGTAACCACAGCTGGTTTTAAAATCAAAGCACTGAAGCTAACACAACTTACTAAAAGCGATGCAGAGGCTTTTTATGAAATTCATAAAGAACGTCCATTTTTCGGGGAATTGGTTGCATTTATGACACGAGGTCCTATTGTAGCTGCAGTTTTGGAAAAAGAAAATGCAGTAAGTGATTTTAGATCTCTAATTGGAGCAACAAATCCTGCTGAGGCTGCTGAAGGTACCCTTCGTAAATTGTATGCCACTTCTATGGGTGAAAATGCTTTACACGGGTCCGATAGCGATGAAAATGCAGCTTTAGAAGCAGCTTTTCATTTTGCCTCAAGGGAATGTTTCTAGACCAAAACAATCTTTTGGATAAACTCACCGCCAAGGTGATCGTTTAATCTTTTTACAAGTGCGTCCAGTCCATAACTCAGTTCCATTTTCAATGGGGCCGAGTGAAGTTTCACATATAAATTATGGTGGGAATATCGAACTTCGTCTGTATATTTTGCGATGTTTTCACCCATAACCTCCCCCCAGGAATTGCATACTCGAATTTGTTGCATTCCTTTTTTAAGGGGTTTTTGAGCGATGAGGTCCTCCAATACCGATTTGATCGGTTTAGGTTCGAATTTTTTATTTGAATCATTCATCTGTTTGGAGTTTTGAGTATAACTGAGGTCTTTTGTAATGGTATCTTTTTCCCTCAATTAACAATACCAGTTTTTCAGAATCTAATTTTTCAATGACTTCGTCCCAAGTATTCCAGGGAGTAGTATATCGGAGAATAGAGTTTTGATTCTGTTCAATAATTTCAAATTGCAAACTGCTTGCAGAGGTTTCAAAACTTCCATCAAACATTGGAGCTACCTTTTTCTGAATTCCCTTGGGATATTCAATTACATAAAAATCATAGAGGGGTGAACGTGTATTGGTCTTGAAAATTTCGTTCTTTTGAGTAATAAAATCTATTTCCCAGTAGCCCTTCAGATTTGTAAGGTCTATTTGCTCATTGGTTTTACAACCGAGGAGAAGCAATAGCTGGATTGCAAAGAAAAGGAATCTTACTTTATGGTAATTTAAAAATTTCATAACCCGCTTTGGTATGTGCTAAGGCATTCAAGGTACGATCTTCATGAGTATCCGTGATAAAAATTTGCCCAAAATCGTTTCGATCTACCAATGATATTATTTGAGAAACCCTTTTTTGATCGAGTTTATCAAAGGCATCATCCAAAAGTAGGATAGGAGATCCACCTGTTTGTGATTTTAAAAAATCAAATTGTGCTAATTTGAGAGCGACCAGAAAAGTCTTTTGCTGTCCCTGACTTCCGAATTTTTTGATGGGCTGTCCTTCTTTTAAAAAGAGAATATCGTCTTTATGGATTCCAGTACTTGTAAATTGAAG
This sequence comes from Flavobacteriaceae bacterium, assembly GCA_017858055.1. Classification (GTDB taxonomy): domain Bacteria; phylum Bacteroidota; class Bacteroidia; order Flavobacteriales; family Flavobacteriaceae; genus MS024-2A. The sequence goes on from JAFMCA010000001.1 coordinate 6,425, forward strand.
CCCCTTATCTTTCCCTATACTGGTTTTTAACAAAGAGGCATGAGAATCTGTGTGGAGTTGACTTTCATATTCAAGATTGACAAATTCATCTAAACCACTTATCTCATGATATCTCGATTTGAAAATGGGAATAAAAGCTTCCATAAATGCTTTTCTTTTTTCAAATATTGGAGTACTTCGCTCTATAAGTTGATCATCGTATACTTCGAGAGTTTGTGCATCAAAAGTTTGATTAATAGCAAAGTACTTAAGAAGTGCATTTCGTTGAGATAGAATTTTGTGATATTCCAGAAGATGTATTAAAAAAACGGCATCAGTTTGACCAATAACACCATCCATGAATTTACGACGGGTATTGCTGCCTTCTGAAATTAAATCGCTGTCTGAGGGAGAGATGATTACGGTAGGAATCAATCCGATGTGATCGGATAACTTTTCATAGGTCTTTCCGTTCCGTTTGATTATTTTCTTTTGCCCCTTTTTTAGACTGCAGATAATTTTTTCTTCACGATCTTCTTTTTGAAAACGTCCTTCCAAAACAAAAAACTCCTCACCCAACTGAATATTTTGTAACGCTATGGGATTAAAGTAACTCTTGCCTAAAGTGAGATGGTAAATAGCATCTAAAACTGTAGATTTTCCAACCCCATTATCCCCTACAAAACAGTTGATCTTTGGATTGAGATCAAATGTTTTTGAAGTAATGTTCTTGTATTGAGTAAGTGTAAGTTGTTTTAAATGCATAAAACACAAAAATAATAACTTAGAAGCTAGCTTTGGGCTTTTTGAATTAGAATAAAAAGACTATTTTTACGCGCTAAAATAGGTTACCATGGCTACATACAAAAAACGCGGTGCAAAAAAATCGATCGCGCCAAACAAACAAGACGAAATAGTCACTGACAGTACAACTGCTGAAGTTTTTGAAACTCTTGATACTACTGCGAATAAAACAGAAGAGTTTGTTGTAAAATATCAAAACCTTATTTTGGGTTTTATTGGTGTTGTCGCTATTGGAGTTTTAGGATATTTGGGATATACCAACTTTGTGGTGGAGCCTAAAGCTAAGGAGGCAGTAAGCGAATTAAATCAAGCACAGTACTATTTTGAATTGGCTGTCAATAGCGTAGATTCAGATTCTCTTTATCGTAGAGCCCTGAATGGAGGAGAAGGGAAGTACGGTTTTTTAGATATTATTGAAAATTATAAAGGAACACCCGCGGCAAAATTAGCAAAGTACAGTGCGGGTATGGCCTACCTAAATTTAAAGCAATACGAAAATGCCATTGCTTATTTGGATGAGTTTTCAGCAGACGACGTCTTGTTGAGTGCCCTTGCCAAAGGGGCTATTGGTGATGCCTATGCTCAGTTAGGACAAGTTGATAAAGCCTTTAATTATTATATTGAGGCTTCTAAAATTAACAACAACATGTATTCTACCCCAAAATATCTTTACAAAGCTGCAATGTTGGGTGCTGAAAACGGCAAACGTAACCAAGCCATAGAATTCCTAAATCGTATTGAGAATGAATATCCAAAATCGGAAGAAGCCAAATGGGTTGCTGTTCAGAAAGGCAAATTGGAACATATGAATCCCTAAGGAAATGGCTACTGCCAATCAAAATCTTTCTGAATACGACTTAAGTAAAATTCCTGACGGGAGTCCTTTTGTAATTCATATTGTGGTTTCTGAATGGAATGAAATCATCACCTATGCATTGTGCAAAGGCGCCATAGATACACTTCAAAAACATGGAGTTCTTTCAGAAAATATTAAAGTTTGGAATGTTCCCGGTAGTTTTGAACTGATTTACGGTTCAAAAAAAGCCCAGTCTTACAATCCTGATGCCGTAATCGCCATTGGAAGTGTGATTCGTGGAGAGACACAACATTTTGATTTTGTATGTCAAGCGGTTTCCCAAGGAATTAAAGACTTGAATGTAGTCTCTGAAGTTCCAGTAATTTTTTGCGTTTTAACAGACGATACTCTTCAACAAGCTCAAGACAGAAGTGGAGGAAGACACGGAAACAAAGGAACCGAAGCGGCTGTAACGGCATTGCAGATGAGCCAACTTCGCGCCACAAAATAGCCAACTTTCTTACTTGTTGATACCTAAATTTTTATTGCTTTCTCGTACCTTTGAGTTATGTTAAAGTCCAGTTTATTTAAACTAAGAAAAAACAGGAGGTATAATTATACCCCGCGATACTATAAAGGAAAGGACGAAGGGAATTTGTATGAATTTGAATCAAAATTCACAAAATACCGAGACACCTACAACAGTAATGACTTTGGACAGCAATGGAAAGAGGCGCGGATGCAAATGCGAACCAGGAAAAACAGATCCCTTTCAGTACGGTTACTCCTCATCATTTTAGTTCTTGTTTTTTTAGCACTCTACATCTTAGATTTTGATCTGTCTCTTTTTATGTCGCAGGATTAATGTCAGCTAAGATTTCGCTCTTACCGGATCATGTTGCCAATCAGATTGCTGCTGGAGAAGTGATTCAAAGACCCGCTTCTGTGGTTAAAGAATTACTGGAAAATGCTGTAGATGCCAACGCCAAAACGATTCAGCTTATAATCAAGAATGCAGGAAAAACCCTAGTTCAAGTCATTGATGATGGGGAAGGAATGAGCAATACAGATCTTCGCTTGGCCTTCGAACGTCATGCGACTTCAAAAATTAAAGTCGCAGAGGATTTATTTGCGCTTTCTACCAAAGGATTTCGGGGTGAGGCCTTGGCCTCAATAGCTGCCATTGCGCATGTGGAAACCCATACAAAAACTGAGGATGATGAAGTTTCTCATTGCTTAAAGATAGAAGGAAGTAAGGTAGTTGAACAGTCGCTATCTACTCAACCTCAGGGAACTTCCATTGCGGTTAAAAGTCTGTTTTATAATGTACCTGCAAGACGCAATTTTTTAAAATCAGAGCAGGTGGAGTTACGTCATGTAATTGATGAATTTCATCGTGTGGCACTTGCACATCCTTCCATCAAATTTTTATTTTTTAATAACGGCACAGAACTTTTTGACTTACCACCTACTGGATTCAAAAAACGAATTGCTGGAATTTTTGGATCAAAATGGGAATCTCAACTTGTTCCAGTAGAAGAGAAAACTTCCCTAGCAACACTGAGTGGATTTGTGGTTAAACCCTCCTTTGCCAAAAAGACCAGAGGTCAGCAGTTTTTTTTTGTCAATGATCGCTTTATCAAAAGTCCTTTTTTGCATCATGCAGTTAGTGCTGCTTTTGAGGGATTAATTCGTCCTGGTTTTCAACCGGGATATTTTATAAACCTCCATGTAGATCCCAAATCCATAGACATTAACATACACCCCACAAAAACAGAAGTCAAGTTTGAGGAAGAGCAAAGTTTATATGCCATTTTGCGCTCGGCAGTAAAGCATAGTCTTGGAATTTTTCAGGTGATGCCTACTTTGGATTTTGATCAACCTACTTCCTTAGACGTTCCTTATAATTTTAAAGATAAGGCAGGAATTCCACCGCCTATAGAAGTGGATGTCAACTTCAACCCATTTAAATCGACCCCTCCCTCGTTTTCAAAACCCAAGGAACCTCATTGGGAAGGATTGTACTCGGGGATGAATGAAGTAGAGATTCAGTCAGAAAGTATGCCTCAAGCTTCACTGGTTGAGGTTAAAGAGACAACACGGGTATTTCAATTATTCTCCAAATATATTGTTTGTCCTTTACGAACCCATATGCTTGTCATAGATCAATCCAGAGCGCATCAAAGAGTGCTTTATGAACGTTTTTTGAACGCCATAACAAATAAGAAGGGGTTGAGTCAACAATTACTTTTCCCATTTGAAATGATTTTGAATCCCCAACAATTGCAACTTTTTGGACAAGTTGAGGCTGCTTTGGAAATGCTTGGATTTCAACTTTCTTTGGAAGCGGAAAATAAATTAATAATTAAAGGCGCTCCAGAACTTTGTCCTTCATCAAAAATCGAAACCGTAGTGGAGTCTCTTTTGTCAGATCAAGAGGAAGAGTCCAGTTTAGCTCATTTTAGTCATGCGGATCAAGTTGCTAAATCCATGGCAAAAAGTTTAGCAATCAAATCTGGCGAACTTCTCAATCCTCAAGAACAACAAGCATTGCTTGATGATTTTTTTGGATGTAAGGAGACTACAGTATCTCCCTTTAATCGACAGATTTTTATTACATTAGAAAAAACAGAGATTGAACAAAAATTGAATTAATGCAAAACATTCCAGAAACAGTAAAGCACTTATTAATTATCAATGTGATATTTTTTCTCGCTACCCTCGTTTTAGGGGATATTGTTTATGATTTGTTTGCACTTCATTATCCTTCAAATCCTAAATTTGAATTTTGGCAACCCCTAACTCACATGTTTATGCATGGTGATTTCTCTCATATTTTCTTTAATATGTTTGGACTCTATATGTTCGGTACTCCGATAGAACAGATGTGGGGACGCAAGAAATTCATTTTCTTTTATCTTTCAACGGGTTTTGGCGCTGCTGCACTTCAATTAGGACTTTACTATTATCAAGTTACACAAGTTTTAGATCTTTTAGCAGCTCAAGGGTTAAGTGGTAGTCAGATCGCAACCTTTTTTGAAACGAGAGACCTTTCGTATTCGATCATAGAGCAAATCGGAAGAGAGGCTTTACTGGAAGGATTGTCAACTTTCAATTCGGTTATGGTAGGTGCTTCTGGAGCACTATATGGTGTTTTGGTAGCCTTTGCGTTTCTATTTCCTAATGCAAGACTTATGTTGCTTTTCCCTCCTATTCCCGTAAAAGCAAAAGTTTTGGTCCCCATATTAATTTTCGGAGATTTATTTTTCGGATTCACGTCTTATTCTATTGGCCCCATTGCCCATTTTGCCCATGTTGGGGGTGCGATAACAGGATTAATAATGCTATGGTATTGGAAAAAAACACAGTTTGATCAAAATCGTTGGAACTAATGAATTATCAAGATAAAATTCGCTATCGCATACAACAATTGAACAGCGCTGAAAAGTTGATCTTGATCAATGTGGTTTGTTTTGTATTCCCTTTTTTTTTAAAAACGGTATTCTATCTTTTTAATATTCCCTTTGGGGCGTTTCTCGGTTGGTTTGAACTCTCTGCTGACTGGAGTGATGTATTGTTTAAACCCTGGTCACTCTTAACATACAGTTTTCTTCATTCTGGGTTTTTTCACCTTTTTTGGAATATGTATCTGCTGTTTTTTGCTTCTCGGTTGTTTCTCAACTTATTTTCTTATCGAACTTTTTTTAACGTTTATTTTCTTGGGGTTATTTTCGGAGGATTAACATTTCTTTTGAGTTATTCGCTCTTCCCTGCTTTTCAGAATGCCTCCCCTGTGATGATTGGAGCCTCGGCAGGGGTGATGGCTGTATTTATTTTCATGGCAACCTATTCACCTGATTTTGAGGTTCGTTTAATTCTCTTTAATGTGAAGCTTCGGTACTTAGGTTTAGCTTTTGTCCTTTTGGATGTTATTCAAATTCCCTACGGAAATGCTGGAGGACATTTAGCCCATATAGGAGGGGCAGTACTGGGGTATTTCTATGTACAAAGGTTGTCACAAGGAGTTGATATTGGATTGCCTTTCGAACGTTTGGCAGATCGTTTTCTAGGTCTTTTTAAAAAAGAACCCAAACTCAAATCGGTTTATAAAAATCAAAACGCAAAACCATCAAGTCATGCGAATGCCGACGAAGTGGATCAAAAAAAGATCGATGCCATTCTAGATAAAATCAGTAAATCTGGTTACGATAGTTTGACAAAAAAAGAAAAAGAATTTCTGTTTCAGGCAGGAAAAACAAAGTAGTTAAGCTACACTATGGGCAAATTATTTCTCAAGAAATTTTTAATACTAGCAAACAGTGTATTTCTTGTATTGCAATTAATCAGCATGAGAGCTTTGGGAGGTTATATTGAAATCCCATTGCTTTCCTTGGCCGTTCCTTTGCTCTGTTTGGTCAACATTTTCTTTTTTATATTTTGGTTACTTCGTTTTGAGTGGCCAGTTTTCCTTTTTTTATTCAGTGTGTTGATCAGTTACCCAGAATGGCAAATGCTATATCAATTCAGCGATAATGGAATTAAGACCACCAAGGGTCTCTCGGTGATGAGTTATAACGTTAGGTCTTTCAATCGATTTAAGTGGCTTGAGGAATCCGATGTTGCAGGATCTATTGAAGATTTTATTGTCGAAAGGGCACCCGATGTAATTTGTTTTCAAGAATATGCGCAAAGAGAAGCCCCAAACTTGGCAGACTATCCATATAAGATATTTAAACCTTATGTAAAAGGAGGGAATATTGGTTCTTGTATTGTATCCAAATACCCTTTAATACACTCCGAATCAATCTCATTTGATGGATCTCAAAATGGAGGGATGCTGTCCGATTTGATTTGGAATACAGATACTTTAAGGATTTATAATATGCATTTTGAATCCTTCCGATTAAATAAAATGGATACCCTAATTGCCAACAACAGTTCAGATAAAATTCGTTTAAAATTGCAGACTATTTTTGATATTCAAGAAAGTCAAGTTGAACAGTTTAATGCCTTGGCAAAAGAAAACACAAGGTATCCAGAAATCATTTGTACGGACTTAAACAATACCGCTTTCTCTAAAGCCTACCAAAAAATTAAACAGACACGTCAAGACAGTTTTTTAGAGGAAGGGGAAGGTTTAGGAGCAACGTATACCTTTTCTTTTTTACCTATGAGGATTGACTTTATCTTTAGTTCCCCGAGTTTACAAACGATCGATTACCAAACTCACCAAATCAAACTTTCAGATCACAAACCCATTTCTGTAGTTCTTGGGAAAAGCTAGCGGTTAATAATTTGCGCTTAATAAGTAGTCTGAAGTATTGGGTCCTAAATTAAACAAGACATCCAAAATACTTAAATTGGGAATAAAACCATTTTTTTGCTCAAAAACTTGAGTATAATGTGCTTGTGGTAGAATTGTTTTTGATTTAGCATCAAGCAAAAAGTCGAGTCGCTCGTGTTCTTTTTTATCAAAAGCTATGATTTCAAATGAAATGGGGCATTCGATAAGATCCAACAATTGAAGGAGAATTTTTAAATTGAAATCAAAGAGCAATTGGGATGGATTATTATAAAAAGGCTCTAGATCCTGTTCGTAAAATTCAAAATAGGGAGAGGAGCGGTAGGCTGTACAGATTGACCTCCAATGCTGTTTTTGCCAGGGAATCGTGTCAGAAATACGTACTTCATTTTCTTTTTGATGAGCTTCTTTAGAATGAACTGTAGGTAGGGTCAGTTTTAATATCCCATTACTCCCACAGATTTCTGTACGATTCCGATAGGTTTGTTTTTGAAAATGAGTGTTGTTTACAAAAAAGACCTTGTCTTGAGCAAGCATCCAAGCGAAATAGCGAACATTTGGAAGATAAGCTGGACAGAGGGTTGGGATCATTCCACAGACTTAGATTTTCTTCTTCTGTAAAACACAATTCCTTGCCAAATAACAATTACACCGATGAAATAAGGGAAGTAGGAAAGGCGTTCTCCAGGCCCATCAACTGTAGTAAATACGCGGTCCCATCGGACACTCCAGTTTTTGATACCATCATTAATTCCTTTAATACTAAACCAAATAAAAATGGGTTTTCCCACAATATGATCTTCTGGAACAAAACCCCAAAAACGACTGTCTTCAGAACGGTGTCTGTTGTCACCCATCATCCAATAATAGTCTTGTTGGAAGGTGTAGCTTTCTTTAACCTCTCCATTAATTCGGATTTCTGTTGGGCTTATTTCCAAATCGTTGGATTCGTAATCAGTAATAATTTTTTTGTAAAGAGGTAAATTAGAAGGTGTTAAGGCTACGGTTAATCCCTTTTTCGGAATAAGTAGCGGACCAAAATTATCTTCATTCCAATCGTAAGGAATTTTGTTCGGGAAGAATGTTTCGTTGGGGACTTTTCTTTTATTGACCCGTTGAACCACACTGTCCATACCGGATATTTTTCTAAGGGTATTTGCTTCCTCTAAAGTAAGTGTCATTTCTTTACTAGACTCTAAGGGCTCACTTACACGTAAGCCTAGTTTTTGGACAAGTTCTAAGGGGAGTCCTTTTGCTTCTGTGATAACATGAAAATTTTCTACAGTATTCCCTGTTCTTCCAATGATATAAGGGATAAGCTGCTGATAACTGCTTTCCGTAATATTTTCGATTTTGTATTTACGACTAAAGGATTCAAAGCCCTCATTAAGTAATTTTCTTGACGAAATACCCTTGGAAGCATAGGCATTGAATGTAAATTGAATTTGCGCTCGGTTTGAATAGGTATTTTTTTCTCCGTTGGTATAGACCAAGCCATCTATGATCTCAAGAGTATCACCAGGAATCCCAACACAACGTTTAACGTAATTTGACTTTTTATCAATGGGCTTATCTACTCTTTTCTCTCGAACAAAAAATTGCCGCACGGTATCAGCAGGCCAACTAAAAACAACGATGTCATTTCTTTTAATCTTTTGAAGAGCAGGGAGCCTGAAATAAGGGAGTTGAGGTTTTTTGAGGTAGGAACGCACTTTTAGTACAGGGATCGTATCATGCACCATTGGAAACGAAACAGCAGTCATGGGGGTTCTTGCTCCGTAATGAAATTTACTAACAAATAGAAAATCACCAATCAGCAGAGATTTTTCTAGAGACCCTGTAGGGATAATGTAGGGTTGAATAAAATAATTGTGAACAAGGGTTGCAGCAACCACAGCAAAGAGGATAGAACTTACGGTTTCTCCAAATCCTGTTCTTGGTCTCAAGCTTCGATCGGAAATATGTTTTAGATTTTTACTGTAATTTAAGCTAAAGATACTCAGTCCGAAAGTGAGTAACACCAGCAGGGTGTCTTGTGTTTTATTTCTACCAAAACTTCGAAGAGTTTCTACCCAAAGTACACCAAATAAAATCAAGTTGATGGTAGGAATAAAGAGTAAAATAACCCACCAAACAGGGCGGTTGATAATTTTAATTAAAAGGATCGCATTGTAAACCGGTACAGCGGCTTGCCATGCTTTATATCCAGCGGCTACATATAGTTTCCAGGTCCCAAGAAAATGAACGAATTGAACGGCTAATGCGAAAAGAATCCACTGAGATAATGTCATGTTATATGTTTTGTGCCAAAGATAAGGGGTTCGCTTGAATGCGCCTTAGAATTAAGAAATATTTAAAACATCCTCCATACGAAACAGCCCGCGTTTACCAACGATCCACTCAGCAGCAATAACAGCACCAAGTGCAAATCCATCACGCCCAAATGCTTCGTGCTTTAAGCTAATTTCGTCAATAGAGGAACGGTAGCTTACGAGATGGGTACCTGGAACTTCTCCTTCTCTTATTGACTTGATTTCTAATTTAGATTTTGATTTTGTATCGAGTTCCCAGCCTTCAAGATCGGAATTTTCCAGTATGGATTCAGCAAGGGTGATTGCTGTCCCGCTAGGAGCGTCCAACTTGTGAATGTGGTGAATTTCTTCCAAGGAGGGAGTATAGCTTTGAGCGTGGGGCTTCATGAGTTTTGCAGCCAATGCATTTAACTTAAAAAATAAGTGGACTCCAATACTGAAGTTCGATGCATAGAGAAATGCAGCTTGTTTTTCTTGGCAATAATCGACTACTTCCTGATAGTGATCTAACCAGCCCGTAGTTCCGCAGACCACAGGAATTTGCTTTTGCAAGGCAGATTTTATGTTATCCACTGCCGCTTGAGGTACACTGAAATTGATTGCTACCTCTGCATAGGCTAATGTTCCTTGATTCCTGATTTCATCTAAGGTATAGACAATTTCATGTCCCCTTTCAATCGCAATTTTTTCTATTGCTTTGCCCATGCGTCCGTATCCTAAAAGTGCAATTTTCATAAGGTATATTAGAATTTTAAAGCAAAACGAATTCCACTTTGTTCTTGGTCAAAAAAAAGGTTTGGGGCCACACTAAGGTCGTCATTTACATTAAACTGTAAAAGATGTGCAGAAACATTAGCATCCAAAATATTCAACATATAGGAAGCGGCCAAAAAAAGCATGGCCATGTCTCGGTAATTTTTATGAAAATCCATCCCCAAAAGAAGTTGTTCTGTAGTAATGGGAATGTCTTTTTCTAAAAAACGGTCGTTGAATATTCCATTTAACCTTTGTTTATAGGCTGTACGGTATTCATTCATTTGCTTGTTTTGTAAATTAAAGTAATAATAAGAAGTTCCCATCGCTGCATAAACAATGGGTACTTTCCAAGCTTTACCGATATAGGCTTGTCCCAAACCGGGAATGATGGCGGAATAAAATGCAGCTTTTGAGGGAGTTAAAGGATCGTTAATCAATCGTTGGATACGAAGGGAATAATTTTTTGCGTAAGCCATTGAATCAGGAATTACAATTGTATTTAACTCACGATTTTCATTCTCTTCTTCTTCAGGGATTTCCTGAGCCATAACAACGCTGGTGAAGAGGAGACAACCCGTAATAAAAAGGAGTTTATAGCTCACCTTTGATTTTGTTTAAGATATGCTGTAACTTTTCTTGTGATTCAAAATTAATTTTGAGTTGCCCTTGACCATGTCCATTCGAAGTCACCGTAACAGGGGTGTCAAAATATCCTTGAAGCTCTTTTGCAGCTTGTTCGATATAGGCAGGTTGATATACTGAGGCAGTCGAGGTTTTAGGATCCTTAGATTTTCTCACTAAGGCCTCGGTTTCCCTTACAGAAAGCCCTTTTTTAACTACAATTTTATAGAGTTTGATCTGTTCTTTGGGAGAATCAATATTGATTAATGCCCGTCCATGACCCATACTGATAAAGTTGTCTCGGATGCCTGTCTGAATTATGGGATCCAGTTTCAGTAAACGCATGTAATTGGTGATGGTCGATCTTTTTTTTCCTACTCGGATACTGAGTTGATCTTGAGTTAGATTAATTTCTTCAATGAGTCGTTGATAAGAGAGTCCGATTTCTATGGGATCTAAATCTTCTCTTTGAATGTTTTCAACCAATGCGATTTCCAGCGATTCCTGATCGTCTGCCAAGCGAACATAGGCGGGAATAGTTTCCAAACCAGCCATTTGAGAAGCTCTAAATCGGCGTTCTCCAGCAATTAATTCAAAACTCTTTCCTTTTTTACGAACGGTTATGGGTTGAATAACTCCCATTTCTTTAATCGAATGGCTTAATTCCTCAAGGGCTTCTTCATTAAAATGAGTTCGGGGTTGGAAGGGATTCGTCGTAATTTTTTCTAAATCAAGATCAATAATACTCCCAATAACTTGATCTGCATTTTTGTCGTGTATGGATTCTATGGCATTGTCAGAATCATTGAGTAGGGCAGATAATCCGCGACCTAATGCTTGTTTTCGATTTGATTTTGCCATGCGTACCTATTTTATTCGTTTGATAATTTCGCCCCCTAAAGATAAATAACTTTTTGCACCTCGACTGGAGGCATCGTAACTGATAATATCTTCTCCAAAACTGGGAGCCTCACTGAGTCGAATGTTTCTTTGAATGATGGTTTTAAATACCATTTTCCCAAAATGTTTTTTCACTTCTTCTACCACTTGATTGGATAATCGAAGACGGGTGTCGTACATAGTCAACAACAAACCCTCAATATCCAATTCTTTGTTGTGTAGTTTTTGAACACTTTTAATCGTGTTAAGGAGTTTTCCGAGTCCTTCCAAAGCAAAGTATTCACATTGAATGGGAATGATAACTGCGTCTGCAGCAACTAGAGAATTTAAAGTTATTAAACCCAAAGAAGGAGCACAATCAATTAGGATATAATCGTATTCGTCTTTTATAGGAACTAAAGCTTTTTTGAGCATATACTCTCTGGATTTCTTGTCCACCAGTTCAATTTCTGAGGCAACCAAATCGATATGAGAGGGAATTAAATCTAAATTTGGACTTTGGGTATGCAAAATAGCATCTTTAACTTTAATGCTGTGTTCTAACAATTGATAGGTTCCGTATTTAGCAGAATTCACATCAATTCCCAGTCCCGAAGTTGCATTTGCTTGGGGGTCTGCATCAATGAGCAATACTTTTTTTTCCAAAACACCCAAAGCAGCACCAAGATTGATGGCCGTAGTGGTTTTGCCAACACCCCCTTTTTGATTTGCAATGGCAATAATTTTACCCATTTATTCTTTAATTCAGGGGTTAAAAATACGACTAATTAAACCGTTAAAAAAGATTCAGGGATACTTTTGAGGATTGTTTCAGGACCACTTGTGTTCAGCCTACTTCTGTTCTATTGAATCCGAAGATTCAATGATAAAAATCGTTTCGTTTGATTTTTTATGGCCGTAATTCTCTCTCGCAAATCGCTCAAGACTATCTTGATTTTTTAGAATTTCAATGGTTTTTTGATCATTTTGAATGACTTCTCGGAGGACTTTTCTTTCTTTTTCAAGACGATCTATTTCTTGATTGAGTTCAGAATGTAGGGTCCAAGAGTGGGTATCGAGAAAAAACATCCAAACGAGGAATCCAATCAAAATACTCCCATAGACATAATAGGGCTTTTTTGCCTTTTTTATACGTTCCCAAATGGAGCGTTTGTCCATTATTCCAAAACTGATTTTGGAATTTCAACAACTTGTTCTGTTGTGATTTGTTCTTCATGACTGTTACCCCAGCTATTGAGGATGTAGTTCATGACATCAGCAATTTCCTCCTCCTCCAAACCCTGATTGAGCATCACCCCATCGTAATCCTCCTCGTTTACCGTGATTTTTCCTTTAAGTCCGTATTTAATCCCGGCAATACTTTTTTCAATATTTTCAAAGAGATAATCGGAAGCCTTTAGTGGAGGAAATACACCTGAAACTCCAGTACCATCGGCTAAATGGCATTGCACACAAAAGTCCTGATAGATTTCTTGACCGTCTTCTATGCTTTGTTCTTTCGTCTTGTTAGCAAACATTCCACCCGCTAGAAACAAGACCAATAGGAGATATGAGGCTAAGAAAATTTTCATTTATTAGGTACAATTTTTAAGATTCCTTTACCTTCAACTGCTAGGTATAAATATCCATCCGTTCCTTCGACTACATTTCTTACACGCCCTATTTTATCTAAAACTTTTTCTCTTTTTACAACCTTGTCATTTTCGATGATCAAGCGCTCTAAATATTCAAATTTTAATGAACCAACAAATAAATCCTCCTTCCAGTCTTCGTAAACTCCCGAGCTCGAAAAAGCCATTCCACTTGGCGCAATAGAAGGTACCCAATAGTAAAAAGGCTGTGCCATATTGGGCATAGAGGTTTTGTCTGTGATGGGTGTACCGCTGTAGTTGATGCCATAAGTAATTACTGGCCAGCCGAAGTTTACACCGGACTGAATGATGTTGATCTCATCACCTCCTTGAGGTCCGTGCTCATTTTCCCATACTTGTCCTGTTTTAGGATGAACAGTCATTCCTTGTGGGTTACGATGCCCATAAGAGAAAATCGCTTCTTTGGCATTTTCTTGTCCTACGAAGGGATTGTCTTTTGGAATGCTTCCGTCTAAATTCAGTCGGTAAATCTTTCCTCCATCTCTAGTGACATCTTGAGGGTTTACATCACGATCTCCTCGATCACCAATTGAGAAATAGACATGACCTTCTTGGTCAAAAACAATTCGTGAACCCCAGTGCTGACCTTTTTTTGTGTTGGGTGTGGCTTTGTAAAGCAACTTTACCTCTTCAAGACTTGTTCCGTTGAGTTTGGCACAGTAAAGTGAGGTATTCCCCCCCTCATCATCTTCTTCGGTATTGGCACTCAATGTCATGTAAATAATGTTGTTATTACTAAAATCTGGGTGAAGTGCTACATCCAAAAGTCCTCCTTGCCCTCTGACATAAATTTCGGGAAGACCATCCACACTGCTTTTTACCCCATCCTTAACACGATAGAGAATACCGGATTTTTCTGTAACTAAAAAATCATTGGCTTGAATGAATGCCATTCCCCATGGGATTTCAATTCCATCAACTACTGTCTCATAGGTATAATTTAGCGCTGTGGGGGTTTCAATAAATGGGGGGTTGTCTTGTGCACAGCCCATGGTGATAATAAAGGTGAAGAAAACTACGGATAAAAGACGTTTCATTGGTATGTAAATTATGTGAAAATCAAATGTACAAAAGAGCGCTATTAAAGAGACAAAAAACGACTTGAATTTTTACGTTAAACTTTTAACTTACAAAAATCAAAACCAATAGCAAGACAGGGTTCACTCAATAGGACTATTTTTTTCAAGATGGAAGAGGCACCTTTTGTAGAGCCAATCCAGAACTTTGTTTTGTTCTGTTTTGGAACAGAGGTCAAGACTTTGAACACACATAAATTTAATCTCTTCCTTATTTTCACATCGCATCAGTTTGTTCTCGATATAATTTTTATTTCTTTTTGCAGGCTGAAGGTAGGAAAGTGCCAAAGGAGCTATAGGGTTTCGGTTTTTTTGAAGTGCCAAGTGATAACAATAAGAAAGAAAATTGAACTGACTGTAATGACGAAACTTGAATTGAAGTTGTTGGTCAATAATTTTTTTAGGGAGTTCAAGAAAAGCTTTTGCATCTTCCTTGAGGATGGGATGTGGAGTGTGGCTAAACACAAAATAAGTTTTTTGAAACCCAGCAACTTTTGCAGCATTGAATTGTCCTAAATGATAGGAGGGGCGGATTTGGGCATTCGAATTTAGTTGGAGTTGAATATGCTGCCAAAAAATATGGAAGAAAGGGGCTAAAGTTTTTTTACCTCGCAGTACAGGAGTGTCGCCAATAAACCAATCTTCTTTTTTTATGGGTCGAACCAAAAACATATCGTCATTGAAATAAACAAATTTTTCAGCGAGCCCTTTTATTCGCCAAAGCATACTTTCTATAGTTCTACTGTTAAATGTGGGGAGGTGTGTTTCATAACCCTCAAAAATCTCTTGATGATCAATAATTTCTACATCCTTTTTTCTTTTTGGAAACCAAGCGGAAAAAATTCCCTCGAGTTCGGGTTTTTGACCATCGGTGATGATATAGATTTTATTAACAAATGGGGCGAATGTAAAGATGGAAAAAAGGGAATAGTAAAGTTCATTTACATTGCCAAATCGGGTCTTTTGAGCGCCAGCAGGAAGTTTATTGCTTTGAGGTAGGTGAGAAATTCTTTTTTGATAGTGCTTCGGATCATTTCCATTTACCCATGTGTAAACAACATCTATCAGATCTTTTTTCACTTTCCTTCCTTTTTATTCGAAAACAAAAATTATGTTTTTGCTTAGAAAGGTCAAATTAGGATTTTAAAATGAATTTTATGTTTAATAGATTGAAACTTTACAGTGAAGAACATGGGTTAGTCCTGTCAAATTGTTTTATGGGCTTCTCCCAATTTTTGAACGGTGTATTCAGTAAAAACTAGTACCTTCATTTTCTAAAATGAATACCATTGAATTTTACCTTTTATTTAAAAAAGAGCTACAATCGTTTAAGGTTTACTCTCTGCGCTCAAGAGAATAGTTTTTATTTATTTTTTTATAAGTACCTGTACACGCCTCCAAAAAACACCCTGTCCGAATTCCTTGATCAGTATTCAAAAAGTAAGGATCATGTCGTGTTTTTACAAATTGGAGCCAACGATGGTTTTATCTATGATCCCTTGCAGAAATTCATTAAGCGCGATGATTGGGAGGGAGTTATGGTAGAACCACAGCCTTATGTTCACGACAATTTATTGACTAAAATTCATGCCAAGCGACCGGAGATACAAACGGTTAATGCAGCCTTGGCAGAAAATGATGGATGGGCAGAGCTCTATACGCTTGCTGTAAGTAAAGAGCGTTGGGCAAATGGTTTGTCTTCATTTAACAAGAAGGTTCTTATCGATCGGATAAAAGACGGTACCATTCAAAAAAAGGCAAAGAAAGAAGGGTTAAAGCTTCCTGATCCAACTGATTATGATGCCTGGATAGAACCGATCAAAATCAAAACCATCAGTCCGTCAAGTTTATTAGCAAAGTTCAAGGGAAAAAAAATCAACCTCTTGGCTATAGATACCGAAGGGTATGATTTTGAGATCATTAAATTATTGGAAATCAAAAACCTACTGCCAGAAGTGATTATTTACGAGGAAGTGAATTTCGATACAAACACGAAAAAAGAGTGTCGATCCTATTTGGAGAAGCTAGGCTATTCCATAATGGTTAGGGGAAAAGATGTTATTTCAGTATTGAAATAAGAAATAAAAAGGGAAGAAAAAAGTCGGGATGACAGGATTTGAACCTGCGACCCCACGCACCCCATGCGTGTGCGCTACCAGGCTGCGCCACATCCCGAATTAAGGTCGGTACTAGTATGTCGGGGTGGCAGGATTCGAACCTGCGACCTCCTGCTCCCAAAGCAGGCGCGATGACCGGGCTACGCTACACCCCGAAAAAAGTGTGCGCAAATATAACATTTAATAGAGTTATTGCAAACCTGAATCGGGCTTTCTTCAAACTTTATTTTGTTTTAAGTTGAATTCCGTTTTCATCGACTTCAAGATGAAGTTTTTCTTTGCCTTTATCGTCTTGATACTGAAGCTCTAATCTGGATTGATTCTCGCTACAATCCAGGCATTCCAATTCATTAGCGCGCATCTTCCAATAGTGCCCCGTTGTCCTGTAAGGACGCAAACCTTGGTCGTTATCAATCGATTTGGTGAGCATATTGCCTAAATTGGTGTTTAAATAAAAAATTTGATCCTCAGCAAGAAGTAGGGTCAGATCAATTTTATTTGATCCAAAAAATGTTCTTTTTTCTTCATCGAAATGATTACCTAAGTAGAGTACGTTTTCTTCTAGGTTCCAATCGTAGTTAATGGCCTCCACATTTTCTTGTGCTTTTTTCTGATCGTATCCTTTGGCTGAGGTATTTAATTTTAAATGGGATTTGGAGTCGTTACTTCCTTGAATGGATAGTTTTATAATGGAAACATTTTCATCAAATTCGCGGAATATCCTTCGAAACGGTTTTGTTTTTTTGAATTCCCATGCCGCTGATTTAAAATCAGTATCCCAAACACTAATAAATAAAGTGTCTTTTATAGAGATATCTAATGGCTGTATGATCGATTTTGTAGCCGTTATTCTTTGATTTCTTATGGTGTTTGAGGACATCCAAACAAATGAAATAATGGACATGATCCAAAGTCCCAGGAGAACAAAACGACCCACAGTTCCAAAAGTACTGGAATGCCCTCGTAAAATTCGTATCCCCAATGAAAATAAAAACAAAAAAGGAATAAGTAAAAATAAAAAGACAGCAATCATCCAAAATGCATTGGGGAATAGACCAAAATCAAAAAGGTGAAAGGGCCAGATCAGCGTACCGAAAAAGAGTAAAACCAGTCCGCCTATAAACAGCCCAATGATGGTAATTGTTGAGACGAGAACAAACAAAAAGCCAATAAGTTTAAAAATAATTTTAGGAATTGTTTTGAGAACCTCTTCTAAAAACCCGAAAAAATCTTTGGATTTTTTTTTAAAGTTTTGGACGCTTTATCGTAGTCAATATCTTTTATTTTTGAGGAGACCTCTTCAAATTCTTGTTTAATTTTTTTTTCAATGGTGGAGATGTTTACAGGTTCTCCTTTCATTTTTAGTTTGTCGGCGGTAGTTTTTGCTATAGGAACGAGTATCCAGAATAAAAAGTAAATGAGTAGAAAAGTACCCCCAGAAAAAAGGATTAATAGTAACCATAAGACACGAATCCATGAGGTGTCTAAACCAAAGTAATATCCTAAGCCTGAGGCAACTCCTGCAATATACTTGTCCTCAGGATCACGGTAGAGTTTTTTATGTGAACTTTCTTTAGGGGGTGTTGTATCCTCATCGTCTGACATAAAATCTTCGGGTTCTCCTAAAATTGAAATGACCTTTTCAACATTAGATTCATTGATGACATAGTCAGAATTGGTTTTCATTTCTTGAAATAACTCTGCGATACGTGCTTCAATGTCTTTAAGAATCTCTTCTTTTCCCATGGTGTTTTTAAATCCTTTTTCAAGAGAATTTAAATAGGATTGTAATTTTTTATAGGCGTTTTCATCGATATGGAAGAAAGTGCTCGCAAGGTTAATATTGACTGTTTTATTCATTGGGATTATTTTTAGTGATATGGATTACTGCTTTGTTAAGTTCATTCCAAACTTGTTGGAGTTCGGATAAAAAGGATTTGCCTTTGGTCGTTATGGAATAATACTTTCTTGGTGGACCTGAAGTGGATTCTTCCCATCGGTATTGCAAAAGGTCAGCATTCTTTAATCGGGTAAGAAGAGGATATACCGTTCCCTCTACAACAACCATTTTTCCGTTTTTAAGAGATTCTAAAATTTCAGAGGTATATAAATCCCTTCCTGAAATAAGGGAGAGTATACAGAACTCTAAAATTCCTTTTCGCATTTGAGCGGTAGTGTTTTCTATTTTCATATGATGAACTTATAGGCATTGCAAATATATAAATAAAAGATAGAACTATGCATAACATAGTATTAAATTTTATTTTTAACATTTTCCCAACATTTTAAGCGGATTAATCTTTATAATTTCAAAAATCAAATAATTACAGCGATGTCAAAAAATTTTAAATACCACAGATCAATTCTAAAAAAAGTAAGTTTTGATGCGGAATTATTTAAAAAGGAATTGATAAAAGCCTATCGTTTTTTAAACCCTCATGAGCGTCTGGAGCTAGGGAAGTGGGTTCGCTCCTATATAGAGGACAAAACCCAATTGCAGTCCATTGAACTCAGCGATTTTGGGACAATTACCTTGGGGTAATTACTTTAATATTATCAAATTGAATGGCGCCGCGGAGCACACCTTCAATGGTTCCTGATAATGCTTCAATGATTGGAATTTTAAGTAAGTTTTTACTGTGAATCATGCTTATTTCTCTGGCAGGTTCCGGGCTGTTAAAGTACCGAAGATTCTCTTTATTCTTTTCGGAGAGGGCTAAAGTTTGTAGGTAGGGTAAAAGGGTCATGCCCATGCCTTCATTAGCTAAATGGATGAGTGTTTCAAAGCTTCCACTTTTTAGGTCAAAGGATTTCGATCCTCTGGAGGTTTGACACAGTTTTAGAACATGCTCGCGAAAACAATGTCCATCTTCCAATACCAGAACATCCATGGTTTCAAGGTCTTCTACCTCTAGATTTTTAATGGTGGATAAGGGGTGTGAAGAAGGAATATACCCCACAAAAGGTTCATAATAAAGTGGTCTTTCGATGAGTTGTGAATGATCCAAAGGGGTTGCCGCTATGCCTGCATCCAATTTACCAAGGCTAAGCTCCTCAATTATGGAAGCTGTATTGAGTTCTTCAATTTTGAGAACCACCTTAGGGTATTTCTTGAAAAAAGTTTTTAAGAACATGGGCAATAGGGTAGGCATCACTGTTGGGATGATTCCTAGTCTAAAATGACCCTCTACAACTCCTTTTTCAGTAGAAACTACATCCTCCATCCTTTTGGCTTCCTCTAAAATAATTTTTGCTTGAGAAATTATCTTTTCTCCAACAGGGGTAAGGGTGATTGGCTTTGCTTTTCTGTTAAAAAGTTGTATTCCTAATTCTTCTTCCAATTTTTGAACCTGCATGCTAAGAGTAGGTTGGGTTACGAAACACTTTTCAGCGGCTTGTGTAAAGTTTCCTTCTTCCGCAACCGCTAAGGTGTATTTCAATTGGGTAAGTGTCATAAGCTATTGTTTTTATAAAATTAATAAGAAAAAACTATATACAGTTACAATTGACACTATTTTAATCTTTTTTTGAACTAAAAAAACAACGGTCTATTGGTATAACCTATTCTAGAATGGAAACTTCCATGTGAATATTGGTTAAGGGAGCTTCTCTATCGTCTATTTGTTGTTGATTGATTTTATCAACAACATCCATTCCTTTTATCACTTTGCCAAAGGCGGTGTAGGATCCATCAAGGTGATAAGCTCCTGGACTTTGCTGAACTATAAAAAACTCATAAGGAGAGGCAAGTTTGTGAGGGTTTTCAATTTCACTACTGGGCATCGAAATTACCCCTCTGTGATGCTGGTTTCCTTTTCGGGTATCGGGAGGTAAGAGGTATTTCCCAATTTTTCTTCTTTTCTCCGCGGTTTCTGTCCGATCAGAATTTCCCCCTTGGATGATAAAACCGGGGACTACTCGATGAAATGTACTCCCATTAAAATAGCCTTGTTTGGTTAAAAAAACAAAATTGGCACGATGATAGGGTGTGTTTTGATAGAGTTCAAGGTCGATGTCTCCAAAGCGAGTAGAAATTCGCACTTTATTTTCTGAGTGATTTTTTTGATATTCAAAAAGGAAAGGAATTGCATTTTGATCATTTAACAAAAGAGGCTCTAATTCTTTTGATTCAGGTTGGTTGTTTTTTGAAGTTTCTATGCCCGTTACCAATTCGTCTTTCTTTGATTGAGGATTTTCTTGATTTGAATTTGAAGATTTTGTACTCCTATTTTTTTTGTTTTCTTCTTGACATTGATTCAAAAGAAATCCGAGACCAAGAAAGAGAATGATTATTTTTGTTTTAAGCATGAATTATCAAAAATTTACCGATTGTTTTTCAAATGTAAAAGATTTCAATTTATCAGGAAAATTGATAGCTGAAGAATTGGCTCCTAACAAAGAACGTCTGAAGTTTTTACAAAAAAAACCCTCCGACTTTCCCAATGCCCGTAAAGCAGGGGTATTAATTTTTTGCTATCCTAAAGATGGGGCCATGCACCTTTCGTTAATAAAAAGACCCAACTATGAAGGGGTACATGCCGGTCAGATTAGTTTGCCTGGGGGTAAGCAAGACCTTGAGGACGATTCGATTTGGCAAACGGCTTTAAGAGAGTGTAATGAAGAATTGGGAGTCGAATTGTCCACTTCCGAACCCCTCTTATCACTGACACCTACGTATATTCCACCAAGTAATTTTCTCGTAAGTCCATTTGTTGTGGCCCAGTCCCAGTATCCTTCTTTTAAATTGGATTCAAGAGAGGTTGCTCAACATTTGGAATTACCTATTGAACAATTGATTGAATTCAAGGTTGAACAGCAGCAGATACAAATGGGATTCTCCTCCAGCAGAAGCGTTCCATGTTATAAATTTGAGGAACACATTATTTGGGGAGCTACCGCGATGATCTTATTTGAATTTAAGATTTTTTTAGAAAGTCGCCTATAGAAAATATTCTATATTTGGCTGATTTATGGATTTCAATCTATGTTTAAAAAAAATCCCTTCGGGCATTATCTGATATTAAAGAAGTGGCTCATTCGTTATTTGGGGTTTATGACTCACCGAAGATATCGCGGTTTCAATCAATTACACATTGAAGGCTCGGAGATTATTAAAAACCTACCCGATCGGAATGTCCTCTTCATTTCAAATCACCAAACGTATTTTGCGGATGTAGTAGCTATGTTTCATGTGTTTAACGCCAGTTTAAGTGGAAGGATAGACAGCATAAAAAATGTAGGTTATCTCTGGAATCCAAAATTAAATCTGTATTACGTTGCTGCAAAAGAGACCATGAGCGCAGGACTTTTGCCAAGAATACTTGCTTATGCTGGATCCGTATCCATAGAACGTACATGGAGAGAAAATGGAGTAGAGGTAAATCGACAAGTTAAAATGAGTGACATTACAAACATCGGCGTAGCCCTAGAGGACGGTTGGGTGATCACATTTCCACAAGGCACAACCAAGCCGTTTAAGCCAGTTCGTAAAGGAACAGCTCATATTATAAAAAAATATAAACCTATTGTTATTCCTATCGTCATTGACGGTTTTAGACGATCGTTTGATAAAAAAGGGCTAATGATAAAAAAGAGAGGGATTCTCCAATCGATGATAATTAAAGAACCCCTAAAAATTGACTATGAAAAGGATAGTGTCGATTCTATACTTGAACAAATTCAATATGCAATTGAACAACATCCCTCTTTTCTTAAAGTGATTTCCAAAGAAGAACTTGAAGCCCAAGAAAAGCTAAATCTTTTACGGAAATGGGAGGTAAATCAATAAATGATTCCTGCACAGCTTATTCTTGCACCCGCATCCCCTGAGGGTTGAGAAATCAAGTCATCCGTTCCCTGATGAACAATTACAGCTTTCCCCATAATGTTTTTAATGGAATCCTCACAATCTAAGCACCAGAGATCCGTAGAAAATTCGACTCTACCTTCTCCAGCGGCATTTGCTGTAAAATTTCCAATATCTCCTCTATGAAATCCGTTTTCAGCGCCCCAGGCACCGTGATTTTCAAAAGTTGGATTCCAATGTCCTCCAGTAGATTTACCATCCTCAGAAGAACAATCTGCTTTTTCGTGAAGGTGGATTGCATGAGTTCCTTCGCTTAATCCATAGATGGTAGCCTCAAAAGTGACTTGTCCGTCTTCTTCTGTTAGCGTTACAGAACCTTCAGTTTCGCTTCCACTTTTAGGGTTAAGTTGGAACTGAATTTTTTTCACCATTTTCAATTCGATTTCTTTTTCAGGCGAATCATTTCCATTCTTATCTGTAAGTAAAGCTACTTTGTTCATTACTTCTTCATGTGTTCCCTCAAATACTTGAATTTCTTCTGAAACTTGGCCGTTCTTTATTTTCTTTGTAGTTACGGTAGCCTTTGAGGAATTTTCACTGCGTTCCACTTGTACTTCAAGGGTTATGGGTTCTTCTTTTGGTTTGTTTGGGGTATTCTGACAAGCTGAAATAAAGAGAAGACTTAGGCAGCTTATCATTAAGAATGTATTGTTCATGACTTTTTTTTGTAAATGTAATTATTCTTTTCTACAATAAAAACAGCCGTAAGTTCTCGGGAATAAGTCGCATCCGAATTTAAAACTACAATTCATACCTTTGTAAAAAAAAAATGAAGAAGAGTTTTGTTGTACTTGGAGGAATACTCTTTTTCCTTTCTTGCAAACCCATGTATAAAACTTCTGAATTCAAAATAGCAACAGCACCACCAAAACCCGATTACAGTCAAACGGATCAATGGGCAGTTTTACCGAATCAATTACCTACTGCGCTTCAAGAAATCATTGGACCTCAAGAGACCAAACCCGCAGATGTTTTTTTTATCTACCCTACGTTATTTACAGACAAAAAAAATCCCGCTTGGAATGCTGATTATCGACAGCAAAATATTCGAGCCAACGTTTTAGAAAAGTCAGCTGCCTTCCAAGCTTCCGCCTGGTGTAAAGCGGCCAATCTATACATGCCTTTTTACCGCCAAGCCCACTATCGAATTTTTGTTGATTCTTTCGCATTACAAGGGGTTGAGGCAGGGAAACTTGCTTATGAGGATATCAAAAGCGCCTTTGAATATTATTTGACTCATCACAATCAAGGGAAGCCCATCATCATTGCTGCACACAGTCAGGGTTCACTCCACGCCAAACGATTGGTTCAGGATTTTTTTGATGGAAAACCTCTCCAGAACCAACTTATTGCAGCGTATTTGATTGGAGTAAAAATTGAACCCTCAATGTTTAAAAATATTCCAGCTTTAAACACCCCAGAAAGTATAGGAGGCTTTGTAAGTTGGAACACTTACAAGAATAATAAACTTCCAAAAAAGTACAATCAATGGTATAAGGGAGGTATAGCGACCAATCCACTGACATGGAATAATGATATGTACTCGGACAATACCGCCCATTTAGGTGTATTAAATTCGGATAAAAAAATATACCCTCAAAGTCTTTCGATCCAGGTAATTGACGGAATGATATGGTCAAGCGTGCCTCGGATTCCCAAACGTTTTTTGTTATCATTTGTTAAAAATTATCATTTTGCAGACATCAATTTGTTTTGGGGAAATATTGAAGAAAACGCGGTTGTAAGAACCCAAGCTTGGTTGAACAAATACAAGTCGTAATGCTTAATTCCCTCCTGGACGATTCCAAAAAACAGCTGAGCAGTGCTTTAAAGCATAAAAAACATCCTTTTCGTTATTGCACATTGGCAACAACCTCATTAGACGGGACGCCTCATTTGAGGACCGTTGTGCTGAGAGCATTTGACGAAACGAAGTTTTTAATTACACTCTTTACCGATACGCGTTCTGATAAAATCAAAGAGTTGGCAAATGATCCAAGAGCAGAATTTTTATTTTACGACACCCATCAATTTCTTCAATTGAGAATTAAAGTTGAGCTCTATGAAACCTCAAACGCCATAGAACAATACACTCAACTTCCTGAGCCTTCAAAAAAGGATTACAGTTGTGTTTTTGCTCCAGGCGAGCCAATCCTTGCTCCAGAGTTGATAAGGCATGACTACGAAAAAGGGCATTTTACGAAATTAGTCTTCAAGGCATATGAATTGGAGTATTTAAAGTTAAAACGACCTAACCATCTTCGAGCCATATTTCTATCCAGTGAGGATTGGAAGGGTTCTTTTATTGCACCCTGATAGCAATCTTTTTGATTTGATTTTTTTTGTACATTTAGTTTTACTAAAAAAACAATTATGCCATTTAAAAAATCAAATTCGAAATCAATAAAACGAAGAACCTTTGTTAAAAATACGTTAGCAGCTTCCAGTATTTTTATCGTTCCTAGACACGTACTCGGAGGGATTGGATATACTGCACCTAGTGATCAATTAGTTCTTGCGGCAATAGGCGCTGGAGGGAAAGGAGCTAGTGACATTAGCAATGCTTCAGTGAACGGAAGAGAACGTGTAATTGCACTTTGTGATGTCGATACTTCGGGTAAAAATGGTATCTCCAGATCAACAGACAAATTTTCAGAGGCTAAATTCTATGAGAATTACAAAAGAATGCTCGATAAAGAAAAAGATATCGATGCGGTAACGATTTCCACACCAGATCACAATCATGCAGGGGCAGCAGTTTATGCCATGCAAAGAGGAGTGCATGTTTATGTTCAAAAGCCGTTGACACATAACATTTATGAAGCCCGATTGCTCACAGAGATGGCAAGAGAAAAAAAGATTGTCAGTCAAATGGGGAATCAAGGAGCATCAAATCCAGATCAATTACAAATTCAGAAATGGATTTCCGAGGGCCGTATTGGAACCATTACAAAAGTAGAAGTTTGGACGAATAGACCCGTATGGCCTCAAGGAGGGCAAATGCCCACACCAAATGCTGCTTCCAGACCCGATTCTTTAAATTGGGACCAATGGTTAGGACCTTCAAAAGAGACAGATTTTATACCTGAAATGCATCCTTTTAATTGGAGGGGTTGGTGGAATTTTGGAACGGGCGCATTAGGCGATATGGGATGTCATTTGATTGACATTCCTTTTAAAGCTTTGGGCCTTAAATATCCAACAGATGTGGAATGTAGTGTAGGTTCTGTCTATGAAAAAATGTGGACACCAAACTACTATCCTGAAGGTTGTCCGCCAGCTTCAAGTGTTTCTATGCATTTTGATGCGACAGAAAAAAATAATTCTCGAATTCAAATGACTTGGTATGATGGTGGAATAAAACCATTTCATCCAGAGCTCCTGCCTGACAATGTAGACATTGAACCTAACGGTGTATTTATGATCGGGGACAAAGGAGTAATAACATGTGATGCGTATGGTGAAAAACCTACCTTATATGTTAAAGGAGAGGCTGCAGTTACAGGAGAAAAAGTACGTATTGACGAACCGGAATTTGGACATCAACGTCAATGGGTGGATGCTTGTAAAGCCGGTTTTAATAGTGCCGAACACTTATCGTTGACCTCTTCATTCGATTATTCTGGTCCCTTGACAGAAACCGTACTTATGGGTAATATAGCCATTCGGAGTTATATGCTTAGAGAGGAAAACAGTCAAGGTCGTGTAGAATTTGTTGGAAGGAAAAAATTACTTTGGGATGGAGATTCAATGAAAATTAAAAACTTAGAAACAGCAAATCAATTTGTAGGCCGAACCTATAGAAAAGGCTGGGAATTGACATAAATAAGAATTCTTGAAAATACTTATAACCGGAGGATTGGGCTATATTGGCTCACATGTTACCTCACTTCTTTTGCAAAAAGGGATTGAGGTTATTGTCATAGATAACCTTGATAATACGCGACTTGAAGTCTTGGACGGGATTGAATCAATCACTGGGACACGCCCCATATTCAAACAAATGGATGTTTGCGATGAACACAATCTAAAAGCTGTGTTTGATGAATTTCATGACATCGGAGGGGTAATCCATTTTGCAGCACATAAATCGGTGAGTGAGAGTGTTGAAGCACCATTAAAATATTACGACAATAATTTAGGCGGCCTTCAAAAATTACTAAAGTATGCTGTTTTAAAATCAATTCCTTTTATTTTTAGTTCGTCATGTACGGTTTATGGTCAGTCAGAAACGCTTCCAATTAGTGAAAGTGAACCCTTAAAACCCCCTACTTCACCTTATGGAAATACTAAAAAAATTGGTGAACAAATCATTGAAGATTGCTGTCAAGCCTACGAGGGTTTTCATGCAATTTTGCTTCGGTATTTTAATCCAATAGGAGCGCATCCGTCTTCCAAAATCGGAGAATTTCCCAAAGGAGTTCCGCAGAATTTAGTCCCTTTTCTCACACAGACAGTGAGAGGAATTCGTCCTGTACTTCGAGTTTTTGGTTCTACATATGATACTCCGGACGGAACATGTTTGAGGGATTACATTCATGTTATGGATTTGGCTGAAGCTCATATTGCAAGCTTGGACTATCTTTTAAAGAATCAAAACTCGGATTCCTGTGAAGTTTATAATGTAGGAACAGGAAAGGGGGTAAGCGTATTAGAATTAATCAATGCATTTGAAAAGGCAACAGGAAAAAAAGTACCTTATGAGTTTGCTGATCCTCGTCCAGGGGATACGGTAGCGGCTTATGCAGATGCCTCAAAAATTAAAACAAAAATCGGATGGAAGGCCCAATACAGCTTGGAGGAAGCACTTAAAAGTGCATGGGAGTGGGAAAAGAGCCTTGAGCGAATTGAATAAATATTTTTAAATTGTAAAAAAAAGAACGAGTTTATGGATTCAAATAACAACATCAATCGACGTAAGGCAATTAAAACTATTGCGTTAGGATCTGGGGCTTTAGCCATGCCTAAAGTTGAATTAAACGATTCTACTAAAGAATTGGTTCCTTTGAAGGGCAACATTAAGCATTCTGTCTGTCAGTGGTGTTTTAGAGACCTCCCTCTTGAAACACTAGCTCAAGAGGCTAAAAAGATGGGATTGACTGGAATTGATTTGGTTGGAGCGGAAGGTTGGGATACCTTAAAAAAATACGGACTTATTTCAACGATGTGTTACGGAGACCTTGAAGGAATTGCAACTCGAAATCTAACTCAAGGTTGGTGCGATCCTCAATATCACGCTGAATTAATTAAGCAATACAAACGCCATATTCCCATGGTTGCTGATGCAGGATGGACAAATCTTATTTGTTTTAGTGGGAACCGAAGAGGGATAGATGATAAAACAGGACTTCAGAATTGTGTAGAAGGGCTGAGTGAAATCATTCCATTAGCAGAAAAACATGGAGTAATCTTACAAATGGAGCTTTTAAATTCAAAAGTAGACCACAACGATTATATGTGTGATAATTCAGAATGGGGAGTTGCCTTATGCAAAGCACTAGGGTCACCTAATTTTAAATTATTATACGACATCTATCACATGCAAATTATGGAAGGGGATGTAATCCATACCATACGAGAGAATAAAGAATATTACGGACATTTTCATACTGCCGGTGTTCCAGGAAGAAATGAAATTAATGAATCACAGGAGTTGTATTATCCTGCAATTATGGAAGCAATTGTAGCGTCTGGTTTTGAAGGCTATGTAGCCCAAGAATTTATTCCTAAAGAAAGAGACAACAACGGACTCGACTCTTTGGCAGACGCCATTCGCCGTTGTGATGTCTAATATTTAGCAGGTTTTCCTTTTGATGTTGTTGATTCGATGAAAGTTCGGATGTCATCATTTGCACTGATGAGGTCTTCGTTTCTCAAATACATCATATGTCCGCTTCGATAACCTTTAAAGAAAAATCGATCTTTCATTTTACCACTGGGATCGACTTGCCACATGGTGTATTTTGCATTGAAATAGGTTGTTGCACCATCGTAATAACCCGATTGAAAAAGCACTTTTAAATACGGGTTTTCAGCCATAGCGCGTCTTAAATCCTCACGGGTATTATCGTTGTCGTTATTCCATGGTCTCACCGGTCCAAACATATTGTATTTTGTATCGGTCTTAAAATTCAGTTCTTTTTGAATATAATGATTGATCGCAGGAGTAAAGGAATGTAACCATGAGGTAAGTTCCGCATTGTAATCTGGACCCACTCCAGCATCTTTTCTATCGATTCCTAAATATCTTGAGTCCAATCTACCAATGGTTTTGCCTTGGTCTCTTAATAGGTCTTTCCAAAAGAATTGCGTTGGGATATCCAGGTTGTTTTGCAAAACAGATTGAACAGAAAGTCCAGAATATTTCGCCATTTTTTGTGCAATAGTATTTTTTTCTTCAGCAGAAATAAATCCTCCTTTTGCGAGTGCAGGAATCAAGCTTTGGATTGCAAAATCTTCAACCTCTGGAAGCATATCGGTAAGATCTTTTTGTTGCAACTCTGGAACTAGTTTTTTGTGAAACCAGGCAGCAGCAGCATAATAGGGTAGGTTAAGTGCAGAGGATACCGGTCCACCCACACGTATTACTTTATAATCGGCAGGAGAAACCATAATGATTCCATTTAGATACATCCATTGATTTTCTTGTAAAGCAGCAGACAATCCCATTACTCGTGTTCCGCCATAACTTTCCCCGATTAAATATTTTGGTGATTCCCAGCGTTGTTTCCTACTCACAAAAGTGGTTAGCCATTCCGCTAAATAGGCAATGTCTTCATTGATACCAAAAAATTGTTTTTTGTCTGGCATTTCTCCATCAACTTCAAGCATTCTTGAATAGCCTGTATTCACGGGATTAATAAAAACTATATCAGCAACATCAAGAATTGAGTTGGGATTGCTTTTAAACCCATAAGGTTGAATCGGGTATCCTTCATCATCGATATTCAAAATTTTAGGTCCCGTATAAGCTATATGCATCCAAACTGAAGCTGACCCTGGACCTCCATTGAATGAGAATATCAACGGTCGTTCGGATCCATTTTTCACATCCGTTCTATGGTAATAGGTATAAAATAGAGTTGCAATTGGTTTTCCTGCCTCATTCCAAACGGGTTGTGTACCTGTTTGGGCCTGATAAGCAACTGTCTGTCCCTTAATTTTTGTCGTATGATTTGTCGTTACTAGAGTATCTACTGGGATACTTCTGTTTTGCGCTGAAAGGTTGCTTACAATAAGGATAACCGAGAATATAAAAAGTCTTTTCATTTGAATATTATTGATTAAAACGAATATAAAAAAAAACCTCCCAAAAAAAGGGAGGTTTGTGTTTTGTTAAACTAAGAATTAGTTAATTGTTAGTTTAGCACTTCTATTGATTTCTGCTCTACGATTAGATATTCTTCCTTTCATAGTGCCATTGTCTTCAATCGGTTTAGATTCTCCATAACCAACAGTTTTCACTCGGTTAGAATCGACCCCAAGAGATACCAAATAACTTTTTAAAGATTGGGCTCTTTGCTCAGAGAGTTTCTGATTGTATGCTGTACTTCCATCACTAGAGGCGTGACCTTCTACAGTGATTGTAGTGTTGGGGTATTTGTCTAATAATGCTTTGAGTCCTCCAAGTATTCTAATATTGTCAGCGCTTAGTTTACTGCTGTTCACTGAAAAAAGAAAACGATTTTCATTACTATTTATAAAATTGATCAAATCATTTGGTTGGTCTGGACATCCATTATTTGCCGCTGTACCTTTATCATCTGGGCATTGATCGTCTTTGTCTGCAACACCGTCATTATCTCGGTCTGACCATGGACATCCGGCGTTTGCTGGATCACCTGCTGTTTGAGGGCAACGATCTACATTGTCCGCAACACCGTCACCATCACTATCAGGGCAACCGTTCATTGCTGCAGATCCAGCAACTTCTGGACAAGCATCATCAATGTCAGCGACACCATCCCCATCACTATCTGGACAGCCTTGAAGCGCTTCAGTACCCGCTTCTTCTGGGCATCGATCTTTGTTGTCTGGAATACCATCCCCATCGGAGTCAGGACATCCGTCAAATTCTTTTAATCCAGGAACATCTGGACAACTGTCTTTCTGATCAGGCACACCGTCTTTGTCAGCATCTCCTGCACCAAAGCTGTAGCTCAAACCTACTATGTGTTGTAGGTGATTGTTGATGTCATTTTCAGTAACACCTCTGTAGGAGGTGCTTAAATTGATTGCAAAGTTATCATCTAGACCAATGTTTACTCCAACCCCTCCAAGTATAGTACGTCCTGAATCAGTTGAAGGGAAAAAACCATTTTTGGATGTTTTTTCATCGGATAATCTACTCATACCATAACCCGCAAAGAGGTAAGGAAGTACATTCCCTTCAGAGAGATTGTATTTTATCACACCATCTAAAGAGGTGTAGTCAAGATCAACTCCATTGTTTTTTGTGTTTCCCAAAGCGTATTGTGCACCAACGGAAAAGCCTGCGCCAATGTATCTTGAAAGGCTTAATGCTGGAACTCCAAAGCCAAGGCCTGATTCCACATTTTTATCCTGAAGATTAATTAAGTCTGCGCCAACGGCAATTGCCCATGGATTTTCTGATGTTTGAGCATTTGAGGTTAAAGAGATTGTTGCTAGGAAGGCAACAAACAAGAAAGATTTGAATAGTTTCATTTTGTTAAAATTTATAAACAAATATATTGATTTTTTACATAAAAAATTAATTAAAAAAAAATAATGCTCTTTTTTTCATTTTTTTTCCGTAATGGCTGATTTTTCTGGGTTGAGGATTCATTTTTTTAAAGACTCTTTTTTGTGGTTTAAATGTAAATTTAAATTTTTCTCCCTATCTTTTACTCGTTTTTTTTTAGGGACATTCCTAGGACTATAATTTAAGGTGGAATCGTCTTTTTCTAAACAAAAAATATTTAACTCGATAAACTACAATGATCATGAAAAAAAGAGAATTTATAAAAACTACTGCAGCTTTGGCAAGCACAGCTTTGATTCCCTCCTCAATTTTTGCACTCTCAAAATCACAGAATCGTTTGAGAACTGCTCATATTGGGGTGGGTGGTATGGGAGCGGCCGATTTGGAATCCATTGCTTCTCATGCCTCTGTTGACGTAGTGGCCCTTTGTGATGTTGATCAAAAAAATCTTGAAGCCGCACACAAGCTTTATCCAACTGCAAAAACTTACACGGATTATCGGGTAATGTTAAAAGAAATGCAGTCAGAAATTGATGCGGTAGTTGTCTCAACACCAGATCATACCCATGCGCCTGCTTCGCTCATGGCAATGGAATTAGACAAGCCAGTATATTGTCAAAAGCCTTTAACTCATTATGTTTCTGAGGCGCGTGAGATGCGTAAACTGGCCGAGAAAAAGAATTTGATCACTCAAATGGGAATACAAGTTCATTCGTTTTATGATTATAAATTAGCTACCCTCTTAATACAGTCAGGAATAATTGGAAAAGTTCACAAAGTTCACGCATGGTCTCCAAAGAACTGGGGTTATGACGGCCCACTTCCCAAAGGGGACGATCCGATACCCGATCATTTGGACTGGAACCTATGGCTGGGAACTTCTCCGGAGCGTCCGTTTAAGGACAAGGTTTATCATCCAGGTAACTGGAGAAAATTAGTGGATTACGGATGTGGTACTTTAGGGGATATGGGTGTCCATATTTTTGATACCCCCTACAATGCCCTAGCACTTGACGTTCCAATGACCATAAAAAACAAATGTAGAAAACCCAACGGTTTTGGATTTCCTGAAAATAATAGTGTTACCTATACTTTTCCAGGAACGCCCTATACTGCAGAAACTTTAACTTGGGTATGGTCTGATGGTCCTGGAGCCCCTGCTGCAAATAAAGAATTGAAGTTGCCAAATAGGGATGAACTTCCTTTACAGGGAGCCATGTTTATTGGGGAAAAAGGACGTTTATTACTTCCTCATTTTATGGAATTACCCCGACACATTGTCGATGGGGAATACCAAGAAATCGATGTTACAAAATACGATCCCAACGGATCTTTAGGAACCACAAAAAACGATTACAACCGTGATGCACCGAAACATTATCATCAGTTTGTGGATGCCTGCCTCGGAAATGACAAGGTTTCGGCTCCTTTTTCGTATTCTGCAAGGCTCACAGAAACGATACTTCTGGGAGTTATCGCGGGAAGATTTCCAAATAAAACCCTTCATTGGGATAGTGAAAAAGCACTTTTTATGGAAGAAGAGGCAAATGTTTATCTAACTGGGGATTACAGAGATTTTTGAGAGAAACGAAGGAATTTAGAAGTATAGCAGAATAGTTTTTTATGAAAAGAAGAACTGCAATTCGAAATGTAGGATTAGTTGCAGGAGGTGTTTTTTTTCTTCCTTATGCCTGTGTACTACCCACTCCAAAAGTATATTCCAACTTTCCCTTAGTTCTATCAGAGAAACAAAATTTGGTGAGTCAGATTTGCAATGTAATCCTTGAAGAAAATTCACTTGAATTCCTCACACCTGAAAGCCGAGTGGAATTTGTCCTTACCATGATTAATGATTGCGGAACATCCAAAGAGTTAGCCATTTTTATTGGAGGATTGGAGGCTTTTGAAACAGCCCTTTCACCAACACATGAATTAGGTTTTGAGACCCTATCCCAAGAGGAGCAGATCAAATTCATAGGGAATCAATTTGAGGAAAATACCTTAGTGACAGATTTCCTAAAACTACTTAAAAAGTACAGTCTGCTTCATTTTGAAACTTCAGAAGAGTACCTCACCGAATACCTTAATTTTGAATTTATGCCTGGCCGTTATTTTGGACGAGTTCCCATTAAAACAAATTCATGAAAACAAACACCAATACCTATGACACCATAGTAGTTGGAGCTGGAATGTCCGGAGGATGGGCAGCAAAGGAATTTAGTGAACAAGGATTTAAAACCCTATTGCTAGAGCGCGGTCCTAATGTAGAACACCTCAAGGACTATCCCACAACTCATATGCAACCCTGGGAATTCAAGCATCGAGGAAGACTGACCTCCGAGGAGATCAAGGAAAATCCAATTGCGAGCAGCTGCTATGCTTTTAGAGAAGACGCGAAACACTTTTTTGTCAAAGACAAAGAACATCCTTATGGTCAAGTAAAACCCTTCGATTGGATTCGAGGATATCAGGTAGGAGGAAAGTCCATTATGTGGGCAAGACAAGTTCAACGTTGGAGTCCATTTGATTTTGAAGGGCCTGCACGAGACGGATATGCTGTAGATTGGCCCATTCGGTATGAGGATTTAGCGGATTGGTACACCTATGTGGAGCGTTTTGTTGGGGTAAGTGGGAATAAAGACGGTTTAGACACTTTACCTGACGGAGATTTTTTAAAGCCATGGGAATCCAATGTAGTAGAGAACTATTTTAGTGAGCAGGTAAAAAAATATTATACAGACCGTCATGTTATATACGGGCGTTGTGCTCATTTGACCGAAAGCAAACCTATATATGTTGAACAAGGGAGGGGATTGTGTATGAGTCGTAGAATTTGTCAAAGGGGTTGTCCCCTTGGAGGCTATTTTAATGTGAACTCTACCCTAATTCCATGGGCTCTAAAAACAGGAAACTTGACACTAAGACCGAATGCGGTAGTCCATTCTATTCTCTATGATGAATCTTTAACCAAAGCGGTTGGTGTACGTGTTATTGATGCGCAGACAAAAACCTCAGAAGACTTTTATGCGAAAGTAATTTTTGTTACTGCTGCAACTTTAAACACCAATTTGATTTTATTGAACTCCAAATCAAATAGATTTCCTAATGGTTTGGGGAATGACAATGGGCTTCTTGGAAAATATATAGCCTTTCACAATTACCGAGCAACCATAAATGCAGATTATGACGGTTTTCCTGAGTTTACAACAGAAGGTGCAAAACCGACTTCACATTATGTACCTCGATTTAGAAATGTGTACAAACAAGAAACGGATTTTCTTCGTGGCTATGCTGCTGGATTTGGAGCAAGTCCAGCAAGAGAGACCAACAGAGAAGGGTTTGGAGATCAATTAAAATCGAATTTATTACAAACCGAAGAAAATGGACTTTGGAGAGTAAATTCCCATATGATGGGAGAAACCATTCCAAAAGAAACCAATCGGGTTACACTGGATCCGGAAAAGACCGATCAGTGTGGGATTCCTCAACTCAATATTGATGTGGATTATGATGAGAATGATGAGAAAATGATTCAGGACTTTTTTGAGCAATTCACTGAAATGTATTCTAAAGCAGGATTTACCAACATCAGGACAAACGATAATAACCGAAGACCAGGAAATGATATTCATGAAATGGGGGGTGTCCGCATGGGTAAAGATCCCAAAACATCCTTGTTGAATAAATGGAATCAACTCCATGAATGTCCCAATGTTTTCGTGACAGATGGTGCTTGTATGACTTCAACTTCTACACAAAATCCTTCACTGACATTTATGGCTCTTACCGCCCGAGCAGCAAATTATGCGATCAAACAAATGAAAAAGGGTGAAATCTAGTTTCAAACCCTCTTGATTTAGAATTTTAAAAAAAACTATTTTGTAAATAACAATTAACAACAACGTGTTGAATTATCGTATTTACTTGCATAATTTAGTTGAAAATATTCGTTTTGTATAAAATTTTCACAGCAAGTGATTTTGTTTACGACCTAAAAAAAAACATTTTTAAATGTAAACACTCCCTTCAATTATTCTTAACTGAATTTGATTTTTTGGCAATTTCAAAAGAAGTTTTGGAACTCCTTTCCAACGATATTTCTATAGATATTGTTATTTCATCGATTAACCAGAGAAAATCATTGAGAATGGTTAATCTATTTAACAGAATTGTTCAATCAGGAGGTTCTGTTTACTGGAATGAGGATGCTGATCTTTATCAAAACGAGGTCCATTTTATGATCTTAGACAAGACATTTGTAATTAATAAATCAGATTATTACGCAGGAGAATCACCCGAAGAAAAAATCAAATATTTAACAAATTTATTTGATGGATTTCGATTAAATGCTGAGGAAATTAAACTTAAAACTGGTGAAATTTCCATAAAACTGGAAGCAGACCAAACCTTTGTTACAAAAAACAACTACGTCAATATCATTTGGAAAGTTGAAAACGCACACAAAGTGACAATAAATAAGATCGGGGATGACGATCTCGAGCATCAGGGAGAGATGGAATTATTGATTAAAGAGGATACCATCCTTAGGCTTGAAGCTGAGAATAGAGAAAACAAACTTTCAAAACAATTGATAATAAAAGTATTGAAAAGTTCCTCTGTAGAAATTTCTGTGGAAGCATTAGATGATGAGATTGGAGAATATTTAATGCTAAAGGGGAGTGGATCTGAAAAAGATAATTACTACGCATTTAATATGCAGAAAATTAGAATTTCATGGTGCATAGAAACTATGGGTAATTTTTCTGAGAGCATATTAGGGCAACTTCCCCTAGAGGGGGAACATGAATTTTTCTTAACTCATAAAACTAATTTTCGCTTTAACTATGAATCCATATACGGAACTCAAAAAAACAGTATTGTTATCATTCCAGTAACAGAAAAAAAGGAAGAATTGGTAGATCAGCAGAAAGAAAGCCCCTCGAAGTTTAGTTTGGTTAAAGTTTTTAGTAGATTTAGGAAAAAATTAAGAGGATAGTTAAAAAATAATTTATTTAATATAATTATTAAAACATTAAATTGTATCCAATGCTTATCAACTAATGGAAACTAAAGAGGTCGGTTTTTTAGAAAATTTCTTTTTAAAGTGTTCTGGGGCAAGTATCCAAATAATTAACAGGTGCCCAGAATTTGAAAAGATCAAGTACGCCAGCATAGGCGCAACGATTTTTTTCACCTCTCTCTTAGCCTTTATTTCTTCCTTCTACGGTTTGTCTCAAATCTTTGATTCTTATTTTCTGATTTTTCCACTTGCCCTCTTTTGGGGTTTAATCATTTTTAATTTAGATCGATATATAGTCCAGAGTTTGAGATCGGGAGATTCGAAGTATCAAAATATGATTATTTCACTTCCTCGTCTTTTCTTGGCAATTTTGGTTGCGATTATTATCTCAAAA
Source organism: Flavobacteriaceae bacterium (assembly GCA_017858055.1). GTDB lineage: Bacteria > Bacteroidota > Bacteroidia > Flavobacteriales > Flavobacteriaceae > MS024-2A. Next base: position 42,742 of record JAFMCA010000001.1, read on the forward strand.
CCTCTTGAGGTTAAGCTTTTTGAAGATGAAATAACGGCCTATCTCACGCAACAAAAAATCGAAAATATTTTTACAATTGAAGAGAAATACAAAAATGATTTAGTTACTCTGAATGAACAAAAAGTAAATTACGAAGCTGCTTTTGAAGAAAAACTAAAACTTCGAGAAAAATATTATGAAGATTACCGCTGCGAGTGCTCAGGAACTTGCGGTACAGGAGTTAGGGGAAGAGGAAGGGAATGTGAAGAACGCAAGTTAAAATACGATCGATATTCTTTGGAAATAGAAAAAGAAAGAGAAAAAAAAGAAGTTTTGATCGAAAGGATTTATAAAAGTGAAAGTGAATTGTGGGAAAAAGTAAATTCAGAAAAAGAGATTGTTCAAGCCAGTTTAAACAATGGTTTTTTTGATAAAGTTCGAGCTTTGAATGAGGTGGGGAATATCGCATCAATTTTTATCATGATGATTTTTATCTTGATTGAAACTGCTCCACTGCTTACTAAACTTCTCTCGAAAAAAGGTCCTTATGACAATTTAGTTATGCAGAGTGAGTTTGAGTTCGAAACCAATTTTTTAAAGATCAAAGATTTTAATCTCAATCAAAGAGAAAAAAACAACCAACTCAATAAAATATCAACCGAGTTAGAAAAAAAGTCTAAGGAATCTGAAATTAAAAATACCATGCGGGAAAAAGCGATACAGCGCTATGAAGAAATCCGTAGAGAAAATGATTCTGTGTTGAAGAATTAGGAAGATTATGCAAAAAACGATAGTGCTATTATGGGTTTGTATTGTATTCACTTCTTGTGGAGTCTCGCTTAAAGGGGTAGATTTCGCATTAGATAAAGACGTAGTAAAGATAGATCCATTGGCAAAGGGCACTGCTGAGTTTGCAATTTCTAGAATGGAAAGATTGGATTCAATTCAAATTTCAAAAGGAGAATATGCTCCAATGAAGACATTTTCTCAAGCCCAATATGATAGTTTGTACAGAGAATTACTCGATAAAAAAGAGATTATGCTGGACATTACCTTCAAGCGATTTTACGATTTGTTACTTGCAACAAATCTGAATGACACGACCTACCTCACAAACATCTACCTGAAAACCCCAAACGATGGTGCCCCTGTGAGTTATGAATATGATGTCAAAAGAAACGATTTAGTTTTTTATTCGATTGAAAATATGGGAAGGAATCGGATAGAAGAGGTTTCTATATTGGAAGGAGGGAGTTACCGATTTATTGAGCAAAAGTTTAAAGGAAAGGATTCGAAGCAAGGATCGATTAAAATCATGGATGACAACACCATGACTTTAAATGTAAGTAACGATGAGTTTATTAAAAACAAAGGTTTTTTTGGATCTAAGCTAAAAATTAGCTTAAAAAAAGTCTCCCCAATTAAAATTAAATACGAAGAGGTTTTAGACAGCGTACTGATTACAACCAAATCCATTGAAATCATTAAGGACACTTTATTCACTTCAAGTTATGATGAAGAACTTTTCTTGAAACCCATTCTTGATATTACCAAGACAAACAAAATCAGCATCCCTGTAAATATCGAAATTGAAGACAAGCAGTTAGTAGGCTGGGGGTACTGGATCGGACTTAACAAAAGCAATCAACTTCTTTGGATGGATGACCAGGATAATGAATTAAACCGATTTGCTTATCAAGAATTTTTTAACAAAGACGAGGCTATAGTTCTTGAAACCTCAGAGAATGAAAACATTAAACTGAAAATCAACAACATCAGTTTAGACACGCGTACGTTAAATTACGCCAACAACTATGCCTTTTACAGAACAGATGAAAAGATTCAGAAGACCAACAGGAAAGCTGAAATCGTCATTGAAAATTTATCAAGTGTATACACCTACACCATACAGTTGGGATTGGTATCCGTATTTTTTAAGGAACGAGAAGTGGAACTAGATAGAGAAAAATACCTAGTGAGGAAATATTTTAAATTATCGATAGTTGAGGATGAATAGAATTTCTAAAATAGTCGTTGCAGTACTGGTCTTAATTTCATTTTCGACTTTGGAGTCTTGTACGTATGTCAAAAAACTGGATTCAGGGATTCGAAAAACGTTCGGTTCTGTGAATCGATTTAAACGACAACAAACCTTGTATTCCAAAAGATTGGGATTAGAAAACACAGACAATTCAGATAGCCAAGAAGAGGAAGATGGCAGAATGAAAAGAAATCCAATTCAGCAAAAAAACATGATCAATGATTATGGCTATCTGTTTGAGGGGATAAATGGTTTTAGTCCCGGAGTCATCGTCAATTACAGTAACAAGGACAGCAGTTCTGATGTTTTTGAATATCAAGATGAAAAGTTCAAAACGATCGTCCCATCACGGGAAGTTTTTGGATGGCATCCCTATTGGATGGGAAAAAGCTGGGAGCAATATCCCTTTGAGCTTTTGTCTACAATATCATATTTCTCATACAATGTCAATTCGAAAACCGGGTTCAGTTCGAATCCTGAACAAATTGAAGATTGGAAAAAAACAGCACTCATCGATTCGGCAAAAGTTAAAAATACCCGAGTTCTTCTTACCGTCTCATTACAAGGGAGGTCCAACAACGATTATTTTTTAAGTAATGCATTGCTTTGGAATAATTTATATGGAGAGGTGTCTAAATTGCTTTTGGAGCGAGATGCAGACGGTATTGACATCAACTTTGAGGACATTCCTTTTTCAAAGAAAAATGAATTTGTCGATTTTGTAACGGGTTTTGAAAAGTTCTTAACAATACAATTTCAAAACAATAACAAAAAGGATCCTTACCTCTCCTTAACCTTACCAGCCCACAAAGACCGAGATAATTTTGATATTAAGGGATTAGATCCTTTTGTTGATTTATTTATAATAATGGGCTATGATTACAATAGCACTACCTCCCCAGATGCTGTGTCACCTCTTCAATCGGAGGGTATTTTCAGCTTGAAAAATACAGTTGATTATTTCAAGGAAATTAAAATTGACCTGAGTAAAACCATTCTAGCCCTCCCGTATTATGGAATACTTTGGAATATAAATCCTGCTGGAGAGGATAATTTTGAGGCTAATATAGAACGGAAACTGACCTACAGCGAAATAAAAAACAACTTCCTTAACAATAAAGATATTGGTGGAGAGGTAGAATTGGATCCCATTTCGATGAGTAAAGTTTACCGAGCTGCCTTTGAAGATAATTCCATTAAGGAAATACACTTTGACGATGCCTTCACTTTATCCAAAAAATACGATTTCGCGATGAATAATGGACTGAAAGGTGTCGGAATTTGGGCTTTGGGGTATGATAAAGGTAGTAACGAATTATGGGGATTGGTTGAAAATTACTTCTCTACAGATCGTGCAACTTTTAACGACCCCATAACGGAAGCAAATGGATTCCCTATCCGTTTTGCTAAAAGTCTAGTTCAACAAAAGCATGTTTTCATTGCAATCATCATCTATTTTGTATTGGCCTTAGTTACTGCTTTTGTTCTTATCCTTTCCGATTGGAGAATACGCGATACCATAATAAAAAATAGCATTAATCAACTTATCGTCATTTTCATTGGTTTTGTCTTGTTGACTCCCTTGGTTGTTTTTGTGAAAGAACTTCTTGATCAAGGAGGCTTTTCTATCAAGTCCAGTTGGGAAATATACATCGGATTCTTTATCGGATTACTGGTGTTTTACCTTTCCACGAGATTAAAATGGAATAACGTCATTAAAAAACCATAAAAACCGAATCTAATGAGAGCAATTTTTTTAAGAGAGTTATTTTGGTTTGTACTAAGCTTTGTATTGTCTTTGGTTTTAGCTTTTTTCTTTCTAGAGGTATTAAACTTAACAGCATCAGGCAGATCACTAAAAAGAGTGGAGCAGGTATTTTCCGTTCAATTGTATTTGATTGGATGTGTGGTTTCATTTATAGCGATATATATTGTCAGGATTATTGTAATTGCATTAAAACGATTGGTCGAAATATAAATTATGATTCACAATATCATCACAGCGATAGCTGCTAAAGCAAATCAATACATTAAGAATAAACTATCTATCGATGATGATGTGGTCATTGTTAGAAGTCTTGTGGATATAAAAGGAAATATTAGCCAAGGAATCGAGAATAAGATTATAGTTTTTTTACTCAGTTTAGAGGAAGAGAAATTAGCTAAAAATGGAAATGGACTTAAATTGACAAATAACCCCCCCATAAATCTAAACATCAACATCATGTTTGCCTCGTATTTTACCGAAACGAATTATGTTGAATCTTTGCGATTTGTCTCTTTGATCATAGATTTTTTTCAAAGAAACCCAATCTTTAATTTTTCGAATACTCCTGGACTACCCCTAAACGTACCACGAGTACATGTGGAAATTTACAATTTAAATATGCCCGATACAATGCGCCTTTGGGGTGCAATTGGCACAAAATACGTGCCTTCCTGTGCATACCGAATTAAACAAATCATCTTTGATAATGAAACGGTAATAGAAGATACTCCGCCATTATTGGGAGGTAATAATTAGGTGTTAGTTCGAATGGGATGGATTCTTAGTAGCATTTATACATTAAAAGGATGAAAGAAAACACATTGCAAAATCAGATTAATTTTGTTTCAAACTACAAGAAAATTCTTGAGGTTACCGTAAATCATGAGTACTTTAAGGATAAAAAATGCAACTCTTTTAACTTTCGTCCCAACGTTGATACGCTTAACTTATTTAAAAATTACGGGATACTTTTTAGGACCACTCCTACTGGATTTGTTTTAATTTCAAGTGGAGATATCCGCTTTACAAGCCCATCTTTTAATGGTCCTATTGAAGCGATTATTCAAATAACCAATACGGACCCCGTTTTTTCTAACTATACCGATCTTGCTCTAGAGAATGGAAATGAATTTATTTTTAAAAATGATTTTAAAGACGTGTATCTACATCAAAACGAATTCGCAGATGCTTCAGTTTTGAGTGCTCTGTCCTCAGATCAATTACTGACCGGGAAAATCGTTTTAAACTTGAATCAAAACAATGAATTTTTTGGGGAAGGCTCAGAAAAATCAACAGGAGTAGAAAAGTTTTATAAGATTAATTTTAAATCCAGAGAAGTTACCTTAAGATATAATTTTTACAGCAGTAAAGAAGATTTTGAATTTTCTAATTTTTATATAACTGATGCTGAAAGCACCAGTCAAATAAGTGAAACAACAAAACGAATTCTTGCTGGGGGAAGGGAAGTGTTTTGCATGGAACAACCGACACCAATAAAATTAGCCCAATTTACAGAATCCAACTATTTTCTTAAAAAAGAGGATGGTTTTTTGAATACATTTTCGATCCAATTGCCCCATCCAGACATCAAAAACGTATCATTTAATAATATTTATAGTAAATATTATTGCGATGTATTTGTTTCATTGGATTAAATTATTACTTTTAGTACTTAAACTATATCTAACTATAAATTTTAATTATGGCTTCTAATTTAGCAACCCCCGGGGTATATGTTGAAGAGAAAAGTTCATTCGGAACATCAGTTGTTCCCGTATCAACTGCAGTACCTGCTTTTGTAGGATATACACAGAAGGCTGCTAGAGGAACTAAATCTTTGATAAATAAACCGACTAGAATTTCAAACTTTGGAGAGTATGTAGAGCTGTTTGGTGGTGCACCAAATACACTTTTCACGATTACCCCTCCAGCAAAGAAAACAAAACCTAAAGCAGAGGGAGATGGACCAGCGGCTAATGCACCTAGTGCAGATACAGGCTCTGACAACTATACCCTTGAAATGGATTCCGCTACACGTTACTTAATGTACGACTCAATTAGGTTGTATTTCGTAAATGGTGGTTCAGACTGTTACATCGTTTCTGTTGGAAACTTTGAAAGTAAAGTATCTGCGAAAGATCTAAATGACATCGCAGTAGGAGGCGGTATTGCCTCACTTGAAAAATACACAGAGCCTACTATTTTGGTAGTCCCTGAAGCTACCTTGTTAAGTGAATCCGATTGCTATTCTATCCAAGCGACTATGTTGCAACATTGTGGGTATAAAATGAAAAATCGTTTTGCTATCCTCGATGTATATGGGGGAGACGCTGAGCGGACTTTTGATAACGAGGATGTGGTAACTAAATTTAGAGAAGGAGTAGGTGCAAATTACCTTTCTTGGGGAGCAGCCTACTATCCTTCATTAAATACAACCATCGTGGGTTCTTCTGAAATTGATTTCACTCGGATTAAAAATGCTAAAGGGCTTATAGATGTGCTAAATGCAGAAGTAGATGATAATCTTGCAGCTGACAATATTTCTGCAGCAAGAGCACAAGGAATTAAAGCTGAAATAGCTAAAATCGCTACAACTACCGATTCAGATTTAGTGAAGTCACTTCAATCAACACTTAGTGTAATTAGTCCAAAACTGAATTCCATTTTGATTGATATTGCCGATGAGCTGAACACACTTCCTCCAAGTCCAGCGATGGCAGGTTTGTATTGTATGGTGGACAGTTCAGTGAATGTTGCCAAATCGCCAGCTAATTTGAGCTTAGGATCAGTAATATCACCAGCGGTTAACATTAACAATGAAAACCAAGAAGACTTGAATCTACCTTTAAATGGTAAGGCAGTAAATGCTATTCGAAGTTTTGCTGGAAAAGGCACGTTAGTTTGGGGAGCAAGAACTTTAGAAGGAAACTCGAAAGATTATCGTTATATCAGTGTTCGAAGAACCATGACCTTTATTGAGCAAAGCATTAAGTTTGCAGCAGAATCCTATGTGTTTTCTCCAAATAATGCCACTACTTGGTCAAGCCTTCGTGCTACAGTTTACAATTTCTTAAACAACCAATGGTCGTCTGGGATTCTTGTAGGTTCAACACCTCAAGACGCTTTCGATATACAAATTGGACTAGGGTCAACAATGACTTCTACAGACATCCTCGATGGAGTACTTAAAATGACTATTAAAGTAGCCATAGTAAGACCAGCTGAATTCATCGTAATTACGTTCGAACAACAGCAACAAAAATCATAAACGCAAAGTAATTTAAAATAAACATATTATGGCAACACCAACCGCAGGTACGGGAGCAGAACAAGATCAATATTGGCCTTTACCAAAGTTCTATTTCTCAGTTGACATAGGTGAATATACTGATTTACCTTTTCAAGAAGTAAGTGGACTTGATATCGAAACAGAAGCAATTGAATACAGACATGGAAATAGCCCAGCAATGAGTGCAATCAAAATGCCTGGAATGTTCAAATTCTCTGATGTTACACTCAAAAAAGGAGTATTCTCTACTGATAATGATTTTTACGATTGGATTTCTACCATCTCTCTAAATACATTTGAAAGAGTTACTGTCGTTATCAAACTATTAGATGAGAATGGTACTCCAGCAGTAACATGGACTCTTCTGAATGCTTTTCCTCTAAAAGTTACGCCCACAGACATGAACTCTCAATCCTCTGAAGCGGGAATTGAAACTATCGTTTTCGCCCACGAAGGATTGACAGCTACAGTGGACTAGACTTTTCTAGATAATAGTTAATACGCTCAAGAATTTTATTCGTTTGAAATTCTCTGAGCGTATTTTTTTGCATTAAAATTCCATTCCATTTCTTTACTTCAGAAATCATATTTAGCAACTTATCATTGGTAACATGCAGCAAGGCTTTTTCTGAAAACTTAAGAAGATAATAAGGGTCGCTGTATTCCTTAAAATTCAGCAACAATCCCTTTTCATTAACTTGATTCAATTGAATTTCCAGTTCGCTTGTGTTGGATTCCCTTTGATTGTTACTCGGCTTTATAATAAAAATGATTTTTTGCTTGTTTTGACTCAATATTTGTTTTAAAAGGAATAGAATAGCTTCAATTTCTTTAGCATCATTTGTTTCACTAAAATAGAAAAAGAGGTATTTCAGATGGCTTAGAGGTCTCTGATTTTCACTTTGTAAAATCCAATCAATAAGTTCAGCTGTAGTTTTGAGATTTTCTTCCTGAATATTTAATACTGGCAGGTTAATTCTCCCCTCACTAGGGGAGTTTTTAATTTTATCTAGTAACCTTTCAAATGTGATGGTTTCGTAATCATAGGAGTTGAGTTCCTTAATTTTTTTTGATTCAAACCACTGGATAGATTTTTTTCGAATTCCCTTTGCTAAAAGGAAGTGGAAAACAGCGGACGGGCTATTGGATAAATTTAGAATGAGATCATAAACAATTTCTCTCCGTTTCCAGCTTGTTTTTGGGCTTGGCTGTATTAAAACTTCATTAAACCACTCCTTTTTAAATAAGAGGGTATCAGATTTAATTTCCTTTAGAAGGATTAAGTCAAACCGTACGTTTTCCTTTTCATTCTCCTTTGCAAGATGATGATATATCAAATTCAAAAGTACTTGCCCATCATATTGAGCTGAAGTTTTATGTATGAATAGAATTTTCAAGAATTGATAGAATTATAAAGGGTAAAACCAAAAGATCAGCTTCTATTTTTTTTCTTCGAAGAGCCTTTTAATTTCTTTAAATGTATTTGATAAGTCTAAATCCCAATAGACCAGGTTACCTACATGATCAGCCGTAATAAAATAATTGACCTTGTTGTATGAAAACGATTCTATGGCATTTCCATAGTTTTGATTTCCAAGACTAATTCGTACCGGGGTTTTGGCTTTGGTATTATTTATAGCATTAATAAAGCTTGATTCTTCAATTATAGTAATACTCCCATCGTTCGAGAGTGCATAGATGTTTTCTCCGTTGTATAACAAATCATGAATTCTGCTGTTATTTGCTCTTTTTGAACCGATAAACTCAAGTTTGTTTTTCTCATAGCGGTATAAATAGACACTTCCTTCTGAAGTCCCAATCAATACTCTATCGGCATAAAACTCAATTTCAATAGCGGTTTCATTTTGCATTTTCAAGTACTCATTACTCAGTTTTGTTACAAGGTTATAATTGAGTAACCGAACGATTACATTACCCTGATTCGTTGCCATTAATACGGAATTCGCTAAGTCCGAGAAAGCCATACTGGTGATAAATTCCTCGTCTTCCAATTTGTCGATTGTAATTGTATTGATAAATTCCTTTTCACCATTATTGATTTTGGCTACATCTATTTCAATTAGAGATTTTTCAATTGTCGCATAGAGTTTATTGGTTTTTGAATTGTATTCTAAAAAACCAATTCCTTTAAAAAACTCTTTGTTGAATTCAGTTTTCAAAGCCCCGAATTTGTTTATGCTTTTTTTGAGAAGCTTTCCTGGTTTCCAGTCGTTGATCTGGAATATTCTCTGTTTCTCTTTATTTTTCAAGTTGACCAACCAAATTTCACTATTGTCTAGACCAACGGTTATGAAATTTTCAGTAAGGTATTCCAAGGCATTTATGGTGGCTGGGAATTCCGTGATGCGCTCAAGGGGTTGAATTCCTAGACTTATCGATTTGTCGCTAGAGTAGAGGATTCTGGATACTCCACCACTTGCGATTTTTCCATTCGCTGAGATATTGATTGCATTTAGGGGGAGTGTATTTTCCTTAATTAAATCGTATTTACCAATATTAGAATATTGATTTTCTCCATTTAGTTTTGCAACTAAATTTACGGAGATTTGTCTCAAATTATCATCGTCATAGTCTCTACCCAGATTTTCACCAAGAGCTTTTAATTCTTCATAGTAATCTATGGATTGCTTAGTTATTTTATTAAATATGATTTTATCATAGGTATTTAAGGTAGTATTGTTAAGGGTATAAAGCAAAAGGGATAAGGAGTCTTTGAGATCGATGAACCTTTGGGAGGCTTTCGCTTTTTGCGATTCAAATAAAGCTAAATTCATTAACCCATCGGCAGCGATACTGTCGTTAAATATTTTTTCTCTTTTGGCTTCAATGAGTTCGTTTTGTTTCTCATTTTGATTTTTTAGTTGAATCAATTTTTGTTGGGACATCAATTGACTTTGAGCTAATTCCAAACGCAATCGTTGTTCTTTTATACGTTCAGCATTACTTACACTGTCCTTTAGAATTAAAGCATTTAAATCATTATATAAAGAATCCACCTTCTCTTTTTCTTGACTGACAAGTGCTTTTTCTGCTTGAAGTTTTAAAGCTTGTTTATGTCTAACGGAATACAATATGCCAAGAAATACAAAAGCGAAACTGACCAGAGTATAGAGAATAGCTCGATTCCTCTTTTTGGATTTAATCAGATTTGTTTTGATTTCCTCCTCTTTTTTTAATTGTAAGGCATTGGCTTTTTTGCTTTTAGTTATGTATTCTGATGTTTTGTGGAAATCAAAAGAATATTTTTTTGACCATTCTTCACTTATTAAATCATCTTTAAGCCAGCTGACCGCAGTTTTTAATGACGTTGCTGTGAGTAAACTTTCCGCCGGATATTTACGAGCTTTGGTAAAATTTTCCTCATAAATCTCGTAATTTTTATCCTCGTTACTTTTCCATTTTAAAAGCCGATCCCATTTCAATATGGATTGATATTTTAAACATAGGAGGTCATTTGAACTCAATTTCTTTTGTTGTTCAATGGGCAAACCTCTTATGATGCTTTTAAAAACATCTAAGGTGTCTCCGAAGGCTTCTTTAATTTTCTTTACTATTGCAGTAATTTCTTCAATATCAATTTTTAATAAATTAATATTATAGTCAATAGTTTGATAAAATAAAGTGGCATGATCAGGTTTGCCTGAGAAAAGACTTCGCATGAGCAGCTCAAAATTTCTTTTGTCAGTTTCGTCTAAATCTTCATAAAAAGATTCAGCATAATTCTCAAAAGTGATTTCAAAGCCACCAAATTCTTTGATTTTTTCGGCATCTAAATAAACAATTTCATTCGTCATAGTGCCACTATACGCTTCATATACCCTTTTGAGAAAGAATTGAATAGTCGTTAATACAGAGGGATTATCCTTCAATGCATCCGCCATTTGATCCAGGACTTCATCGGAAAATTGAATATTCTTTTTGTGTAGGGTGTTTTTACAAATTGCCTCAAGACCAGCACCTCCTAGGTGGGGCAAATTAAATTGGGTGTGATTTAAAATTTCTGTAAATCGATCATAGGAATTCAACTTACCAATAAATTCCGTGTCTATAGCGAGAATAAAATATATAGAAGCCTGCTTGTATCGCGAACTTCTATAAACGAGATCAAATAAGAGATCATCGTTATTGGAATCTTCAGAGCTGAATAAATCTGGGTATTTAAATAAGTCTTCTAATTGATCAATTACGATTAAAAGATTCTTTTTTTCATAAATTTCTGATGCACCAAAAAGATCTATCAATCCGAGATCTCCCTTGTTTTCGAGTACAGATTTGTAATTTTGATGATCTGTATTTTTAGCTTTACTGTTGAGGTATAAAGATCCTGATTCAGAAAGGGCATAGCTTAAATTTTCAATTGGGGAGATTCCAGGTCTAAAATCACAGATCACCCAATCTTTTCCTGACTGTCCCATAAATCCCTTTCGAAGCTTTGGGAGTATGCCTGCATGAATGAGAGAACTCTTTCCTGTTCCGCTTTCACCGCATATCGTAACAAGTTTATAGAGCTTAAGAATACTCAAAGCATCTTCAACTTCTCGTTCTCTGGAGAAGAAAATATCTGATTCCGATTCCTTATAAGGTCTTAAACCAGGAAAAGGAATTGTTTTGTTGCCCTCTTTAGTCATTCTATAAAAATAAAGGATATTTATGGATTATCAAACAGAGATTTTTAAGATTTATCCCTAATGCCCCCTTTTTTTTATTTTGTTTATTTGGATTAAAAAAACCCAAGTACATTTTGATACAAATTAAAAATATGTGATCTTGTAGTACTATATTTTTTTGATGGCAATTTCAAATTCTTTTAATCAATTCGGGAATTCCGGTTACCCAGCTTTAGGGTATCGATTTAATGTTACCTTTAATGGTATAGGCATTGCTGAAAGTTGTCCATTCCAAACGGTGTCCATGATATCGGTAAGCAATAAAAGTGTCTTAATCGCAGATGGTGGAGATAATACCAGGGAATACAAACTCCCAACAACCAATAAGTACAAGGATGTAAAACTTGTCCGTGGCCTTTTAAGTAATAATTTGGATCTTCTAAAATGGCTAGAAAACCTAGGAGTTGACGCTTCAGGTCGATTAAAACCTGCGATTGTAGTTATTGAATTACTTAATGCAAACAGTTCAAACGAATTAGTGACCGTTGATAAATGGTCGCTGTACGACTGTTTTCCTACCTCTTTTCTCCTGGGCGAAATGAATTCTCAAAAAAGTGCCGTCGTTCTAGAAACCATAACACTTGCTTATAGCAAATATGAAAGAGAGTCTGTAGGAGGACTTTTAAATTACCATTAGTTATGATTGAGATCCAGCAATTAATAGTCAAAGCCAAAATCAATAGTGGAGATTCTGAAGATCAAAATATCTTAGAAACCGTTGAATCTATTGTCAATAAACACGTTAAGTCCATGGGTGTTTTAAAAGAAAATGAAAAAAAAGAAATTATAGAAGAATGTACAAGAGCAGTGATGAATAAGATTGAATTCAATTCGAGAGCATGAGTGAAGTTTCAAAATTAAAAATTGTCGCATATAAAGACACGACTTCTACGGAACGTTTAGGGGAATATATTATGCAATTAAATCCCATAGACATTTCTGTTGTCAGAACTGTAGAAGCGCCTGCGGAGTCTTCAAGTTCAGACGGAAGTTCTGCTACCGCTCAGACAGAAACTTTTAGACCCGCTAAGTACACATTTAAATTTACCCTTGACGATACAGGAGCCATAAGTCTTAATTTACCGAATTCTTCTGGGGTAGCAGACTCCATAAGTATGTTAGAGCAACTTACTGTAGTACCTAACGATGAAACTCACCAAAATCCCTACGTATACCTTTACTGGGGAAATACCTTTCAGGATTCCTATTTCGGTCAGGTTACAGCCTTAAAATACGATTACAACTTTTTCAATATTTCCGGAAATCCCTTGCGAGCTATAGTTACTCTGACGATTACAGAAGTGAATGCAATAATCGATAGAACTTTTCAAAGTCCAGACATCACTAAAATGCCTGTTATCAAGGACAAGGATAACATAGTGAAACTAAGCATTGATAGTTATGATGATAAAAAATACTACATACGTATTGCTGAAATTAATAATCTATCCTCAATACGAGATTTGAAAAAGGGGAGTTCCGTTTTATTACCTCCGATTAAAAAATAAAGATGGCAATTACAACAAGTAAAAAATCCTTAGACAGTCTTTATAAAGCAGTTTCCGCTCATGTAAAAATCAATGGAACTGTTTTAAGCAAAGACTTTGAAATTTTTAGGATTTCCACTTTTAAAGAAATTAATAAACTCAGTAGAGCAAAAATTCAAATTTTAGGGGGGGATCATACCAAAAATATTTTTACTGAAAGTGAAAATGCTGTTTTTGATTCGGGAAATGAAATTGAGATCAAATTTGCTTACGAGCAAAAACCTGTTTTAGTTTTTGAAGGGATTATTTTAAAACACTCAATATCAGTGAACGAAGGCTATATGCGTAAAAAAACCAAAAGCCAGATCGTTATTGAATGTGTAGATAAGGCCATTTTTTTAAAGAATAGTCTCACTACTAAAGTGTTCAAGGACAAATCGGATCAACAAATCATTACAAATTTGATAAATAATGTTGAAGGGTTGACTTCTAGTATTGATCAGACAAGTTATGTTCATCCTGTTTTTCCCAAGTACAACATTGATGATTGGAGCTTTATACTCAAGAGAGCCAAATACAATGGGCTACTCGTTTTAAATTCAAATAATAAACTGACGATAAAAGACCCAACAGTAGAAACAATAACTCCTGAAGTAATGCTCACCAATGGAGGAGGAACTTTGAGCTTTGAGGCTCACTTAGATTCAGAAAATCAGTTTAATAAAATTCAATTGGAGAGCAGAGATTCCTTTAATGAGGAAGTTTTTACCAAAAGTGGAACAGAGCCCAATCAATTGGTTACCAACCTGAAGGATCAATCCAAGATTATTTCCAAGAATTCCAGTCCAGAAAAAGTGAATATAAACTTTGCGCAAGATGTCGATGCAAATGAATTAAAAGTTCTAGCGGATTCCATTACCAAAATCTCAAGACTTCAACGAATTTCAGGAAAAGCAAAGTTTAAGGGGGTTTTAGAAATCGACTTAGACAGTGTAGTAGCACTAAGCGGCTTTGGGAATCGATTTGACGGGAATGTATATGTTTCGGGGGTGTCACACGAGATAGACGAAGGGAGAATTTTTACTGAGATAAAATTTGGTTTAAGCCAAGATTTTTTTAATCCTCAAAATATTTTTGACAACGACGAACACGTCAATTCAATAAATGGTTTACAAGTTGGTAAGGTAGTTCAAATACATAATGACCCTCAAAATCAGTATCGAATTAAGGTTGAAATCCCAACTTTAAACGATCTAGGAGGAGGGATCTGGGCGAAATTGATGCATCCTTATACAGGGGATGGTGACGGGGGTTCGTTTTTTATACCTGAGGTAGGTTCTCAGGTAGTGATCTCCTTTGTTGGAAACGATTCAAGGCATCCTGTGGTGTTGGGAAGCCTTTATACAGATGCGTTCAGACCAGCCAAATCCATTAGCGAATCGAACAATTTAAAGAGCATCAAAACCAAAAGTAATTTGAGAATTCAATTTGATGATATTCAAAAAGAAATAAAAATAAGCACTCCGGCAGGAAATGAAATTAATTTAAATGAATCCATGAGTGATATCACCATTAAAGACATGAATTCGAATATGATTAAAACCTCTCCTCAAGGAATAGAATTGAAAAGTTTAGGGAGTGTAAAAATAGATGCTTTAGGTAGCATTAGTCTTAATGGAGTGATGGGGATCAGTGCAAGTTCAGTTGCGAATATTTCCTTATCAGGATTTAATATTTCAAACTCAGCAAAAGCAAACTTTTCAGCTAAAGCAACCTCGGGTTTAGATTTAAATTCAGCGGGAATAGCTGCATTAAAAGGTTCAATTGTTCAAATAAATTAATATGCCAGCAGCTGCTAGACAAACAGATTTTCATAGTTGCATCATGGTGAGCACTACGGTTCCTCCCACACCACATGTGGGTGGACCCATAACGCAAGGAATTCCTACAGTTTTAATTGGAGGCTTACCCGCGGCTACTGTAGGTTCGATGTGTATGTGTATTGGACCACCAGACACCATTTCCAAAGGTTCTAGCACCGTATTTATCGGAGGAATGCCAGCTGCTAGAATGGGAGATACAACAGCTCATGGGGGTTCTATCTCTGCAGGCTTGCCAACAGTTCAAATAGGAGGATAAGATGGATCAATCACAAGAAAAGTCATTTTTAGGTATAGGATGGGGGTTTCCTCCAACCTTTAATAAAGAACGTGCTGAAGTTGAGATGACCACAAAAGAAGAGGATATCAAACAGAGTCTTCAAATTTATTTTCATACAAAATTGGGAGAGCGAATTATGCGCCAAGATTTTGGTTGCATCATTCATGAACATTTATTCGATCGTTTGGATAAGTCTATTCTGGATGTGTTAACCTTTGAGTTAAAACAGAATATTGGGAACATTGAGCCAAGAATTTTTGTCGATGAATTGAATATTCGACCAATTGACCCTGAAGACGGGAGAATAGAAATCAATATTGTATATAAAATCATCTCGACAAATGTTCGAGATAATATTGTTTTCCCGTATTTTTTAAATGAGGGTACTAACATAAAAAGAGACTAGACTTTGAAAAAGGAGTATTCAGACATTTTAGACCCCAACAACATTCTGATCGATGATCGGTCAATGTCTGATAGGATATTGTTGTTAAAAAAACTTGCATCTAGGTACACGTATTACAACAGAAAAAATCGTCCTGAAGGAGATTTTTCAAGCCTTTTAGAAACCGATGAAAGTTTTTTAATTGCTGAAATTTCAAAATTTGAAACCGCAGAAAAAGATCAAAAAAGACTCAATTTAATTTCCAATTTTGATCAAAGTTCTTCAAGTGAAACGAAAGAGGCAATTTTTATAGAATTTGTGGGAATTACAGCCCAGATGTTTAATTTCATCAACCATTGGTATACTGCTTCCAAAAAAAACAATTTATCTGAAAAAAGCAGTAAAATTGAATTGGAGCTAGAACGTGTCATTGAAAATAAGTTAGCCAACGGTTTTCTTCACTTTCGAAATTATTTGGATTTTTTCGAATCCAAAGGGCTAATTGAGAAAAACAGTGTTCTCAATTTGGAGGAATATCAATCCGTAATTTGGAAAACGCAATCCTCTAAAATAGACGATCCAATATTCGATTATGAAGACCGAGATGAATTGATAAGTAATTCATTTAAAAAAATAATTTTAATCTCCTCAGAGATTTTTGATTCTATTTATAACCTTGCCAACAGATCCCAAAGGATATTGGATGAATCCCTCTATAAAAACAACAATCACAAAGCACATATCGGATTGCTTTTCGCTTTTATTGAATTGATGCAACACGTTCAAAATGACATCAATACTTTTTCAAAAAAGCATTTGGATCTTTTTTATAAGACCATTTTAAAGCAAAATTTAATAGAAACCCAGGCAGTAAAAACATTTGTTACGATTGAAATTGACGAGAATAGCAATGAAATTGTTTTAAGTAATGACAATTTGCTGATCGCGGGTCAATACGATGACGGATCGGTAGTTCAATTAGAAATGCAGGATGAAATCAAACTCAACAATGTTAAAATTGCTGAGTTAATGACAATTTTTATCAGTCGAAATGCGGATTATGATTTCAACTCTAAATACCAACTGATTGCTTCCATTTACGAACGTAAAATTGCCAATTCGATAGCTGAAGTCAATTCTTTTAATTCCGATCAAAGCACCTTCTCAACTTTAGGAAGAGATCAAGATTCGTTGACACAAACAGAAATGACTATGCAAACTGCAGATGTAGGTTTTTTAATTTCATCCTCCATCTTAAAGCTAGAGCGAAGTGATCGTAAAATTAAGGTGGAATTTAATTTTTCGGTATCCTCCATCAATTACTTGTCAGACCTGATCATTGATATTTCAAACAATACAGAGCTGAATGAAGAAGAAGTCTTTTACAGAGTGTTTTCAAATGCGTTTACCATTCAATACACTACAGGTCAGGGGTGGAATACGATTGAAAGCTATGAGGTGATTTCACCTGAGGATTGGACATCAGCTACCATCTCTTTGATTTTAACTTTAAACAAACTGGATCCTGCTTTTGTCAATTTTGACAAAAGCATACATGGGTTAGAGATTACTGCGGTTCACCCTGTTTTACGAATAAGCCTCAATCAGTCGAATTTTTACAATTCCTATTCTTTTTTAAACACCTTAGAACTGATGAAAATTGACCTTGATGTAGAGGTTGAGAATTTGAAAAATCTAAAAATATATCGCGATGGACAACTTGTTGATATTAATTCAGAATTTGATTTACTCGGTCCATTAGCAAAATACGGTTCCAAAACCTACATCGGTTGTGAGGAGTTGTTTAATAAAAAAGTTAGTGAGTTTAGCTTGAGCTGGAATTATACCAACATTCCTCCAAAATGTAAAAACATCTCAGCGTATTATTCGGCATACAAACAGAGATACTCCAATAAGAGTTTCAAGTTAAAGTTAAATGCCCTTTCTGATTTCAACTATCACGAATCAGAATCTAGTCAATATACCTTCAACCTATTCGAATCCGATAAGGACAATACTCTTTTGAACACTCGAAGTGTTTCTTTTGATAACTTAGAGGATTTAAGAATCACTCCCAACTTTGATATTGATTCCAATTATTTAAAGGAGTTTTCTAATGATATTGAGACGGGTTTACTCAAACTCGAGTTGATTTCCCCATTGGATGGTTTTGGATTTGATATTTACCCAAAAATCTACGCAGATTCCTTGGCGGCAAAATATTCCAATAAAAAGGTTAAAAAAGGAGAGGGGGAAATTAATGAGCCGTTCTCACCCCAAATAAACAATCTACAGATTCGTTATAAAGCGAATACTTCTTTGGTTTTCAACGATGCTGATCGAGCTGAAAATGACCCATTAGAAAAGAACGAATTTTTCCAAATTTCCCCTTTTGGCATAGAGAAAACATTTTCAAAAAATTTGATTTCGAGCAAGCGTCTCTTTTATGATTTTATAAATGAAGGGGAATTGATTATCGGCTTGAGTAGTCAAAAAGTTTTTACTGGACTCAATTTACTTTTTGAAATCATTAAAAGCGAAAACAGTAATTACGAGTTTAGCAGAAAAATTAATTGGTATTATTCTTCTTTTGAAGGATGGAAAAAAATTGAAAAGGATCAGATTCTTTACGATGAAACTTTCAATTTAATGAAAACAGGAATTATTTCGTTTCGATTTCCCAATGATTTTTCAAAGAGTAGTAAAATTTTAGATCAAGATAAATTTTACTTGAAAGCGTGTTCTGAGGACAAAGCAGATCAGTTCAGTCTGATTAAATCTATCGTGACCAATGCCATGGTTTGCAAAGAAGTAATCACTCCAAATTCGAGCAATCGAGTCGAGAAATTAAAGGCGAAATCTGTTGAAGGTTTTGAAAAGAAAATACCAGGGGTATTGACTGTTTACCAGCCCTTTGATTCGGCTACCTTTAAAGTTAAAGAGAGTGAAAATGATTTTTATTTACGAGTGAGTCAGTTGTTGAGACACAAAAATCGTCCCGTGACGAAATGGGATATTGAAAAGTTTATTCTAAATAAGTTTGATTGGCTTTCACACGTAAATTGTGTTCACGAGAGTAAATCCAATGAGAAAACAAAACTCAAAATCCTCTGTCTTAAAAAAATCGAGAGCTTCCAAAATATAGATGAAATCAAACTCAGTATGGCAGAGATGAATCAGATTAAAGAAACTCTTAATGAATTCATTTCTCCTTTTTCCGAAATAGAATTAGTCAATCCTATTTTTGAAGACATCTGGATAAAATGCAAGTTGCGTTTTAGAGATATTTCCACAGGAAAAGGATATGATCAGCTCAACAAGGACCTCCTCAATTTTATTTGTAATTGGAGAGTTGAGATTGGCGGAAGATACCCTGAATTAAATACGAAAATCAAAAAATTCGATGTCATTAAGTTCATCAAAGAAAGAAAATACATTGCTTTTGTTACGGGAATTTCAATTGTACACTTTAAGCAACACTTAGATGGGTCAATTTATGCTTATGATACCGCCACTAGCAACGATACTTCTGAATTTATTGAATGCGGAACGAAGAGATCCATTTTTGTTCCGAGAAACAGTCATAAAATAGAATTACTTTCTAAAGACGAATACCATGCACCAGAGCCCACAAACTTCAGTGAGTTGGGAATAAACAAATCCTTTGTTATTGTTAAGCGACATGAGGAAAAGTTGATTGAGAGCAGTTTTGTAGACAATAAACTGGTCGACAATACTAACAATTTACAATTTGAGTTAAAAATTTAAATTATGGGAATCAAGAATAGAGAAACCTTAAAAAATTATTTTAAAAAAGGGGGGTTAGCAACAGAAAAGCAATTCATTGATTTAATCGAATCCTCAATGAATATTATTGATGACGGATTATCAATGAAGCCTTCTACAGGACTGAAGATCAACCCCTTGGGGGAATCTACAAAACTCATCTCCTTTTTTAGGAAGAATTCTCAAAAAGAACCAGAATTTTCAATTGACATCAACAGTCAAACGGAAGGGCTTTCCATACATGGTGAACGAGACAATTCCATTGTAAAAATAAAGAAAGATGGAAAAGTAGGAATTAACACTTTAGATCCTCATTACGATTTAGAAGTTGGTGGCACTCTAGGAATAAAGACTCGTGTGGGGACTTATAAAAAGGGATCTGTTCCTGCAGATGGAAAATGGCATGCGATACTTTCAGACTTAGACGGGATTTCAGCTTATGAAATTACTGCAGTTTCCAAAGGAAAAAAAAATACAGGGCATTATTGTGTCTCCCATGCCATAGCGCTTTCCACTTTTGGCGGGAGAGGGTCTAAATCCAAAATAAACAATACCACGGCACATTACGGTAGTTTTAGAGATAAGATTGTCTATAAATGGACGGGATCCCTACACAATTACAGTTTGATGATAAAAACAAGAAGAGATTATGGAGAAAATCCAGATTCGAATTCCCCTTTCTCTATCAATTTTAACATAACCAGTTTATTAGATCAATAGGAGTGTCAAAGCCAAAATTCATAGCACCTGAAAATTACCAAACCAAAAGTCAACGGTATGACGAACTTTTGGCTGAAGGAATAGAGCTCATTCAAAAATTTTCAGGAAATCAATGGACGGACTATAACTTCCATGATCCAGGAATCACGTTTTTGGAACAGATATGCTTTGCTATTACAGACTTGGGCTACAAATCCAACTTTCCTGTAGAAGATATACTTTTTATAGGTCAAGATAAATTCGATCTAGAAAAACACAATTTACTTTTTCCACCTCATACAATTCTTCCTAGTAATCCAATTACTTCTAACGATTTGAGGAAGCTTATCATCGATAAAATAGATGCCGTACAGAATGCTTGGGTTTATCCAGATAAGGATAATTTGCAAAATATTTCTGGACTCCTAAAGGTTAAAGTTCAATTAAACGACACCTTAGACGAAAAAACGCTTGCTAAGACCCTTCAAGAAGTGGATGGTCTATTAATGCAACATCGGTCATTAGGAACAGATTTTAATAAAGCAGAGCCCTTAAAAAAAGACGAAATTAGGTTTGAATGTGATATTAGCCTAGACTCTTTTGCTGTTGGGGAACAAGTGCTTGCTCATATGTATAAAAATATTGAAGAAAGCATTAGTAATAAACCCATTTTTCACGATTTCAAAGAAATGGAGGAGGAGGGCTATAAAGTGGAGGATCTGTTCTCAGGGACGTATACTGAAAAGGGGTTTTTAAAGGACTTCAATTTCAATGAAAAGACCAATGAAATATATATTTCAGAAATAAAGGAAATTATTTATGGAGTAGAAGGAGTTCTTGGAATTGAGAATTTAGTCTTTTTTAAGAATGGCATTAAAATCTTTGATGATTACATATCCTTTGATAAGGATTCCTATCCGAGCCTAATTAAGTTAGGAGACGATTTTTATGAAGACGATAACGAAGGAATCCGTTTTAGTAGAAACGAGTCTTACTATAAGATAGATAAGATAATTTTTAGACAGATTTACGATTCCCTAGTGGTTGAAAGCAAGCAGTTTTATCGTCAAAAATTGAAAAACAACTTAAATGCATTCAAAGGGCGTTTTAGCAAGGAACAATTTGAAAAGTATTATTCATTGATGAGGGAATTACCCTCACTTTATGGACTCAAAGAGGATGAACTTCCCTCGAAATCAACAAATTTAAGAAAGGCTCAAGTCAATCAGTTGAGAGCTTATTTATTGCTCTTTGATCAAATGATGGCGAATCATGTCAGTCAGCTTGCCCACGTGAGAGATTTGTTTTCAGTAGCCAAAGAAACAAACAGAACACTTTATGAAAAAATCCCAACGGATGTTCCAAATTTAGATACCATTGTTGGCAATGATATTTCAGTTTATGAAGACCATCTAAAAACCTCCTTAGAGACGAAGGTTGAATTTTATGAAAGAAAAAACAAAATAGTAAATCACTTACTGGCTCGTTTTGGAGAAACTTTTGACACAACTTTACTGGGAAAAATATACAAGCTACAAAACGAAAATTGTACGGAAGAGGAGATGAATTCCTATAAGTTAAACGCAAAAATCAGATATGCGAATAACATCGTGGAATTAGGGTATGAAAGAAGTCAAAGTTCTGATTATACCAAAACGAGAACTACAGATTTGAATCTATCTGGAATAGAAAAGCGACTTAAATTAAAATTAGGGTTGCCTAGCTCGATTCCTGATTCAATACTGAAGCCTTTTTTAAGTGAGTCTCGCCTGAGTGAATCTGAGCTTACATGGCGGAAAAAGACCATTCAAATTGAAAACGGACCTGCACTTGAAGTATTATCCCTTCCTCAAAAGGCCTATGCAGACTTAAAACTGCATTTTTACTTAAACAACATTAGTTCCTTTAAGTATTTGTTTGTAAATGGATTAAAAAGGAAAAACTACAAAATTGTAAAAACCAAAGAAAATTATCTATTGCTCTATAACGGGATAGATGGATTTCAGCCTGCGGTACTCTTTCAATCCAAAGAAAGAGCGAATTGCGAAAATAACATTGATTTAGCTCTTGCTAAAATCAAAGATTTTAATGAAAAATGTGAGGGTTTTTACCTCGTTGAAAACATTCTTTTACGCCCAGTGTCAAGTAAAGATTATACCCTTTTCTTTTACGACGAAAAGGAGAAAAAATACATGGAGAGTTATTTTCAATCTGACATTGAAAATCTCAGGGATTTAAAAAGAGATTTTTCAATTCTTGCAACAGACAAAAAGAATTACAACGTAGAGAAAAAAATAAATTCTAAAAATTACCAAATCATTATTTATGACATTTTAAACAAACCCTTGTTTAAAAGCTGTAATTCATTTAAATCTGAAACTGATGCTAAGATTGAGATCCCTCAAATGATTCAATTCTACAAGAAAGTCAATTTGGAAGGAACTCTTGAAGAGTACAGCAAAATAGTAGTTGTCAATGATCTTTCAAATAAATTTCCAGACGACTTCAATTTCTCAAACCACATTAATTTTATTTTTCCAGATTGGCCTTTTCGTTTTCAAAACAAAGAATTCAGAACATTCATCAAAGAAATCATTGAGGAATATATATCCGCTCATTTGACTTATGACCTCTTCTTTTTAAATATTGATCAAATGAATCAATTTGAACAATCATTTTTAAAATGGGAAAAATTAAAAAATACGAAAAGAGAGGATCAAATAGATTCAAAATCCTTACAACTTATCCAGTTGCTTATGCAATATAAAAAGGATGGGAAATAGGGATATCTTGATTCGCCAGGTCGTCTTTGATTTGGAAATAGATTCACAAGAAAAGTTTCAATCCTACTCGGAGGCCGTTTCTCTTTTTGTTCGAGAACGACTGACCAAACTGCTGAATACACTATCGATTCAATTAGAAATAGAGGAAAATATGACTTTAGATACGATTGAAATTAGCATTGAAAATATCGATATTAATAATTTGGAATTGATCGAAGAGGAGTTGATCGAGCAAATTTCCCTTCATATAGCTAAAAACAAAACGAACAATAAAACAAGAGGCGTGATTGGAAATGATCCCCTAACCCTCTTAGAACTTTTCCAGTTTATTGCCGACTACGGTTTTTTACCGTGGAGTTTTAAAACTAAAGAAAAAGTGAACGTTTTTTTTGAGAGCGAACTCACTTCATTGCAAAAGAAAACGAGTTATTTAAATACCCTTATTAAAAAGCCGACAGGCTATACTCGTATAATGAATATTTTGGAGGTCGAGAATCAGAAAAAGCTTCTTAAAGTAGTTTTACATCCTAACTATAAAACGTTTGAAAGTGTAATAAACACCATTGATCGCATTTACAATGCAAGGGGACTCAATATGGATCACACCAGTTACAATAAGATTGTATTTAATGTACTGGGACAGTTTATAGACAAGGCCAAACTTGAGACTGTAATAAGTGAGAGTATTGCTGCAATTAGAAAAGAATTTCCAATAGGAAGGAATGAATTTAAGGCCTTTTTGAAGTTAAATAAAACCCTTGATTCAAAACAAAAATCTCTGGCTAACAACCTACAAGGAGAGATAATTTTCAATAAAAAGGATCTTCAGCAACTGCAGTCCATTTTTTTAACATTGGAAAAGCAGAAGGGTTTAAAAGAAACCCTTGAGAAAACAGAT
Organism: Flavobacteriaceae bacterium; assembly: GCA_017858055.1. GTDB lineage: Bacteria > Bacteroidota > Bacteroidia > Flavobacteriales > Flavobacteriaceae > MS024-2A. The sequence continues at coordinate 66,705 of JAFMCA010000001.1, forward strand.
TTTGCTCCTTCATTCACTTCTTCAAATCGGATTCAAAAAAATGAGCTCCTAAAATCTGTTTCTCAAATCAGTCTCTTTTATCAAAAAGCACATAACATCAGCGAATTGGTAATTGTACAGAAACTGATAGACTATTTATCCCAAACTGGGAAGCGAACCCGATTTGAAACTCTACTCCTCTTGATTTTAGGAGAGTCCGTTTTTACCTCTGAAAAGTATAAACGGATCAGGAATGAGCAATTATTTCGTAAAATTATCAGAAAAGTTTACCCGTCTTCCTACCAAAAATATAGGGAAGTTGTGGAAAAAATACTTCTACTTTTCCCACTTCAACAGCAATTAAAAAAAGAAAATACTGTTCGAGGTTTCTTACTTGGTGCTTTGATTAGCCAAAAACCAACTTCAGAGCCCTCAATACTATTTTTAGAGATTCTCAAAGCCCTGAATCAATCGGACCCGACACTAGTACCTATTCAGAAAGACAAATTGAATAACGCGACGATTGTGAAATTGTATGAGCGTATTGAGATAAAAAAAAGAAAGTCGAAAAAGTGGGAGGAGACTCATCCCAATTATTTTGATTTTGTCTTAAATCTCAATAATGAGTTAATACAAGAAGAATCTCCATTGGAATTCAAAAAACCTACCTTATTTGTCAGTAGTAAAGATATTTTAAAAAGCACTAGATCATTAATTGAATTTCTCAATGTGTATAAAGCTCATGAAGAGGTCTTAAGTAGTTTTTCAAAAATAAGTTTACAATCCGCAACGGAAAAGGCGTTTAAATCCCTATTAAAAACAAGCTTTCATCATTGGGTCGAGGTTGAGGAAGCTTTAATCGCTGTGCAAAATCAGATTCATTTTTCTGAATTGGATTCTAAACAATTCCAATCGGTTTTGCGATATCACTTCATTCAATCACTTATTGGAGAAACCAGTTCTTCCGCACTTTTCCTGGGTGAATTCACTTATAATTTTTTGATCTTTATAGATAGAGATTCCAATTTATATTTCAATAAACTCAAAGAATATTACCCAGCAAACTCACAAGAGTATACCAAAGACATTCTCCTTGGGTTTAGAGCATTTGTAGATACCAATCCCTTGGAGGAACTTCCGCAAAAAAGAAAAACAAGCATTACTTATCAAGATGTTTATTTCTATTTTTTAAAAAACAATAAACTTCCAGATTGGGCTTCATATAATCAAATAGACGATTTTGAGATTGTCAACTTTATTGACCTATTGGTAAGTAAAAAGGATTACGTCTTTCTAGAAAAGCTTTTTAAAGATCAATCCATAAAAAAAAACCTACTCCACTTTCTCAAAGATCAGAACAAAGCTTATTTCCATCGTCTGCTTCAAGTTTTGACAAAATCAGACGATTCAAATCCCTTAAGCTTTTTGTATAAAGCATTGACCCAAACAACAAACGTATTAAAAATTGCTCCCTTTTTGCTATTTGAAAAAATTATCCAAAACCAGCTTTGGGAAATAAAAAGCAAATTTGTTTTGGAGTTGCAATTGAAAGTACTAGTTAATGAACTCAATCCAACATTGCTAAACCTTTTGAAAGAAAAAGGGGAAGATATTCTGAAAGGGGAGCGAATTGAAAAAAAGCTTGGTAGGAGCAGCGACCCTCAAAGTTTTTTGTCATGGGTCAACGTCATTATCGATTTAGAAGCGAATGGTAACCTCAAGCAAATTGAAGATAAAATTGATTTAGACTATTTGAAACCCTACCGGAAAGAAACTTCTGGATTTGCATTGAAGGACTTTCAAAATCTACTCAATAGAAATATTGACTTCGAGAATCTGCGCCTTTTTTTAAATGAGAACCCTGAATCGACCCTACAATTCCTGCTTACCCGCAGTTCGGATATTTTTAAATCCAGTTTTTTAAAGCAACTTTTCAGCCAAGAATTGATTCTTAATTCTCTGTATTCTAGTTTCTCAGAGGATACAGCTCTAGTTAAAGATTTAACACTCTTTTTTGATGAAATTGCAAAGTTCTCAACTAAAGACAAGCTGTTTTATGCCAGTGTAGAGTTTCTTTTAGTCCATTTTATTCAAGAAAAGAAAAGTAAAAGTTTGGTAATTCCAAGTTTACTGGACTTGGTAAAAACAATTGAGCCGAAAAAAAGGTCGGTACTCATTGAAAAATTGAAAATAAAAAAAGAGGAATCTCAAAGGAAAACATTTGAAGAATCTATGTTGGTTTTCGACTTAACAAAATCAGAGACTAGTTTTAGTATTTTAAAATATTATATAGAGTTAGGGACCAATACAGTTGACTTCTATGATTTAACAAAGGCAGAATATTTGGATTTTATAAAACAACAAAATCCATTGCTTGTTAAAAAATACCTGTATCGATGGGCGCAATCCGAAAGTTCAAAGAGACGAGTTGTTGAACTCTTTGAAAAAGAGGAGGCCACCAAGTTATTGGTGAATTTTGTTCACCCAAGATTATGGAAATTACTTCAAGAGCTTCCAGACCTTTTCAATTTAATTTTTTCTGGGAGAAGCCTTCCCTATAAGTTTAGTTTAAACGATAAAGAATTCAAAAATGCCCTTTTGACTTTTTGGAGTAAGAATAAATTTAAGCCGGATCCCCACGAATTGATTACCTCTTTTATTCGCCAATACTTAACCCAAACGAATACTTCAATCGATGTTTTTCTAACTCAACTCAACACGATTGTTTGGGATGCTAAGAAAGAAATTTCCATTGTAGAAATACGCAGCTTCCTTGATCAAGCCACAAAAAGGAAAAAGCCAAGTCCCATAGAACTACTCGATGAAAATAAATTAATGAAAGAAGAACTTACCTCTGGGGTCAGTATTCAAAATGCAGGCTTAGTGATTGCTTGGCCATTTCTGAATATATTGTTTTCGAAACTTGGATTGTTGGAAAAGGGTCAATTCAAAGATGAAAACGCAATGCAAAAAGGAATCGTCGCAACGCAGTTTCTTGTTAGTGGGAAAAACGAATATGAGGAAACCGATCTTATCTTAAATAAGATCTTATGTGGCGCTGAAATTGATTTTTATGTTGATCCCAACCTGGTTTTGGATGAAATTGAAGTAGGGATATGTGAAATGGCACTCAAAACAATCGTGGGTCAATGGGGGAAGGTTAAAAGTGTAGAAGCATTGAGAAGCTATTTCTTGATTAGGAATGGAGTACTTAAATACGATGAAAATCAAAGTGTCAATTTGCATATAGAAAAAGAAACTCCTGATATTTTGTTGAAATTTTTACCTTGGAATCTTTCCGTAATTAAGACAAGTATAATGAAGACCAAAATAGTAATCCATTGGAAATTCAATTGACGATGAATATAGATACGACTGAAATAAATAAAAACGCAACAACGTATTCCAATGAAATCCATTGGTTGAATACGATAATTGATGCAAGGTTTAAACAACATTTTTCTAATGAGGGCATTCAAGAAAATGAATTTAACCCACCCAATCTTACAGAAGATCAAAGCAAGTATGCTTTATGGGTAAAAAAACTAGAGTTAGGTCATTTTGAGCGTCTTGTAGTTATTGCTGCTTTGGCGTACAGTTATTCCTCCAATGTGTTTGATAAATTTTTGATTAAAAATAAAGGGTTGGATAAGCGTTTTACTGAGTTTGGAGGTAAAATTGACGATAAAAATTCAAGGTTCATTCCCACTTTAGAAACCCTCACTTTTCTTTTTTATGGAAATGAGGTAGAAGCAAAATTTCAAGCTCAAAATTTATATAATGAGCATCATGTTTTTAACAGAAATGGGATAATTAATTTGAGTGCGAAAAGTGAAAATGACTCCATACTTTCTAGGACACTTAGCCTCACTGAAGAAGTAGTTCAGCAGCTCACCTTGGGGGTTGAATTTAAACCTGATTTTAGCAACGATTTTCCCGCCAAACTGATCCATACAGAGATGAATTGGGAAGATCTTGTTTTGAATCCTGTAGTGATGGATGAAATTCAAAACATCAATACTTGGTTGCTGCATAAAGACGAGATTACAGAGAATAAAATCCTTAGTAAAAAACTAAACAAAGGATACAAATGTCTATTCTATGGACCTCCAGGGACAGGAAAAACGCTTTCCACCGCTTTAATTGGAAAAAAAAACAAAAAAGATGTTTACCGGATCGATTTGTCTCAAATCGTTTCTAAATATGTAGGGGAGACAGAAAAAAATCTGGCAAAGATTTTCAATATCGCTGAAAACAAGGATTGGATTTTGTTTTTTGATGAGGCCGAATCTTTATTCTCAAAACGAACCTCAGTGAATGATTCCAAAGACAAATTTGCAAATCAACAAACTGCCTATCTACTCCAACGTGTAGAAGAGTATAAGGGACTGATTATTCTAGCAACCAATTTAAAACCTAATATCGATATTGCTTTTTCAAGACGAATCCAGTCAATTATTAATTTTTCAATGCCTGATATAAGGGAACGCAAAATTTTATGGACCAATTTTTTAGCAGACCTGTCCGATATCGATGAAACTACTATAGGACGCTTAGCAAAAGAATATCCACTCAGTGGAGGAAGTATAAAAAATGTGATTCAATCTGCATGGTTGTTGGCAAAGAGAAACCAGAGTGAAATTACTGAGAAAGAAATCATACAAGGGATTCGTCGGGAATTGATTAAGGACGGAAAATCCATTGATTCTATTTAGTAAAGCTTTATATTAGTGTGATTTATATTTACTATATAATTGGAAGAAGAGAACGAAGATAATATCGAAGAGCAAAAAGAGGAAAACCCCTCCAAAGGTGTAAGCCTGTCCAAAGAAGTATTAGGACATAAGGTTGATATTCAAGGGCAAGAGGTTGAAGGTTCAGTTGCCGGGGTAAAAGCCACGATAACGGGACCAGGAGATTCTTATGTCATTGAGGCGAGTCTCAGCCGACAAGATGATGGAATTCTGATTTCTGGTCAAGGTACCTATACGAACGGACCGCTTGAAGGTCAACTTTCAGCTTCGATTTCTACCGATGAAAACTACATCCCCGACCCAAGTACATTAAATGTTGGAGGTGGGGTAAAAGTTAGCAATGAAATTTCAGGTATCCTTATTGAGCTTGCAGGAACTATGGAAAACGGTTCCCTTGCAAGTCTTTCTGGGACTATTCAAGGACCTCAAGGGGCCTATTATATCAATGCATCTGTAGTAGATAACGGGGATACGTATCAAATAACGGGTGAGGGTGTTTTTGCTGCTGGTCCAGTTCAAGGAGCTATTCAAGCTCAAATATTGACAGACAAATCCTTTAATATTGATCCCTCCTCTCTAAATATTGGGGGATCCGTAAACATTGAAAAAGAACTTGTAGGCGTTACGGTCAAACTTTCGGGTGTCATGGAGTCAGGTTCAATGTCCAGTCTCTCTGGAACTATTGAAGGCCCCGATGGAGCATTTGTTATTAATGCATCAGTAGTTGACAATGGAGGCTCCTATACCATTTCCGGTTCTGGTGCTTATTTGATGGGTCCATTACAAGGAAGTTTAAACGCTGAAATACAAACAGATCCTTCTTTTAATATAGATCCTTCTTCTCTGAATATAGGAGGTGATGTAGCGCTGAGTCAAGAGATAGCTGGAAATCAAATAGACCTTGCAGGAGCGGTAGCCAATGGATCACTTTCCTCTTTAATGGGGTCAATTCAAGGTCCAAGTCAGGCCTATTTTCTGAATGTTTCTGTTGTAGACAACGGAGGAACTTATACTATAACAGGGGGGGGTGCTTTCAGTGCCGGACCAATTCAAGGAAACCTTAATGCACAAATAGATACAGATGCAGCCTTTACTATCGATCCTTCTTCCTTTAATGTTAGTGGAGATGCAGCCGTAGATACTGAAGTTGCAGGGTTTAAAATAAATCTTGCGGGTGCTGTTGAAGAAGGATCGTTAAAAAGTTTAGTTGGAATTATTGAGGGTCCTGGCGGAGCTTTCCTGATCAACGTATCGGTTATCGATAATGGAGGAACATATACCATTACAGGAGAAGGTGCTTTTGCAGTAGGTCCTGTTCAAGGAAACTTAAGTGCTCAAATCGAAACGGATGGCTCCTTTAATATAGATCCAGCCTCCTTCAATGTCAGCGGTGATGCTACTGTAGATACCGAACTCATGGGGATTAAGATCAACATGACTGGGGCAGTTGAAAATGGATCTTTAGCTAGTTTAGTTGGTGTAATAATTGGACCCAATGATTTCTTTACAGTCAATGCAGCAGTAGAAGACACCGGAGATCAGTACAAAGTTATCGGTGATGGGGTATTTACAGCCGGACCCGTAGTTGGGAATGTTCATGGTGAAATTTTCACAGACAAAAGTTTTATTCCAGATTTGGGATCGATCATCTTATCGGGTGATGCTACTGTAGATACCGAGCTTGCCGGGAATCAAATCAATATGTCTGGTGTTATGGAAGCCGGATCCTTGCAAAGTTTAGAAGGTACGATCAACGGTCCAAATGGAATGTACCTACTTACAGCCTCCGTAACGGATAATGGAGACACCTATTCCATACAAGGGGGTGGCGCTTTTAGTGCAGGCCCAATAGAAGGGAATGTAGCAGGTGAAATTCAAACCGATAAAAACTTTAATCCAGATTTCAATTCTCTTCAAATTAGTGGTGATGCCCTTGTTGATACCGACTTAGCTGGGAATCATATCAATATGGCAGGATTGATGGAGAACGGCTCGCTCCAAAGTCTTGTAGGATCCATAGAAGGACCAAACGGACTTTATATGTTGTCCGTATCGGTTGTTAATAATGGGGACGGTTATACCATCACGGGGGGAGGAAACTTCGCTATGGGACCTGTAGAAGGAGAAGTTTCAGGTGAAATACAAACCGACCCCAATTTCAATCCCTTTTTTGATACTTTAAATGTCAGTGGTGAAGCGAATGTAGATACTGAAACTGCTGGTCATCATATAGTGATGAAAGGGGTTATGGTCAATGGCTCTTTAGCAAGTTTGGTAGGAACTATTGAAGGACCAAACGGTCTATATGTCATCAATGCCTCTGTTGTTGACAATGGAAGTGGATATACCCTAACAGGTGAAGGCGCTTTTGCCAACGGACCCATTCAAGGATCGGTGCATGGGACGATTAATACCGACCCAAATTTTGCTCCAGATTTCTCGAGTCTCAATATGGGAGGTCAGGCAAGTATAAATACAGAAGTAGCTGGAAACAAAGTTAATGTTAATGCCGAGGTAAATAACGGTTACCTAGAAAGTATTGCTGGAACAGTAGAAGGTCCCGGAGGATTGTATAAAATAAGTGCAAAAGGCGTACGTGAAGGGGATCAAGGCTATGATATTGAAGCTGCAGGTGCTTTTACATTCTTTGATGAAAAATTCTCTATCGAACCCCCGCCAATTCTTTTGCCTGCTGGAGTTCCTGGGGTATATATAGAGATTAGTAGTGATATAACATTTGGTGCCAAAGCCTCAGCCGATATGGTTACTGGCTTTAAAACCAATCCTCATTTTGTCCCTGATTTTTCAACTTTTGAAGTGCGGTCTGCAACCTTGCTAGGCCATGGAGAGGTTGCCGTGAGTATTTTTGGAGGGATTAGCGTTGGCTTGCCCTTTGCTAAAGTTTCTGCAGGAATCAAAGCGAGATTAAAGGGGGTGATTGACGCCATGTTGAACCTGACCGCTGACGCCAAGGGATTGAAGGTTAGTGGGTCACTTTATGCAGCACTCTTAGGAGCCCTTTTTGCTTCAGTACGATTAAAGTTTTTATTCTTTAAAAAAGAATTTGACTTCAAAATTATTGAGGGAAAAGTAGCTTCCTTGGAAAAAGAATTTGGTCCAACAGATTTTACTTTTGCTAATGTTTTAAAAGGATTTCAATTTGGAACAGAGGACATCTCTATTCCAGGAAAAGATATGAAAGCTAAACCTCCAGATCCTAAGGATACTGCTGGGGATAGCGACAAAGAGTTGGAGGAAGCCAAAGCAGCTGATGATGATTCTAAAAAAGAAAAAGAAGATACAGTTCAAGGGAAATTTGCAGGATCACCCACTCTAGGAAATGGTTCACCCATTCAAAAAAAGAACGAGGGTGGAGACCTCCCCAGTAACTTAAAGACAGGGGTAGAAAAACTTTCAGGACAAGATATGTCTGACGTTTCGGTTCATAAAAATTCGGACAAACCCGCTCAACTCAATGCGCATGCCTATGCTCAAGGATCGGATATTCATTTAGGACCAGGTCAAGAAAAACACCTTCCCCATGAAGCTTGGCACGTTGCACAACAAAAACAGGGCAGAGTAGCACCTACCAAACAATTTAAAGCAGACGTTTTAATCAACGATGATGAGGGTCTTGAAAAAGAGGCAGATGAAATGGGTCAAAAAGCTGTAGAGGCCGGTAACGATGTAGAAAAATTAGAGGGTGCTGCCGCATTTGATGTTGAAAAATCAGCATCAACGGGCGATACCCCTCAACTAAAATCTGCGGGACCTTTGAACTTTCAAAGCATCCAAAAGGTGGCGGATAAAAGTTCAAATGTTTCTCAATTAATGGAAATAGATACCTTAGCAAATAAACGAGACCGATCTGGAATAAAACAATTACAAGGTATGGCAAACAGATCTAAAATGAGTGACAGCCCGCTTCAAGCCTTTGGAATTGGCAATGGAGAAATAGGCGTGACCTCAGAACATGAAAAATCGGAAACTGCGGTTCAGACCGAGAGCGATGTGAATTCCCAAGTAACAGAAATTTAAAAATGTATAGATTTTCTTCAGGTTTAAAATACTCAGGCACCACAGAAAAGGGGGTAGCCTATCTTATTTTTCAGTCTGAAGGGGAAGTGGGTAATCGCTATTTTGATCAAGAAAATTGGAAATATTTAGGAGAACGACCAAAGGGTACTCGAGCCTATACCAGTAATTTTTATGGTAGGATTGAACTGTTTAAAAAGCCATTAAGTAACCAAAAGGCAGAATTTTTATTCAATGCTCTGGATGGAATTCAGCCAGAAGAAAAACACCCTGCTCTCCTTCATGGTTTCAAAGCTGAAGCCCAAAGATTATTAAGTACCGTTGCTAAAGAAGTAGTTCAACAATACGAAGGCTTTATCGATTTTTTAAATGAAGTATTTGAATTAGAGGTCCATACTCAAAAAGACAAAAACTTCAAGACTTTTTCAGATGATATTGGACCTTTTGCCATAGGAAAAATAGGCCAACGCGATTTTGTTCTTCCCGAATTCCCAACCCTCTATCTTGCACCAGCGTTATGGAGAGAGATTAATTGGTACATTAACAATTATCTTTCAGGACCTTATCCTGATGATCCAGAACATCCTAATCTTGAACGATTTCACTGGAATAAATTAAAACTACCCACTGAATTCAATTCAACATATCATGAGGGAGTTGCGTATTTTTTGATTGCCAATTTCATTTTAATTTATGAAGCTTTTAGTGAGAACAAAAAAGGAGAAACCCTACAATTCTATATTGACTTAATTCAAAATCAAGGCCTTAGACCTTGGCAACAACTATTTTAATTTTTTGACAGATGGCTAAATTTAAAGAGAAACAAAAGAAAGAAAAGGTAGAAGAAACGGACGACATGAAAAGCGAAAATCAAGAGCTTGATTTAGAAGGGGATTCTGAAAAAGAAAATGAAATTGAGGCTTTGCAAAAAATGGCAGATGATTCAAAAGAGGTGAAGGAAATTGAAAAAACCGAAGAAGAAGCAAATAAGGAAAATGAAGATTTAAAAGCAGAAGAAGCCAAAAAGGAGGAAGAGACAAAGAAGGAAGATGTGAAAGAAGAGAAAGTAGATAAAAAAGGAGCTGAAAAGAAGAAAAAATAAAAGTTAAGAGGTAATCATGAGAGAAAAACTACATTTTTATTTAAATGACACTAAAAATAAAAAAGCCAAGATTATTGATGTATTCATCTATACGATTATCTTTTTAACGGTCATTGATCACGGAATGCAAACCATGCCCTCCATGGCTGATTACCATGTTTATTTAGAAAACTGGGAAATCATCCCGATTGTACTCTTTACAATAGAATTGGTATTGAGGATCTATTCAGCACCAAATCGTATTAAATTTATTTTTAGTTTCTGGGGATTGGTAGATATGATAGCTTTAGTTCCCTATTATTTAGGTCTTCCTGCGGATTTAAGAGAAATTAGAGTCTTGAGATTTCTTTCGCTCTTGAAATACGAACCTGCCTCTCAAAAAATAGTCAAAGCATTCAAAAGTATTACCAAGGAATTAATCATCTTTTCTATATTGACCGTTTTCGTTCTTTATGTTGCAGCCGTCGGAATTTATCATTTTGAAAATCCAGTCCAGCCCGAACAATTTCCAGATATATTTCATTCCATATGGTGGGCAGTAGCAACTTTGACTACTGTGGGTTATGGCGATGTTTATCCGATAACAGGTGGAGGAAAGATCTTTTCATCGGTTGTTGTTTTTGTAGGATTAGGAATCGTCGCTTTACCTGCGGGTCTTATCGCGAGTGCTTTTACGGGAATTTTTAGGGAAAAGTCAGAAGAGTAAAAAAAAGATATATTATTTGGAAAAGAATGCGCTTTTTTGATAGAGTATTCCCTTCTTGATTGGCGATCAACGTCCACTCATTTTGTTTTATTTTCAGATGTATAGGGGGTATGGTTTTAATATGGAATCTATTTGCACTATATTGACTGTATTATTAACCATAAATCAATTAAAATGAAACAAGTAAAGTGTGCAGATTTAGGAAACGATTGTGATTTCGTTGCGAAAGGAACCCTAGAGGAAGTGATGAGTCAAGTTGCAGACCATGCGACTGGAGTTCACAAAATGACAATTACAGATGATGTTGTTGCAGCTGTTAAAGGGGTAATGACGGAACTATAAAGGTTGGAATATAGGATTTTACCAAAGCCCTCCCAAGTGGAGAGTTTTTCTTTTACACCAAGGGATACCATCCAAATCCCTATTTCTCCTTCGAAACTTTTACCATTATCAAGAATTCCCATATTATGGTTTTTAGGAGTGTGGTTTCGAGCCTATGGGATAGGTAATGTGGCAGCTAAATCATTAGAGGGTCAGTACAGCTTAACAGGCAGCATCTCTTTATAAATCTGATCCAAAACTTATACATTGCAATAACTATTGAGATTTTGTAATTGATTACAATCTTTATTATTCTTTGATAGGACTTGTGTGCAAATAGTGTGCAAGTAAGAAAATAAAAAAAGGGACAACATTACGCTATCCCTTTGTTTATATGTGACCTCGAGAGGATTCAAACCTCTAACCTCTTGAGCCGTAATCAAGTGCACTATTCAGTTATGCTACGAGGCCTTTTTGTGAGTGCAAATATAAATAAAATCTTGTTTACATGGACTGTATTAAATTCAAATTTCAAACTGGGTACAGGTTAATAAACTTAACTGTATATTGCATTTTTTTTAAATGGATTATATAGGGATCTGTATCGGATTAATCTTGTTGATTAAAGGAGGCGACTGGCTTTTGGATGCTGCAGTAGCCTTATCTATTAAGCTCAATATTCCTAAAATTGTTATTGGGATGACGGTAGTTTCTTTTGCAACCTCTGCTCCAGAATTAATTGTCAGTATAAAATCAGCAATTAAAGGATATCCTGATCTTGCCCTTGGAAATGTTGTAGGGTCGAATATTGCTAATTTGGCTTTGGTTTTAGGAACTGTACTAGTAATCTCACCGATTGAAGTCACCAAAAGTTTTTACAAAACAGACTGGCCCATGATGCTTTTCGCGTCCCTACTATTCTATTATTTTATTAAAAACGATGGAGTGTTAAGTCAATACGAAGGGGGAATTTTTGTTGTTCTTCTGGTCTTGTTTTTAGTTTATCTTTTATTCTTTCAAAAAAAAGCAATAATTGAAGATCATTTAGGGTCTCTCAATCAAGATTTAAATCAAAGTAAACTTCTCATATTATTAGCTGCAGGGGGATTTTTCTTATGGCTTGGTTCAGAAGTCCTTATTAAGTCCGCTGTTTCTCTTGCCACTGCAATGGGGGTTAGTGAACGCATCATTAGTATTTCAATTGTTTCTGTAGGGACGAGCATACCTGAATTGTCAGCCTCAATTATAGCTATCCTCAATAAGGAAAAAGCCATTTCTATTGGAAATCTTATTGGATCAAATGTATTTAATATTCTTGCCGTCATGGGAGTTACGGCTTTAATTAATCCGGTAAAGATGATGGATCAAGCTCTTTTGAACAATGATTTTCTATGGATGCTTGGCGTATCCTTTTTAATTTTCCCACTAGTTTTTATAAACAAGAGCATGCGTTTAGGGAGGCTAGAGGGGCTGGTTCTTCTCTCATTATATGGTATTTTTCTCTACCAAATGTTGGGGTAAAAAAAAACACCTCAAAGCCGGAGCGATGAGATGTTTGTAGAATTAAAAACTACTTTTTTAAATTTTAGCAGATTTAACTGTTTTAATGATTCTTGCAGCAATCTTATACGGATCACCGTTTGAAGCAGGTCTTCGGTCTTCTAACCAACCTTTCCATCCTTTTTCTACGGTTAAGATCGGAATTCGGATCGAAGCTCCTCGGTCAGAAACTCCGTAGCTAAATTCGTGGATCGATTGAGTTTCGTGTTTACCAGTAAGACGTTGTTCGTTATAAGCTCCATAAACAGCTATATGTTCTTTAACAACAGGTCTGAATGCTTCACAGATTTTTTCATACGTTTCTTTAGAACCGCATGTTCTGAGGATCTCGTTTGAGAAATTCGCATGCATACCTGATCCGTTCCAGTCCGTATCACCAAGGGGTTTAGGATGCCAGTCGATAGTGAGACCGTATTTTTCTCCTAAACGCTCTAGTAAATAACGTGAAATCCACATTTCATCTCCAGCTTGCTTAGCGCCTTTGGCAAAACATTGGTATTCCCATTGTCCAGCAGCAACTTCTGCGTTGATTCCTTCTACATTGATCCCTGCCTCTAGACATTGGTCAAGGTGTTCTTCGATCATTTCTCTACCAAAGGCATTTTTTGCTCCAACAGAACAGTAAAATTGACCCTGTGGTGTTTGGTCTCTTGGAAAACCTAAGGGTAGGTTTATTTCAGGATCCCATAAAAAATATTCTTGTTCAAAGCCGAACCAAAAATCATCATCGTCATCATCGATGGTAGCTCGACCGTTTGAGGGATGAGGTGTTCCATCAGCATTAAGAACTTCTGTCATGACTAACCATCCATTTTTACGATCGGGATCTTCGTATAAAGCAACAGGTTTAAGAAGACAATCCGAAGATTTTCCTTCTGCTTGTCTTGTTGATGACCCATCAAAAGACCAAATTGGGCAATCGTCTAGAGTCCCTTTAAAATCTGTTACAATTTTCGTTTTGCTACGAAGATTTGAAGTAGGCTGGTAACCGTCCAACCATATGTATTCTAGTTTTGCTTTACTCATGATATAAATAATTTTCACAAAAATATAATTTTATACTACCCCCTTACAAAAGAACGGCTGAAAGAAATTAACAATACTTTATTTTTATGAACACCCTATTTTTTATAGGGTAAAATTTATTTTTTTTCATTTTTTGGAGAATACATTGATAAATCTTCAAAATGGTTAACTTTGAATTCTAATTTTTACCACACTCAGTATCATGCAAACCCTGCGCAAAAAAAGTCTGGAACAGCTTGCAAAAGCCCCCAAGATGAATCCAAATAATCGAGTACACAGTTCTCAATATGCCGAACATGTGTTTAATTTAACTCAGCTTCAAAAATTCATCAGCGAAAAAGCATTCGACCAAATGCAGCAGTCGATTGATAAAGGTTCACAAATGAGTAGTTCTCTAGCGGATCAAATAGCTTCTGCAATGAAAGCATGGGCAAAATCAAAAGGTGCTACGCATTATACCCATTGGTTTCAGCCACTTACAGGAGCTACTGCTGAAAAGCACGAATCTTTCTTTGATCTTGATATTGAAGGAAATCAAATTGAAAAATTTGATGGAGATCAACTGGTACAGCAAATCCCCAATACTTCTAGTTTTCCTAGTGGTGGAATTCGCAATACCTTTGAAGCGAGAGGGTATACTGCTTGGGATCCCACCTCACCCGCTTTTCTATTTGAAAATACGCTTTGTATTCCCACTATTTTTGTCTCCTATACAGGAGAAGCTTTAGATTATAAAACCCCCTTATTGAAATCTTTGCAAAAATTAAATGAGGCAGCCCTAGAGATTTGTCACTTTTTTGATAAAAGTACTTCAAAGGTTAACGCTACTTTGGGATGGGAACAAGAATATTTTTTAATAGATCGCAGTTTGGCACTATCTCGTCCTGACCTTTTGTTAACAGGCAGAACGTTGTTGGGTCATGCCCCCTCTAAAGGTCAAGAACTCAATGATCATTATTTTGGATCCATTCCAATGCGAGTGAGTGTTTTTCTGAAGGAATTAGAAGTCGAATGTCATTTACTCGGAATTCCTATCAAAACCAGACATAATGAGGTTGCCCCAAGTCAATATGAAGTGGCAGCTGTTTTTGAAAATGCGAACTTGGCAGTGGATCACAATACATTATTAATGGAGCTCATGAATAAGATTGCGGTCAAAAACCATTTTATGGTGCTTTTTCATGAAAAGCCTTTTGATAAAATTAATGGATCTGGAAAACATACCAATTGGTCTCTGAATACCAATACTGGGGTCAACTTACTTAGTCCAGGAAAAACCCCAATGAGTAACCTTCAATTCTTGTCTTTTTTTATCAATACCATTGCGGCAATTTTAAAACACGAAGAATTACTCCGTGCCGCTACGGTATCGGCAAGCAATGATTTGCGGATTGGACAAAACGAGGCACCCTCTGCCATGCTTTCCATTTTCATTGGTAAACATCTTATGCAGGTCTTAGAAGATCTTGAAAATGTAACCAAAGGAAAATTATCCCCCGAAGAAAAAACAGATTTAAAACTGAATGTTATTGGAAAGATTCCGGAAATTTTATTAGACAATACCGATCGTAATAGAACCTCTCCCATCGCTTTTACTGGAAATAAATTTGAGTTCAGAACTGTTGGGTCTAAAGCAAATTGCGCAAAAATAACCACGGTACTCAATGCGGTAGTGTCTGAGCAATTATTGGATTTTAAGAGATCGATCGATGAGTTAATTGAATCTAAAAACATGAAAAAAGACGATGCTATTTTCAATGTTTTACGAGAAACAATAACTTCTGTGAAAAAAGTCCTAACAGAAAGTAATGGAAATATTGAAGAGGGTAAAGCCATTAAAAAAAATCAAAAATCAACCCCCTTTAAAAATACGCCGGAAGCACTCCCGGCGTTTATTAAAAAAAGTTCTGTAGTACTTTTTGAGTCCCTAGAAATATTAAGTTCTAGAGAACTTTCGGCTCGTTATCAAGTGGATCTTGAAGCCTATGTTTCTACCTTGCAAATCGAATCTCGTACTTTAGGAGATATGGCAAGAAATCATGTTATTCCCACTGCCATTCGCTATCAAAATTTACTTATAGAAAACATAAGGGGATTGAAAGAAATTTACGGGGAAAAATTTAAAGTGCACGCTGGAGAACAATTGCTGATTTTGGAACAAATAGCAGCTCATATTTCCGAAATAAATGAGGGGGTTACCAAAATGATTAATGCAAGAAAAGCGGCCAACAGTACGGAAGATTATCTTCAAAAAGCGGTCCAATATGCTCAAACCGTTCTGCCGTATTTGGAGAGCATTCGATACCATTGTGACAAATTAGAATTGACTGTAGATGATACCCTTTGGCCATTAGCCAAATACCGCGAATTGTTGTTTGTTCGTTAATAAGTATCCTTTCAGCTGCTTTTAGTTTTGCCTAAAACCCGTACTTTTGTACAAATTAAATCTATGTCCGAAAGGTATTCTCAGCGAGGCGTTTCTGCTCAAAAAGAAGATGTTCATCAAGCCATCAAGAACATTGATAAAGGACTCTATCCGAAAGCATTTTGTAAAATCATTTCCGATGTATTAACGGGCAGCGAGGAGCATGCCATTGTAATGCATGCTGATGGTGCAGGGACAAAATCGGCACTCGCCTATATGTACTGGAAAGAAACAGGAGATTTATCAGTTTGGAAAGGGATAGCACAAGATGCCCTGATTATGAATACCGATGATTTACTCTGTGTAGGTGCGACTCAAAATATTTTGCTTTCTTCGACTATCGGAAGGAATAAAAAACACATACCCGGAGAGGTAATTGCAGCGATAATTGATGGTACAGCAGAACTTATAGAGACCCTAAACCAATGGGGAGTGTCTATCCACAGTACGGGTGGAGAAACCGCAGATGTTGGAGATTTAGTTCGAACTATTATTGTAGATTCTACAGTCACTGCCAGAATACACAGAAACGACATTATCAATAATGCCAACATTCAAGTTGGTGATGTAATTGTTGGGTTGTCCTCTACAGGTCAAGCAAGTTATGAAACCGAATACAATGGAGGAATGGGGAGCAATGGATTGACTTCTGCAAGACACGACGTTTTCTCAAAAACATTGGCTGAAAAATATCCTGAAAGTTTTGATCCAAATGTCCCAAATGATTTGGTCTATTCCGGGAGCAGGGGGCTGACAGAAGCATTAGAAGGTGTTCCTTTAGATATTGGCAAATTAGTACTTTCTCCTACCCGAACCTATGCACCCATAGTACAGCAAATTTTTCAAAACATAGATCGATCCAACATACATGGGATGATTCATTGTAGTGGAGGCGCACAGACTAAAATCCTCCACTTTGTAGATGAACTTCATGTTATAAAAGATCAACTTTTTCCAATCCCTCCCTTATTTGATTTGATCCAAAAGGAATCGCAAACCTCTGGTCGAGAAATGTATCAAGTTTTTAATATGGGCCATCGCATGGAATTCTATGTTCCCGAACAACAAGCAAAAGAAATAATTTCTATTTCAAACAATTTTAATGTAGCGGCTCAAGTTGTGGGTCGAGTAGAAGCATCTACCTCTAAAAAACTAACCCTTCAAACACCGCTGGGTGACTTTATTTACTCCTAAGTAAATCCAATTTATTCTTTGATTTTTCAGAGAAATGTTGGAACTCAAAATTCAAGATTGTTGTAAAACAAAAAGAAATGCTTCCTAGCAAGAAGGTGGATTACGTTTACCGTTTTTCACTCCTGGGAGAAGAGTTTCATAATGCAGCCCTATGCCCAATAATGTGCGGCCCTGTGGGCTGGTTTTGCATAGGAAACGAGTTGTTTGGATATAATTCCTATTCCTTGGTTAAATAATATTAGGGCAGGATTTGCTCATGAGCGAAGTACGCCCTAAATTTAGTGGATGAAAAACTATATAATTCTGTTTTTTTTTATTGCATCTTTTCCTTTGTTTTCGCAGGATGCTGAAGCACTGTTTTCTTCAATTGAATTGGAGACCGATTCCAAACCCGAATTATTACCTAAACAAATGATTTTTACCCAGAGACTTCTTTGGGGTGAGCAAGGGCTTATGCGAAAAACACATTGGTCTCCCTTGACTTTAGAACAACGAGAAAAGGAGTTAAAAATCAGAAGGAAAATGTTGAAAACACATCAAGTTATCGGTTTTGTAACTTTAGCGGGGATGGTTGCTCAAGGTGTACTAGGCACACAACTCTACAACGGCAAGTCGTCAAATTATGAAGTCCACGAAACCCTTGGGAATTTAACCTCAGTAAGCTATTTCACAGGTGCAGCATTATCTTTGTTTGCTCCACCTCCATTAATTCAAAAAAAATCGAAAGGATTGAGTTCAACTCAAGCACATAAATATTTAGCGACGCTTCATTTTTCAGCTATGTTAGCGACCAACCTTTTAGCAGAGAGCGATACAAAATTGCATCGTGCTGCTGCCTTCACAGCCTTCGGAAGTTATGCAGCCGCAATACTTGTTTTTAAATTTTAGTTTGTATGAATAGCAATTTCTTTGCAATCGTTTTTTTTCTTTTCTTGAGCGCTCATGCTCAGGAAAATAGGTTAGAAGTTGAAAAAGAGACTTCTTTTGTTCAATATGAAGGGAAACATCTTCTCCACGAATGGGAGGGGATCAACAAGAGCATCAGTGGTGTTGCTCTTCAAGATCAAGAGTCAGAACAACTTACTAAAATCGCTTTGGTGCTTATTGTCCAAGATTTTGACAGTAACAATTCTGGACGTGATGCTCACGCCTTAGAGGTATTGGAGGCTTTACGTTATCCCGAAATAAAATTTTTCTCTGATAAGATAGCGTACAACCATGGACAAATTGTTTTTAATGGAACTCTTGATTTTCATGGAATGAAAGTTTCCAAAAAGATTGAGGCTCAAGTTCAAAAAGCGGAAAATAGTTTTTCACTTTCTGGAGAGTTTGAATTGATCCCCTCCGATTTTGGAATTGAATTGCCTTCTTTTATGACTGTAAAGATGAAAGATCTTTTGTTGATTCGTTTTCGTGTGGTCCTTTTAAAATAAATGGTTAAATCGCTTGACAATTCGTAAATTTGTCGTTCTATGATAGAAAAACTTCAAATAATCCAACAGCGCTTTGATGAAGTGTCTGATTTAATCATCCAGCCCGACGTAATCACGGATCAGAAACGCTATATCCAACTGAACAAAGAGTATAAAGACCTCTCGGTGATGGTTGAAAAGATAAAAGCCTATAAAACTCTTCGCTCCAATATCGAAGAGGCAGAATTCATCCTGAAAGAAGAAAGTGATCAGGAAATGATTGAGATGGCCAAAATGGAGTTAGAAGCAGCTCGAGCAGAGATTCCAACCCTAGAAGAAGAAATTAAATTTTTATTAATCCCCAAAGATCCCGAAGATGCCAAAAACGTAGTGGTAGAAATTCGAGCGGGTACAGGAGGGGACGAAGCCAGTATTTTTGCTGGAGATTTATACAGAATGTACACGAAGTATTGTCAATCCAAAAACTGGAGCCTAAGTTTTGTAGATTCCAGTGAAGGAACGGCTGGTGGATTTAAAGAAGTCATTTTTGAAGTGTCGGGAGAAGATGTGTACGGCACCTTGAAATACGAATCCGGAGTACACCGTGTTCAACGCGTACCACAAACCGAAACTCAAGGGAGGGTGCATACTTCAGCGGCCACGGTGATGGTTTTACCTGAAGCAGAAGAATTTGATGTGGAAATTGACATGAATGAAGTTCGGGTTGATTATTTCTGTTCTTCAGGACCCGGAGGTCAGTCGGTAAACACGACCTATTCTGCGGTGAGGTTAACCCACGAACCGACCGGTATTGTTGCTCAATGTCAAGATCAGAAATCTCAGCATAAAAATAAAGATAAAGCATTGAAGGTATTGCGTTCGAGGCTTTATGAATTGGAACTTTCTAAAAAATTAGCCTTGGATTCGGAAAAGAGAAATTCCTTAGTTTCCTCAGGCGATCGATCTGCTAAAATTCGAACTTATAATTACCCTCAAGGGCGGGT
The DNA here is from genome assembly GCA_017858055.1 of Flavobacteriaceae bacterium. Lineage (GTDB taxonomy): Bacteria > Bacteroidota > Bacteroidia > Flavobacteriales > Flavobacteriaceae > MS024-2A. The sequence continues at coordinate 86,223 of JAFMCA010000001.1, forward strand.
TACAGATCACCGAATTGGTCTCACGCTCTACGATCTTCCCAATGTAATTAATGGAGATATTCAGAAGCTTATTGATGAATTGCAGTTATTTCAAAATACAGCCAAACTAAAAGAGGCGGGAGAAGTTTTATGACGCAAGAAGCCCTTTTACAGCAGATTAAAATTAAACAATCCTATTTGTGTGTGGGTCTGGATATTGATTTAGAGAAGATCCCAGATGTTGTAAAAGCAACTGATGATCCAATTTTTAATTTTGCCAAATCCATAATTGATGCAACCCATGCCTATGCTGTTGCCTACAAACCTAATTTGGCTTTTTTTGAATCCTATGGTTTAGAGGGATGGCAAGCATTTGATAAGATCATGCGTTATTTAAATGAATTTTATCCCAATCATTTCACCATTGCAGATGCAAAAAGAGGGGACATTGGCAATACCGCCGCGCGCTATGCCAAGGCCTTTTTTGAACATTATCAGGTAGACGCAGTTACGGTAGCACCTTATATGGGTAAAGATGCTGTTGAGCCCTTTCTTACGTTTCGAGATAAACATGCCATATTACTTGCATTAACCTCTAATCCTGGGGCATACGATTTTCAGTTTTCCGAATCGAACGGTCAAAAACTATTTGAAAAAGTTTTAGAAACCAGTTTGACCTGGGAGGGTTCTGAAAATTTAATGTACGTTGTAGGTGCAACGAAAGCAACAGCCTTAACCTCCATAAGGAAAATCATACCCAATGCATTTCTATTGGTGCCTGGAGTTGGAGCTCAGGGTGGAAGTTTAGAAGAAGTTTCTGAAGCGGGCATGAACCACCGTTGTGGGTTATTGGTGAATTCTTCACGAGGGATCATTTATGCCTCCAAAGGGGAGGACTTTGCCGCAGCTGCCCAAAAAGAAGCCCAAAAATTGCAAGAAGTGATGGCGAAATATTTACTTAAAAGAGGAATAGTATAATGTTACATCATACCACGTATCAGGCAGAGAACAATTCAAAACAATGGATCACCTTCGTCCATGGGGCTGGAGGGAGTTCTTCTATTTGGTTCAATCAAGTACGTTTTTTTAAAGCGTATTTTAATGTTTTGCTTATTGATCTCCGAGGCCATGGAAAGTCTGAAGCCTCTCCAGAGGAAATGGAATATTCTTTTGATTTAATTATCGACGACCTAATTGAAGTGCTGGATTACAATCAAATTACCAAATCCCATTTTGTTGGAATATCCTTAGGAAGTATTTTGATTCAAAAAATGATGCAGAGTCACCCAAATCGAATTGAGAAAATCGGGTTAGGAGGTGCAATTTTAAATTTGAATGCACAATCTCGAATACTAATGTTTTTGGGAAAACTGACTCAGAGTATACTCCCTTTTATATGGATATACACCTTCTTTTCCTTTGTTATCATGCCCTACAAAGCCCATCGAAAATCCAGGGCGCTCTTTATACAAGAGGCCAAAAAAATATCTGAAATCGAATTCAGAAAATGGTACAAACTAACGGCTAAATTATTACCCCTCTTAGAAAAGATACGCGTGCTGGAAGTCAGAATTCCTGTTTTGTATATTATGGGGAGTCAGGATTATATGTTTTTACCTTTTGTGAAGAAAATTGTAAACCTCCACCAGTCATCAAAACTACTTACACTAAAGCATTCGGGGCATGTGGTGAATATAGATCAGCCTGAACAATTCAATTTAGGATTGTTAAACTTCCTGCTAAAAGACTAATTGAATACAATTGTTTTATTGTTATAAGTCATTATTTTTCGTTCGCAATGTAATTTAAGTGCACGAAGTAAAACGATTCGCTCTAAATCTTGCCCCTTTAGTATAAAATCCTCTACATCATGACCGTGGGAAACTCGGATGGTATCCTGTTCAATAATAGGTCCTGCATCTAACTCCTCAGTGACGTAATGACTTGTAGCCCCAATAATTTTTACCCCCCTTTGAAATGCAGAGTGATAAGGTTTTGCTCCAGGAAATGCCGGTAGAAAGGAATGATGAATGTTGATGATTTTTGATGGAAATTCATCGATAATTTTAGACGAAAGGATTTGCATATAACGGGCTAAAACAATAAAATTAACCCCGTGTTTTTGGAGGAGTTCCAATTGTTTTTGTTCCGCTGATTCTTTGGTGTCCTTACTCACTGGAATGTGGTAAAATGGAATATTGAATTGTTTAGCAATGGGTTCTAAATCCTTATGATTACTGATGATAAAAGGAATTTCACAGCCTAATTTTCTCGAACTTTGTTGGGCGAGTATATCGTAAAGACAGTGATCGTATTTTGATACAAATACTGCCATTTTAGGCAGCACATTGGCTAAGTAAAAATCGCAATTCATTTCGAAGGGAATACCCAATTCCTCATGAAAACTTTTTTTGATATTGTCAAATTCTGTATCATTTAATTCTGCTTCAACTTCAATGCGCATAAAAAATGCATTTTGAATTCGATCAACGTATTGGTCTATATATACAATATTTCCGCTTCGTTGATGAAAAAAATTGGTTACAGAAGCGATAATCCCTTTTTTATCGGGACAATACATTAATAAAATAAGTTTCTTCATAGATAAAAATTCCGAGTTAATACCCGGGTTGGGTTATTGTAAAGTTTTCTTTTTGTTTGGCGGTAGCTACCATTTCTTTAACTTCAGAAAGGAGTTTTTTAGCATCGTAAATCACCCCTTGTCGGATCGTGTATTTTACTCCACCTACTCGGACAACTTCATTGTTTTCTGTTAATTTAATCGCTCCTGTTCCGTAAAGTACTTTTAAATTTTGAAGTGGATTTTCCTCAACAATAACAAAATCCGCTTCTTTTCCAATTTCTATTGAACCCGTTTGTGCGTCAATTCCAAGGGCTTCGGCTCCGTTAAGAGTTGCCGCACGAATCACTTCTAAAGGATGAAAACCCGCTTCTCTGAGAAGTTCGAGTTCTCGTACATAAGCAAAGCCATATAATTGAAAAATAAATCCCGAATCGGAACCTGTAGTAACTCGGCCCCCTCGGTTTTTGTATTCGTTGATAAACGTCATCCAAAGTTTAAAGTTTTCTTTCCAAGCCACTTCTTCTTCTGTTCCCCAGAAATGCCAATAGGAGCCATGAGAAATTTTACTGGGTTGATAAAATCTCCATAGAGAGGGTAAGGTATAGTCCTCATGCCATTCGGCTCTTCTGGCACGATGTAAATCTCTACTGGCTTCATAAATATTAAACGTGGGTACTAGGGTAAAGTCTAAGTCGATTAATTCGTTCATGACATTATTCCAGTGGGGTGAGTAGGGTGCGGCAGCTTGTTTCCATAGTTTTCCTGCTTCACCAAAACGGTGTTGTTCGTTTTGATAATTGTAATCCAAGGGATAGTTTTGTACCGTTCGATCATCAAACAACGCCTCTGGAAGTCCGTACCAATGTTCCATTGAAGTTAATCCCGCTCGTGCCGAATGCAAAGCATTCCATCGAGCAACACTCAATTGCGCATGATGACAGGCAGAACGCAAGCCTAATTTTTTATTTTCCTCTAAAGCAGCAGTCATTATTTTAGGGTCAGCTCCAAAAAATTTAATTCCATCTGCACCATTTTTGGCATTTTGACGAACCCACTCTCGAGCCTGATCAGCAGTACTTATGGGATTCTTACTTCCTTGACCAAAACCGGTATAGGTCAAAATTCGGGGTGCAATAATTTCGTTTTTAGCGCTTTGCTTTTTAAGTTTAACTGCGTATTCAACACCTCTTCCGCTCGGTTCGCGGACCGTAGTAACTCCATGGGCTAGCCACAGTCGAAAGACATAATCCCAATCTGCGCCCTGAGCCTCACCACCTATATGACCATGCATGTCAATAAATCCGGGAAGGACATACTGTCCTTGTGCATTTATTTCTTTTCCGCCGGATTTCAGCTGGGGCCTTTTGGATTCGTTTATTGCTACTCCAGGATATCCTACTACATCAACGCCAACGATGATATTGTTCTCTACAGTAATGTCTACAGGACCTATGGGAGGCGCTCCGTTTCCATTGATGAGCGTTGCCCCACGAATAATTAATTGGGAATAAGGACCTTGAGCGGTAGATGAATTTATTTCCTGTGCCCCTGCCCAGAAGCAGCTTAAAAGAAGATAGCAATAAAGCAATTTGTTCATGATCTTAATTTTCGCCAATATATACAAAAAAAACCCCCTACTAAAGTAGGAGGTTTCAAAATTGATAAAAGGATTTATGGTTATTTTTATCGATTAATGTTGATTTAAGCGAAAGTCTGAATAGGCATCCATTCCATGTTCAGTAAGGTCAAGACCTTTAAGTTCTTCTTCAGTGTCAACACGAAGGCCCATGGTTTTCTTGATTACAAATAAGATGATAAAAGAAGCAGATGCAGAGAACGCGCCTACGATACCTACTCCAATAAGCTGAATTAAAAACTGTTCAAATCCAGCCATGGCTCCAAAGATCCCAACGGCTAAAGTTCCCCAAATTCCACAAATTAAATGTACTGCTATAGCACCCACAGGATCATCTAATTTTAGTCTGTCTATTAAAGAGATCCCAAGAACAATAATTACTCCAGCAATAATTCCAATAAGAATGGCGTCTGTAGGACCCATTTGATCTGCGCCAGCTGTGATACCTACAAGTCCTCCTAAAACGCCATTCATAAACATTGTTAAATCAAAGTTTTTGTACAAAAGGTTAGAGAATAGAGCTGATGAAACCCCTCCCGCCGCAGCAGCTAAACAAGTTGTTACTAGGGTTAAAGAAGTTAATTCTGGATCAGCAGAAAGAACAGAACCTCCATTAAATCCAAACCATCCCAACCAAAGAATCAAAACACCTGCAGCTGCTAAAGGGATGTTATGGCCTGGAATTGCGTTGGGTTTTCCGTCTTTACCAAACTTACCGATTCGAGCACCTAGAAGGTAAACGGCAATAAGAGCAGCCCATCCGCCAACTGAATGTACTAGAGTTGAGCCTGCAAAATCGTAGAATCCCCACTGATCTAAAAATCCACCCCCCCATTTCCAGGAGCCAATAATTGGATAAACAATTCCTACATACAAAATTGTAAATAGCATAAAACTATTGATTTTGATACGTTCGGCTACAGCACCAGAAACAATCGTAGCAGCTGTTGCAGCAAACATTCCTTGGAAAAGAAAATCGGTCCACCAAGTGTATCCTCCACTAGCGTAAGCTGCTGTCATCCCACCCTCAGGAGGGGAAATGCCGAAGCCAGCAAATTTAAAAAATCCCATGGCTCCTTCTTCAAATCCTGGATACATCAGGTTAAAGCCCCCTATACAATAGAGCAACAAACCAGAGGTAATTACAAAAAAGTTTTTGAATAAAATATTGACTGCATTTTTCTGTCTTGTTAATCCGATTTCTAGAAAAGAGAAACCCAGGTGCATAAAAAACACAAGTGCGGTACAGATCATCATCCATACGTTGTTAGCGGTAAATAAAGCGGTACTTTCCATAATTTTTGTATTTATAATTAATTTAGTTTAATGACTTACCGCCTTTTTCGCCGGTACGGATTCGGTACGTTTCCTCTACAGGAAGAATGAATATCTTTCCGTCTCCAATTTTGTCTGTAGCAGCAGATTTTAGAATTGCATCAATAGTTGGCTGTACAAATTCATCGTTTACAACAATTGACAAATAGCGTCTTTGGATTTCGGAAGTACTATAGGAAATACCTCTGTAAACATGACCTTCTTTTTCATTTCCAATACCGGTGACATCCCAATAGCTGAAGAAATTGACCTCAACTTCATGCAGTGCACTTTTGACGCTTTCAAATCTTGATTTTCTAATAATTGCTTCTATTTTTTTCATAATTATATCGTTTTAAATAAATAAGCTGATTTTATTGAATATGATTCTTTTGACTTCTGAATAAGATTAAAAGGAATAAATCATTGCCATCACAAAGGAGGTTAAGCTAGATGAAGTTTCTGTTTGAGAAATAGCAAATATCTCTGAGGAGGCACTGTCTAGTCTCAATTCTGGCTTGAAAATAAAGTTGCCTGAGGTATAGCTTCCTGTCAGTGTGAGTGAGAAATTGTCTGCATCTCCCTCGTTAACTAAAGCACCAAAGCCATCCGTTTCTGAGAAAAATTCACCTCTAAGACCGATAGAAAAACTATCGCTAGTGGTCAATTGTGGATATAAAGCGACTCCTGCAAAGCCCGTATCCCCTTCTAACGAGGCAGAGGTTGCATTGATTCCAAGGAAGAATTGATCTCCTAAGTCAAATCCACCGGTATAGTCAATTTGAGCATACCCACTCCCTCCTAGGAAGTTGATGTACTGTCCGTACAGACCGAGTTGTGCTCCGAAAGCAGTATAACGATCGTAATTCGCTTCGGTCTGATCAGTTTGGTTAAAAACCCCGAGCATCAAGGAAATGTCATCGGCTAATTCAAAATCAAACTTAAGTCCAGTATGGGAAAATGGACCGTAAGAAAACATGTAGGATGTGGAGTAGTTGAAATTTGCCGCTGGTGAAATTACTTCATAACCAAGAAAGGTATTAAAGTTTCCCATGGTTACGGTTACCCCATCGGCTAAGTTGTAGTAGGCATACAATTGGTTTACTAATTCCGAAGAATTACCGACAGAACCAAAAACAGCGTCTGAACCTCTAGGTCCAAAGACAACGTCAGCAACAAATCCTGATTTTTCTCCTTCATAAGAAACGATAAAATTGGCCATACCTAATGCGAATCCGTTCAAGTTAGCAAAGGAGGTTCCTGGAGCCACAGGGTCTTCAGAAAAACTGGTTCTGAAATACGTATCCACAGTTCCACTAAAATTAAAGGTGGATTCTGCGGGAGTATCATTTTCTTGAGCGCTAGATACTGAGGGTAAAAAGGCGAGGAGTAAAGTTGCAATTGCGAGTAGTGAGTTAATTTTTTTCATTTTCATAAAGATTAGTTTCAGCAAAACTATATGAATATGAAACTACCCATCATTTATTAGGGGTATCTTTTTTAATTTTTATCAATATTAGAAATACACCCCTATAAAAATAGGGGTATCATAAAAATAAAATACAAAAATTGAGAAATGATCAAAAAAAAGGGGGGTCCTATAGAAATACCTTTACTGCACTATGTCCTAGCCCTACAAAAAGAAGACCTCCAAGAATACTTAGCAGAGTATAGCCAATAAAAGTTGAGAGGTCACCAGATCGTAAAAAATGTAAATTTTCCATGCTAAAGGTTGAAAAAGTGGTAAGTCCGCCGCAAAAACCAATTGCAGCAAATAGATAGAGATCGGATCGTTCCGTTTGATTTTTCAGAATCCACCCCAACAGGAATCCGATTAAAAAGCAACCTATGAAATTGGCAAGTAAAGTTGGCCAAGGAAAACTGTTTTTGGAGACTTGAATCCATTTCCCAATTAAAAATCGTGTTATGGATCCCAAACCACCACCAAGAAAAACAAGAAGTATGTTTTTCATTTTTGAGTAAGGTATTTTATAAGGACTAATAAACTAAAAGCAACAAAGAAGCCGATTAAAATTTTATAGCTTCCTTTAAAGTAATTGGGGAGTTTTTTTTTGTCAGATCGATACGATAAAATTACGATTAGCGTAAATCCAACCGCAAAAAGGAGTGCAAAAATTAACTGTCCATTAGAAAACATCTTCTATTTTTTGACTAATTTAGAAATAATTAACCCATAAACATCCGAAACGATAATGTTAAATAAACCGATTCATGCTGTCACTACTTTTCATAATGCCTATGGCCTAGGTATAGAAACCCAACCCACCGCTAACTTACCTAAGGCAATTACAGAGCTCAGGTTTAATTTGATGAAAGAAGAAAACGAAGAATATCTTCAGGCTGTAAAAGAAGGGGATTTAGTAGAAATCGGAGATGCTTTAGGCGACATGCTATACATTCTTTGTGGAACTATTATCGCCCACGGATTCCAGGATAAAATTGAAGCAATCTTTGATGAAATTCAACTGAGCAATATGAGTAAGCTGGACGACAATGGCAAACCGATCTATCGTGAGGATGGAAAAGTAATGAAGGGTCCCAATTATTTTAAACCCGATTTATCAAAAATACTAGCTAAAGATCAGTGAATTCCTCTTCTCCATTCGAAAGGATCTTCCGCCAGGTTGTACTGAATATCCATAAGTTGTTCTTTTAAGGAATCTGCAAGTGGAGTAGTTTTGGGAAGTTTATAGACTTGTTTCTGATGTGAGAAACTACTAATGGGCAAAACTACCACTGCTGTACCTGTCCCAAACACTTCTTCAAGAGTTCCAGCTTGATGTGCGTCTTTAATTTCTTGAACCTTTACAGGACGTTCTTCAACGGATATCCCGTTGTGCTTAGCTAAAGCAATAATGCTTTTTCGAGTAATTCCGTCGAGTATTCTATCGTTTGTAGGGGCGGTTACTAGGGTATTGTTAATTTTAAAAAAGATATTCATGGTACCTGCTTCTTCCATATGTTCATGGGAATCAGCATCAGTCCAAATGATTTGTTGGAATCCGTTTTTTAATGCTTCAGAGGTAGGGTAAAATTGTGCAGCATAATTTCCTGCAGCTTTTGCAAATCCTACACCACCATTTGCAGCGCGACTGTATTCCTCAGCGATTAAGACGTTAATTTCTCCCCCCGTATAATAAGATTTTACAGGAGCACATATAATGATAAATACATATTCATTTGCAGCAGAAGCTTGAACACTTGCTTGACTGGCAAAGACAAAGGGACGGATGTAAAGTGAATTTCCTTTTCCCGGTCTGATCCAAGCACTATCCATGGATAATAAGGTATTTAACCCTTCAAAAAAATACGATTCAGGAAATTCTGGTATTTGTAGTCGTTTTGCGGATCGATTAATGCGCTTAAAATTTTCCTCAGGGCGAAATAACCAAACTTGATTTTGATCATCTTTAAAGGCCTTCATTCCCTCAAACACCGCTTGACCATAGTGAAAAACACTTGAAGCCGGGTCCAAAGTTAGGGATCCGTAGGGCTTAATCTCAGGTTCTTGCCATTTACCTTCACGAAAACGACAAATAAACATATGATCTGTAAACGTCTGTCCAAATGCAAGCTTATCGAAATTAATGGAATCGATTTTTGAACTTTGGATTTTATTGATGTTCATTCTTATTCAAATTGGTTAAGTAAAATTAATTTTTTTCCAAAACTAATCTTCTATTCAACGACTATTTTAGTGTTTTTTCTATTTAATTGCATATTCTATATTCAAGTGATGCTATTTATAGTGTATTCCTAGATATTGTCACTTTTTTTTAAATATTTATCATGAATTACGAAAAAAAAATTGTCGTTTCTGAAGACGGTTCTTGCACCCTACGAATCGAAGCTTTAAAAGAGTCTTACCATTCGTTACATGGTGCCCTTACCGAATCAAACTTTGTATACATCGAGACGGGTTTAAAATATTGGCACTTGAATAACTCAAATAAACCCTGTTCCGTTCTTGAAATTGGATATGGAACGGGATTGGTAACCTACCTCAGTTATCTAGCTTCTCATGCATACAACATTGGCATAGAGTACACCGCAATCGAGGCTTATCCCTTAACGAAAGAAGAAACCCAATTATTAAAGTATGATCTTTTGTTTAAAGGGACCGCTAATCAGCCTAAGCATTCGGATTTTACAGCATGTCCATGGGAAAAAGAAACACAGGTTTCACCAAATTTCAAGCTCTTCAAGCAAATAGTATTTTTTCAGAATTTTCATTCCAAATCAAAATTTGATTTAATTTTTTACGATGCTTTTGGAGCCCATGCACAACCTGATTTGTGGGATACCCAATGGATGCAAAAATCATTTGATTTATTGAATTCAGGGGGGATATGGGTGAGCTATTGTGCAAAAGGTGCTGTACGAAGATCCTTAAAAGAGGTAGGCTTCACCGTGGAACGATTGCCTGGTCCTCCAGGAAAACGGCATATGATGCGAGCTATCAAACCATAATTGGTTATTTTTGAACAAAAAATGAAGCTACTGATTACAGGTGCTACGGGTGTTGTTGGAAAAACTTTAGTCCAAAAATTACTCGATGATGGGAATGAGGTTCATTACCTGACAACACAATCCTCAAAGTTAGATTCCATTCAAGGGGCCAAAGGTTTTTTTTGGAATCCTGATTTAGATCAAATTGACACAGCATGTTTCCATGAAGTGGAGACTATTATCCACCTCGCCGGTGCCACAGTTGCTAAACGATGGACAAAAAAATATAAAGAGCAAATCTACTCAAGCCGAATAAAACCAACACAGCTGTTACTCAAAGGACTGGTTGAAATCAAAGAAAACCTAAAAGTAAAACATCTAATTAGTGCCTCGGCTATTGGAATTTATCCTTCACATCCTTACAGGCAGGTAACCGAGAATACACTTACCACCCCCCATACTTTTATGGAAAAGGTAGTTTGTGATTGGGAAAAAGAAGTTGACCAATTTAATAAAGAAGGAATTCGGGTGTGTAAGTTAAGAATAGGTTTAGTGCTGAGCCCGAAAGGAGGGGTGTTGGGGACATTAAAAATCCCAACAAAAATGGGTCTTGGAGCTGCTTTTGGAACAGGTGAGCAGGGTCAGTCATGGATTCATATTTCCGATTTGGTCGGAATTTTTAAAAACGCCGTGGAGGCTCAATGGGAAGGTGTTTTTAATGCCGTAAGTCCGAATCCTGTCTCACAAAACGAATTGATAAGCGCTTTAGCAAAATCTTTAAAAAAACCCAATTTCTTTCCTCCCATCCCTTCTTTTCTCCTCAGATTTATCCTAGGGGAGATGAGTGCGTTGGTTTTAGATAGTCATTGGGTAAGTGCACAAAAAACCATCAATCAGGGGTATCAGTTTCAGTTTCCTGAAATTCAGAAAGCACTTCATCATTTGGTCAGTCAAAGTGACAAATGACAATTTGACATTTTTAGAGTATGGCAACACTTTTGCATATCGTTAATAAAATCGAAATCAATGGCAACTAAAGGAGCGAAAAAATCCACTGAAAATAAATCAACCCCAAAAAAAGAAGTTAAAAAATCTAGTGCAGAGATCAAACATAAAGAGAAAATTGAAGAACTTTCGCGTCTAGTAGAGCAGGAGAAAGAAAAGTTTATCCGACTTTTTGCTGAGTTTGAGAATTTTAAAAAAAGAACTGCCAAAGAGCGTTTGGAGCTTTTTAAAACTGCAAATCAAGAAGTCATTACTTCTTTAATTCCCGTATTGGATGACTTTAATCGTGCCAATCAACTCCTAGAGCAAGGTGCAGAGAAGATGGATGTAGAAGGATTTAAATTGATTTTCAACAAATTTGCTGAGGTACTGAAAAACAGTGGTTTAAATCCTACAACCGCTAAAGTTGGGGATTCTTTTGATGCTGAAGTTCACGAAGCAATTACACAAATCCCAGCACCTACAGATGCTCAGAAAGGAAAAATCATTGATATTATAGAAACCGGTTACCAGCTTGGAGACCGGATTATTCGTTATCCTAAAGTGGTCGTGGGCCAATAAAATATGAAAGAAGATTATTACGAAATATTAGGAATTTCCAAGGGTGCCACTGCTGCTGAAATTAAAAAAGCATATCGAAAGAAAGCAATCCAATACCATCCTGACAAAAATCCGGATGACAGTTCCGCTGAGGCAAAATTTAAGAAAGCGGCTGAGGCCTATGAGGTTTTAGGTAACGAAGAAAAAAGAGCTAAATACGATCAATACGGTCACGCTGCATTTGAAGGAGGTCAAGGTTTTGGTGGAGGTGGTATGAACATGGATGATATTTTCAGTCAATTTGGAGATATTTTCGGCAGTGCATTTGGAGGCAGTTTTAGCTCTGGAGGAGGATTTGGTGGTGGCCAAAGACGCTCCCAAGGTTCTAACATGCGTATTCGTGTCAAGCTAACCTTAGAAGAAATTGCAAAAGGGGTTGAGAAAAAAATTAAAGTCCCGAGGAAAGTACAAGCAGCTGGTGTTCAATACGGAACTTGTAAGTCGTGTAATGGACAAGGTCAAGTATTGAAAATCACCAACACCATATTGGGAAGAATGCAGACCTCTGCCCTTTGTAGTAGTTGTGGAGGAAGCGGTCAGACCTTACTAAACCGGCCCCCTGGTACTGACCCCAATGGGATGATTAAAAAAGAAGAAACAGTTTCTATTAAAATTCCGGCAGGTGTAGAAGGAGGGATGCAATTAAAGGTTAGCGGGAAAGGAAATGAGGCCCCAGCGAATGGAATCTCAGGAGATTTATTGGTCTTAATCGAAGAAATTCCTCATGATGTTTTTGTCCGTGAAGGAAATCACCTACACTACGATCTTTACGTGAGTATATCAGAAGCGGCACTTGGAGTCTCAAAAGAATTGAACCTGTTGGATGGTAAAGCTAGAATTAAGTTAGAGCCTGGGATTCAGTCTGGGAAAACCTTGCGATTACGAGGAAAAGGTTTGGCAAGTGTTAACGGTTATGGAACAGGAGATTTGCTGGTGCACATAAATGTTTGGACACCAAAAAAGTTAAACAAAGAGCAGGAACAGTTTTTTGAAAAAATGTTAGAGGACTCGAATTTTAAGCCCAGCCCTGAAAAGACCGACAAATCGTTTTTTGAAAAAGTGAAGGATATGTTTGCCTAATTGAATTGATTTTTAAAAAAAAATTATATATTTGGTTTATTGCTAACATATTTTGTTAGTTATATTTTTCTTTTTCATAGCAATTTTTTCCCATCCTTTGACGAGGATGGGTTTTGTTTTTTGTATTAACTTCCCCATGTATTATGAATTTTATAAATAAAATCATCGACCTCCTAAATCACCGTTTTTCCATAGGTGATACGATTTCTTTTACCCCCAAGTCTGTGGTGATTGTAATCCTGGTTCTGATTCTTACCTCTTTTCTCTTAAAAATTATCAGAAAAATAATCTTTAGGACCTTGGCGAGTGACACTAAAATGAAGTTTAAAAGTCTTTTTTCATTTTTTAATTACTTCGTTTACATTGTTGTTACGCTGATTTTACTCCAAAATTTTGGTGTTAATCTTACAGCTGTATTTGCTGCTTCCGCAGCATTATTAGTTGGTGTGGGTCTTGCACTACAAACCTTCATCCAAGATATTATTTCAGGGGTTTTTATTTTAATTGATAAATCCGTACTCGTCGGGGATATTATCGAAGTTGATGGACAAATTGGTCAGGTGGAAAACATCAAGCTTCGAACAACACGGGCAGTTACAAGAGAAAATAAGGTATTGATCATTCCCAATCATAAATTTTTAACGTCAATCTTATTCAATTGGACCGAAAATGGAATTCTGACTAAGGAAATTGTTGAAGTAGGAGTAGCCTACAGAAGTAACCCTAGAGAGGTGGAAGCCATACTTTTAGACGTTGCTTTAAAAAATGATAAAGTCTTGAATGATCCGTCTCCTTTTGTAATATTTAAAGATTTTGGAGACAGTGCATTGATCTTCCATTTGTACATTTCATTAAACAGCAGTTTTTCAGCCAATATTGTCAAGAGTGATGTCCGTTATGACATTTATGAGGCTCTTGCATCAAAAGGTATTGAGATTCCATTCCCACAACGTACCATTACTTATGCTCATCCTCCAAAACAAGCGGAATGATTAAAATATTATTAATTGAGGACGAAGAGCCTATAAGAAGGGTCATGGTTCGAATTTTAACTCAGGAAAATGCCTCCTATGAAATCACAGAAGCTGTAGATGGTAAAGAAGGGTTGAATTTATTAGAAAAATCTAAATTCGACTTGGTTTTATGTGATATTAAAATGCCTAAAATGGATGGTATTGAAGTACTGCAAAAAGCAAACCAAAAAGGAATTTTAGTTCCCTTTATCATGCTTACAGGTCACGGAAATGTGGAGACTGCCGTTGAATCTATGAAACTGGGAGCTTATGATTTTATTTCAAAACCTCCAGATTTAAATCGTCTATTGACCGCTGTGCGGCATGCCATAGAAAATAAAACCCTCAAAAATGAAAATTTAAAGCTGAAGCGTAAAGTTGCACAAAAATATACCATCATTGGGGAAAGCTTACCTGTACAGAAAATGGTAGATATGATCTCTAAAGTGGCTGCTACTGACGCACGCGTACTTATCACTGGGGAAAATGGTACTGGAAAAGAGTTGGTTGCACACCAATTACATGAACAAAGTGATCGGAGTAAAGAGAATTTTATTGAGGTGAATTGTGCAGCAATTCCCTCAGAATTAATTGAAAGCGAACTTTTTGGTCATGTGAAAGGGGCATTTACTTCAGCTGTAAAGGATCGTTCCGGAAAATTTGAGGCGGCAGATCGGGGGACTTTGTTTTTGGATGAGATTGCAGACATGAGTTTAGCTGCTCAAGCAAAAGTTTTAAGAGCTTTACAAGAGAAAAAAATCCAACGCGTTGGAAATGAAAAGGACATTAGTGTGGATGTCAGGGTCATTGCTGCAACCAACAAAGATCTACTACACGAAATTAAAGAAGGCCGATTTAGAGAGGATTTATACCATCGATTGGCGGTTATTATAATCCATGTTCCTTCACTGGAGGATAGAAAAGAGGACATCCCTTTATTGATTACTCATTTTGTATCGGCTCTCTCTAAAGAGCAAGGGTTAGAAGTAAAATCTTTTTCAGAAGAAGCATTAAAAAAATTAGGGAATTACCCTTGGACTGGAAATGTAAGAGAATTACGTAATGTAGTTGAACGATTACTGATTTTAGGAGATGATCCGATCAGCCCAGAAAACATCGATCAATTTGCTCCAAAATAAATAAATTATGAGATACTTCAGATTATTGTTTGCCTTGTGTGGTATGATGGCTTTTGGACAACAAATGCAGGAGTCGGACGCAAAACAACTTCAAACTATTTACAATCATGCCTTAACTTCAGGAAAAGCTTACGATTGGTTGGATCATCTTTCCAATAAAATTGGGGGACGTTTATCTGGATCTTTAAATGCAGAACGAGCTGTAGAATGGGGTAGACAAGAGCTGGAAACTTTGGGTTTAGACAGGGTGTTTTTACAAAAAGTTATGGTTCCTAAATGGGTTCGAGGAACTTTTGAGTACGCAAGTATAATAACGGGTCCTGGGATGAGTATGAATGTACCTGTATGTGCATTAGGAGGCTCCATAGCTACCCCAGCCTCTGGCCTACGAGCCAATGTGGTGGAGGTAAAAAGTTTCGAAGAATTGGAATCTTTAGGAGAAGAAAAAGTCAAAGGTAAGTTTGTCTTTTTTAATCGTCCAATGCCTGCAAATTTGATTAATACCTTTGAAGCCTATTCGAAAACAGTAAATCAACGTTCTCAAGGGGCAGCAAGGGCAGCAAAATTAGGAGCAGTTGGTGTACTTGTCCGATCCATGAATTTACGTCTGGATGATTTTCCCCATACAGGAAATATGAGTTATGGCGATTTACCGAACTCTATGCGCATACCCGCTGCTGCGATTAGCACAAACGGTGCACAATTGCTTAGTTCCATGCTTTCATTGAATAACAAATTAAATTTTTACCTCAAACTGGATTGTAAAAACTTTCCTGATGTGCCCTCATTCAATGTTGTTGGGGAAATCAAAGGGAGTGAATTCCCTGAACAAATAATTGTGGTTGGAGGACACCTAGACTCTTGGGATTTAGGCGATGGTTCTCATGATGATGGTGCTGGCATCGTCCAGTCCATGGAAGTGTTACGTCTTTTTAAAGAAATGAATTACAAACCGAAACGAACGGTTCGAGTTGTGCTCTACATGAATGAGGAAAACGGGTTGCGTGGTGGTTCAGGATATGCACAGTATGCAAAAGAGAATCAAGAAAATCACATTTTTGCCTTGGAATCTGACGCAGGAGGATTTTCTCCCCGAGGTTTTGTATTTGAGGCAACAGGGGAGCAGTTTGAAAAGATAATACAATGGAAATCTTATTTTGAACCCTATTACGCAGATCGATTTGAATTAGGAGGAAGTGGAGCAGATATAGGACCCCTTCGAGATGGCAAAATTGTTTTGTCTGGCCTGCGACCAGATTCACAACGTTATTTTGATTTTCATCATGCAGCCAACGATACCTTTGATGCGATTAATAAAAGAGAACTGGAACTCGGTGCAGCAGCCATGACGAGTCTGGTATATTTAGTTGACCAATACGGTTTTTAATCACACGATTGGATGACGCTAAACCTTTCCCAGTACACTAAAGAATTTCGTTACAATCTTCGACTCGCTTTTCCTGTAATCATTGGATTACTCGGACATACATTTGTTCAACTGGTAGACAATATCATGGTGGGTCAACTTGGAACAGCCGAATTGGCAGCGGTATCGCTAGGAAATTCTTTCTTTTTTGTTGCCATGTCACTAGGAATTGGTTTCTCTACAGCCATCACTCCTTTAATTGCAGAAACCGATGGAGCAAAGGATGTAATCGGGGGAAGAAATGTTTTTATTCATGGGTTATTACTCTGTTTTTCCTTAGGGGTTTTCCTTACCCTAGGCGTGATATTGAGCAAGCCTTTATTGTTTCAGATGGGACAACCTGAAGAGGTTGTGGAATTGGCTTATCCGTATTTACAATGGGTCGCCATTTCATTAATACCCTTAGTTTTTTTTCAAGGGTTTAAACAATTTTCAGAAGGACTTTCCCATACCAGACCTGCCATGTACGCAACTCTTTTAGGGAATATCGTCAATGTGATTTTAAACTATTTTTTGATTTTTGGTTTTTGGATTTTTCCTAAAATGGGAGTGGAGGGTGCCGCCATAGGGAGTCTTTTTGCTCGTTGTTCTATGCTCTTATTTATGGCATTTTATGTCCGATTTAGTCCTCATTTTTCTAACTACGTTCGTAAAATTTCTTTTAAAAAGCCCCAATGGAGTTTGTTTCAAAAAATCATCAACCTTGGATTTCCGTCTGCATTACAAATGTTTTTTGAAGTCATCTTTTTTACCGCTGCAATCTGGCTTTCTGGTTTTTTAGGAAAAAATGAACAAGCAGCCAATCAGATTGCGCTCAACCTTTCCTCCATGACCTTTATGTTTGCAATGGGTCTGGGAGTAACGGCTATGATTCGAGTAGGTAATCAGAAGGGGAAGAACGACTTTTTTAAATTGCGTGAAGTTGCCCATTCAATTTTTGTGTTAATATTTATATTCGATGTTTTATTTTGCTTGCTATTTCTTTTATTGCACAACCTGCTTCCTTGGATTTATTTAGATGGATCAAATGTTTTAGAATTTGCGGATGTGAATGAAGTGGTTCAAATAGCCTCCACCTTATTGATTGTATCGGCATTTTTTCAGATTTCTGATGGGCTGCAAGCAGTTGTATTGGGAGCATTAAGAGGCTTACAAGATGTAAACATACCCGCTTGGATCACCTTTTTTTCTTATGGTATTTTTGGATTTCCCATTGCCTATTATTTAGGAATTTATACCGATCTTGCTACTACAGGCATATGGATTGGGCTACTCTCCGGATTATCCTCCTCCGCTTTGCTTTTATTTATTCGATTTCGATATTTGACAAACAACCTTATACTCAATTAACCTATGGAATTACCAAAATTTCTAATCGCCGACAATTCAGAATTGGAAGATGCCTTATTTGTTGTGCATACCGAATACCCAAGATTTATATTAAATGTACAGAATGATGAGGTGCATTGGTTTGAAGAGTTTGACAAAGAAGATGAAGCAACATTAAAATCGGAGTCACATTTTTTGATCGAGGCTGCATTTAATTTTTACGATAAAGAAATGGATATGCTCGAATAAATGGATGTACTTGTATCATGGGATAAAGCTTTGTTTTTATGGCTCAATGGGATGGGCACAGAAACCTTCGATTCCTTTTGGATGTTGTTAACGAATCGTGGTTCAAACATTTCCTTATATCTTTTCCTTTGGCTTTTTTTTGGGTACAAGTATTCTTGGAAAGCTGCACTCTATTTGTTAGTATTTTCTGGGCTTCTTATTTTGTGCACGGATCAGTTAACCAATCTTTTTAAAAATACAGTTGCTAGACCACGACCCTGCTTTGATGAGGAGATCATGTCTTTTGTTCGGTTGGTGAAATCCAATTGTGGAAGTCGATTTGGATTTTTTTCAGGTCATGCATCCAATTCCTTTGCATTGGCAGTATTCTATGGATTACTCTACAAACCTAAAGCGCAATGGCTTCTCTATCTTTTATTGATCGTTGCTTTGTTTATAGCCTATAGCAGGATATATATAGGGGTTCATTATCCTTTAGACATTATTGCAGGTTCCGTAGTTGGTAGTTTACTTGGGGCTTTGTTTTTTCGCCTGTGGGTTGGGTTTAACCTTCGATTCTTAAGCTAAACTCAAAAAAGCTAGAGTGGTTGTATTCTTGGTTTGCTTCAACTAGGGTTGAAGGGAAATCAGGAATATTTGGAGAATTTGAAAATTTTTGAGTTTCAAAACAAATCGCATCAAAATGCGGTGGAGTAAAAACAACCACTCCAGGTTGATCGGTATAGACCTTCATTTGAATTCCCGTATCAGGAGAATAGATTGAGGAAATAAAATGGTTCATTTTTTTAATCACAAAATAATCGTCAAGTGGAGTGTTGTCAATATTTTTTTCGTTTCTAAAATCTAATGGAGTTAAGCCGACATCCAGCTTCCTTCCAGTAGGGACAAGGTTTTGAAGTTCTAAGTAGTGATCTGCGTGTATAAATAACTTTTGTTTTCCGATAGGGGTGTTGGGATTCATGCTAAAATAAGCATGATTGGTCATGTTAATGGGAGTCGTTGCGGAAGGTTTTGCTTGATACTGTATTTCTAGACCGTTCGTCTTAAGAGTATAGGTTACATGAGCGTGAACACTTCCTGGAAATCCACTACTTCCTTCGGGGCAATCGTATTCAAAAGTAATTGTATTCTGTTCTCGTGTGTATTTTGGGGTCCAATTTTTTAAATGCCAACCACTTTTTCCACTGTGAAGCATCACGCCGTTTTCATTTTCAATTGTTATGGATTGACCTCCAACCTGTATTGGGTTAACCAAGCGTCCAGCAAAGCGTCCTATCACCGCACCTTGAGCCCATTTATCAGTTAGATACTCTTCGGGTGTAGCTAATCCCATAATGACATTGGTAGGAACTCCATGTATGTCTTTAACCCACAATTGATGTAAAATGGCTCCGTAGGCAATACATACCGCCTTTATTGAATCGTTTTCTAAGATGAAAGTCTTCAAGACTTAATGCTCATTTTTTAATAATTCCGGATATTGACTTTGAAACTTTTTGAGCCTTGGAATAGAGACCTGTCTGACATAGGGATTATCGGGGTTGTTTTTTTCGTAATCCTGGTGATAGGCTTCCGCATAGTAGAATTTTTCTAAGGGTTTAATTTCGGTTACAATTTCTTTAGAAAAAATCTTTTTTTCCTCTAAGAGCTTCAAATAATTCTGAATGATTTCCCTTTCCTCATCGGAGGTATAAAAAGCGATTGAACGATACTGTGACCCATAGTCGGGACCCTGTCGGTTGGGGGTTGTAGGATCATGTGACCCAAAAAACACTTGAACTAATGTACCAAAACTAACTACATTGGGATCATAAAGAACCTCAACGGCTTCAGCATGTCCTGTTCGTCCTGTACCAATTTGATTGTAGTTCGGATTTTTTGTAAAGCCACCTGCATAGCCGGAATACACCTCAGAAACTCCCTGAACGCTCTCGTATATCGCTTCGACACACCAAAAACAACCCGAGGCGAAATAGGCTTTTTTTAGCCCTTCTTGAATATTTGATTGAGGTTCCCAAATGGGTTCAGTGCGGTCTAATGGAGGTGTACTTGAGATACAGGCTTGAAGGCTAGCTGTAAATAGGAATACGAGAAGTGTTTTCATAGCTTATCATGTGTAAAGGGTTAAAGATAATACAATCACTTCTACTTCTCCAAAATTCCAAGCCTACACGCTGAGGGACTCGTTTCCTTTTCCTTCGATTTTCGGTTTTGTAAATTTTCTTATCCAATACACAATTAAAGGAGTAAGTATAAAAGTAGGAAGAATCCAAAAAATTATTGGGGGGATAAAATCGGGAAACTGATTTTGGTTTACTACAAAAAACGCAGTAATGGAAGCAATATAGGATCCCACAATTCTGGCGATATGTCCTCGAAGCCAAAAGAGTTTTTTTTGGGATTTGCCTGTGTAATTTTTCCAATCAACTCGTACACTAAGCAAACCAATTAGACCAAAAAGGAGTAATGCCCAACCCATTTGCTGTTTTCCAATCAAAAGAAGCATTCCCCAAACAATAAAAATGAATCCAACGACAAACATTCCACCGCTATAAATCCAGTCTATTGTTTCGGGTTTTTCTTCTTTGAGCAGATTTTTTAATTTTAAATAGCGTTGACCTGTACCAACGAGATATAGGGTAAAAATACCAACGATAAAAAGAAAGAGGTTGGGTTTTAGTCCAGAAAGGATCAAAGCTATAATTGAGGTTACTATCATACTCCAAAAAAAAACGCGACCTATTTTTTATGTAATCGAGAACCTTTTTTTAAGAGTAGATTCACGGTTCCAAAGAATAAAGCAAAACTTCCAAAAATGATGTGTAGGGTGAGTAGGACAGGGTATAAGGGCATCTGTATTTGAGGTATCTTATTAAAAGTTACTCAATTAACTTTACTTTCAAAGAATTTCAGTGTGAATTAATTGACGAAAAAACTGGAAGCCTTATAAAGTGTAGTTTTTTTAATGGTTTTACCCTTTAATAAAATTGTGTGGTAGTTTTTGTGTTCTGAGGAGAGATTAAAAAGTAAGGTGTTCTGTACTTCTCTAAACTCAGGTCCGTCAAAATAAAATTCAAAATTACTTTGATGAGAATGTTCTCGGAGATCAAGTTCTTTAATTTTAACGAGTTGGATTTCAAAGCCCTCTTGGTTTTTCAGTAAGAAATTTGTTTTAACGTAAAGAAAAAGTGCTTTGTCAAAATCTTCTTTATTTTTCGTCTCAGCTAATTTGGGGTCAAATTGAAGCAAAGCTTTTCGAATTGTCCATGGAAATTCTGCCAATACATAAATTTGATTGTTTTGCGTTTCCATGGTAAAAAAGGCTTCTTTTGAATTATGAGTATAGGTTTTGGGAGAAAAAAAGAGCGTTACCAAAAGGAGCGAAAGAAGGTTGAACATTATATTTTAAAATCATTCGATGGAGTCCCTCTAAAATATCTCGGAATGGAAGGGAAATCGTCAGTAATGATATAGTAATAGGTGCCCGATGGATACTCTGGGGTCTTTCCACTACGCCCATTCGCTTCATCTAAAGTTCCAAGACCTTCCTCAAATTCATAATCATTGGAATAGACGCCATTATATGCTCCGCATGGTGCACTTTCTCCGTCCCCTGGGCGATCTCCAGTTTTAAGTTTATAGCTAGAGGTCATTTCAATCACAGGGGAAGTAGCATCCTCGGGATCACTATAGGCGTATTTGTAGTATATCGGAAATCCATCCGCTGCATACCCGATTAGGGTCATCGCATCAGAGGAAATTTCTGCATTTTCTAAATAGAGTACTGGTGATCCATGGTAATGATAGTTTCCATTAGGTTGTACATGGGCATTATTGCAGTCTAAACCAAGATTGACATTAGTGGCTTCCAAATTCCATTCCCAATTTACATTGGGGCTCATCATTCCCTCATGAGGAAAGGGCTCCGCAGCCACTGGATCCAATTCAACTCCATTTAGCAAAACGCCAAATGAATAGGCGGGTCCTGTGCTAGAAAGTAAAGGAGTAAAGGTAGAGGCCACTACTGGATTTGTAGAAATTCGAAATATATTGAGTTGAGCAGTAATTGCATTCGGATTTAAGGACCCTTGTACTTGTCCAAAAAGTCCTACTTTGTGATTTGGAATGCTATTGGTAGAAATTTTCCGTTGTGTCCCAGATATTGATTCACCATATGCAGGGGAAATAGATAAAGTGACCGTACATTCCCCTCGAGAAGTATCCAGAACCTGGTCTGTAGTACAACTTTCGGAAGTAGTAGTGTCTGAGGATGAAATCTCTTTGACGGTATTTTCTGAAGTATTGATTGGATCTGAATTATCTTCTGTATCACTACAACTTACGATTAGAACAGTCCACAAGGGGAATAGAACCAGCGTTACTGCTATTTTTTTAAGATAATACATATGTTTAAAACATACAGATTAACCTATTATTTTTGAAACCAAGTAATCTCCAACTTCAGAAGTTGAATTCCCTTTAGCGCCATTATCTTTAAGGTCTTCAGTAGTTACTCCCTCAGCTAAGGAAAGGTCAACAACACGACGAATTTCTGCTCCTTCCTCGGTTAATCCAAAGCTCATTTCAAACATCATGGCTGCAGAGAGTACGGTTGCAAGAGGATTGGCAATTCCCAAACCAGTGGCCTGAGGAAAAGAACCGTGAATAGGCTCGTATAAAGCATTTTCAGTTCCTACCGATGCTGAGGGCATTAATCCCATGGATCCAGAGATTACGGAAGCTTCGTCCGTTAGAATATCACCAAACAAATTTTCTGTAATTAAAACATCATAGCTGTTGGGCCATTGAACTAAACGCATTGCTACGGCATCCACAAACTCGTAGGATACCTCAACTTCCGGATAGTCTTTTTCAAGCGCTTGTACGGTTTCTCTCCAGAGTCGAGAACTTTCCAAAACATTGGCTTTATCTACACAACACAATTTTTTAGATCGCGTCATAGCCAATTCAAACCCCTTAATAGCAAGGCGCTGAATTTCCTTTCGAGTATAAGTACAGGTGTCAAATGCAGTATTGCCATTGTCTAATCGACCGCGTTCACCAAAATAGATTCCACCTGTTAATTCCCTTAAAAACACTAAGTCCGTACCTTCTATGCGCTCTTTTTTTAAAGGCGATTTATCAAGTAAATAGGGAAAGGTAAACGTAGGTCGTACATTGGCAAACAAACCCAGTTTTTGACGCATTTTGAGTAATCCTTGTTCAGGACGCACTTTAGCAGAAGGATCATTGTCGTATTTAGGATGACCAATCGCACCAAATAATACGGCATCCGCATCCAAACAGATTTGATGGGTTTCTTCAGGATAAGGATCACCAACAGCTTCAATAGCTGCAGCTCCGGTTAAAGCAGGAGTCCATTGAATAGTGTGGTTGAATTTTTTAGCGATAGCATCAGAAACTTTGACCGCTTGTTCGATAACTTCAGGTCCAATTCCGTCTCCGGCTAAAAGTGCAATTTTTAAATCCATAGCATGTTTTTAATTAAATAATATTAAGCATCTTCTCAGTTGCTTTTATGGCAGATACGGTTTGGTCTGAATCCAAACCACGGGTTGTAAATTCTTTGTTTTTTGTTCTCCAAGTAATAGTGGTTTCACATAGCGCATCCGAATTACTTCCCGGAGGTATCCGAACAGCATAGTCGATTAACTGAGGTAAACTTAGTTTTTGTTTCTTATAAATTTTACCTAACGCATTCCAAAAAGCGTCATATTGACCATCACCAGAAGAATTTTCTTCAAAAGAAACTCCGTTTATTTTAACTGAAATACTGGTTGTAGGACTCAATCCTTTTGAGTGAGTAAGTACATAGGATTCAATCTGAACTTTGTCAGGAATGTTGTTTCCCAATACGTCAGAGATAATAAAAGGAAGATCCTCAGCGGTAACACGTTCTTTTTTATCGCCCAGCTCAATGATTCGAGCCGTTACTTTTTTGAGTTCATCATCATTGAGGGTCAGACCAAATTCTTGAAGATTTTTCTGAATATTGGCTTTTCCAGAGGTTTTTCCTAAAGCGTATTTTCGTTTTCTACCAAAGCGTTCCGGCAACAAATCATTGAAATAGAGATTGTTTTTATGGTCGCCATCGGCATGTATCCCGGCGGTTTGGGTAAAGACATTTTCACCTACAATCGGTTTGTTTGCTGGGATTCTAAAGCCGGTAAAGGTTGCAACGAGTTTGCTTACTTTGTATAATGAATTTTCATTAATATTGATTTTTACATCGGGAATAAAGTCATTTATCACCGCAACAACACTGGCAAGGGGAGCATTCCCAGCCCTTTCTCCCATTCCGTTTACGGTTAGATGTAAGCCGTTTACTCCAGCTTTTACGGCTTCCATAGCATTGGCAACACTAAGGTCATAATCGTTGTGACCGTGAAAATCAAAACGAAGTTTAGGATAGCGCCCGATGATTTTTTTTAAGTACAAAGCGGTTTTTTCGGGGGTCAATACCCCAAGGGTATCGGGCAGTAAAATTCGTTCAATGGGTTGGGTTTCTAAAAAATCTAAATAATCCAAAACATACTCCTCAGAGTGTTGCATTCCATTGCTCCAGTCCTCAAGATAGACATTGGTTTTAATTCCTTTTGAGGAAGCTAGTCCAATGCTTTTTCTAATGTTTTTAAAATGAACTTCTGGAGTCTGTTTCAGTTGAAATTTAAGATGGTTTAGGGAACCTTTAGTAAGGAGGTTTTGCACTTGCGCACCCGCTTCAAGCATCCATTTTATGGAAACACCACCATCTACAAAAGTAAGTACTTCAATTCCATCGATGAGGTTGTTTTTTTTTGCCCAGGAAGTGATTTCTTTTACCGCCTGAAATTCACCATCCGAAACACGAGCGGAGGCTATTTCTATTCGATCAACTCGAAGTTCTTGAAGTAGTAGTTTGGCAAGGGTTAACTTTTCAGAAGAAGAAAATGAGACACTAGAGGTCTGTTCGCCATCCCTAAGCGTAGTATCCATTATTTCAAGAGTTCTTCCCATCACCAATTTTCTTTACAGCGGTGTATTGGAGGCAAATTGCTCAATTTCAGGTTTGATATTGCTTAAGTAATCAATATCATCATATCCATTAAGCATGTTTTCTTTTTTGTATTTGTTGATTTCAAAGCCCTCAGAAAGCCCAGTCGCATCTAAGGTGATTTTTTGATTGGTTAAATCTATCGTTAAAGTAGTGTTTGGATTGTTTTCGATTGCTTCAAAAATTTGTGCTAAAAAATCTGCAGTAACTTGTACAGGAAGTACCCCAATATTCAAGCAATTGTTTCGAAAGATATCGGCAAAAAAACTGGAGACTACACATCGGAAACCATAATCATAAATGGCCCACGCGGCATGTTCTCTCGAAGATCCCGATCCAAAATTATGACCTCCCACTAAAATTTTCCCAGAGAAAGTTGAATTATTTAATACAAAATCAGTTTTAGGAGAATTGTCCTGATTATAACGCCAATCGCGAAATAAATTATCTCCAAATCCTTTTCTCTCGGTAGCCTTAAGAAAACGAGCTGGGATGATTTGATCCGTATCTACATTTTCAATAGGTAAGGGGACAGCACTGCTTGTTAGTGTATGAAAAGAATCGTATGCCATTAGTTGTTGATTAAAGTTCTTGGATCAGTAATTTTTCCAGTAATTGCAGCAGCAGCGGCAACTAAAGGACTAGCGAGTAAGGTTCTTGAACCTGGACCTTGACGGCCTTCGAAGTTTCTGTTAGAGGTACTCACTGCGTATTTCCCTGCAGGAATTTTATCGTCATTCATTGCCAAACAAGCTGAACATCCAGGCTCTCGCAATTCGAATTGGGCTTCCTTGAAAATTTCCAAAAGCCCTTCTTCTTTGATGGCATTGAGCACTTTGTGGGATCCTGGCACTAACCATGCAGTTACGTTAGCGGCGCGTTTATGACCTTTAACTACACTAGCAAAAGCTCTAAAGTCTTCAATTCGTCCATTGGTACAACTACCAATAAATACATAATCGATAGGTTTGCCAACCATTTGTTCTCCTTCGGCAAAGCCCATGTATTCTAGGGACTTTGCATAGGTAGCTTGACCTCCTTCGATTTCAGATGCTTTAGGAATCGCTTTGGTAATGCTCATTCCCATACCTGGATTCGTACCGAAAGTGATCATTGGATCGATTTCTGCCCCATCGTATATCAATTCTTTATCAAATGAAGCTCCTTCGTCTGTGTATAGGGTTTTCCAATATTCCATGGCTTTGTCCCAATCGGCTCCTTGAGGGGTAAATTCTCGACCTTTAATGTACTCAAATGTTTTTTCATCCGGTGCGATCATACCGCCACGTGCTCCCATTTCAATACTTAAATTACATACGGTCATCCGACCTTCCATAGAAAGTTGTTCAAAAACCTCTCCAGCATATTCTACAAAATACCCTGTAGCTCCTGAAGTAGTGAGTTTCGATATGATAAATAATGCAACATCTTTCGGTGTTACCCCATGATTTAAAGCGCCGTTAATGGTGATGCGCATTTTCTTGGGTTTGGGTTGCATGATGCATTGAGTAGCTAAAACCATTTCAACTTCTGAAGTCCCAATTCCAAAGGCAATGGCTCCAAAAGCACCGTGGGTCGATGTATGTGAATCCCCACAAACAATGGTAGCTCCTGGCTGAGTAATTCCATATTCTGGACCCACTACGTGAACAATTCCATTTTTTTCATGACCTAGACCCCAATAGGAAATTCCGTGGGCATTGGCATTTTCTTCCAGCGCCTTGAGTTGATTTCTTGAAAGGGGATCAGCCACAGGTAGGTGTTGGTTAATTGTTGGTGTATTGTGATCCGCAGTTGCAAAGGTGCGTTCGGGATAAAGCACAGGGAGTTGCCTGTTTTTTAATCCTAAGAAGGCTACTGGACTCGTGACTTCATGGACCATATGTCGGTCAATGAAGAGGACGTCTGGTCCATGTTCGATACTACGCACTACATGGGAGTCCCAAACTTTATCAAATAGGGTTTGTTTCATGAATTTATACTCATTTTATAGATTACTAGCTTCAATGATTTTGGGTAAATCCTCATCATTAATTTGTTTTTGTTGATCTGCAACAATCAGAAATTGTTGGTAAACTTTATCCAGTTGAAGTTTATCTAATTCGTAACCAATATTTTTTGCTCGATATGCTAGCGCAGCACGTCCACTTCGTGCTGTAAGCACAATGGAAGATTCTGTCACTCCTACATCTTTCGGATCAATGATTTCGTAAGTCTCTCTTTTTTTAATGACACCGTCTTGATGAATTCCCGAAGAATGGGCAAAAGCATTGGCTCCCACGATTGCTTTGTTGGGTTGTACAGGCATTGCCATGCTCTCGGACACCAATTTGCTGATACCACTGAGCATCTTAGATTGTATTCGGGTGTCTAAATTTAAATGTGGATGTTGTCTTAATATCATTACAACTTCCTCTAAGGAGGTGTTTCCGGCTCGTTCTCCGATACCGTTTATTGTGCATTCAATTTGACGGGCGCCATGCTGGACGCCTGAAATGGAATTGGCTGTAGCTAAACCCAAATCGTTATGGCAATGACAGGATAGTCTAGCTAAGTGTATGCCTTTCACGTTTTCCATTAAATACTTCATTTTTGCTCCGTACTCTTCTGGCAAACAGTATCCTGTAGTATCAGGTATATTGAGAACAGTAGCACCGGCTTTAATTACCGCCTCGCATACTCTGGCCAAAAACTCGTTGTTAGTTCTTCCTGCATCTTCTGCGTAAAATTCCACATCTTCCACATAGCTTTTTGCGTGCTTAACGGCTGCTACAGCTCGTTCGAGAACTTGTTCGGGGGTGGAGTTAAATTTATATTTGATGTGACTCTCAGAGGTGCCAATTCCTGTATGTATTCGGGATCGCTTTGCGTATTTAATCGCTTCGGCTGCTACATCAATATCTTTTTGCACAGAACGTGTAAGCGCACAAACTCTTGCATTTTTCAGTAACTTTGAAATCTCTTCCACAGATTTAAAATCTCCTGGACTAGAAATAGGGAATCCTGCTTCAAGCACATCAACTCCTAACAAATCTAGCTGTTCAGCGATAACTAATTTGGTCTTGGAGTCTAATTTGCAACCTGGAACTTGCTCGCCGTCACGAAGGGTAGTATCAAAAATTTCTACAAATTCCATAAACCGAATGTAAGTCTTTCAAAATTAATAAGACGAATGTATATTAAATCCATATATTCATATATAATTGTTACTTTTGTATTACAACATCCGACACGACAAACCACTTTATAAAGTACTAACAAACAGTATATTGCATCAAATCCTATTACAATGACAAGTGAACAGAAAGATAATTTGTTTGTCCTAGTAAAATCCTTGACCAAGTCTGAAAAACGTCAATTCCGATTGTACGTGGGTCGTATGGGTTCGAACGAAGATTCAAAGTTTTTAAATCTGTTTCAGTTATTGGATAAAATGAATCGATATGATGAAAAAGTAATTTTAAAAAAGGGGATAGTAACCAAACAACAATTATCCAATCTTAAGGCACATTTATACAAGCAAATTCTCATAAGTTTGAGGATGAACCCCGTCCATAAAAACATACGAATTCAAATCCGAGAGCAGCTTGATTTTGCCACCATCCTGTACCAAAAAGGACTATATAAACAAAGCTTAAAAGTTCTTGAAAAAGCTAAAATCCTTGCACTTAAAAACGAAGAGAAGTACAGTGCTTATGATATTGTAGAGTTAGAAAAAGTAATTGAATCACAATATATAACGAGAAGTTTAAGCAATCGAACTGAAAAGTTAATTTCAGAATCCAATCAGCTTCGGATTCAGAATAATCTGGCAACACTACTGTCTAATTTATCCCTTCAGTTGTACGAGCGATTGATTAAAGCAGGTTATGCGAAAAGCGATGAGGAATTTCGAGAAATTACTCAATTTTTTTACGAAAACTTACCCAAGTTGGATTATGATTCTCTTGGATTTCGAGAAAAACTTTGGTACTACAAAGCCCATGTTTGGTATAGTTTTTTGACTCAAGACTTTCTTTCTACATACCGTTATGCCTCGAAATGGGTCAAAATGTTTGAAGAATCTCCCTCGATGATCGAAATACACCCCGTATTTTATCTTAAAGGGAACAACTACTTGATGGAGAGTTTGGCATTGATTAAATACCCCTCGAAATTTAAAGAAGTACTGCATCAGATGATGCTTCGAACTTCTCATGACGATTTCCCTAAGAATGACAATTTAAAAGCACTTAGCTTTCAATTTTACTTCAGTAATAAGCTCAACTTACACTTTTTAGAAGGAAGCTTTGAAGAAGGACTGGTCATTGTTCCTAAAATTTTAAGTGGGATTAAGGAATTCAGAAATCAAACCGATCCTCATCACATCATGATGTTCTATTACAAACTTGCCTGCTTGTATTTTGGAGCGGAGGATTATGAAAATTGCATGGTTTATCTGGATAAGATTATCAGCAATAAAAGCCTTAAAATGCGGGAGGATTTACTCTGTTTTGCGCGGGTACTGAACATCTTTGCGCACTATGAAGCTGGATTTGATTATCATTTAGAAACACATCTGAGGGAAACCTATAAGTTTTTGATTAAAATGAATGATTTGCACGAAGTACAAAAGGCAATGATCCGATTTGTAAGAGGACTTGGGGATATATACCCTCATGATTTAAAACGTGCATTTGAAGGACTTTATAAAGAGTTAAAACAATACGAAAATGATCCCTATGAACGGCGTTCATTTCTCTATTTGGATATACTTTCCTGGTTAGAAAGTAAAATTAAGAATGTGCCAATTGCCCATATTATCAAGAGCAAGGCGGTTCATTTTAATCGGAAAGAACGGCCTTCCATATCCCCACTTTCTGCGGATCTGCAATAAATTCGATAACATCATTGCTTACAGGATGAATGATTTCAAGTTTACGAGCATGTAAACTTATACTGCCATCTTTGTTGCTCCTTGCAGCACCGTATTTTAAATCCCCTTGAATCGGGAAACCGAGACTGCTTAATTGGGCGCGGATCTGATGATGACGCCCTGTTTCTAAGTTGATTTCCAGTAAGCAATAATGATCAAAAACTTTTCTTCGAACAAAATTCAATTTCGCAATTTTACTATTAGGAACTTCTTTGGAATGTGCTTTCGATTTATTTTGTTTGGTGTTTCTGGTCATCCAATGAATCAACGACCCCTCAGCAGCATCAAAAGAATTGGATACTATCGCCCAATACGTTTTTTGGGGAGCTCTGTTTTTGAATTGTTCGTTTATTCGACTTAGTGCTTTTGAAGTTTTTGTAAAAAGAACAACACCGCTCGTTGGACGATCCAGTCGATGGACAACACCCAGATAAACTGCTCCGGGTTTTTTGTATTTTTTTTTGAGGTATTCTTTGACTTTTTCTGCTAAAGGAATGTCTCCGGTTTGATCACCTTGAACCAGTTCACCCGCTTTTTTGTTTAAGACAATGAGGTGGTTGTCTTCAAATAGGATAGACTCTTCCACTACCAACTAGTATTGTTCATTTTCGTTCGGAAAGTCTAAGGACTTTACATCTGCGCTATACTGACCAATGGCTTGGTGCAAAATTTGATCTAAATCCAAATAGCGGCGCAAAAATCGAGGACTAAATTCTTTATTCATTCCTAACATGTCGTGTAATACCAAGACTTGACCGTCTACTTTATTACCCGCTCCTATACCTATGATTGGAATCGGAGTAATTGCTGCGGCTTGTGCAGCCAGTGCAGAAGGTATTTTTTCTAAGACAATCCCAAAACAACCAATGGTTTCTAACATTTTGGTGTCTTCTAGCAATTGGTTGGCCTCTGCTTCTTCTCGAGCACGAACGGTATAGGTACCAAACTTATAAATAGATTGAGGGGTTAGTCCCAAATGACCCATCACAGGAATCCCTGCTTTTAGAATTCGTTCTATAGAATCTTTTACTTCTATTCCCCCTTCTAATTTTACTGCATGAGCACCAGATTCTTTCATGATTCTTATGGCAGAGCGAAGTGCTTCTTTAGAGTCAGCTTGATAAGTTCCAAATGGAAGGTCAACCACAACCAATGCTCTTTTCACAGCACGGACTACACTACTAGCATGATAAATCATTTGATCTAAAGTGATAGGTAAGGTCGTTTCATGACCTGCCATGACATTAGAGGCAGAATCCCCCACCAAGATAATGTCTATTCCAGCTTGATCTACAATTCCTCCAAAGGTGAAATCGTAAGCGGTGAGCATGGAGATTTTCTCTCCATTGGCTTTCATTTCAAGCAAGGTTTTGGTTGTAATCCTTGCGTAATTTTTTTTGGCTGAAGACATGTTTAATTTAATTTTTTCAAAAATACTATTTCTTTAATTAATACGATTGAACACAAGGTGGAAAGCTCAAAGCAGAACAACCTGTCAAGCTGTCAGTTTATGGATCATGGCACAATGCTTGACTAGTATCCAGAAAATATTTGTAAACGTTATGAGTAAAATTATTGGAATTGATTTAGGAACTACAAACTCGTGTGTTTCCGTAATGGAAGGAAACGAACCCGTTGTGATCCCAAACGCTGAAGGAAAACGAACTACCCCTTCTGTAATTGCTTTTGTTGATGGTGGTGAAATTAAAGTTGGGGATCCTGCAAAAAGGCAGGCAGTAACCAATCCTACCAAAACAATTGCTTCGATCAAACGATTTATGGGAAATAAATTTACTGAATCGAGTAAAGAGGTAAAGAATGTAGCCTATAAAGTGGTTAAAGGTGATAACGATACTCCTCGAGTGGATATCGACGGACGCTTATATACGCCTCAAGAATTATCTGCTATGATACTTCAAAAAATGAAAAAAACAGCAGAAGATTATTTGGGCCATGATGTTACGGAGGCTGTTATTACAGTACCTGCATATTTTAATGACTCGCAGCGTCAAGCGACCAAAGAAGCGGGCGAAATCTCTGGCTTAAAAGTACAACGTATCATTAATGAGCCAACAGCTGCGGCCTTGGCTTATGGATTAGATAAAGGAGGGAAAGATCAAAAAATTGCTGTTTATGACCTTGGTGGAGGGACTTTTGACATCTCTATCCTAGAACTAGGAGACGGTGTTTTTGAAGTGCTTTCTACAAACGGAGATACCCATCTTGGAGGAGACGACTTCGATCAAGTAATCATCGACTTTTTAGCTGAAAAATTCAAAAAAGACGAGGGGATTGATTTGCGTAATGACCCAATGGCATTACAGCGTTTAAAAGAGGCTGCAGAAAAAGCAAAAATAGAATTGTCTTCTTCAACACAAACGGAGATCAATTTACCATATATCACAGCTACAGAATCAGGACCAAAACACCTTGTAACCCCACTCACTCGTGCAAATTTCGAGCAGCTTGCAGACAACTTAGTGAAGCGCTCTATGGCACCTGTCAAGAAAGCTTTAGAAGATGCAGGTTTGTCAAAATCCGACATTGATGAAGTAATTCTTGTAGGGGGGTCAACTCGAATTCCTGTAATTCAAGAAGAAGTTGAAAAGTTTTTTGGAAAAAAACCCTCTAAAGGAGTTAACCCAGATGAAGTGGTTGCCATTGGTGCAGCAATTCAAGGTGGGGTTCTTACAGGAGATGTTAAAGACGTCTTGTTGTTAGACGTAACTCCGCTCTCATTGGGAATTGAAACGATGGGTGGAGTAATGACAAAATTGATAGAATCAAACACAACCATTCCAACAAAAAAGTCGCAAACCTTCTCAACTGCAGCGGATAATCAACCTTCAGTAGAAATTCACGTACTTCAGGGCGAGCGTTCTATGGCAAAGGATAATAAAACAATCGGTCGTTTTCATTTGGATGGAATTCCACCTGCACAGAGAGGAACACCTCAAATCGAGGTAACCTTCGACATTGATGCGAACGGAATTATTAAAGTAAGTGCTTTGGATAAAGCCACAAACAAATCCCAAGACATCCGTATCGAAGCTTCATCTGGTTTAACAGAGGAAGAAATCGAAAAAATGAAGAAGGAAGCTGAAGCCAATGCAGATGCTGACAAGAAAGCGAAAGAGCAAGTAGATAAACTCAACAGTGCAGATCAAATGATTTTCCAAACAGAAAAGCAATTGACAGAATTTGGAGAGAAACTTTCTGCAGATAAGAAGGCACCCATTGAAACGGCTTTAGCTGATTTGAAAAAAGCACACGAATCTAAAGATATCGAGGCGATAGACAAATCCTTAGAATCCATAAATGAAGCTTGGAAAAATGCCTCTGAGGAAATGTATAAAGCTCAAGCAGAAGCTGGAGGAGGAGCTGAACAAACGGATACCAAAGGGGCAACAGCAGATGCAACCGGTGGGGATGATGTTCAAGATGTTGACTTTGAAGAAGTAAAATAACCTTTATTTCAACGGCAAATTAAAACCTTCTGTGTTCCACAGGAGGTTTTCTTATTTTAGCAAAAACAAATCATGGAAAAGCACGAAATACTCAAACTTACCAATGCAATCTGTAAAAATACACTGATGGAAACCTTGGAGATCGAATTTACAGACGTAGGTGAGGATTTTTTAACGGCTCGTATGCCTGTTCAAACGAAAGTATTTCAGCCTGACGGTGTGCTTCATGGGGGGGCTAGTGCTGCTTTAGCAGAAAGTGTAGGGAGCGCTGCCGTTTTTGTGTTAAATAAAAATCCTAAAGCTATTGTTAGAGGAATTGAGATTTCTGCCAATCACTTAAAGAGTGTTAAAGATGGATATGTTCATGCTACAGCACGTCCAATCCATTTGGGTAAAACGATCCAATTGTGGGAGGTTCGGATAGAGGATGACCAAAAGCAATTAATTTCGATTTGTAAGCTAACTACGTATACCCGAATCAAAGAATAATGGAATCCCCCCTTTTTTTAAGACTAAAAAGCCTTTGGGAAACCCAATTACCATTTGTCTGCTTTCGTCTTCCAAATCAAAAAAAGGCAACGCTTTATTTTCAAAAAGATTCTGAGTTGTACGTCACCCATGACTTAAATTGTAGTGGATTTTTAATGGCCCCCTTTGATCTGAACAAGAAAATACCCTTTATCCCAGACCAATATGCAGAACTTTTTAATTTAAAAAAAACAAACCCCCAAAACAAAAAACAAACTGAGATCCCTTTCGATTCTACTAATAAAAAAACCTTTTTAGAACTCGTTAGTCATGCCCAAAAAGTCATTGAAAGCGGAGAGTTGAAAAAAGTAGTTCTCTCACACAAGCTCGAGGTGGCAACTAAAAAAGACCCGATATCAATTTTTAATGAACTGGTAATCGACTATCCACTAGCAATGGTTTACTTATGGCATCATCCCTCTGTAGGAACTTGGTTTGGTGCGAGCCCAGAACAGTTTATTTCAAGCTTTGGAGATAAAACACAAACTATGGCCTTGGCGGGGACGCAAAGTTATAAAGAAGGAGAAAACCCCCTGTGGACCCAAAAAGAAATAGAAGAGCAGGAACTCGTTGCAGTTCAAATAGACTCCGATTTAAAGAAGCTGTTTTCATCGAATCAAATTCATCGAAGTTCTACTACTGATCATCGTGCTGGGGATCTTATTCATTTGTGTACTTATTTTCAATTTCCCAAACTGGAGTCGAATCTTTTAGCACTTGCCCAAGTATTGCATCCGACCCCAGCGGTAGGGGGTGTGCCTAAAATAAAGGCTAAAGAATTTATAGAACAATACGAAAGCTACGACAGAGCCTTTTACACGGGTTTTTTGGGTGTGACGAACACAAAAGAAACCCATTTATTTGTGAATTTGCGCTGTGCACAATGGACCCCAGAGCGAACCACATTGTATGTTGGTGCAGGAATAACTTCGGGTAGTGATCCTGAAAAAGAGTGGTTGGAAACGATAAGAAAAGCAAAAACTCTGGCGAAAGTTCTTTAAAGCTTTTTATCCTATTTGTTGTGCCATGGGTTTTGTACTTTTGTACCTTATGAAGCAGATCTTGATGTATGCCTAGCTACCCAACAATACCTCTTGCCCAAACTGTAGTTCGATTATGTGAACGATATGGAATTGATCGGATCGTAATTTGTGCAGGCTCAAGAAATGCTCCTTTGACAAATGGTTTTGTCTCTCAATCTTTTTTTCAGACCTACAGTATTGTTGACGAACGTGCTGCCGCATTTTTTGCATTGGGATTAGCACAGCAGCTTAAAAAACCTGTAGCATTATTGTGTACCTCGGGTTCAGCAGTACTCAATTTTTATCCAGCAATAGCGGAGGCTTACTACAGTGACATTCCATTAATTATACTTTCAGCAGATCGAATGCCACATCGAATTGATATTGG
This sequence comes from Flavobacteriaceae bacterium, assembly GCA_017858055.1. Lineage (GTDB taxonomy): Bacteria > Bacteroidota > Bacteroidia > Flavobacteriales > Flavobacteriaceae > MS024-2A. Next base: position 121,421 of record JAFMCA010000001.1, read on the forward strand.
AGACGGTCAAACCATACGACAGACCGGGGTATTTGAACCTCATTTGGAAGCCTCAGCCGATTTAAAACCGGATGTGAGTCACAATCCCAATACACTTCTTGAAAATCCAATGCAAAAGTTGCTTCCAGCAACTGCCAGTCAAGAGCTTATTCTAAAGACTCAAAAAGTTCATCAAAAACACAACGAACAAGAAATCGCACGAGTTTTCCTAAAAGCACTTACGAATCGGGGTCCTGTCCATTTGAATATCCCCATGGAAGAACCTTTATACGTTATGACAGAGGATTTAATTCCAATAGGTGAAACCGCTGTCTTTAAACCTAGCAAGTCCATTTTAGATTCTAATTTTGAAATGGTCAAAGAACAGTGGCATAGGTCAACTAAAAAATGGGTAATCATCGGTCAAATGTCTCCTGGAACTCTAGATCAAGAGGTAATAGACCGACTTTGTTTAGACCCTTCAGTTGTGGTTTTTACAGAAACAACTTCCAATATAAGTCATCCGAATCTAATCCACTCTATCGACAGCTTAATGGCACCCGCTGAACTTTTAGAGCAAAAAATTGATTCTAAAATCGCACCAGAATTACTGTTGACCTTTGGTGGAATGGTAGTTTCAAAAAAGATTAAGTTTTTTCTCAGAAAACACCGACCTCAACACCATTGGCATGTGGATATTAAAAAAGCCTACAATACGTATTATTGCTTAGATCGGCATTTTAAAATGAGTCCTCAAGCTTTTTTAAACAACTTCTACAGTGAAAATTCCCCACTAAACTCAAGTACATTTCAAGGTGAAGTTTTGAATTTTTATCAGAAATTTATAGGAAAAGGGCAGCCGTATTTAAATCAGTTGCCCTTTTCAGATCTTGCTGTTTTTAGATTTTTATCTAAAAAAATACCCAATCAAAGACAGTTGCAAATAGCGAACAGCTCCTCCATTCGTTATACCCAATTGTTTACATGGCCCCAAAAAACGGAGTTTTATTGTAATCGCGGGACAAGTGGGATTGACGGGAGTACATCAACTGCAGTAGGCGCGGCTATAAGCAGTACCCTTCCCACCCTTCTCATAACTGGTGATTTGAGTTTTTTTTACGACATCAACGGATTGTGGAACGATACCATACCCAAGGATTTTAAAATTATTTTAATTAATAATAAGGGAGGAGGGATCTTTAGAATTTTACCTGGTCAAAAAGACACTCCAAAACACGATCGTTATTTTGAAACTGTTCATCAGCGAAACGCAAAGCATATTGCAAAGGCTTTTGGTTTTGGTTACCACAAGGCGAGTTCTTTATGGGGATTAAAAAGAAAGTACGCTCGCTTTATCAAAAATGACGGCCTACCCCAAATTCTGGAAATTCAAACACCAAGAAAAGTGAATGATAAAGTACTTTTAGAGTATTTCAGAAGTATGGCTGAAAATTTTCATTGAGGTTTATAAGCCCGTTTTGTATTCCAAGATGAACCAGGGGAATTGATTGTCAACAGTTCTTTTTCTGGAGAATAAATCAGTATTTTTGTAGAAAAATAGCGGATTTATGAGAACATGGGAACCCTTAGGCACCTACAGCGATATTTTGTTTGAATTCTGTGAGGGAGTAGCAAAAATTACAATCAACCGACCGGAAGTTTACAATGCTTTTCGCCCCGAGACGAACAATCAAATGCTTGAAGCTATGGAGGTTTGTCGAGAAAATAATGCTATTGATATTGTGGTGTTTACCGGTATTGGAAATAAAGCTTTCTGTAGTGGAGGAGATCAAAATGTCAAGGGTGTTGGTGGTTATGTAGGAGAAGATGGTGTACCACGTTTAAACGTATTGGATTTGCATAAGCGCATAAGAGAATTACCTAAGCCTGTCATTGCGATGGTCAATGGATATGCCATAGGTGGAGGTCATGTATTACATGTGGTCTGTGATTTAACTATTGCTAGTGAAAATGCCATTTTTGGACAAACAGGTCCTAAAGTAGGAAGTTTTGACGGAGGTTTTGGGTCTTCGTATCTCGCACGTCACGTAGGACAGAAAAAAGCCCGTGAAATTTGGTTTTTATGCCAGCAATATAGTGCTCAAGAAGCCTGTGATATGGGAATGGTAAATAAAGTTGTTCCTTTTGATCAACTGGAAGACACCGTAATGGAATGGTGTCAAATTATGCAGCAACGAAGTCCATTGGCATTACGAATGATCAAGAGAAGCCTGAACGCAGAATTGGATGGTCAGCATGGATTGATGCAGTTAGCTGGAGATGCAACCTTGATGTATTATCTTATGGAAGAAGCTCAGGAAGGTAAAAAAGCCTTTTTGGAAAAACGCGCACCTAATTTTAAAAAATACCCCAAATTTCCTTAATGTCAATTGAACAAATAAAAATCTGGATTAAAGCCGCAAGATTACGAACCCTTCCTCTTTCAATATCAGGTATTGTTGCTGGAAATGCTTTGGGTGTTCAAGATTCAAATTTTTCATGGTTGTTATTTTTTTTAATGTTACTCACAGCGATAGCTTTTCAAATTGTTTCCAATTTTGCAAACGACTATGGCGACGGGGTAAAGGGAACTGATAATGCGAACAGAGTAGGGCCTCAGAGGGTATTTCAGTCTGGATTATTAACTCGTAAAACCCTTAAAAAGGGAATTGTTTACACGGCTGTAGTTTCAATTTTTTTAGCAATAACGCTTATTTACACCGCTTTTGGGAAGGACTCATGGTTGTATTTTACCGTGTTCTTTGGTTTAGCAATAGGGAGTGTATGGGCAGCAATTTCGTATACAGTTGGTGAAAAAGCTTATGGATATCGAGGATTGGGAGATTTATTTGTTTTCATCTTTTTTGGAATGATCAGTGTGGTTGGATCCTCTTTTCTCCAACTGAAAGTTATTTCTACTCCTTCAATTTTACTCTCCTTAGTGTTGGGATTGTTGTCTGTAGCCGTTTTAAATCTCAATAATATGCGGGATCGCGAAAGTGATGCCGCTGTCGGTAAAAGGACTTTTGCTGTACTTTTGGGTGCTCAAGGCGCAAAATATTATCACTATACATTGATTTTAGGCGCGTGTGGTATTTTAGGTTTCTTTTTCATTCAACAAACCACAGCTTTTTATTGGCTAACACTGATCGGATTAATTCCTTTACTTTTCCATTTGGCAGTAGTAATACAAAATAAAGACCCAAAGCGATTGGATCCAGAATTAAAAAAAGTTGCCCTCTCAACTTTCGTTCTTTCGATTTTAATTTTTATTAGTTTTTTCTTGAGTTAATGAACGCTTCTTTTAAAAAACATCGTTTAGAATTTAAAAAACCAAGTGGAACTTCTCGTGGTATATTGACAACCAAAGACAGTTGGTTTTTAATGCTGGAAAAAGATGGAAAAAGTGGACTTGGCGAATGTAGTCTTCTTCCAAACTTAAGTCCTGATGATCCTGAAAAAATTGATTCTCTACTGCAAAAGATGTGTCATGCACTTCAATCCAACACTTTACTTCCAGACTTAACCAACTGGCCTGCTGTAAGGATGGGATTAGAAATGGCTCTTTTGGGATTACAAAATCAGACGAAATGGGAACTATTCCCCTCCGATTTTACTAAAGGCCGAAGCAGCATACCCATCAACGGTTTGGTCTGGATGGGACAACCTGATTTTATGAAATCCCAAATTGATTCCTTGCTCGAGAACGGATTTGATTGTATTAAATTAAAAATTGGAGCACTTGATTTCAATCAAGAGTTGGAGGTGTTAAGTTACCTACGAAAGCGCTACTCTCCCAAAACGATTACAATACGTGTTGATGCAAATGGGGCTTTCTCTACTCAAGATGCTTTAACAAAATTACAGCAACTGGATGCTTTTGCAATTCATTCCATAGAGCAGCCAATAGCCGTTAACCAATGGGAAGAAATGGCAGGTTTATGTCGTGAGAGTCCAATTCCCATTGCCCTAGACGAGGAGCTTATTTCACAAGGATCTCCTGAGGAACGCACACGGTTATTGGAAACCATCCATCCGCAATACATTATTCTTAAACCGAGCCTTTTAGGCGGCTTTAAAGCGTCTGAGGATTGGATTTCTGAGGCGAATTCTTTAGGTATTGAATGGTGGATTACCAGTGCATTAGAGAGTAATGTAGGGCTGAATGCTCTGGCACAATGGACATATACCTTAAGTCCAAAGGGACCTCAAGGTTTGGGGACAGGATCCCTTTTCAAGAATAACATTCAATGTCCTTTAACCATTCAAAAGGCTTGTTTAGGCATGGATAATTCAATATCTTGGGATTTAATTTAGCACCCATGTTTTTAAGACAAAGTTTGAATTATAATAATCCATTTTGGATGTTCCTTTTGGGTTCTTTTGTCATTATTATTTTTAATGTTATAGGTCAATTACCCCTTACCTTTTTTATCGTCCAACAAGGAGTCGAGGGAGTAGCAGGAGGAGATCCCATGGCTTTACTGAGAACAATTGATAAAAACTTGCAGCTATTTTTATTGCTAATTCCCTTTGCTATAGGCTTTTTGGGCCTCTGGTTGGTCGTCAGAAAATTACATGAGCGCAGTATGCTCAGTATTACCACCTCCAGAGAATCGATCGATTGGCAAAGAAGTTTGTACGCTTTTGGAGTGTGGGCAACGGTGACTATTTTACTGGTTGTTTTGGATTATACTCTAAGCCCGGAATACTACCAATGGAATTTTAACCCAGTAAAGTTTAGCGTGCTATTTATCATAGCTGTTCTTTTAGTACCCATTCAAACAAGTCTAGAGGAGTATATATTTAGAGGATATCTCATGCAAGGATTTGCAGGTTTGTTTAAAAACGCATGGGCTCCCTTACTTCTTACTTCTCTTATTTTTGGAAGTTTACATTTGTTTAATCCTGAAGTTGAAAAATTAGGTTACGGTATTTTAGTCTATTACATTGGAACAGGTCTATTTCTTGGGATCTTAACAATTATGGACGAGGGGATTGAGCTGGCATTAGGTTTTCATGCTGCAAATAATTTAATCACCGCACTATTAGTTACTTCTGATTGGACGGCTTTTCAAACAGAATCCATTTTAATAGATACTTCTGAACCTTCTTTAGGTCCAGAACTTCTTCTTTCCCTAGTTGTTTTTTATCCCCTGTTTTTAGTGTTGATGTCTAAAAAATACGGTTGGAGCAATTGGAAATCAAAACTCACTTTAAAATTTTAAGATGCAAATTCCAGAGTATACCAAAATTCACAATCGGTTTTTATTAAACGGATTCCATTATGATCAAAGTGGATTAAAAGAAGTAGCCTACAGTTTTATTAAGGAAGGAGATCAGTACGAGCGCTATATGGGTGATTTTTTGATGGATTGGTTAGATTCCTCAGATACCATCGCTTTGGTAACCTCAGGAACTACAGCTTCTCCAAAACGGATTAACTTTAAAAAGCAAGCCTTAGTAAACAGTGCTATTGCAACAGGCGAATTTTTTAAGGTTAGTGTGGGCGATCGTGCTTTGCATTGTTTGCCTTCTAATTTTATTGCCGGGAAAATGATGTTAATTCGTGCAATGATTCTTGGCTTTTCATTGGACTTAGTTTCACCGACAAGAAATCCGTTTTACAAAAACGAAAAAACCTACGACTTTGTTGCGATGACTCCAATGCAGGCGTATCACTCTCTTGCTAATATGGGTCAAGTAAAAACCTTAATTGTAGGTGGAGCTTTTGTGTCCAAGTCCCTTCAATCAGCATTGCTCAAGACGAATGTCAATGCATTTGAAACCTACGGAATGACAGAAACCCTTTCCCATATTGCCGTTAGAACAATGAAGGATCCGCTATCAGAGTTTAAAAGTTTACCCTATGTTCAAATAAGTCAGGATGAACGAGGATGTTTGGTAGTAAATTCAGAATTATTACACGTCGATCATTTTGCTACAAATGATGCAATAGAACTCAAAGGAGACGGAAGTTTTAAGTTGATTGGTAGGATTGATGATGTGATCAATTCTGGAGGAATTAAATTGCATCCCCAGCAGATAGAACGGAAATTATCCGAAGTACTTTCCATTCATTTTTTCATAGGTGGGCTGGAGGACGCTGAGTTAGGTAAAAAAGTTGTCTTGGCAGTAAAACATTCCCCAACACTGAATACAGATTCCTTACTGCAAAAATTAAAAGCAAATGATAAGTTGGATGCTTATGAATGCCCAAAATCCATATTAGTCTTTGATGAATTCGTAGAAACGGATAGTGGTAAGATCAAAAGAATGGAAACCTTGAAATTAAAACCGAAACAAATTTTAGACTTGTAAAATTCCCATATTAAACTTTTCATTGGAAGGGGCTTCATTTGCAATTTCAATTCCAATGCTGATCCATTTTCTTGTTTCCACCGGATCAATTATGGCATCAACCCATAATTGAGAAGCAGCGTATAAGATTTCGGTTTTTTCCTCGTATCGCTTTAGAATGTTGTTTTTTAGATCATCCTCTTTTTGTTGATTTATTTCTTGGTTTGCTTTTATCAAGGAGGCTTTTTCAATTTGCCACAAGACGTCCGAGGCTTGACTCCCACCCATAACTGCAATTTTTGCTGTAGGCCATGCTACCATAAAGCGGGGGTCAAATGCCCTACCACACATGGCGTAATTTCCTGCACCAAAAGAATTTCCGAGAACAATAGTAAACTTGGGCACGACAGAGTTTGCCACAGCATTGACCATTTTAGCACCGTCTTTGATGATTCCTCCATGTTCTGCTTTACTACCAACCATAAATCCGGTCACGTCTTGTAGAAAAACTAGGGGGATATTTCGTTGATTACAATTGGCAATAAAGCGTGTGGCTTTATCTGCAGCATCCCCATAGATCACTCCACCAAATTGCATTTCTCCAGACTTGCTTTTGACTACCTTACGCTGGTTTGCAACGATACCCACAGACCAACCTTCAATTTTCGCGTAAGTGGTAATCAGCGTTTGACCGTACTCTTTTTTGTATTCGTCCATAGAGTCTGCATCTACGATATGATCTAATAGTGTATAGGTATCATAAGGTTGTGTTCTTGTTCGAGGAAGACAACCGTATATATTTTCAAGTTCCAATTTGGGCATTTGTACTTCAGAACGTTGGAAACCTGCCTTAGGTTGACTTCCAATTTTATCAATTAAACTCCTAATTTTAGCAAGTGCTGCGGTATCGTTTTCAACTTTATAGTCGGTTACCCCACTTATTCCACTATGCGTTTCTGCTCCTCCTAAGGTTTCGTTATCAATATTTTCTCCTATCGCTGCTTTGACTAAATAACTTCCAGCTAAAAAAATACTTCCGGTTTTTTCAACGATTATTGACTCGTCTGACATGATTGGCAAATAGGCCCCACCTGCAACACAACTTCCCATAATAGCTGCAATTTGAATGATTCCCATGCTACTCAATCGGGCATTATTTCTAAAAATTCGACCAAAATCTTCTTTGTCTGCGAATATTTGATCTTGAAGTGGGAGAAAAATACCTGCACTATCTACCAAATAAATGATTGGAATTCGATTTTCCATGGCAATTTCTTGAGCCCTTAAATTCTTTTTGGCGGTCATTGGGAACCATGCTCCAGCTTTTACGGTTGGGTCATTTGCTACGATAACACAGCGTTTACCAGAAATTTTTCCAACAACAACAACTACACCTGCCGAGGGGCAACCGCCATACTCTTGATACATGTTTTCAGCAGCTAACGCACCGATTTCAAGGATAGAGTTCGGATCATCTACCAGCGTTTCGATTCGTTTTCTGGCGCTGAGTTTTCCTTTTTCTTCTTGCTTTTTTAAACTGGCTTTTCCCCCACCTAATTTGTTCTTTCGAACCCTAGTCTGTAGGGAAGACCAAGCCATTTTTAGGGCATCTTTATTTTTTTCATTTTCTAATTCCATTCGGATATGTTCTTAGTTACGAAAGTAGTAATTTCTATAGGGAGGGTTTTAAATAAATGTTCGATATTTGTCTTTTCCATATAAGATTATGAGTTTAAATAAAAACAAAATATTTGGATATACCGCCCTAATAATCGCAATTTTAGGAACCGCATTAATCCTTATTGGGGTACTTAAATACCCAGAATACGCAATTGGATTTTCTATTGCTGGAGTTGGTTTTTATGCTATTGCATGGGCATTTAATGCATTAAGAGGGAGAATTTAAAATGGCAGACGATAAAAAAGTAATCTTTTCGATGAATGGGGTTACTAAAACCTACCCCAGCGCAAATCAGCCCGTTTTAAAAAACATTTATTTGAGTTTTTTCTACGGAGCTAAAATTGGAATATTAGGACTGAATGGTTCGGGAAAGTCCACCTTGCTTAAAATAATTGCTGGCTTGGATACGAATTTCCAAGGAGACGTTGTTTTTTCTAAAGACTATTCAGTGGGGTACTTAGAACAAGAACCTCAACTGGACGATGAAAAAACTGTTTTGGATGTAGTAAAAGAAGGTGCAGCAGCTACTGTGGCTATACTTGATGAATACAACAGGATCAACGATCAGTTTGGACTTCCCGAAGTATACGAAAATGCAGATAAGATGCAAGAGTTGATGGATCGTCAAGCAAAATTGCAAGACCAGATAGATGCATCGAATGCTTGGGAATTGGATACCCAATTAGAAATTGCCATGGACGCCTTGCGTACTCCTCCTGCAGATCATAAAATTGGTGTTTTATCAGGTGGAGAACGGAGAAGAGTAGCGCTTTGTCGTTTATTGCTTCAAAAGCCAGACGTTTTACTATTAGATGAACCTACAAACCACTTGGATGCAGAATCAGTACATTGGCTAGAGCATCACCTTGCTCAATATCAAGGTACGGTTATCGCAGTAACACACGACCGTTATTTTTTAGATAATGTGGCGGGATGGATTTTAGAATTGGATCGGGGAGAGGGGATTCCTTGGAAAGGGAATTACTCTTCATGGTTAGAACAAAAATCCAAACGTTTGGCGCAAGAACAAAAACAAGCTTCTAAACGTCAAAAAACTTTAGAAAGAGAGTTGGAATGGGTTCGTATGGCACCCAAAGGAAGGCAAAGCAAACAAAAAGCCCGATTGTCCAATTACGATAAATTAATGAGCCAAGATCAAAAGCAGGCTGACGAAAAATTGGAAATTTTCATCCCAAACGGACCCCGTTTGGGAACGAATGTAATTGAAGCAAAACATGTTTCAAAAGCATTCGGAGAGAAGTTGTTGTACGATGATTTAAACTTTGTTTTACCCCAAGCAGGGATTGTTGGTGTAATAGGACCCAACGGTGCAGGAAAATCTACTGTTTTCCGAATGATAATGGGTGAAGAACAACCGGACGGGGGTAGTTTTGTAGTAGGGGATACGGTAAAAATTGCCTATGTAGATCAGGCACACTCCAACATCAATCTTGAAAAAACGATTTGGCAAAACTTCAGTAACGAGCAAGAATTGATCATGTTAGGGGGTAGGCAAATAAATTCAAGAGCTTTTTTGAGTCGATTTAACTTTAGTGGAAGCGAACAGAATAAAAAGGTTTCTTCCCTTTCTGGTGGAGAACGGAATCGTCTTCACCTCGCAATGACTTTAAAAGAAGAAGGGAATGTATTGTTGCTGGATGAGCCTACCAACGATTTGGATGTGAATACCCTTAGGGCATTAGAAGAAGGACTGGAAAATTTTGCAGGCTGTGCAGTAGTGATTTCACACGACCGTTGGTTTTTAGATCGAATTTGTACGCACATCCTCGCTTTTGAAGGAAATTCTCAAGTGTATTTCTTTGAAGGGTCGTTCTCAGATTATGAGGAAAACAAAAAGAAACGTTTGGGGCATGACTTGATGCCAAAACGTATTCAATACAGAAAATTGACAAGGGACTAGTCGTTTAACTCAAGAACCATCTTAATGTCCCCTCGCGCATAGCGGATTTCCGTTTCTAACGGAACTTCTACGAAACCGTATTTTCTATATAAATAGATGGAGTTCTTTAGTTTTGTACTGGAATAGAGCAGTAAGGTTCTCCAATGGTGCTGTTCGGCATAACGGATCGCAAACTGCATCATCAGATTTCCATAGCCTTTCCCTCTCTCATTTGGATGCAGTGCCATTTTACTGAATTCATAGCACCTTTCCCCTTTGTTAATAAAAGCAAATGTTCCTATTGTTTGGGAACCTAAAAGAACCATAAATATAACCCCCCCTTTATCTAGAATTTCCGATTGTGGATGACTTAGAACAAGTTCATCATAAGGTTCAACAACAAAATAGGCTTCCAGCCATTCTACATTAAGTGCTTTAAAATCCTTAGCATCCGTCGATCGAAAAGGTCTAAAACTTGGGGAATCAGCCATTTCCGGTCATCTCTTCTGGGCGAACCCAAGCGTCAAACTCATCAGCAGTTAAATAACCAAGAGCTAAACTGGCTTCTTTCAGCGTGCTTCCTTCCGAATGGGCCTTATTTGCTATTTCAGCAGCCTTGTAATAACCGATCTTCGTATTAAGAGCAGTCACCAGCATTAATGAATTTTGAACCAACTCGTCTATTCTATTGTGGTTGGGTTCTATTCCAACGACACAATTTTCTGTAAAACTGACACAGGCATCTCCTAACAAACGAGCGGATTGTAAAATATTTGCAGCCATAAGGGGCTTGAAGACGTTTAATTCGTAATGACCTTGCGTTCCAGCTATAGTGATAGCGACATCATTACCCATTACTTGAGCGCAGACCATTGTTAAGGCCTCGCATTGAGTTGGATTTACTTTTCCTGGCATAATCGAACTTCCGGGCTCATTTGCTGGGAGAATGAGTTCTCCAATACCAGATCGGGGTCCTGAAGCCATCATTCGAATGTCGTTCGCAATTTTATTCAAAGAGACGCTCAGCTGTTTTAAGGCACCATGGGTCTCCACAATTGCGTCGTGAGCAGCAAGCGCTTCAAATTTATTATCGGCGGTCTTAAAAGGCAAGCCCGTAAATTGAGCAATGTATTGAGCCACTTTACTAGCATACCCCTCTGGGGTATTGATTCCAGTTCCAACTGCAGTTCCTCCTAAGGCTAATTCTGAGAGGTGATCTAAAGTGTTTTTAAGAGCTTTAATTCCATGGTCTATTTGTGAAACATAACCTGAAAATTCCTGACCTAAAGTAAGAGGGGTAGCATCCATAAGGTGTGTTCGCCCAATTTTAACTACATGTTTAAATGCCTCTGCTTTTTGATGAAGTGCATCTCTGAGTTTTTGAACCCCAGGGAGCGTTATTTCTACGACGGCTTTATAGGCAGCAATATGCATGCCGGTTGGAAAGGTATCATTAGAAGATTGAGATTTATTAACATCGTCATTGGGGGCAAGGGTTTTACCTCCATCGCCTAAATGATTTCCTGCCAATACATGAGCACGATTGGCGATAACCTCATTGAGATTCATGTTGCTTTGAGTTCCAGATCCAGTTTGCCAGATAACTAAAGGAAATTGATCGTTTAGTTTTCCTTCTATAATCTCATCACATACTTGTGCAATTAAATCTCTTTTGGTTTGATCTAAAACTCCGAGTTCGTGATTGGTGTAGGCAGCAGCTTTTTTGAGGTAGGCAAAACCATAAATAATTTCTTGAGGCATAGAAGCTGGAGCACCAATTTTAAAATTGGATCGCGAGCGCTCAGTTTGGGCACCCCAATATACGTTTGCAGGAACTTGAACCTCTCCTAATGTATCTTTTTCAATTCGGTATTGCATAGTGTTCGATTTTAAACAAAAATACTAGGTTTGCTAGAAACCTGTTTACAGCGGATGCTTTTTTTAAAAAAAAATCAATCGAATCAAAATAGAAACCTTGAAAATTAAAATAAATGATTAATTTTGAAACATAAAACAACCTCATGTTTGAATTTGATCAATACCTCGGATTTATATCTTTTTTAACCATCTTGACCATTGGCTTCTGGCTAATGATTTTTCTATTGACTTTTGTAATTCCTTATTGGTTAATAGGTGCCATTAGAGAGTACTTAAAGTACGGTGGGGATAAAGAGAAGTATTTAAAGGAACAAAAAAAATAAAAAAGGGGGCTTATTAGCCCCCTTTTTTATTTAGAAGTCTTCTTCTCCTCCGCCACCACCATCACTATAGTTGGAACGATTTCTTCTTCGATCATTTTTGCGCTCATTGATACGGTAAGTAAACGTAAAAATGTAGGAAGGCTGTCTCCACTGAAATTCAGTATAATTTCTAAAGTCAGCAGTTAAGGTTGTACTTTTTCTAATGGAAGAGTTTAGAATATCACTCACACTAAAGGAAAGGGTCCCTTTGTCTTTCATCATGGATTTATTCAAGGCCCCAGAAAACGTAACAACACCTTTGGATTCCGTTTGTGCATTTGCTCTTGGACCGAAATAAAATCCTCTCAATTGAGCATTAATTCCTAAGGGGAGTGGGAAACTACTGTTTATTCGTGCAAACCAACTAACAATTTCCCGGTCTAATGGAATTCCATTATAAGAGCCTATCGTATTGGAATTAAAAATATTGAAATTACCGCTTACGGTTACGCGTCTTTTTGGCGAATAGGTCAAAGTAAACTCAGTACCTGTTCTGGCATTTTCAGAAAGGTTAATTGAAGTTGACCTGAATTCAGGGAGTTCGATTAAAGGATCTTGACTTACCACTACAAATTCTCCTGTTGCCTCAGTAATACGTTCAATAACTTGAGTTGCTTTTTGATAGTAAACCGATCCATTAAAAGTGAATTTTTCCCAACGTTTGAGATAACCTAAATCAATTAGGTTGGAATAGGAGGGGTCTAAATCAGGATTTCCCTGTCTAAAGAAAGTAAGACTTGTTAAAGATCGAAAAGGATTTAATGACCACGAACGGGGTCGGCTAACCCGTCTGCTGTAGCCCAAGGTGATATTTTCTTTCTCATTAAATTCATAGGATAAATTTAAGGTTGGGAACCAATCGGTATAATCTTTCTCTTTATAAATGGAGGCTGTTTTCTGATCGATTTCAATATGGGTTTTCTCCATTCGGAGTCCCATTAAATAGGAGAATTGATTGATTTTCTGTCCAAATTGAGTATAGGCAGCATTTACATTTTGTCTAAAACCTAGAAAGTTTGTGAGTTGAAGATTGGGAGTTCTTCCTGTTTCCAACAGATCAAAAACATTGTAATCGGTTTCTTGAAAACTAAAATTTCCGCGGTATCCAAGTTCGAATTGAGTATTTTCATCAATCGGCCATACATAATCCATTTGTAAAAGGGTTCTGTTTTGCGCCTCACTAGTAGCAGACTCCTGGTTGAAGGTGTTCGTATTTTCTGCTATGTCATTTTCATCCTCAGAACTTGTTTCAGTCTGAAATTCAATCACGAGTTCGTGACCTTTATCGTTGAATTTTTTAGTGAAGTTAGCAGTAAACTGTTCTGAGTTATCAATCTCTTCTTCATATTGATAGCGTCCAAATCGATCAATGACAAGTCCACTCGAATTTAAGTTTTCAATTTCAGTGGTGTTGTTGCTATTGTTATCACTTCTTCTGATGAAGCCACTAACGGTTAAGGAAGTTTTTTCATCAAATAAATATTCAGCACCGAGGTTAAAAAACACACTTTTATTTATCCTTTGATAATCTCGATCTTCATTGACATATCGAACGGGATTAAAGTTTTCACTTTCAAAAATTCCACCGCCCCTTGATTCTGAATCTCTGTAAGAAGTAGTGCTAAAAATGTTGACCTTTTTGGTTCTCCAGTTCAAGGTGGCATTTCCTCCGTAAGTCGTAGGTAACCCTCCATTTAGCACAAAAGATCCGTTGAACCCTTCAAGTTCTTCTTTTTTCAAAATAATATTGAGTATACCTGCGGTACCTGATGCTTCATATCTCGCTGAAGGAGAAGTAACAACTTCAACTTTCTCTATGGATTCTGCCGGTAGAGAGCGTAACCCTTGAGGACCAGAAAGTCCGACTAAACCTGAAGGCTTTCCGTTAATTAAAATACGAACGTTTTCGTTTCCTCTCAAGGAAATGTTTCCTTCAACATCGACGGATACCGAAGGGACATTGTCTAATACATCGGCTACAGACCCACCTCTGACGGTAATGTCTTTTCCTACATTGTAGATTCTTTTGTCAAGCCTGATTTCAACTTCTGTTCGTTCTCCTACAAGTTCAATTTCGTTGAGCGACTCCGCGGCAATCAATAATTCGAAAGTACCTAAATCTTTTGTTTCAAGGAGGACCTGATTGGTTAAGGTTATTTTGTCAAATCCGATGTATTCGATAGTAATGTTGTATTCACCAGGGAAAATTTCAAAATCAAACTTTCCTTTTGCATCGGTTATGCCTCCCTGAACTCGATCAGGGAAATTATCGTTTACAAGTGAAAGGGTTGCATATTCAAGGGGTTCTTGGGTTTCTTTGTCAATCACCACCCCGGAGATTTTTATTTTATTAAAGTTAGCCCCATTTGGTGGGCCACCAGGACGTTGTCCAAAGAGATTAAAAGTTGATCCTAAAAGGATACAGGCAATAAGAATTTTTTTCATAGTTAATTTAAAGCCCTTTGACTAAAGGATTGCATTTGGGTTTAATGCGTTTTTAAAAAAGAAATTAGATTTTCTAAAGGGCGAGCAAGAACACCATCTTTTTCAGAGGTCACTATTGGTCTTTCAATGATTTTCGGAAAGCGAACCATAGCTTCAAGGATCTCATTTTCAGTAAGTTGATTTTTATTTGGAAGTGATTTCCAATCGGCTTCATTTTTTCTCAAAACTTCACTGGGTTGCTTTTTTATTTTTTTAAAAACCTCATCCAATGTACTTTTCGTAAATGGTGTTTCTAGATAAAGAATTCGTTGTACCTCAACCTTTGAATCGTCAAGATAGCTTAAAGCTTCTCTAGATTTTTTACATCGAGGATTGTGATAAATAGTATACATAAAAAAAAACTACCCGAAGGTAGTTTTAAGAGTTACTTAATTTTGTCAACCACTGCTTTAAAAGCATCGGGATGGTTCATTGCCAAATCGGCGAGAACTTTTCTGTTCATTTCGATGTTATTCACTTTAATCTTACCCATAAATTGGCTGTAAGACATCCCGTGAATACGAGCTGCAGCGTTAATACGTGCAATCCACAAAGCTCTGAAGTTACGTTTTTTGGTTTTACGGTCTCTGTATGCATAAAGCATCGCTTTATCAACCGCATTTTTTGCTACGGTCCAAACGTTTTTACGTCTTCCGAAAAAACCTTTGGCTTGTTTTAAAATTTTCTTTCTTCGTGCTCTAGAAGCAACTGAGTTTACTGATCTTGGCATAGTAATTAATTTTTGAAGGAGGCGGCATTGCTACACTTTGAGCCTGACTTCGGGTTAAATAATAAGGTGAACCGTAATTTATTTGAGACGCAACTGCTCTCTGATGTTGTTTTCATCATTTTTATGAACCAACCCGTCATGGGTCAATTTAAGCTTTCGTTTTTTTGACTTTTTAGTTAAGATGTGACTCTTAAATGCGTGCTTGCGTTTGATTTTACCACTTCCAGTAATTTTGAATCGCTTTTTAGCACTCGATTTCGTTTTCATTTTTGGCATGACTCCTCTTTTTATTTTTTCTTTGGAGCGATAAAGATGGTCATCTTTTTCCCTTCCAAAATTGGCATTTGTTCTACTTTTCCTAACTCCTCTAAATCTTGTGCTAAACGAAGCAACAAAATCTGACCTTTTTCTTTAAACACAATTGAACGACCTTTAAAAAACACAAAGGCTTTTAATTTGGCACCTTCTTTAAGAAACTTTTCAGCGTGTTTCTTTTTGAATTCATAATCGTGTTCATCTGTATTCGGACCAAAACGGATTTCTTTTATGATAATCTTACTTGTTTTAGCCTTTAATGACTTTTCTCTTTTTTTCTGTTCGTACAAGAACTTTTTATATTCTAAAATTTTACAAACGGGTGGCGAAGCGTTTGGTGAAATTTCTACGAGATCTAACTCCAATTCTTGGGCTAGAGCTAATGCTTTTGTAAGTGTGTATAAACCAATCTCTACATTATCACCGACAAGTCTGACCTCGTGCGCAGTAATTTTTTGATTAATGCGGTGAGGGTCAACCTTAATAACCCTTCCTGGGCGATTCGTTCTTCGTCTACGTATTGCTATGTCTTCTTGTTTTTAGTTATACATTAAAAGCAGCTTGGCTACTTTTTATCTCATTATTTAACATTTTCACGACGTGATCTAGGTCAAAACTTCCTAAATCGCCTTCATGGTGCTTTCTTAAAGAAACATTGTTTTCCGCTGCTTCTTTTTCTCCTAGGATAATCATATAGGGAACTTTCGTGATTTCTGACTCTCGAATCTTCTTCCCAATGGTCTCATTTCGATCATCTAAGAGGGCGCGAATTTCGT
>JAFMCA010000061.1 GCA_017858055.1 Flavobacteriaceae bacterium
TGGAACTCCTGAGTTCACTTTTGATAAAACTTCTCATGATTTTGGAACCATCAAGGAAGGAGAAAAAGTTACTACAACATTCAATTTCACCAATACCGGTGATGCAGATCTCATCATTGTTGATGCTCGAGGAAGTTGTGGATGTACTGTTCCTCAATACCCAAAAAACACCCCCATTGCACCGGGTGAAACAGGAAGTATTGTAGTAAGTTTTGACTCAAGCAACAAACCAGGTGTGCAGCAGAAGTCCGTTACCCTATCTGCAAACACAGCTACAGGACGAGAGATGTTAAGAATAAAATCTGAAGTAACTCCAGATCCAGTAAAACAACAACAGAGAGAGGCACAAGCCAAAGCTCGTCAATAATACTAATTCCACAAATTATGTCAGAAGGTCTATCAGGTCAGCTTCCCTTTTTGCTGTTAATGCTCGTCGTTTTTTTCTTTTTTATCATTTTGCCACAACAGAGAAGACAAAAAAAAGAAAAGAATTTTATGCGCGACATGAAAAAAGGGGATCGAATTATCACTAAAAGTGGTATTCATGGTAAAATCATGGAGCTGAATGATAAAGACAATACCTGTATTGTGGAAACTTTGGCAGGGAAACTCAAAATCGAGCGTTCTGCGATTTCATTAGAAATGAGTTCCAAGCTTAATGCACCAGATCCTGCGAAAAAATAATCTTTCATCCCGCTTTAGCGGGATGTTTTTTTTGTAAAAGATGTACAAGTTTTTCCTTAAACCTCTTCTTTTTCTTTTCGATCCCGAATGGGTGCATTATCGAGTTTTTGCCCTGTTGAAGTTGGTGAATCGGATTCCAGGTATGCCTTTACTGATCCGAGCCTACTATCAAGTAAATGACCAACGCTTAGAACGGAAACTTTTTGGATTAACTTTTCCAAACCCTGTAGGTTTAGCAGCAGGTTTTGATAAAGACGCCAAACTTTTTCATGAGCTATCGAATTTTGGATTTGGATTTATTGAGATTGGAACACTAACTCCAAAACCCCAACCTGGAAATCCCAAAAAACGTCTTTTCCGTCTTCCAGAAGACCAAGGACTTATCAATCGTTTAGGATTTAATAATGAGGGGGTTACTTCAGCTATAGAGCGATTGAAAAAGAATAGGGGGGTCTTGATAGGGGGAAATATTGGAAAAAATAAAATTACAGCAAATGAAGATGCTGTATCGGATTATATTCAGTGTTTTGAAGCACTCTTTCCTTACGTAGATTATTTTGTAGTCAACGTTAGTTCACCGAACACGCCAAACTTAAGAGCATTACAAGACAAAGAACCTTTAACCCATTTACTTCAAACGCTCAAAGACCTCAATCTGAAAAAGGAATCTCCAAAGCCTATACTTCTTAAAATTGCTCCCGATTTGACCGAGGAACAATTGACGGATATTATCGACATCATTACTACGGTAAAGATTGATGGAGTGATAGCCACCAATACAACTCTTTCGAGAGAGGGACTGAAATCCAACAGCAAAACGGAAGTGGGTGGGTTAAGCGGAAAACCCGTAAAGGATCGCAGTACGGCTGTGATTCGCTTTTTAGCTGAAAACAGTAACCAGGCCTTTCCTATTATCGGTGTTGGCGGGATTCATCATCCAGAAGACGCTCTTGAAAAAATTGCAGCAGGAGCAACTCTAGTGCAGTTGTACACCGGTTTTATCTACGAAGGACCAAGTATAGTAAAGCGAATCAACAAAAGGTTATTAAAAGAGGTTCGCTAAAACGAATATCTTTTTAGTCAAAATAACTAAATCCTTTTTTAGGATCAATAGTTAGTAGACTTTCATAGATTAAACGAATCACATTCTCCACATCCTCTCGATGAACCATTTCCACTGTCGTATGCATATATCGTAAGGGTAGGGAAATTAATGCAGAGGCAACACCTCCGTTGCTGTAGGCAAAAGCATCGGTATCCGTTCCGGTATAACGAGAAGAAGCATGTCTTTGGAATGGAATTTTATTCGCCTCAGCGGTGTCGAGTATGTGCTCCCTGAGCAAGTTGTGAATTGCTGGTGCATAAGAAATTACAGGTCCTTTCCCAATTTGAGTATGCCCTTCCTCTTTTTTATTGATCATGGGCGTAGTGGTATCGTGACAAACATCAGTGACTATTGCGACATTCGGCTTGATGGTTTGAGTAATCATTTCTGCACCACGTAAACCTACTTCCTCTTGAACGGAGTTGGTGATATACAATCCAAAGGGGAGTGTTTTTTTATTTTCTTTTAAAAGTCGAGCGACTTGAGCAATCATAAATCCACCAGCACGGTTGTCGATGGCCCTACAGACAAATTTATTTTTATTTAAAATATGGAATTGATCAGGATAGGTAATGACACAGCCTACATGAATTCCTAATTTTTCAACTCCTTTTTTGTTTTCAGCTCCCACATCAATAAAGATATTGTCCAGTTTGGGAACTTCTTCTTTTCCGTTTTTACGAGTGTGTATGGCTGGCCAACCAAAAACCCCTTTAACAATTCCTTTTTTGGTATGTATGTCGACACATTTAGATGGAGCAATTTGATGATCACTTCCCCCATTGCGGATCACATAAATCATCCCATCATCTGTAATGTAGTTTACATACCAAGAAATCTCATCGGAATGACCTTCTATGACAACTTTGAATTCGGCCTCAGGATTGATTACACCTACGGCGGTTCCATAGGTATCCGTAATAAAAGTATCTACATAAGGGCGGAGGTAATTCATCCATATTTTTTGACCTGCACTCTCGTAGCCTGTTGGTGAGGCATTGTTGAGGTAGTGTTCCAAAAATCCAATTGCTTTTTTGTCTAGTAAACTCATAGGTTAAAAGTTAGTTTTTAATCAGCTTCAAAAGTAAGAATAATCCCAAAGAAAAGCCCTCAACACAATAAATTTGTACTTTTGCACGGGAATATTTTTTATTCAAATCTTTTAAAATATAGACTATCAGATATTTAAAAATTAGTTTTCTTACGATGGTTAAAAAATTGTTTCTTTTTTACCTCATTGCATTTTTCCCTTCTTTTCTTTTGGCTCAAGAATTGGATCAACTTGAAGAAGAAGATTCTCTCCTTTATAAGTTTGAAACCGACACCATTCCCAACTCAGGGATTCGATTGAAAGAAGTGGTATTGTTTCAGCCTCTCCGATTCAAGAGTATGGAGGAATTGAGAAATTATGTGATTTTGAGAAATAGAACGCTTCGAGTTTATCCCTATGCTAAACTGGCTGCAGACCGTTTGGATACCTTGAGCATGCGTTTGGGGGAAATCAAAAACAACAGGCAGAAGAAAATTTATATCAAGCGAATTGAGAAGTTTATTTATGATGAATTTGAGGAAGAGCTTAAAAAACTTTCCCGATCACAGGGAAGAATTTTGATAAAACTGGTTCACCGTCAAACGGGGTCAACTACCCATGAGTTAATTAAAGACTTGCGTAATGGATGGAAAGCTATGGTCTATCAGACCACAGCCTCTTTTTTTAAGCTGTCACTTAAGGACACTTACGATCCCGAAACGATCTATGAAGACTTTCTAATCGAAGATATTTTGCAACGTGCCTATGGGGATGGACTTATTGAACTTGATCCAACGGCATTATCCTATGATTTAGACACCCTTTACACCCTCTGGAAAGCGCCAAAAACGCCATTAACAGAGGATATCAAAAAAAAATAAAAAAAACACGAGTAAAAGGGGTTGTAAGTAATAA
>JAFMCA010000062.1 GCA_017858055.1 Flavobacteriaceae bacterium
TTTGCACGTTCTGGATGGAGCAACATCCCCAACAGAGCATTACTTAAGCTATGGGCAATTCCTAAATAGTCAAAAGTGAGGCCGTTTTGTGATAAAAAATTTTCTCGAGTTCTCGGATTTGAAAATGAACGCGGAGGCAATAAGGGGCGCAGGTGATCGGGAATTCGTAAGGCTTCAGGGGCTAAAATTTGTGAAAAGGCCTTGAGTGCGTTGCGTTGGTCGGTTGCCTTTACTACTTCAACTTTATAACCCACAGGACTTTTTACGGCATAATCATAATCTACCCCTCCAATAAGTTTAACTACAGCTTCAGCTTGATAGCGATGCAACAGGTACATGGGAACCAAACGGTCTTCTAAGGTAGAATAGGGTTCTCCTTCTCTTAAATGATCTAAAGAAAGTTGGTTGAGTGCAATTGCTCTGATTTCCATCAATTTGCTCAATTCTTCATAGGCAGAGCTTCCATTGTCCCATAAATGAGCTTTAGGATGAGCACTGCCAAGAGGTCTAGCGTCACTATCGCTAATAAAGCGATGCCCATCACGAATGCTTTTTTCTAAAAGTTGATTTAAAGCCGCTTGCTCCTCAGTTCCTTGTGGAAAGTCACTGTATGCATAGGCTACGCTAACCTTATCCCAAGAACCAATTCCTGTTTCATAAGCGTTTTTATAATTTATTTTACCCTCCTCTATGGATAAATTGGGGTGAGGATAGTCCATAACAGAAGTTCTTTCGTGGGCACTGGCTGCAAAATTATGCGCAAAACCAAGCGTATGTCCAATTTCATGTGCGGATAGTTGTCGAATACGTGCTAAGGCTAAAGCTAAAGCCTGATCTTCCTTAGGATCATTTGTAGCAAAGGGAGCTTCCGTTAATCCCAAGGCAATCATAAAATCTTGACGGATTCGCAAACTTCCCAAGCTTACATGTCCTTTGATAATCTCCCCTGTTCTGGGGTCTGCTACACTAGAACCATAACTCCACCCTCGAGTGGAACGATGTATCCATTGAATTACATTATAGCGAACATCCAAGGGGTCCGCATCATCTGGTAATATCTTAACTTGAAATGCATCTTTATAGCCGATACTTTCAAAAGCCTGATTCCACCACTGTCCTCCTTCTAATAAGGCGGATCGAACAGGTTCGGGGGTTCCATTGTCTAGGTAATAAACGATGGGCTCAACCGCTTCACTGATTGTAGCATTGGGATCTTTTTTTTCCAAACGATGACGATAAATAAGCTGCTTTTTGGTTGAAGTACTGACTGGAGTCGAGTAATCGTAATAAGTCATGGCATTGACACCAGAACGTGGGTCAAAAGCTCTAGGGCGATAATTTTGATCAGGCAGCGCAACGAAAGAATGGTGTTGATGAACTGTTACTGCATCAGATGTTGGGGTTACAGCTCGTAACATTGGACCTGTGGCTGACCCCTCAAAAGTTAACAAAACATCCAATTCGATGTTGAGTGGAAAAGCTTTTGTCCGCGCTAAAGAAAGCGCAGAACGACTTTTATCTACGGTAAAGTTACCTTCATTGAGTTGTTTAAGGCGTTTGGCAACTCCATGGGCATCCTGCATTAAAAAGGGTGTTAAATCAATTAAATAGCTTTGGTCTTTCAAAGTTTCGATTATAGGAAAACCAAACAAAACAGATTTAGCAAAAGCCTCTTTTATCGAGCGTTGCTCTAGGGGGTTGTCAGAAGTAGAGCGATATTGCAAGTTGGGCTGGATTAACAAAAGTTTGTTTCCTGCTTTGGAAAAAGAAACGATTCTTTCATTCCCTAGTTGCCCTCGGTCTAAACCGATATCATTATTGCCTATCCCTTGACTCAGACTGTTAACATAGAGAAACTCTTGATCCGTCTGTTTTACCTTTAAATAAATTTTATCCGTTGTGGGTTGGTAATAAAAATCAAAGAAGCCTGAGTAGGCTTTCGTTTGATCAAGGATTGAAACCGATGGGGTTTCTTTGTTTTTAGTGCTTTTCTGTTGGGCTTGTATTCCGAACGAAAAGAAAATAAAACTCAAAATTATTCCGTAGTTAAGCTTCATGAGGTGCGCAATTTATAAAGCTAAAGCTAGTAAAAACTATTGAAACCTATTTTGAGGGCTTTTTTAAATTATTAACGACTTATCAGGTGTTTGAATACCTCAAAACCCCCAATTTATTTTTATTTCAATTCAGTATGTGATGTGGGTTTATTCTGTTATTTTTGGACAAAATTCGGTATGATCTCAAACGAGCAATACAAAAATCTAATGGAACGCCTGGGTGCCTTAAGGCGGTATCTTTGACATTGGTGCCAAGGAAATTGAAATCCTTAATCAAGAAGAAAAAACGTTAGCCCCCAACTTTTGGGAGGATCCCAAAAAAGCTGAACTTCAAATGAAACAGCTTCGGGAACTTAAAAAGTGGGTAAGTGATTACAACTTTATCAAACAGGGTATTGAAGATTTAGAAGTACTCATGGAGTTCGAAAAAAGTGGAGATACTGAAGCCAATGAAGTTACTGCACATTTCCAAAACATTTTAGAACGACTTGAAGATGTTGAGTTTCGCAACATGCTTTCCGAAGAGGGTGACGATCTAAGCGCTGTGCTTCAAATTACTGCAGGTGCAGGAGGTACAGAAAGTTGTGACTGGGCCTCTATGCTTATGCGTATGTACCTCATGTGGGGTGAAAAACAGGGCTATAATCTGAAGGAACTCAACCATCAAGCAGGCGATGTAGCCGGAATCAAAACCGTTACTATAGAAATTGAAGGGAGTTATGCTTTCGGATGGCTAAAAGGAGAGAATGGAGTCCATCGTTTGGTACGGATTTCTCCGTTCGATAGTAATGCGAAACGTCATACTTCTTTTGCCTCTGTTTATGTTTATCCACTAGTGGATGAAAGTATAGAGATCGAAATTAATCCAGCAGATTTTTCCTGGGAAACCATGCGAGCAAGTGGTGCAGGAGGCCAAAATGTGAATAAAGTAGAAACCGCTGTTCGTCTTCGTCATCATCCTACCGGCATCATTATAGAAAATTCGGAAACCCGATCCCAATTGGAAAATAAAAACAAAGCCATGCAATTACTTCGTTCCCAATTGTACGAAATTGAATTGCAGAAAAAAATGGCTGCTCGAGAGGAAATTGAAGCTTCAAAAAAGAAAATAGAATGGGGTTCTCAAATTAGAAATTACGTTATGCATCCCTATAAATTAGTAAAAGACGTTCGTACTCAATTCGAAATGACCGATGTAGAAAGCGTAATGAATGGAGAAATCGATCCTTTTTTAAAATCCTATCTCATGTCCGTAGGACAAGAACAAACTAATGAAGAATTATGAGTAAAATAAAAAATATCATTTTTGA
>JAFMCA010000063.1 GCA_017858055.1 Flavobacteriaceae bacterium
ATAGTAGATTGCAGGTCAAATATATTGATTCCGCAAGGAATAATAAGCTGTTTTACATTAAAGCAAACTGACTTGCAGTCAAGAGGTCGTGGGTTCGAGTCCCATCTTCTCCACTTGAAAATAAAGGGATTACAACACCTATTGGATGTTGGTGCTTTTTATATTTATTCTGTCCCTTTAAGTGGTATCGAATTAATAAAATTTTACTTCTCAATTTGTGTTGCCGCTGCCGAATCTAAAAACAATTTTGCATTGGGATGCCTTCGTAATATTGAAGCGGGACAATTTTCTGAAATGGGTCCTTTCAAAGCTTGAAAAACGGCTTTTGACTTTCGCAAATCAGGAACTACGCAGCGGATACGAAGCGCATTCATAATGGCAGGAATAGTAAGGGTTAAAGCTTCCTTAGGAACGGTTTCTATAGAATCGAACCAACCTTCATGAAACTGTTGTTGACGGCATTCCAGATCCAAAAGCACTCTTTTTACAAGTCGTGGATCATTAAAATTAGCCACTCCAGGATCATTGAAGGCAAGGTGTCCGTTTTCACCTATACCAACACAAGCCACGTCAATAGGATGCTTAGATAAGGCATCAGAATAACGCTCGATTTCAGCTGGAATTGACGGAGCGTCCCCCTGGATATAAAACACTTTCTTTGGCTTTACAAACTTTAAAATACGAGTTTCTAAATACTTCCTAAAACTGGCAGGATGCTCCGCGGGAAGACCCACATATTCGTCCAAATGAAACACAGTGATCTTGTCCCATGGAATGATTTCTTTTTGTAAGGCTTTTAAAAATTGAAATTGGGAGGTTCCTGTTGCGAGCAGGAGTCGAGCTTTACCAATGGTTTGGACGGTTTCATTTAAATCCAAAGCAACTTGTCGCGCAGCCTCGTTCCCCATGGCTTCAACAGTAGGGTAAATGGAGAGGCTCAGCTGATCGATAACAAGAGATTTCATTTTCTTTTCTAAGGTAACAAGATAAGCATCTTTTTTATTCTAAAATTGCAGCTTTTATAGAGACTTTTTTGGCAGTTGATCGGATAAAGAAAAAGCATAATCAGCGTTATGGTTTAATTGAATTCAAAAGTCAACAATTTGCCCGTTCTAGTTAAAATATTCTACTTCTTTGTATATTGCTGTTTATTAACCATAAATCAATTTAAATGAAAAAATTACTTTTCCTTTTTACAATCTTGTTCAGTATGTCTATTAATGCTCAATCTGGAGAAATGAGAATTAATATGTGGTATGGAACGATCGAAAATTCTGATGTCGAAGAACATTTAGCTCTTGAGAAGCATTTTAAATCATTATGGAAACAACAAAGGGACGCAGGAATGCTCGCAAATTGGGAAATGTGGCAGTTAATGAATCCCAACGAAGCCTCTACCCATACAACCTATCTTTATGTAAAGTTTTATAATGAAGAAAATCGAAATAGCAACAATCAAATAAGTGGAATTCCAGAAGGCTTAAATCAAGATACTTGGGAAGTTGTGAGGGATAAACAGATGTCGCATTTTAAGAAAATATACAGTACAAATGTATCCTATAAAGGCGGATTTAATAATTCTACAGAAGGGAGTAAAGCTGCAGAATATGCTGTAATAAATAGCATGAATGTAAATTGGTACAAACAAGCGGAGTACGAAGACATGGAGCTCAAAACCTTTATGCCCATCAATAAAAGAAATGGCATGAGAGCTTGGGGGCTGACTAAAGTATTGGATCAATTGGGGACCGAAAGAAAAACAAATTACTATACCATTGATTTCTACAATACCCTTGAGGAACTCTTTACATTGAGATCAAATACTTCAAAAATGAGTAAAAGTGTGATCGAGGCGAACAAGAAAATAGATCAAATAAGAAGTTTGCTTAGTTCGGATATATTCAAGCTCGTTGATAACTTGGATTAAACGATAACCTTACCGCTTGAAGCCCTCCAAAAGGAGGGTTTTTTTATTCCATAAATCTTGTTTAAGAAGTGATTTTTTTCCCTGAAGAGGCTTTTATAATACCAAGCCCATAATTCCGAAGAGAAGTTGGTGTCTTTTTACATTTAAAAACATGATTTTCCATACATTAGGGAGAAATATCATGATGAGGAAGTATTTTCTATTGTTTGTTTTATTTCTATTCTCTTGTTCTAAAGAACAGGAAGAAAACATGAATGCTGCAATGGAACCCACCACGATTACAGAGAATCTTCCGGAAACTTTTAATTACGTTTCAGAATCATCCAGAACCTTAAATGTGGTTTATTTTACCCCAAAGGACATGAAAACTAGGGATGAATCTCATAGAAGAATCAGTGAAATACTTCTGCACGGACAGCAATTTTTTAAAGAACAAATGAGGTCCTATGGTTTTGGTGAAAAAACGTTCAGCTTGATTGTAGATCAAGAAAAAAAACGGGTTAAAATCATTTATATAGAAGGGGAATTAAACGCTTCTTCCTACACATACGATTCAGGTGCGCAGCCTATTATTGAACAGCTAAAAGCTTATTTTGAGTCTCATCCTGAAGATTCAAAAAGCCACCATACTTTAATTATTCTCCCTGTAGATGATCCTTATGATTCTGATGCTCCTTATTACGGAATAGGACGCTGGGCATTCGCTACAGATTACAATGAAATGGAAATCAAGTATTTGGGAGGAGACCCCAGTGCCTACAGCACGAAAAAAGCAACCACCTATATAGGGGGGTTAGTCCATGAGTTGGGTCATGCATTAAACTTACCTCATAACAAACAAAAGCGATCAGAGTTCGGATTGGAAAATAAGGGAACTACATTGATGGGATCAGGAAATTATACCTATGGAACAGAACCTACTTTTTTGAGTGAGGCCAGTTGCGCAATTTTGAACAACAACGAAATCTTTAATACAAATTCAGCGGCCTATTATAGTGGAGGTTCTGCCTCAATAGAAAGCCTTAATGCTGAAATCATAGAAGGGGAAATGGTATTGTCTGGAAATTTCACCACAGACCTCCCAGTAAATTCGATCAGTATATACCATGATCCAGCAGATGACACCGCAGATTATGATGCCATAAGTTGGAGAGCTGCGGTCACAGAGGACAACACTTTTTTCATTCGTATGTCCCTAGATGAATTGGAAAAAAAAGGAGATACTCCCTATGTTTTAAGATTACGACTCAATCATCTCAATGGGAATAGTTCTACTTTTTCCTATGCCTATAGTTTTGAAAACGGAGAACCCATTTTGGACATTTCTTTTTCTCCAAAAACCTATTTTGACAATTCAAAGTGGAGAATATTCTCAT
>JAFMCA010000008.1 GCA_017858055.1 Flavobacteriaceae bacterium
GATTTGTTACGAATACGTCCAGCGATAAAAAAAACACAAACATTCGAAAGTATGGGAGAGGAAGAGCGTTTTCAAAACGAGACCCTCCGCCCTATTTTAAAGCTCCAAAATCCATTGTTAATTGCAGTCTTTCATCATTATATAGAGAAGCGTAAGGGAGTGTTTTACAACTTCAACCTGGATCAGAAGCTTACCTATATGCAAAACAGTATTCTTCAAGATCAAAAGTTTCGCAATTCCATGATAGGTTTGGTTATAGGGCATTTTACCCTAGGGGAATATTCCGTTTACAAACAGTATTCCTCATCGCTAAATAAAAGGGTGATGAATCTTATCTTAGAACGTTTAAAAGATCAAATTCATCTTTTTGAAGCTCCCCAGTAAGACCACAAGGCGGATTATTTAAACAACCAGGCTTTTCGTAATGTTACTGCGGCCTCATTGGCAAGAACATCTTCTACGATCCCGTTTACTTTGGCCGTAGGAGTCCCTAAGGTTCCTGTAAGAGTCAGCATTTCACCATTGCGTTTTACTGTAATGCTGAATTCTTTGTTGGCCTCCCAAAGAAAGCTTGGCTGAAAAACCGCATTGATTTCATCCGCATTTTCACGTTTTATTTCTGGAAGTATTTTTCCATCAAGACCAAGAAAGATATCCCCGATTTGGGCCCCCATAGCTTCAATGGTCGAGTTGAGTCCTGAGATCACATATTCCATAATTCCGTCCTCATTGGGCTGAGGAGCAAAGAAAGGCACCCCTGCTTCTTGAAATAAGACAGAAGGTAGAGCAGCATCCGTTTCCCCTCGAATTAATCCAACTTTTGCTAAATAGAGGGAATAATCTATAGGAGTTCCACCCACGATATGATTTTCTATAAATTTTCCGACTTCAGGATAGGTCATTTCTACGATTTCATCGAAAAGAGCATCGTCTTGAAAAGGGTTCTCTTTTCCGTATTTTCTTGCCAATTCTTGCATTACAGAGAGAATTCCTCGGGCTCCCCCACTCTGTTCTCTTATGATAATGTCCAAACACATATTGATTAAGGCTCCTTTTTGATAGACGTTTCCATAGTTCGACTGATAGGGCTCATCTACAATACCCGCACTCATTTCGGTAAATGACATGGTATCATCATAGCGTTGGGCGTAGTTTATTTTTTCTAAAAGACGGTTATAAAAGTCGGCTTCATCAATCAATCCTTGATTGATTTGAAACAAATTGGCAAAGTATTCTGTAGTTCCCTCATACATCCATAAATGTTTGGACATAACGGGGGTATTGTATTCAAAATTGTGGATTTCTTCAGAGTGTACATTTAATGGTGTTAACGTATGAAAAAATTCATGAGAAACCACATCCACCAAGCTTTGCGTTAATTCCCCTGCAGGCATGTCATCTACAAATACGACAGTGGTTGACGTATGGTGTTCTAAAGCCCCCATCATACCCCCAAAATACTGCAATCGTTCCATGTCCATTAAGTGTAACAAAATGTCATAGCTAGGCGTATCGTTGGCATCCCCTAAAAAAGCTTTTTGGGCTTTCATCATTTCCTCTATGGCAGCCTGATAAGCGGTAGCTTGATGCGTTCCTGAAGGAGAATAGAGAGCAAGTCCTACTTTGATTTCACCCAAATCAAATGAAACGGCATTGGGTTCACTGTATAAAATAGGATTGTCGATGATATGAAAATACCTTTGTGCATCAAAAACATCCAATGTATCGCTTTTTGAAAGTACAGGAAGAGATGTAAATGGAACCAGCTTTTTGGGTGAGCTAATGGTTAATCGGTAGGGGATTTCTTTCATTCCTTTAAAATAACCAATCATGCTGTGTAAATTCAGTAAGAAGGTTTGGTTCTTTTCAAAGTTGGTTCCCCCCATAGGATAAATTTCCTGCCCGTCTGGACCATCAAAAGTATCGTTTACCCAGTAGGTTAAACGAGCTAATTTAGTAGCTTGAGTGATCTCCCAACTGTTTTCATCCCGCTTTTTGATCTCTAATGGGTTTCCTTTTTTGTCAAAAGCCTGAACGTTTTCAGCAAAACGTCCAAAATTGGAGTATTCATAAGTTCCAGGTACAATTTGCGGAATATAAAATACGGTGGTATTCTCCTTAAATGGAGGAGGTGTTATCGAAATTTGAACCTTGTCGTCCTGAACATCTACCAAGTCTATTCGCGTTTGAATCACATCAGCAAATGGGCTTTTGGGGGTTCTCAATGCTGCACAACCAACAAAAAGTAATGCTGCAGTTAAACTAAAGAATAATTTAGAAAGTATATTTTTCATTTTAAGAAAATTAGAGGAGGGATTCTCCGTTTAAATTTGTGGTTAAGACACTGGACATATAGTCAAAAAAAGGCCGTATTGCATTAAAATGTTCGATAAGATGTTTTTGAAAATCAGCAGCCAACACTTCGCTGTCTGTGAATTTTTTTATGAACAAATACTGTTTCTTTTTTATGAGATCGATATCTGCATGCTCCTTTGAGAAGCCTTTAGGAGCAGATTTCACTTCATCTCCTTGGAGTTCCCCCCAATAGGATTTTAATTTCGGATTAGCCATAAGGTTCCGTAATTCTTGTGCATCCATTTCCAATTCTTTACGAATGCGCAGTAAGTCGTCCTTATTAGGATCCCAGAACCCTGTAGCGATAAAGGAATCCCCTGGAGCTATATGCAAGTAATACCCCCCACGCAATTGTGGTTTTTTTCGGTGAAATGAAATTCCAAAATGGGTTTTAAATGGCGTTTTATCATTAGAAAAACGAACGTCTCTATAAATGCGAAAGAGTTTGGCTCGCTCAATCTCATCGGTTTGATTTAAAGCATTTTTGAGTTCCTCAGCAAACTGCTTAATTTCGGTTTCAAGGCTTTTGAATCGAGGTTTTTGAGGGTCAAACCATTCTCGTGTATTGTTTTGAGTCAATTCGGTATAAAAAGCGAAAACGTCGGGATTTATTTTACTCATCGTTTGGTTTTAGTTTAGTGAATTTGCGATCCAGCGGATTATTTTATCTTCCAAATAAGCCAAAGGAATACAACCGGATTCCAATACAATTCTATGAAATACTTTTATATCAAATGCTGCTCCAAGCTCTTTTTCTGCTTGTTGACGTAAGGATTGAATTTTAAGTTGTCCAATTTTATAAGACAACGCTTGACCTGGATTGGCCATATAACGTTCAATTTCAGAAACAATACTCGCCTCTGATTCTGCTTCGTTATCTAAGGAATATTGAATGGCTTGCTCCCGAGTCCATCCTTTGGCATGTAATCCGGTATCCACTACCAAACGAACTGCACGATGCATTTCAGCACCCAGCATTCCAAAATACTGATAGGGGTCTGTATATAACCCAAGCTCCTTACCTAAGGATTCTGTATAAAGGGCCCATCCTTCCCCATAGGCACTATACCAAAGATCTTTTCTGAAAGAAGGCAAAGCTGTATTTTCTTGTTGGAGTGAAATCTGAAAGTGATGCCCCGGTATCGCTTCATGTAAGAATAAATCTTCATCGGAGTACATATTGTATTGAGTTACCTCAGGAATAGGAACATAAAAAATTCCTGGACGTGTACCGTCCAGTGATCCTGGATTGTACTCTGCACTAGCAGAGCTTTCTCTAAAAGCTTCTGTACGCCTTACTTCAAAAGGAGTTTTTGGCTGTAATTCAAAAAGGGTATTCACCTGAGGCAGCATGCGCTCTTGAATAGCGTAAAAATTAGCAATAACTTCCTGGGGATCTTTAAAAGGCATCAACTCTTTTTTATTTCGAACTTCTTCAAAAAAAGCTTTTAAGTCGCCTTTAAATCCGAGTTGAGTTTTGACTTTTTCCATTTCCTGACCAATACGAGCTACCTCATTTAATCCAAGCTCATGGATTTCATCAGCGGTCATATGGGTAGTAGTGTATAATTTTATAGCGTACTGATAGTAAGCTGCTCCACCTTCCAGTGCATTGTAACCACTGGTTTCACGAGCAGCATCGAAGTATTCGTTTGCCATAAAATCATGAAGTTTTTTATACGCTGGGACGATTTGATTTAGAACCATCTCCTCATAGGCTTTTTTTAATCGGTTTTGGGAGGCTTCTTCTATCGTTGAAGGGAAATTGAGAACAGGTTTGTAAAATAGATGTTCTTCAAGATTGGTGGTTGTCATTTCTTCCAATTGAGGAACAACTTTAAGGACAAGCGATTTAGGAAGTACCAAGCCACTTTGTATCCCTTCTCTCATTTTCAATTGAGCGCTATGGAGCCAATCCAAATACCCTTCTATACGGATCAACCAATTGTCGTAATCTTGAACAGTTTTAAAGGGTTGTGCCCCTTCTCCACTGGCCAACTGTCCCATAGTAAGCTGGAATCCCCACATTTGATCTATGGGCATTTGATTTTTTTTAAACTCCATCCCCTGAAGTGCCATTTCACATTCCCACTTTAAAATATGCAAACTCAACCCAGCCTCTTGGTCTAAAGAGTCCCAATCAAACTGTTCAATTTGTTTTAAATAGCTTGAATAAAAGGCCTTCGCTTTTTCTTCAAATTCTGGCGAAAGAAAGTTGGGCAGTGTATCGTTATATCGCGGATCTCCTTGAAAAGTTCCCTTAATTCGATACAGTGCTAGACTCTCTTGATAAAAAGACTCAAAAAAAGGGTCTACATCCTGAACGTTGTCTTTAGGATTGCTTTGGCAAGAAAAAAACAACAAACAAATAAAGAATAAAAAAAGATTTCGCATGAGAAAGTTATTTTGATTTGAGGAAGTTAAATGTACATTTTTTATAAGCATCTTCAAAGAGTTTATCCCTTACGAGCGGCAAGAGTTTTTACTATATCGGCTAAGGTAAAGCCCTTTGCTTGTAAAAGAATTAAGTAGTGAAACAATAAATCTGCGCTTTCGTTAAGAAAGAGATCCTCCTGATCATCCTTTGCTTCGATTACGGTTTCTATAGCTTCCTCCCCTACTTTCTGAGCAATTTTATTGATTCCCTCACGAAATAATGAAGCCACATAGCTGTTTGGTGCATTGGCTGCTTTTCGCTGTGCAATAGTTGCTTCTAATTCTTCTAGAAATGCTAAGGGAGCAGTATTTGATTCACCCCAACACGTATCCGTTCCCTTATGACAAGTCGGTCCCTCCGGTTTTGCGTAAATCAGCAGACTGTCTTGATCACAGTCTAGGTGAATGGAAACCAAGTTGAGAAAATTTCCACTTTCTTCCCCTTTAGTCCATAAACGTTGCTTTGACCGACTAAAAAAGGTTACTTTTTGAAGTTTTTGGGTAACCTCCAATGCTTCTTCATTCATATAACCGAGCATCAATACTTTGTTTGTGATTGCATCTTGAACGATTGCTGGGATTAATTGATCGGGAGTTTTTGAAAAATCTGCTTTCATAAGGTTTCTATACGTACAGCAATTTGCTGTTGTTTGAGTTCGTTTTTAAGTTCGGGTATTGAAATTTCTCCAAAGTGAAAAACACTAGCAGCTAATGCAGCATCGGCTTTACCTTCTTTAAAAGTATCTATAAAATGAGAAACATTACCCGCTCCACCGGATGCTATGATGGGAATGTTAATTGTTTCGGACAGTTGGGCAAGTGCATGATTGGCAAATCCTTGTTTTGTTCCGTCATGATTCATCGAGGTAAAGAGAATCTCTCCTGCTCCTCTGGATTCCACTTCCTTTGCCCATTCAAACAAATCCAGTTCCGTAGGCACTTTCCCTCCGACCAAATGTACTTTCCACTGGTTCTCAATTTGTTTTGCATCGATAGCCACTACAACACATTGAGAACCAAATTGTAGTGCCAATTCATTAATTAGATCTGGATTTTTAACTGCTGCTGAATTGATGGATACTTTATCCGCTCCGTTTTTTAAAAGTACTTCTACATCGGCTATGGAGCTAATCCCACCGCCTACAGTAAAGGGAATGTCGATCGCTGCAGCCACTCGCAACACCAAGTCTGCGAGAGTTTTCCGCTTTTGTTCGGTAGCTGAAATATCTAAAAAAACCAATTCATCAGCTTGCTCAAGGGCATATTGGGTTGCAAGTTCAACAGGGTCTCCCGCATCCCGTAGGTCAACGAAATTTACCCCTTTAACCGTCCTGCCGTCTTTGATGTCCAAACAAGGAATAATGCGTTTAGTCAGCATATGAAATAAGCTTTAGGTAGAGATCCATTTCTTTGCATCGTTCTAAATTTTTATCCTGACTCGTTTCATTCACAAAACGCAATGTTTTTATAATCATGAGCTAAGTATAAATTTTTCTATTTGTTTTAATGAAATACGATTTTCATAAATTGCCTTACCAATGATCACTCCTTCACAGCCAAGCTCTTGAAGTTGCGGAAGCTCTTCAAAAGTAGAAATTCCTCCCGAAGCAATGAGCTTTATGTTTACTTTAGAGAGCAAGCTGCGGTAGAGCTCAAAAGCGGGTCCTTCTAGCATTCCATCCTTACTAATATCGGTACAAATAACGTAGGAGATCCCTTTCGCTTGATACGATTGCACAAAATCAAAGAGGTTCAATTGAGAGGTTTCGAGCCAACCGTCTGTGGCAATATACAACCCCTTCACATCAGCCCCTAGAATGATTTTTTCAGCGCCGTAGTTTTCAATCCATGAAACAAAAGTATCTGAATCCTTAACGGCGATACTCCCTCCCGTAATTTGATTGGCTCCACTTTCGAAGGCAATTTTGAGATCGGTATCAGATTTTAATCCCCCCCCAAAATCAATTTTAAGCGAGGTTTGACTTGCTAGGGTTTCCAGGACCTTATAATTGACAATTTGTTTCGATTTAGCCCCGTCCAAATCGACTAAATGGAGGTGTTGGATTCCATGAGCTTCAAAGGCTTTAGCTACTTCTAGGGGAGATTCGTTATAGATTTTTTTGGTAGTATAATCCCCTTTAGATAAGCGCACACATTTTCCTTCTATAATGTCTATTGCGGGTAGTATTCTCATTGGGATAGATTTAAAAAATTGCGTAAAAGAAGTTGCCCTTTCCTACTGCTTTTTTCAGGATGAAATTGGACCCCATAAAAATTATCCTTTTGTAAGGCCACGCTATACTCTCCATTGTAATTGCTCGTTGCCACCGTTTCCTCCAATTGTGGTACATAAAAAGAATGTACCAAATACATATAGGAGTTAGAAGAGATGCCTTCAAACAATGGACCTTTAAGGTCGTGAATACTGTTCCAACCCATTTGAGGAACCTTCACTTGATTCGAAAAGCGTTTGACGGTTCCTTTTATGATTCCCAATCCTTTCACATCACCCTCCTCGCTGTGCTCACATAGCAGTTGCATCCCCAAGCAGATTCCCAAAACGGGTTGTTTTAGGTTAGGAATTAACTTGTCCAATCCGTAATGGTGTAATTTTTTCATGGCACTTCCAGCCGCACCCTGACCCGGAAAAATGACCTTATCCGCACTCCGGATCTCACGCTCATTTGAGGTTAATAAACTAGATACCCCTAGACGCTCCAAAGCAAATTGAAGGCTTTTCGTATTTCCCGCTCCGTAATCAATAATAGCAATCATTTACAAACTTCCTTTCGTTGAGGGTAGAATCATTTTCTCTGGGTCGCGTTTTACTGCACCTTTGATTGCTTTGGCAAAAGCTTTGAAAATGGCTTCAATTTTATGGTGTTCGTTCGTTCCTTCAGCTTTGATGTTGATATTTGCTTTCGCACCATCGGAAAAGGATTTAAAAAAATGGAAAAACATTTCAGTTGGCATTTTGCCAATCATCTCCCGCTTGAATTCAGTTTCCCAAACCAACCAACTTCGACCCCCAAAATCTATGGCTACTTGAGCTAAGCAATCGTCCATAGGCAAGCAAAAACCATATCGTTCCATTCCTAATTTATTACTTAACGCTTGGGAAAATGCTTCTCCAAGAGCAATTGCCGTATCTTCTATCGTGTGGTGTTCATCAACTTCAAGATCTCCCTTTACACTGAGGCGAATATCCATACCGCCATGGCGAGCCAATTGGTCTAACATGTGATCAAAAAAAACAATTCCTGTTGTGATCTCACTTTTCCCTGTGCCGTCTATGTTGAGTTCGAGATGGATGGCTGTTTCTTTTGTTTTCCTCTCGTAGCTTACTTGGCGTTGGTCCAGTTTTAAAAACGAATAGATTTCCTTCCAAGAAGTGGTGTTTAAAACAATCGGAAGCGATGCTTTAGTTTCCAATTCCCCCTCGCCCAGATGGGGATCATTGGCAAGGAACAATCCCTTACAACCGATGTTTTTTGCAAGTTCCATATCGGTAAGTCGATCTCCAATGACATAGGATTTACTCAAATCGTATTCTGGGTTTCCGAGGTACGAGGTCAGCATTCCTGTTCGTGGTTTACGAGTAGGTGCATTGTCTTGAGGAAGACTTTTATCGATCAAAACTTCATTAAATTCAATCCCTTCGTTTTGGAACGCTCGAAGCAGAAAATGTTGAACTGGCCAAAAGGTTTCTTCTGGAAAAGATGCTGTTCCCAAGCCGTCTTGGTTGGTAATCATTACCAATTCAAAATTCAGTTCTTTTGCAATTTTTCCTAAGTAGGTAAATGCCCCGGGATAAAAGTCCAATTTCTCAAAGGAGTCTAATTGATAGCCTTCTGGTTCTAGTGCCAAAGTACCATCACGGTCTATAAACAATACTTTTTTCATACTGAATAACTTATTTTTTTTAACGCTTCGATCAAACGGTCATTTTCTTCTGGACGGCCTACACTGATCCGAAGGGTGTTTTCACAATTTAAGTTTTTAGATGGATTGCGAACTACGATTCCCTCAGAGATCAACTGTTGGTAACGCAATAGACTGTCATCCACACGAATCAAAACAAAATTTGCGTCAGAAGGGTAACAGTGAAGTACTATGGGAAGAGTTGCCAAAGCGTCTTCCAATCGCTTTCTTTCGGAAAGCAACACAGCGACTTGCGCTCCTACTTTATCCTGCTCTTTAAGTCGTGTTAACGCAGCATTAATCGTTAGTGAATTGATATTATACGGTGCTTTTATCCGATTGAAAAAAGCAATCATTTCAGGGTGAGCAAAAGCCATTCCTAAACGTGCTCCAGCCATACCTTGTGCCTTTGAAAATGTTTGACAAACAAGGAGATTGGGATATTTGTCAAGCCAAGACACCACCGAGGGATTTGAGCTAAATTCAACATAAGCCTCATCCACTACAACCAAACCTGAAAAGTTTTGAAGAAGCTGTTCAATTGTGTTTAAATCAAAGTTATTGGCAGTTGGATTGTTTGGTGTTGGAATAAAAATCACTTTGGTGGTCTCATTTATGGCTCCCAGTATGGCCGCTATATCCAATTGAAAATTAACTGTAAGAGGAACTTCTTGGACGCCGACCCCATGTAAATTTGCGGCTACTTTGTACATACCAAAAGTTGGAGGAAAAATCATAATTTGATCTTTTCCAGGAGCACAGCTTCCCATAATCACCTGAGAAATAAATTCGTCGCTACCGTTGCTCAAATAGAGTTGATCTTCCTCTACTCCTTTCCAAAGGGCAATTTCTTTTTTTAATTGCTGTTGTAAAGGATCAGGATAACGATTGACAACACTTTCAAATGGATTTTCATTGGCATCCAATAAAATCATTTTTCTACCATCGCCCTCAAATTCTTGACGTGCAGATTGGTATGGAGCCAAGGATATTAATGAGGGACGGATGTATTTTGAGAGATTAAATTCCATCTTTAATTGCTTTTAATCGAATACTAACAGCGTTTTTGTGTGCCTCCAAGCCTTCAGCAGCAGCCATGAGTTCAATGGTTTCACCTAGAGACTGGATCCCTTCTTTAGTGATCTTTTGAAACGTAATGGCTTTTCTAAAACTATCTAAATTCACCCCACTGTATTGTTTGGCATAGCCGTTTGTAGGTAAGGTATGGTTAGTGCCTGAAGCATAGTCACCCGCACTTTCAGGAGTGTAATTTCCAACAAATACAGAACCTGCATTGTTGACGTTTTCGAGGTATAAGGATTCGTTTGTCACACATACGATATAGTGTTCTGGTCCATACGAATTAATAAAATCTATGGCCTCACTATCCTTCTCAAAATAAATGGCTTTTGAGTTTTCTAAGGCAGCTGCAGCTATTTCCTTACGAGGTAAATCATCGAGTTGAGCGGCTATAGATTGAGCCACCTGTTCAAGAAGTGGTTCGTGAGTGGTTACAAAAACGACCTGACTGTCTTTACCGTGTTCCGCTTGTGAAAGAAGGTCTGCAGCGATAAAATCGGCCTTTCCACTTTCATCTGCAACAACTAACAATTCACTGGGTCCTGCAGGCATATCGATCGCGACATGATGGCGTGTAGCCCACTGTTTGGCTACCGTAACGTATTGATTTCCGGGGCCAAAGATTTTATACACCTTAGGGATTTGTTCCGTACCTAGTGCCATGGCTGCAATGGCTTGAATCCCTCCTACTTTAAAAATCTGCTCAATACCGCATAGCTTCGCTGTATACAAAACTTCAGCAGGAAGCCCTCCCTCTTTATTGGGTGGAGAACACAATACTATTTCCTTACAACCGGCAATTTGAGCAGGAATTGCAAGCATTAAAATAGTTGAAAACAAAGGTGCTGAACCTCCGGGAATATACAACCCAACCTTTTCAATCGGTTTTTTTTCTTGCCAGCATTCCACTCCATTTTGAGTGGTGACTCGGAGGGTTTCGGTGAGTTGTGCCTTATGAAAACGTTCAATATTATCTTTTGCATTTTGAATCGCATTTTTTAAGGGCTCTGAGACTTTTGTTGCGGCTTGGTCTAGCTCCAAGGAAGTCACTTTAAATTCATCCTGAAGAACACCGTCAAATTGAGCGGTATAATCAATTATCGCTTGATCTCCTTTTGCTTTTACGGCATCAAAAACAGAAGCAACGAGAGGTTCTAAGTCTTCATAAGTAGCTGTAGGACGCTGCATAAGCGCTTCCCATTCAGAGGCGGAAGGAGTTTTATACTGCTTCATTAACGAACCATTTTTTCTATGGGACAGACCAAAATATCCTCTGCTCCAGCTGCTTTTAATTGGTCGATGACTTCCCAAAAATCTCCAGCATTAATTACAGAATGTAATGAACTCCAGCCTTTTTGAGCAAGAGGTAAGACTGTAGGGCTTTTTAAAACGGGAAGTATATTACTAATCGCTTCTATTCTATCATTGGGAGCATTCAATAAGATGTATTTGGATTGTTTTGCTCTCAATACAGACTGTATCCGAAAACGCAGCTTTTCAATTGTCTCTTTCGTTTCGTCACTAACTTTAGGAGCCTGAACCAAAACCGCCTGCGAACGAGCGATTTCGATAACTTCCTTCAGATTATTTTTAAATAGGGTACTCCCACTGGAAACGATATCGCAAATTGCATCTGCCAAACCGATGTTCGGTGCAATCTCAACAGAGCCGTTGATGATGTGGAGATCTGCTGTAATTTGATTGGCCTCCAAAAAAGCATTCACTGTATTGGGATAAGAAGTTGCGATTCGCTTCCCCGCAAGATCTTCAACCCCTCGAAATCGGGTATTTTTGGGTACAGCTATAGAAACCCTGCATTTTGAAAATCCCAATTGTTCAATGATCTTGAGGTCCTCCCCTTTTTCAACTAATAAATTTTCACCTAAAATAGCTAAGTCAACCACACCGTCACGCATGTATTGGGGAATGTCTCCATTTCTTAAATAGAAGACTTCCATTGGGAAATTTCTAGCTTCCGCTTTAAGTTGATCCTTTCCATTGTCAATAGAAATTCCACAACTTTTGAGTAAGTTCAATGAATCTTCATTGAGTCTCCCTGATTTTTGTATTGCTATACGTACCATATCTTTTTAATAAAAAAAACCCGTCTGATTTCTCAAACGGGCTAGTATTAGGTTCATAGACATCCTACTACATCTCGTTTGATTGAGTGTATGTTGTATGATGTATAGAGATTCTTTTTGTTGTCATTTGATTTGCAAATATATTTAAAAAAATTAAATAATGAATTTGCTTATTGATTTCCTAATATAATAGGCAAGCCTTTATCACCACTTCCGATTACAATCACTTTTGCATTTGGAGATTCGGAAAGCTTGATTGTCGCTTCGATTCCTTTTTCTTGAAGAATTTTATCTGTTAGTGACGCACTTAGGATTCGGTTTGCTGTAGCTTTACCTTCGGCATCAATTCGCTGACGTTCTGCTTCTTGTTTTGCTTTTTCAATACGGAATTCGTATTCCAATGCTTCTTGCTCTTGGTTTAATTTTCGCTCAATGGCTTCTCGAATAGCTATAGGAAGTGTTACATCACGAACCAAAACAGCATTAAGTTGAACGTATTGGTCCTCTACTGCCTTTCTAGTTTCTTCAAAAATTTCATTTTGGATAGCATCCCTTTTGGTTGAATACAATTGCTCAGGAGTATAACGACCCACTATAGATCGGGCTACTGCACGTATTTGAGGAATAATGATAATATTGAGGTAGTTTTCTCCTTTCGTTTTGTGAAGTAAACCCAATTCTGAAATTTTGGGTTGATATAATACAGAGATGTCCAAACTAATTTCTAGCCCGTTTGAAGACAATACCTGCATTTTACTTTCGAATACCTCTTGTTGCTTGACGTTATAAATATATACCTTATTCCAAGGAGCAATGACATGAAATCCTTCTCCTAGCGGTGGTTCGTCGGTTACGACTCCTCCTCCAAAGGTTTTGAAGAGTACTCCAGCTTCACCATATCCAATATTAATAGAGGATTTGGAAATAAAAATAAGCAAGACTACAACGAGTAAAATAATAGGCAGTCCAATTTTAGGTAATTTTTGCATAATTCTTTTTTTAAGATTTAAGTTAACATTCCTCCATCTACATGGAGCACTTGTCCAGTAATATAACTGGAAAGATCAGAAGCTAAAAAGACACATGCATTTGCAACGTCTTCGGGCTGTCCACCTCTTTTTAGGGGAATACCCTCCCTCCATCCTTGAACTACTTCTTCGGATAGTTTAGCCGTCATTTCAGTTTCTATGAAACCCGGGGCAATCACATTAGATCGTATATTTCTAGAGCCCAGCTCTAAGGCGATCGATTTTGAAAAACCAATAATTCCGGCTTTTGAAGCTGCGTAATTCGATTGACCCGCATTTCCTTTTACACCTACTACAGAACTCATGTGGATTAGGGACCCGTTACGCTGTTTAAGAAAAGTGCGTTGTACCGCTTTGGTCATGTTGAAAATAGATTTTAGATTCACCTCAATCACGTGATCAAAATCTTCCTCGCTCATACGCATCAACAAATTGTCTTTGGTTATGCCGGCATTGTTGATCAATATATCTAAGCCGCCGAAATCCTTGAGAACCGTATCCACGAGCTCTTGAGCTTGTTCAAAATGTGCAGCATTACTTTGATATCCTTTAACCTGTACTCCACTTGCGCTAAGCTCTTTAGTTAAGGAATCTGCAGCTTCTTGATTACTGCTATATGTAAAAGCAATGGCGCATCCGTGTTCAGTAAATACTTTAGCGATTCCTCTACCGATTCCTCTACTAGCTCCGGTAATAATTGCAGTTTTTCCCTCTAATAACTTCATATAATACACTTAAGACATTACTTCTGCAACCTTAGCCCCTATTTGTGCGGGTGAATCCACGACATGAATACCACACTCCCGCATAATTCGTTTTTTAGCTTCTGCAGTATCTTCACTTCCACCAACAATAGCACCTGCATGCCCCATAGTTCTTCCCTTAGGAGCTGTTTCGCCTGCTATAAATCCAATAACAGGTTTTTTATTTCCCGTAGCTTTTATCCATTTTGCTGCATCCGCTTCTAACTGACCCCCTATTTCACCAATCATAACGATGCACGTAGTCTCAGGATCATTCATAAATAGCTCTACCGCATCTTTAGTGGTTGTTCCTATGATGGGATCACCACCAATTCCAATTGCTGTAGAAATTCCTAATCCTTCACTTACTACTTGATCGGAAGCCTCATAAGTTAGGGTACCCGATTTGGAAACGATGCCAACAGATCCCTTTTTAAAAACGAAACCAGGCATGATTCCCACTTTGGCTTCCCCTGGGGTAATTACCCCAGGACAGTTAGGACCAATTAGCGTGGCTCCTTGAGCTTTTACATATTGGAAAGCCTTAGTCATGTCATTAACTGGAATGCCTTCCGTGATCGTGATTATAACTTTAATGCCGGCTTCAGCGGCTTCCATAATAGCGTCTGCAGCGAATGCTGGGGGGACAAAAATAATAGAGGTATCTGCACCTACTTTTTCTACCGCCTCTGCCACAGAGTTAAAAACGGGCTTGTCTAAATGCGTTTGACCGCCTTTACCCGGAGTTACCCCACCGACTACGTTTGTTCCGTATTCGATCATTTGTGTGGCGTGGAAGGTTCCTTCACTCCCAGTAAATCCTTGTACAATGATTTTAGATGCTTTGTTTACAAGTACACTCATAGTTTCTTATTTCTCAATTAGTAATTTATTCTTTTACCCGTTCGATGTAGCTCCCTTTTTCGGTATCTACTTTGATTTTATCTCCTTCGTTTATAAACAACGGAACATTAATGGCTGCTCCTGTTTCCACTGTTGCGGGTTTGGTCGCATTGGTTGCCGTGTTTCCTTTTACGCCGGGTTCTGTATGTGTGACTTCCAATACGACACTAGCTGGCATATCTGCAGATAAGGGCAGCCCGTCCTCAGTATTGATTGAAATGGATACCATTTCTCCTTCCTTAAGGAGTTCTGGTGAATCCAGAATTTTCTTGCTGACACTGATCTGATTGTAATCCTCTGTATTCATGAAATGGAACTGCTCCCCTTCACTGTATAAGAATTGGTATTTTTGTGTTTCTACTCGAATGTCTTCTATTTTATGACCTGCAGAAAAAGTATTCTCTAATACCTTTCCGGAAGTCACGCTTCTGAGTTTTGTCCGAACAAAGGCTGGACCTTTTCCAGGTTTAACGTGTAAAAATTCGATTATTTTGTAAATGTCGTTGTTGTACTTGATGCACAATCCTTTTCGGATATCTGATGTTGATGCCATATAATGTTCAAATTTAACTTTTTTGGTCGTACCCTCTTACAATTCCATGCTTTGATTTTTCAATGAACTGCAAAATAATACCTCTTTCTTCTGTAGGTTCAATTTCTGACTTAATGACTTCAATAGCTTGGGAAATATTGTATTTGCTTTTAAATAAAATCTTATAAATTTTTTGAATTTGCTCGATTTGATTTTTAGACACGCCATTACGCTCCATACCGATCGAATTTACTCCAGTAAAAATTAAGGGGTCCCGAGCAACTTTCACATAAGGGGGAATGTCTTTACGAACTAAAGAACCTCCAGAAATAAAAGCAAAATCACCGATATTGCAAAACTGCTGGATAGCCGTAAGCCCAGCTAAAACGACAT
Source organism: Flavobacteriaceae bacterium (assembly GCA_017858055.1). Taxonomy (GTDB): domain Bacteria; phylum Bacteroidota; class Bacteroidia; order Flavobacteriales; family Flavobacteriaceae; genus MS024-2A. The sequence continues at coordinate 15,476 of JAFMCA010000008.1, forward strand.
AATTCCCAATCGTAATGTGCCCAGCTAAGGTACTGTTGTTGGAAAAAATGCAATGATGCCCAATAGTACAATCGTGGGCTACATGGGAATACGCCATTATCAAACAATGGGATCCAATCTCTGTTTTACCACTGGAAGAAGTCCCTCTGTTTATGGTCGCACATTCTCGAATAACGGTGTGATCCCCTATAATTGCTAGAGTATCTTCACCATTAAATTTTAAGTCTTGAGGGATCGCACTGATAACAGCTCCTGGGAAAATCTTACAGTTTTTTCCGATACGCGCGCCTTCCATAATGGTGACATTGGAACCAATCCATGTATTTTCTCCAATTTCTACATTGTCATGTATAGAAGTAAAAGAATCTATAGAAACGTTAGCGGCAATTTTTGCGTTAGGATGAATATAGGTAAATGGTTGTGACATGGTTAATTTGTAGATTTACGTCGAGAAATTTGTGCCATTAGATCACCTTCACTCACGAGCTGGTCGTTTACAAAAGCAAGCCCTCTCATATTACAAATTCCACGTCTTATCGGGGTTAAAAGTTCTAATTTGAAAATCAAAGTATCCCCAGGATAAACAGGGCGCTTGAATTTTACATTGTCAATTTTCATAAAAAAAGTCAGGTAATTCTCTGGGTCAGGAACCGTACTTAATACGAGCACACCTCCTGCTTGTGCCATAGATTCTATCTGTAAAACTCCGGGCATTACTGGTGCTCCTGGAAAATGTCCCTGAAAAAAAGATTCGTTCATGGTCACGTTCTTTAACCCGATGACATGTTGATCCGAAAGTTCTAATATTTTATCAACTAATAAAAAAGGAGGTCTGTGTGGTAACATATCCATAATCTGATTGACATCCATCACAGGGGGTTTAGACCAATCAATTACAGGTGCATGACATTTCTTTTGTTGCTTAATCAAAAGCGCAATTTCTTTCGCAAAATTAGTGTTGATTTTATGACCGGGCTTTGTCGCTATGATTTTTCCCTGAATGGGCATGCCAACCAACGCTAAATCCCCGACCAGGTCTAACAATTTATGACGTGCCGCTTCATTGGTGTGGTTAAGCTTCAAATTGTCAAGAATCCCATTGGGTTTAACGGTAATTTGATCCTTTCCAAATGCTTTTTTTAATCGCTCCATATTGGCATTTGCCAAGGGCTGATTCACATAGACAATAGCATTGTTTAAATCTCCTCCTTTGATAAGTCCATGATCCAAAAGTTGTTCAAGTTCATGAAGAAAGCTAAAAGTTCGCGCTGGAGCGATCTCTTTTGCAAAATCATCTATCCTTTCCAACACGGCATTTTGAGTTCCTAGTACCGTAGTTTCAAAATCAATCATCACACTGTAGGAAGTATGATCGGAAGGGACTATTAAAATTTCACTTCCTGTATCAGGATCCTTATGTTGTAACACTTCTTGAACAACAAAAACCTCTTGCGGTTCATCTTGTTCGATCACTCCTGCTATGGCTATCGCATCACAGTAGGGTTTTGATGAACCGTCCAATATAGGTAGTTCGGAACCGTTGATTTCAATGGTACAATTGTTTATGGAGCTTCCGATTAGGGCAGCAAGTAAATGTTCTGTGGTTTGTATCTCTACTTCTTCTTTGATTAGAGTGGTACTTCGTTCTGTACGTAGAACGAAATTTGCCAAGGCAGGAATTTCTACAGGAGGATTATAATCGGTTCGAACAAATTTGATTCCAGAGTTTTCCTCAGCTGGTTTTAATTCAAGATCAATTTTTTTACCACTGTGTAAGCCTACACCTTCTAAGCGTATAGATTTTGCTAGGGTTTTTTGGGGGGTTGTTTGTTTAATCATTTTATCTGTTATTTTCTAAGCTTGATAAACGTGATTCTATGGAAGGTAAACGTTTGAATAAAGCATACGATTTATAATACGATTTATACTCTACTGCGGGGGTGCCTTGAATGGCTTTACCGCTAGGAATATTTTTTATTACGCCTGTTTGCCCCTGTATCTGAACTCCATCACCTAAAGTAAGATGACCCGCAATCCCTACTTGACCCCCAATAACACAATGAGCACCGATTTTTGTAGAACCTGCAATACCAGTTTGGGCAGCAATTACAGTGTTTTTACCTATTTCTACATTATGAGCAATTTGAACTAAATTATCCAATTTTACACCTTCTTGAATTACAGTTGATCCTAAAGTAGCTCTATCGATGGTTGTATTTGCTCCGATTTCAACATGATCATGAACAATTACATTTCCAATTTGAGGTATTTTCAAATAGGAATTTTGACCTTGCGGGGCAAAACCAAATCCATCTGAACCTATCACAACTCCGGAATGCAGGATGCAATGCGCCCCTATTTTGGTTTGATCCAAAAGTGTAACTCGTGGATGCAAATGAGTTCTTTTTTTAATTTGTACATCAGCTCCAATCACAGAATGAGCATGAACTTGAACTCCCTCTTCCAATATCGAATTGGGGCCAACACACACATAAGCACCGAGAAAGACCCCCTCAGCCAAATGAGCGGTAGGATCTACTTGTGCCGTTTTGTGTATACCCACTTGTTTCTTTGCTGAACTTTCAGACCACAAGATCAAAAGTTGGGTAAATGCAGCATAGGCATCGTCAACACGAATTAATGTAGTGGAAATACGGTCGCTTACCTTTATGTTTTTTGAAACGATTACAGCACTAGCTTTTGTTTTTTCTAGGAAATGAAAATACTTGCTATTGGAAAGAAATGAAATAGAGCCTGCATGAGCATCTTCTATCTTAGAGAGGCTGTTAATGAAAACATTAGCATCCCCCTCAACAGTTCCATTAAGTTTTTTTGCGATTTCTAAGGCCGTAAAATCCATCGTGCAAAAATAGGTATTTATAAGGAATTATCCCGTTTTGGAAAGCATAAAAAATGCTTAACAACTGGCGTGGAAAATTGCTTAAAGTCTAGGTATTGAATCGCTTCACTAATTGAAAAAACCGATTCGTTCTTTTTTAATAAGAGGATTTGAGATTCATCCGAAACATAGGTCTGATTGGATATGGATCCGCTAAAGACAAAGTCTGAATCCGCCTGATTGGCTTTAAAACGTTGTTCCAAACGATTTTTCTGTCGCTCAACTTCTTCTTCTGTAAATTTTTTTTCTTGAATGATGATCTTGGGTAATCGTCTATTGATTAACTGATCTGATAACTTTCTTAGCGTTTCGTCGGAATGGTTTCTCCAGCTCTTAAGTACTTGTAAAAGATCGGAGTCATCTAGGGTCAAGTAATGATCCAGAACGGCTTCACTAAGCTCTCCAGAGGTGGAATTTGTTAAAAAAGGATAGAGCATATGATTCGCTTCTAAAGATTCCGTTTTTTTATCAAACAGCAACTGAAAACGCTCTAAAGCTTTAACCAGAAGGAGTTCTGCAACCAAACTTGTTTTGTGAAGATACACTTGCCAATACATCAATCTTCGGGCAAGTAAAAATTTCTCTAAGGAATGAACTGCTTTTACTTCAAAAACCAATTCTTCATCCTTGACATTCATCATGGCAACAATACGATCTGTATTGATATTCCCTTCGGTGACTCCAGTATAAAAACTATCCCTTTTGAGATAATCCAAACGATCTACATCAACTTGTCCTGAGACAAGCTGATGCATAAACTTCCTTGGGTATTTGCCAGTAAATATTTCCAAAGCCAAATCCAATTGACCCTTAAAATGCTGATTTAATTTAGTCATCACTCGCAAAGAAATTTTTTCGTGATTGACCCCTTTTAAAAAAGTCTCCTCCGTAGCGTGAGAAAAAGGACCGTGTCCAATGTCGTGAAGTAAAATTGCAATTTGCATTCCCTCTTTTTCCTCTGCACTGATTTTTACTCCCTTGCCACTAAGCACTTCAATGGCCCTTTGCATGATGTGCATGGCTCCAATTGCATGTTCAAAACGAGTGTGGTGTGCGCCCGGATAAACCATGCTTGAAAGCCCCATTTGAGAGATCCTTCTGAGTCGCTGAAAAAAGGGGTGATTGATGAGATTTAAAATCAAATCGGTTTCTATGGCAATAAATCCATAAATTGGGTCGTTAAACAATGTGTTCTTGCGGTACACCAAATTTGCCATAATTTTCAACAAAGATACTAAATGAATTGGATCAAAGTTTTATGGGTTGACGATGAAATTGAAATGCTTAAACCTCATTTTCTTTTCCTCAAAGAAAGAGGGTATGAAACCACACCCTGTACCAATGGTCAAGATGCTCTAGACCTCATCAAAGCAACCTCATTTGACATTGTTTTGTTGGACGAAAATATGCCCGGCCTCAATGGATTAGAAACTTTGGATGAGATTAAAAACATACTTCCTGATCTTCCTGTGATTATGATAACTAAAAACGAGGAAGAGCACATTATGGAAGAAGCCATCGGCGCAAAAATATCAGATTACCTCATAAAACCTGTCAACCCCAACCAAATCCTTTCGTCGCTTAAAAAAATTCTCAACCACAAAAGTCTTATTGCTGATAAAACAACACAGAACTACCAACAGCAATTTAGAGAAATTTCTCAATCTTTGTTGAACCTCGAAACCCATCAGGACTGGAGCGACTATTTCAAAAAGTTGATGTATTGGGAATTAGAACTTGAATCCTTGGAAGACAGTAGCATGTTTCAAGTTTTTGAGACCCAAATGAAAGAGGCGAACATTCAATTTGCAAAATTTATTGAGAACCATTATGAGCATTGGATGCGAGGAAATCCAGGCCCTGTGTTTTCGCATCAGGCTTTTGAAAAATTCGTTTTTCCTCAAATAAAACAGCATCAGCCCACTTTGCTCTTAATGATAGATAATTTACGCTTCGATCAATGGAAAACCATACTTCCCGAGCTCAAAAACTATTGTAAAGTAATTCAAGAGGAAACCTATTACAGCCTCTTACCCACCGCTACACAGTATGCAAGAAATGCGTTTTTTGCAGGATACACCCCCTTGGAAATCAGTAAGCGTTTTCCTCAATGGTGGAAAAATGATATTGATGAGGGAGGAAAGAACTTATACGAATTGGAATTACTAAAGGAACAGTGTCAACGCCTCGGTATGGAGCGTCCGATGAGTTATCATAAAATCACTCAATTGCAACAAAGTCAACAGTTGATCAAAAATCTGCAAAACCACACCCATGAGGGGCTTACAACCGTAGTCTATAATTTTGTAGATATGATTTCTCATGCAAAAACGGAAATGGAAGTTATTAAAGAACTCGCTCCAGACAGCAAAGCATACCGTTCCATAACTTCGAGTTGGTTTAAAAACAGTCCTCTTAAAGAATTAATCAAAAAAGCCTGCGATTTAAACTATACCATTCTGTTCACTACTGATCACGGAACGATTCACGTAGGTTATCCAAGCGAGGTGATTGGCGACAAAGAAACCAGTATAAACTTGCGATATAAATCGGGTAAAAGCTTGACCTTTGACCCGAAAGATGTGATCCAATGCAAAAACCCTCAAGAGTATCAACTGCCCTCATTTTATGGGATTAATAGCAGCTATATTTTTGCAAAAAGTGATGCGTATTTTATCTACAAAAATAATTTTAACCAATACGCCAAAATGTACAAAAACACCTTTCAGCATGGCGGGGTTTCCCTTGAAGAAATGATCATCCCTTTTGTTGTATTAAACTCTCGTTAGCCCTACTTTTGTCGTATGAAATGGAGTTTTACTTTAGCTGAATTAGAACAAACCGCTACACTTTTATTAACCAACAGCCCCACAAAGGTCATTCGGATCGATGGTGATTTGGGTGCTGGAAAGACCACGCTTATCGCTGCGGCTGTAAAACTACTCGGTGTGAAGGATGCTGCAAATAGCCCAACCTTTTCTCTAATCAATACTTACGAAGGATTGAACGGACCTATATATCACTTTGATTTTTATCGTTTGAATCACCCCGACGAAGCCCTAGATATCGGTTTAGAAGAATATTTAGACTCCTCCTATCCCTGCTTTATTGAATGGGGAGAACGAGTTCTTCCCCATTTACCTCTTCATTACGATCATTTTACCCTAACGCAAGAAACCTCTACTTCAAGAGTGCTTGAAAAACATACTACTTAACCCCTCAATTTATGAAAGTACTTTATCGTTTAGGTTTTTATTTGGGGGGATTTTCAGTAGGACTAGTTCTATTGACTTTTATTTTTAATGGAAAAAAAACAAGCTGCAACTATACTCCCAATGCCCGAGTTATCGACAATTTGCTTCAAAAGGAGGTTTTCATACCCGAAAACATTAAAATGGATTACCCAGAACTTACGGATAGTTTACTTCAAACCTATATTCGTAAAGGAACAATTGATTTTTCTAAAAGTGATACTAAAAGGGATTCTTGTCGTTTGTATTATATTCACTTGGGTTCAATTGAGAAAGCCTATATGGAAGTAACCAATTGTGCAAAAACAATTTCCTTAGTCACTTTTGTTCAGCCTTAAGAGTTTTTCTACGATTTCGTTCTTTTTGAATCAATTCCAATTCACGGGGGGTTTGACCCTGTACGGCTGTATTTTCCTCTGCTCTACGGATAAGGTAGGGAATCACTTCTTTAAGAGGTCCATAGGGCACGTATTTAACGACTTGATATCCAGCTTTGGCAAGATTAAATGAAATATGATCCGCCATCCCAAAGAGTTGTGAAATCCAAATCCGAGGATCGTTGGGAGCGAGTTGATTCGCTTTCATAAAATCCAAGACTCTTAATACACTGTCTTCGCTATGCGTACCAAGAAACAGTTCACAATGATCTAAGGAATTAAGAATGCCATTTAATGCCAAATTAAAATTATCGTCGGTTGCTTCTTTTGACGAACAAATCGGGGAAGGATACCCCTTCTCTTCCGCACGATTGTTTTCTTTTTCGATATACGCACCTCGGACCAATTTTATCCCCAACTTAAATCCCTCTTTTCTCGAAAGCTCGAGTAGTGAATTTAGGTATTCCAATCTGTCTTTGCGGTACATTTGAAGGGTAGTGAAAATAAACGTTTCTTTTTGGTTGTATGCTCTCATTTTATCCAATACGATGGCATCTATCGCATTTTGTAGCCAGGATTCTTCTGCATCTACGAGCATGCGAACCTGACATGCATAGGCCATGGCACAGCATTTATTAATTCGATCCTTTGTTCTATCCCAGGAGGCAACCTCCTCTTTACTTAACTGAATTCCTGCACTGACTTTTTCAAAAAGCATTACTTTTCCTAAAGCCGTTGGTTTAAAGACAACAAAGGGAAGAGCTTTGTTTTGTTTAGAAAATTGTACTGCATTCAAAAACTGTTGTAGGCTTTGTTCCACTCCCGCCTCTGACTTCTGACTTTCGGCTGCATAATGCATATAGGACTTTACATTGAATGCCGCCAATTGATTTACAACTTTTAAAGAATCTTGAGCTTCATTTCCAGCACAAAACTGCTGATAAACCGTTTTTCTTAGAAGGGAATGAATAGGTAATCCGAGGCGAAGTGCTAACAAAGTAAGTTTTCCTCCAAACCGAACCCAACTCCTTTTTGAAATCATTCGAAACAATAAATAAGCCTTTTGCAGTTCTTTGTCAGACTTCAGCACATAGGCGTTTTTGGTGTCGTTAAATTTCATAGACTAAACTTGAAGGTGAAAGCCAAAGGATCAAAAAGACAAAAGATTAACTTTTATTTTGTAATAGAGGCACAAATCGAAAACGACCGAATTTTTCTTTATCAAAAGCAGTAGCTGATTTACGTGTGAAGCGTGTCATAAATTGTTCGTTTTCACCAATAGGAATTATCATTTTTCCTCCAACTTTTAATTGATTTAAAAGCGCTTTGGGAACTTCTGGTGCTGCAGCAGTAACGAGGATCCGATCATAAGGGGCAGACTGTTCAAAACCGAGATAACCGTCACCAAAAAAATGTTTTTTAGGTCGTAAACCAAGTTGAGTAAAAAGACGCTGTGTTTTTTTATACAACAGTTGTTGCCTTTCAATAGTATAAACATGAGGTGTTAAACCCAGTAAAACTGCTGTTTGATAACCAGAACCGGTACCTATTTCAAGCACTTTGTCCGTAGGTCCCACTTCTAGGAGTTGAGATTGGTAAGCTACTGTATAAGGCTGAGAGATTGTTTGATCGGCAGCTATGGGGTAGGCATTGTCCTCATAAGCAAAATTGATTAAACTGGGATCCATAAAGAAATGTCTTGGAACTTGAGTCATGACCTCCAAAACAGCGTTGTCTTGTATGCCTTTTTCACGCAGCTGTTCTATCAACTGTTTGCGTAATCCTTGATATTTTGGTGTATCCTCCATGGGGCACAAAAATAACGCAGTTTCTCCAATAATAAATATTTTGATTGTACTTTTGAATCAAAGGATATTACTATGCTTAAAATTGGTGTTTTTGGTGCAGGACATTTAGGTAAAACTCACTTAAAAATCGCTGCGGCCTCCGAGGCATATGAATTGATAGGTTTTCACGATCCTGATCCAAAAGCCGTGGATAAAATACTTGCACAATACGAGTACACCTACTTTAAATCTGCTGATGATTTAATTGCTGCTGTGGATGTTGTTGACATCGTAACTCCTACGCTAGCCCATTTTGAACTAGCAAAAAGAGCCATAGAAGCTAAAAAACATGTTTTTATTGAAAAACCCATCACTACGAGTGTCGATGATGCAAAAACCCTTGTTCAATTAGCAAAAGATCACGGAGTTCTAGGGCAAGTAGGCCATGTCGAACGATTCAATCCAGCCTTTTTAGCGGTAAAACCCTCCTTAACAGATCCCATGTTTATCGAAACCCATCGTCTTTCTGAATTTAACCCTAGAGGAACAGATGTATCAGTAGTGTTAGATTTGATGATACATGATATTGATATCGTTTTAAGTGTGGTAAAGTCTCCTATTAAACACATACATGCTTCTGGAGTAGCGGTGATCAGTGAGACACCAGACATAAGTACTGCGAGAATTGAATTTGAAAATGGTTGTGTCGCAAATCTTACAGCAAGTCGTATTTCCTTAAAAAAAATGAGGAAGTCCCGATTTTTTCAAAAAAATGCCTACATCTCTTTAGACTTCTTGACTAAAAAAGTGGAATTGGTGAAAATGAAGGATGTGGATCCTCAGTCGTCTAATGAAGAGTTAGCGCTTCTTTTAACCAATGCGGAAGGAAAGAAAAAACAAATCTATTTTGAAAATCCCGACATCCAAAGCTCGAATGCCATTCAAGATGAATTGGAACATTTTGCGAATTGTATTCATACCAAAAGTACCCCCTTGGTTTCTTTAGAAGATGGAACTCGAGCTCTTGAAGTTGCCTATCACATTATACAAAAAATAGGACACTAAACTCAAAGCTCATTGGGGATTTCTCCTGCCCCAGCCCTGATTAACTCAAAAGGGTCTGTGGTTAAATCAATTACAGTTGAGGGAATATTACTTCCGTAACCATCGGAGAGCATCAAGTCAATTTTACTTTCCCAACGTGCAAAAAGATTTTCTGGATCGGTAGTATAGTCTATGATTTCATCAGGGTCGTGTAAAGAACTCGTTATCAAAGGGGCGTCTAAAAGCGGCAACAAGGCTTGTAAAACAGGATGATTTGATATCCGTACACCTATTGTTTTCCTTTTTTGAAAAGGCTTTGGGAGTTTATTTGCTGCATGAAGAATTAGGGCGTAAGGTCCAGGAAGCAATTTTTTAACCAACTTGAAGGTCTGAGAATTCATGGGAGCAACATATTGAGACAACTCTTTGATGTCCCTAAATAAAAAACTTAAGGGTGCATGCTCCAACTTAACTTCTTTAATCTTAGCAAAACGTTCCAATCCTTTCACGCTTGAGCTAAGGCATCCTAAACCATAAACGGTATCCGTTGGAAAAATAACGATTCCTCCTCCATGGAGCACTTCTGCTGCTTCATGAAGGTGTTTGGGGTTGGGAGTTTTTGAATAAAAGGAGATGTAGGCAGCCATGACAAAGTTATTTGATGGTGAGCTTGGCAAAACGAAGAAGCAGATTCTTAACCCCAAAACCTTTAAACAGAATCACAGCTTTCTTGTCACTTCCACTTCCCTCGATGGATTTGACAACACCCCTACCAAAACGGGCGTGTTCTACCTCCATTCCTTCTGCAAGAGAAATAAGCTCTTGATCTGGCTGACCAGCATCGGAAGTTCCCAAGGATCTGAGCTTTTTTAATTGGGTTGGTGTTGGGGTCGAAATGGTTTTTTCTTTTGAAATCGGGGGTTGAAACGATCTCTTGGGCTGAGGTTCCCCACCAAAAATGGAAGTATCCATTAAAGGTTTGTATTGATACGCCTCTTTGGGTTTAATTGTATGGAGATACTGCGCATCTATTTCCTCTATAAAACGGCTCGGCTCTGCGTCAATAAGTTTCCCCCATCGGTATCTGGAAAGGGTATAGGAAAGAAAAGCACGTTCTTCGGCACGAGTGAGGGCTACATAAAACAAGCGGCGTTCTTCTTCCAATTCTGAACGGGTATTTAAGCTCATTGCTGAGGGAAAGAGATCTTCCTCCATCCCAACAATAAATACAAAAGGAAATTCTAAGCCTTTTGCCAGATGAATAGTCATCAAAGCTACTCTATCGCTGTTGGGATCGTCCTCTTGATCTAAATCCGTAGCAAGAGCAACATCCTCCAAAAATTCAGACAAACTTCCTGTGGCATCTGCCAACTCTTCTTGACCTTCAACAAAATCACGTATCCCGTTGAGCAACTCCTCGACATTTTCAATACGAGCGATCCCCTCAGGAGTAGCGTCTTTTTTTAACTCTTGAACAAAACCAACCTTTTTGGTAACCAAATCTGCAATTTCAAAAGCATTTAAAGTTTCATTTTCAATTTGGAAACGCTGAAGAAGAAGTGCAAAGTTAGAGAGCTTCAAAGTGATTCCTACATTAAAATTCAAACCGAGTTCTTTGGCTTGAATCAACGTGTCGAATAAAGAGAGGTTGTGTTGTTTAGACGCAACTACGAGTTTATCAACCGTAGTCTGTCCTATACCTCGAGCGGGATAATTAATAATACGTTTTAAACTCTCTTCGTCTTTAGGATTGACGATAAGACGGAGGTAGGCAAGAATGTCTTTAATCTCTTTACGCTGATAGAAGGACAATCCACCGTAGATACGATAAGGGATATCACGTTTCCTCAAGGCATCTTCCATTGCACGTGATTGGGCATTGGTTCGATACAAAATAGCAAAATTCGCATTTTTTCGCTGTTCCTGCATTTTGTATTCAAAAATTGTGGAAGCCACATGCCGACCTTCTTCCGCATCGGTTGTCAATCGATTTATTTGGATTTTTTCGCCAACCTCATTCGAGGTCCAAACAACTTTATCTATCTTAGTTTTGTTGTGACTGATAATCGAATTGGCAGCATTAACAATCGTTTTTGTAGAACGGTAATTTTGTTCCAGACGATACAAAGCGACGTCTTCATAATCCTTTTGGAAGTTTAAAATATTGTTGATGTTTGCTCCTCTAAAGGCATAAATACTCTGAGCATCATCCCCTACTACACAGATGTTTTGATATCGATCTGAAAGTGCTCGGACGATTAAATATTGAGAATGGTTCGTATCCTGATACTCATCCACCATGATGTAACGAAATTTATCTTGGTATTTTGCCAAAACATCGGGATGACGATTGAGCAATTCATTGGTGCGGAGAAGTAAATCATCAAAATCCATGGCTCCGGCTTTAAAACAGCGATCTACATATTCCTTATAAATAGCTCCCATTTGAGGGCGCTTTGACATTGCGTCGGCTTCTTGCAAATCAATGTCGTTATAATAAGCTTTAACCGTAATGAGGCTGTTTTTAAATGCGGAGATTCGACTACGGACTTGTTTGTATTTATAAATGTCTTTGTCTAATCCCATTTCTTTGATAATCGATGCGATTAGTCGATCTGAATCTTGGGTATCATAAATCGTAAAATTAGACGGAAATCCAAGTTTTTCTCCCTCATGTCGAAGAATGCGAGCAAAAACGGAGTGAAAAGTTCCCATCCAAAGATTTTTAGCCTCCCCCTCACCTACTAATTCTGCAATTCTACTTTTCATTTCTCGAGCTGCCTTATTGGTAAACGTCAGCGCCAAAATAGAAAAGGAATCTACTCCTGAGGCCATCAGATGTGCTATTCTATAAGTGAGTACACGAGTTTTTCCTGAGCCCGCTCCAGCAATTACGATTAGCGGTCCATCCTTGTGAAGTACGGCTTGTTTTTGAGCATCGTTTAGAGATTCTAAGAAGGTTTCTGGAACGTGTTTCATATCGAGTTTAAAAGTAGGGATAATCTAATTTTTCACCTCAATAAGTCAAATTAATTATAAACATCTATATTTAAAACAAAAAACATTTTGAAACAGCTCCTTTATAAAACATCGTTTTTTGTACTATTCAGCATAGGAATGCTCCATGGGCAATTGAATTCGAATCAGTTTAACGAAATTGAATCCAAAGTCATTGAATGGCGACATCAAATTCATCAAAATCCAGAACTTTCGAATAGAGAGTTCAAAACGGCTGAGTATATCGCTACTCATCTTAAGTCTCTAGGAATTGAGGTACAAACGGGGGTCGCACATACCGGGGTAGTTGGTATTTTGAAAGGAAATGCAAAAGGGAAAGTAGTCGCTCTTAGAGCGGATATGGACGCCCTTCCTGTAACAGAGCGAAACAACCTTCCTTATAAATCCAATGTTACATCCCTTTATAATGGACAAGAAACGGGGGTCATGCACGCTTGCGGTCACGATACTCATGTAGCTATTTTAATGGGTGTTGCTGAAATATTATCCAAAAATCGAACGTTTCCAGGCACGGTAAAATTTATCTTTCAACCTGCTGAGGAAGGTTCCCCTGAGGGAGAACGTGGAGGGGCCAAACTCATGGTTGAGGAGGGGGTTCTCGACAACCCAAAAGTTGATGCCATATTCGGATTGCATATTAATTCAGGGACTCATGTAGGAAAAATTACCTACAAACCAGGAGGGATGATGGCTGCTTCACAACGGTTTGTGATAACTGTCAAAGGCAAACAAGCACATGGCTCTACCCCCTGGCAAAGTGTCGATCCTATTGTTGCAAGTGCTCAAATCATTAACGGATTACAAACAATTATTAGTCGGGAATCAAAACTCACTGACGAAGGCGCAGTAATTTCAGTAGGATCCATTCATTCAGGAATTCGTTTTAACATCATTCCAGAAAGCCTTGAAATGGTGGGTACCATTCGAACCTTAGATAAGGATATGAAAGAAGTCATCCGAACTCGAATGCAAGAGATGGTCCCAGCAATAGCGAAAGCGTATCGGGCCGAAGCAACTGTATCCATTGAGGATGGAGCAGACATTACCTTCAATAATGTTGAATTAACCAAAAAAATGCTTCCAACTTTGGAGCGGGTCGCTGGTGTAAATAATGTTAAAGAAATCAAGGCAATTACAGGAGCTGAGGATTTCTCTTATTTTCAAAATGAAATTCCAGGACTTTTCTTTTTCTTAGGAGGAACCCCTCTAAATATGAATGAAAGTGAGGCACCTTCTCATCACACACCCTCCTTCATGGTAGATGATGCTGGGATGAAATTAGGTGTGGAAGCGTTGAGTAATTTAGCCATAGATTTCCTCAAGATGAAGTAAGCGCTTGATCTCGGGCATGTTCCCAGCCTTGTTGCCACCACATTTCCATATGAGCCTTATTAAAAACGAGTGAGTTTGTAGTGAGCACTTTTGGAGTGTAAAACATTCGAATTGAGGCATGGTTGTCTTCAGCAACTAGTTTCCCTATATGAACGTTTTGAGATTCGATTCGATCAGCAATAAATCCAAAGATGGAACTTAGGGCATCAAATGGATTGCGCGAATGTACACGATTGGTCTGCTGGAATTCCGTGTCAAGAAGAATGGCATCTACATGAGTAGCTCCAAGAGTTATGGCTTTTTCAATGGGAATGACACAACCCAAACCGCCATCGGCATATTCACATCCGTTTTTCGTAACGAGGCTCATAAAAGGAACATAATTACATGAAATCCAAATCCAATCCAAAAAATCCACATAACTACAGTCTTTTAATTTTTTATACTCTACGGAGTTTGTTGTGATGTTGGACACACAAACCAACACTTCTTTTTGACTTTTTTGAAGTATTTTAAAGTCTGGATAAGAAATTTGATCTTCAATGAGTTTTCGCAAGTTATAACTCTCTCCAAAGGTTTTACTTCCTCGAATAAAATTCTTTAAGACATTGAGGTGATTGATTTTAATCCGTTCGACCCCTTTTCGATTGACAATTAAAAATGGATTGATATTAAAAATACTGGACTGATCTACATTGGTATAGATCTCTTTTATCTCAGCAATTTTGTTTAAAGCTAAATGGGAAATCAAAAGGCTCCCGGTTGATGTTCCTAAAAACAAATCATACGATCGTTTTTCCTCTTCCAATAAATATTGAGCAATGCCACCGGCAAAAGCGCCCTTACTTCCTCCTCCTGAAATGACTAATGCGCGCATGTTTCTAATTTGCCGTTTTTTCTGATTAAATTTACACTTTGAGTCTTCAAAATAAAATTATAAAATTATATGGATGTTATGCAAACCCCGCTGGTTTATTTAAAAGGGGTTGGTCCTGATCGTGCACGTTTGCTAAAGGAGGAATTGAATCTCCAAACATTCCAAGATCTATTGCATTTTTTTCCCAACCGATATATTGATCGGAGTAGATTCTATGCCATACGAGAATTGCCACAAAATAATTCCGAAATACAAATTAAAGGGAAAATCACTTCCGTTTCTTTTATAACACAACAAAGAGGAAAACGAATGGTCGCTCAGTTTGAAGATGAAAGCGGGACAATGGAATTGGTATGGTTTCGAGGGCATCAATGGATTCGAGATTTAATAAAGATTAACGAGAGTTATGTGGTTTTTGGTCGGCTGAACTGGTTTAAAGGTAAAGCGAGCATCCCCCATCCAGAATTTGAACTGGAAGCAACTTTTCAGCAAAGTACGAAAATGCTTTTTTATCCTATTTATTCTTCTACCGAAAAACTAGTTAATAAGGGGCTTTCACAAAAGGTTATTCAAAAAATAATGGTCAATCTCTTAGAAACCAAAACGACCCCCTTTTCTGAGACCCTTCCCCAAGCATTACGCGATCAATACAAATTGATTTCTAAAGATTACGCTCTTCGCCAAATTCACTTTCCAGAATCTCAACAACTGCTGAGCAGAGCTCAAATGCGATTAAAATTTGAAGAGTTTTTTTACATGCAAATGCAGCTTGTCCTAAAGAATTTGCAACGTAAGCAAAAAATTAAAGGGCATGTTTTTGAAATAATTGGAACAAATTTTCATCATTTTTTTGAAAAACACCTGCCTTTTGAATTGACTGAGGCTCAAAAAAGAGTGATCAAAGAAATTAGAATGGATATGGGAACGGGGCGGCAAATGAATCGGTTGCTTCAAGGAGATGTGGGTTCAGGAAAAACGATAGTTGCCCTATTGGTAATGCTGATTGCCATTGATAACGGTTTTCAGGCTTGTTTGGTTGCTCCTACCGAAATTTTGGCGCAACAACACTTTCAATCCCTTTCAGAACAATTACATGCGCTCCAAATACCGGTAGCCTTATTGACAGGAAATACCACTAAAAAAGAGCGTGTTGTCCTTCATCAGGGATTAGTTGACGGCAGTATTCCGATTCTTATTGGTACGCATGCCGTACTTGAAGATGCAGTACAATTCAAAAATCTTGGGCTTGCCGTAATTGACGAACAACATCGATTTGGTGTAGCCCAAAGAGCTAAACTTTGGCAAAAAAACGAACTTCCACCTCATGTGTTGGTTATGACAGCTACTCCTATACCAAGAACGCTTGCTATGAGTGTATACGGGGATTTAGATCTTTCCGTAATCGATGAACTCCCCCCCGGCCGAAAAAAAGTAAAAACCCTACATCGAACAGATTCGAATCGACTTCAAGTTTTTGCCTTTGTAAAAGATCAAATTGCCTTAGGGAGGCAGGTTTATGTTGTCTATCCATTAATTCAAGAATCCTCACAATTAGACTATAAAGACTTAATGGATGGTTACGAGAGCCTTTCGAGAAGTTTTCCTATGCCAGAGTATCAAATTAGTATTGTTCATGGACAAATGAAATCTGAGGACAAGGCTTATGAAATGCAACGTTTTATTGAAGGTAAAACACAAATCATGGTGGCTACAACCGTTATTGAAGTAGGGGTAAATATACCCAATGCCTCCGTGATGATTATTGAAAGTGCGGAACGGTTTGGGCTGTCTCAACTACATCAATTGCGAGGCCGCGTTGGTAGAGGAGCCGATCAGAGTTATTGTATTTTAATGACAGGACAAAAGCAAAGTCAAGAGGCTAAAATTCGAATGGAGACCATGGTGCGAAGTAATGACGGTTTTGAAATTGCTGAGGTTGATTTAAAACTCAGAGGGCCAGGAAATCTTATGGGTACCCAACAAAGCGGCATACTGCAGTTCAAAATTGCAGATTTAATCCAAGATCAGCCTTTACTCAAAGCAGCCCGAGAAAAAGCTTTCCAAATTTTAAACGAAGATCCTTCTCTCAAACATCCTGATCATCAATGTATTAAAAAAACCTTAGCCGCTTTAAAATTTGATTCCAACATTTGGAATTTCATAAGTTAATTATCGCAGGATAGATTCTTATATTTGCTACATATTTAAAACCTTATTTTTTGAAAATTTCTCATAACTGGCTGCAACAGTTCATTAAAACAGACTTATCCACCGAAGAGATTAGTATAATGCTTACCGATCTCGGTCTTGAAGTAGAAGGAATGTACTCCTACGAAAGCATTAAAGGAGGACTCCAAGGAGTTGTTGTAGGAGAAGTTTTGAGTTGTGAACCCCATCCTAATGCAGATCGACTCAAAAAAACGGAAGTTCTTTTAGGTGAAAATGAAATCGTTCCAATTGTCTGTGGCGCACCAAACGTGGCCAAGGGACAAAAAGTTTTAGTTGCCACCGTCGGGACCCTACTAACTTTTCATGATGGTACTGAAGTAAAGATTAGTAAAAGTAAAATTCGTGGGGAGGTAAGTATGGGAATGATCTGTGCGGAAGATGAATTGGGTTTGGGAAGTAATCACGACGGAATCCTAGTTTTAGATCACAACAAAATCCCTGGAACTCCTGCGGCTTCAATTTTTGAAGTTGAAATTGATACCGTTTATGAAATTGGATTGACACCCAATCGTGCAGATGCGATGAGTCATTTGGGGGTTGCACGTGATCTTAAAGCCCTATGTACACTGAGAAACATTCCTTTTGAATGGTCCGTTCCGGAAACCTCTTCTTTTCATGTGGACACCACTCAGAAAACCATTCCCGTCGAAATTGAAGATTCCGAAAAATGCTTACAGTATCACGGTCTTACTCTAACCAATATAAAAATAAGTCCTTCTCCGCAATGGCTTCAAAATCGTTTAAAAGCCATTGGAATTAACCCTAAAAACAATATTGTAGATGTCACAAATTATGTGATGCACGAGTTGGGACAACCCTTACATGCATTCGATGCAGATAAAATAAATGAAAAAATCGTTGTTAAAACCTTTCCTAAAAACACTTCATTTATTACCCTAGACGGAACAGAGCGCAAGCTGACCGATGAGGATTTGATGATTGGCGATCCCAAAGAATCGCATTGTATAGCTGGAGTATTTGGAGGAATTCACTCAGGAGTAGACGAACAAACAAATTCAGTATTTCTGGAAAGCGCTTATTTCAATCCCGTTAGTATCAGAAAAACAGCAAAATATCATGGTCTTAATACCGACGCCTCCTTCCGATTTGAACGCGGCATTGATCCAGAAATTGGAATTTACGCATTAAAAAGAGCTGCCATTCTAATTAAACAACTCTCTGGAGGGGAAATCTCGAGTAACATACAAGAGTTTTCAAGACCTTTGGAAGAACCTAAACAAATCTTTTTAAGCTACGAGAAGATTGAAAAAACTATTGGTCAATCTCTTGAAAAAGAAGAACTCTACACTATACTTAGTGGTTTGGAGATTGGAATCGTTAACGTAACAGAAGCTGGAATAGGAATGACTATTCCTCGTTATCGTGTCGACGTAACCCGTCCTGCAGATGTAATAGAAGAAATTCTTCGGGTTTATGGTTACAATCGGTTGGAAGAAAAACCTTTAGTTTTTGAAGCAAATCCTCCTTATCAATGGAAGAGTATTCACAAAATTGAAAATGAGGTTGCAAGTAAACTTTCAAGTTTTGGGTTTTTTGAAACACTCAACAACTCACTGAGTTCTCCAGAATACACAGCAGATTTTCATCAAGCAGTTACGCTAGTCAATCCCCTCGGTAAAGAATTATCTAAAATGCGACAAACCCTTCTTTATCAGGCTCTAGAAGTGGTTTCGTTTAATTTGAATCGTCAGAACAAACAGCTCAAACTCTACGAATTTGGATCCATCTATGGTAAATCAGGGGATGCGTTTATAGAAGCAAAGCGACTTTCTTTGAGTATCTCTGGTGAGGTGTTTAACTCGCATTGGGAGTTGAATTCACAACCAGATCCGTTTTATTACTTCAAGGGGATCCTCTCCGATTTATTTAAAAGCTTGGGATATTCAGAACCCAATTTTGATGAAACCGTTGCTTCTCATTTCGATTTGGCTTTTTCCCTTGAAATCAACGCTAAAAAATACGGTCATTTTGGAATCGTTTCTTCCACTTTAAGAAATCAATTTGGTATTGATCAAGAGGTTTATTTCGCTGAGTTGAATTGGGAAGAGCTTACAAAGCATGCTTTTTCAAAGCCGATCATTTATGAAGAGGTGGCAAAGTTTCCTCTAATGCGTCGTGATTTCGCCTTGCTGATCGATAAGAATGTCAGCTTTCAATCGCTCAAAGATACAGCATATAAAACCGAAAGAAAGATTTTACAAGACGTTAACTTGTTCGACGTCTATGAAGGGAAAAATCTACCCAAGGACAAAAAGTCGTACGGGATCAGTTTTACTTTTCAGGACAAAAACAAAACCCTTACGGACAAGCAAGTTGAAAGAGTCATGGAACAATTACTTCAGAACTTTAAAAGCCAGTTTGGGGCTGAATTGCGATAACATTCTACGCTTAAAAATTTAAATTAGAGAGATTTATTTCTATTTTTGTGTCAATTGAAATAGAATGATGATGCTGAAAATTTTCCCACAAACCAATATTGAAATAGCTTTAGAAAAAACTCAGAATAAAGCCAACATCAAAAGTAAGCAGGACTACCCGCTTGATTCAATTTTTTCGGAGGTAACCAGTAAATCTCAAAATAATTTTGTTTTTGATCTTTTGGAAACAAATAAAATCTTCCATATCAATCAAATAAAAGACGTTTGTATTGATTATCGTTTACGTTTTTTAGATCTCAAATATTTCAAAGGGGATTTACCTGAAAGTGCTGAAAATGCCATAAAGCAATTGGAACGTTCTCACGATACGGTACTTACAGATTTTAAAATTATGGCTCCCTCAATTTTATTTCGTTTAGCGAAACAAGACGACCCCTTGCTATTTGTTCCCATGGGGAATGAATACTACTATCTTGTTCACAAATGGGGAAATGACTTGCATCCTTTTCGCAAGCTTTTTATGTGGCCGTTCAGAAACATATGGAATTTGTTGTTGACATTACTTGGAGTAAGTTGGATTATTACAGCCTTCACTCCAATGGCAATCTTCACTAAAAGCCCGGATGCTACCTCCTATTGGATGCTTTTCTTTTTTATGTTTAAAGCCCTTGCTTCCATCGTATTGTTTTATGGTTTTGCTTTAGGTAAAAATTTTAACCCTGCCATTTGGAATAACAAATACAACAAATCCTAAATTAAACAATGTCCAAATCTTATAAAAAAATTTATTCCGGCAATACTATAGAGGTTCATAGATTTTGTGATGAACTCGAATCCATTAATATTAATCCTGTTGTAAAAGATCCTGAGGAATCTGCTCGTTTAGGAGGCTTTGGTGCATTTTATACCGATAAGGAAATATGGGTTCACGAAGATGAATTTACTCAAGCTCAAGAGCTTTTAAATAAGCTTGGACTTTAAAATTGTTTTCATACATTTAGTGGGAATTAAACGATACTATGCAATTTTTAATTTTCATTGCCTTTACCTTACTTGTAGGTATTGTAGCCTACATCGCAACCCGAAACACAAATGAACAAACAGAAGACGGTTATTTCCTAGGAGGGCGAAGTCTCACAGGACCCGTCATTGCTGCTTCTTTGTTGCTCACAAATTTATCTACAGAACAATTAGTCGGTCTAAACGGTTCCGCGTATAATGATGGAATTCTGGTTATGGCTTGGGAAACCCTTGCGGCTATTGCAATGGTCGTAACTGCAGTTTTACTCTTACCTCGCTATCTCAAAGGAGGATTAACCACTATTCCACAATTTTTGGAACGCCGCTATGATACAATGACCAAGTCCATAACTTCGGGCTTGTTTTTAAGTGGTTATGTGGTTGTATTGTTGCCCATTGTACTATACTCAGGTGCAATTGCGCTAATTGGGATGTTTGATTTAAACAACCTGTTCCAAATGGACGAAAGTCAAACACTGGTATTGACCGTTTGTTCGATCGGAATTATTGGTTCCATATACGCTATTTTCGGAGGTCTTAAAGCGGTAGCCGTTTCAGATACCGTAAATGCCATTGGACTTCTAATTGGGGGATTAATGATCCCTGTTTTTGGATTGCTTTATATAGGTGACGGAAGTATAGGAGCTGGTATTGAAGCCATTTATGCCAACGATCCGAGTAAATTTAAAGCCATGGGAGCATCGGATTCCGCAATTCCATTCAGTACTTTATTTACGGGTATGGTATTAGTTCAGCTCTTCTACTGGGGGACCAACCAAGCGATTATTCAACGTGCATTAGGAGCAAAAAATTTAGTAGAAGGACAAAAAGGACTCATTTTGGCTGCCTTTATCAAAATATTAGGACCGCTAATCGTAGTATTACCCGGACTTATCGCTTATTATATTTTCGGGGATACCTTAGATGCTAGTCAAGCTGATTTATCCTATGGATTGCTGGTAAACAAAGTATTGCCACCTGTTTTGCTTGGCTTTTTTGCTGCGGTTTTATTCGGTGCCATTTTAAGTTCATTTAACTCTGCCCTTAACAGTTCGGTTACACTTTTTGGACTCGATATTTATAAACAGTACATCAACAAAGAAGCCTCGGAAAAACAAGTTGTGCGAGCTGGAAAAGGTTTCGGTATAGGATTGGCTATTTTGTCTATGGTCATAGCCCCTTCCATTGCTAATGCACCTGAGGGTCTTTTTGGATATTTACAGGAAATTAACGGATGTTATACCATCCCTATCTTAACCATTATTTTAGTAGGGTATCTAACTAAATATGTACCTGCAATAGCAGCCAAAGTAGCCATGGGCGTGGGTGTTGTTATGTATTCTTTTAGTCAGTTTTTTCTTAAAGACTACGTAATAAGTAATGGTGGAGAATACCCGCATTATTTGCACATCATGGCAATAATTTTCTTGTTCAACATCTTATTAATGCTATTCATTGGAAAATTACAGCCTAGAGCTGAAGCCTATGAACAACGCTATACTGAACAAGTGGATATTACTCCATGGAAACCAGTAAAACTAATGGGGATCCTTATTACCGTAATTGTAATCAGCACCTATTTTATTTTCTCTTAAGACGATTGGTAGAGTTTTTCTCGAAGTTCTTTAATTTTTGGATCCGTCATGTATTCGTCAAAAGTCATGTGACGATCAATCATCCCTTTGGGTGTCAATTCAATTATTCTGTTCCCTAAAGTCTGGGCAAAAGCATGATCACTGGTACTGCATAGAATCGTTCCCTTAAAGTTCTTTAACGAATTATTAAATGCAGTAATTGACTCCAAATCTAAATGGTTTGTAGGTTCGTTGAGCACCAAAACATTTGCACGCTCCATCATCATCTTTGAAAGCATACAGCGTACTTTTTCACCACCGGAAAGTACATTTGACATTTTTAAGGCTTCTTCCCCGCTAAATAACATTTTCCCTAAAAAACCTCGAATAAATACTTCTTCCCGTTCTTCTTCAGTTTTTGCGTATTGACGTAACCAATCTACCAGCGAAACAGGAGATTCAAAATAGGCATCATGATCCACAGGCAAATACGCTTGATTTGTCGTTATACCCCAAGAAATGTTTCCACTGGTTGCCTTAGCCTCCCCCATGAGAATGTCATAAAAAGCTTCAATAGCTCGAGTGTCTTTAGAATGAACAATTACTTTATCTCCTTTGGCAAGATTCAAATTGACATCCTTAAAAAGAGGAGTCCCCTCCGCAAGAAGAGTGAGTTGTTCGATATTCAAAATTTGATCCCCAGCCTCTCTTTCTTGATCAAAGATCAAGGCGGGATAGCGTCTGCTTGAAGGTTTGATTTCCTCTAAATCCAGCTTATCGATCATTTTTTTACGTGAAGTGGCTTGTTTGGATTTAGCCACATTGGCAGAAAAGCGAGCTATAAACTCTTGCAATTCCTTTTTCTTTTCTTCAGCCTTTTTATTTTGTTGAGTTCTTTGTCTCAATGCCAATTGACTCGATTCGTACCAAAAGGTATAATTTCCAGAAAAGTGATTTATTTTACCATAATCGATATCTGAAATATGGGTACAAACGGCATCCAGAAAATGTCGATCATGAGAAACTACGATTACGGTATTGTCATAATTTGCCAAAAAGTTTTCCAACCACATGATGGTATCGTAATCCAAGTCGTTTGTAGGCTCATCCATGATAAGCACATCCGGATTGCCAAATAAGGCTTGTGCCAAAAGAACTCTTACTTTTTGTTTCCCATCCAAATCACGCATCAATTGGTAGTGTAAAGCCTCAGGTATTTCTAAGTTAGAAAGTAAGGCCGCAGCTTCACTGTCTGCATTCCATCCGTTCATCTCTTCGAATTCCATCTGCAAAACCCCTACTCGCTCCCCATCAGCATCTGAAAAGTCTGGCTTGGCGTAAAGCGCATCCATTTCGGCTTTGATTTTGTATAAGTTTTTGTTCCCTCTTAGAACAGTTTCAAGAACAGGAACCTCGTCGTACGCATTGTGATTTTGCTCCAGTACGGACAAGCGTTTTCCTGGTTCCAAATGGACACTGCCCGAATTGGCATCTTGTTTGCCTGAAATAATTTTTAAAAAAGTTGACTTTCCAGCACCATTGGCACCTATAATTCCATAGCAATTCCCTGGAGTAAAACTGACATTAACCTCGTCAAATAAAATACGTTTTCCAAATTGAACGGAAAGATTAGAAACCGAAAGCATAATATTTTCTTTAAGGTGCAAACTTACATAAAACCTTGTGAGTGAATTAACGTCGTCCCATATTTTTTGAGCAACAAAAATTGTATTTTTAACCCATGGTCAGAGCTCGACTTATCGGTTACTTCTCAGCAGTATTGTTTTTTTCTTGTACAACTAAGGAAGAGCCCTTGAATCGAATTTTTTTAGGAGGGCAAATTATTAACCCATCGTCAAGAACAGTGACGCTTTATCAAGGGAATACGGTGGTAGAAACTTTCCAGTTGGATGATCAATTGCGTTTTAAAAAAAAATACGATTCTTTAGCAAGTGGGATTTTTAAACTTGAACATCTCCCTGAATACCAAACGCTCTTGCTAGAAAAAGGCGACAGTCTTTGGGTGAGAATAAATGCGGCAACTTTTGACGAATCAATCGTTTATTCAGGATCTGGGGCATCAAAAAATAATTTTTTAATGGAATTGTTTTTGAGGCAGGAAAAAGAAAACCAATACCTCTCCACGAAGTACTCAAGTAATAAAGAAACCTTCAGTCGATTACTCGACTCCCTACTTATCGAGAAAAAAAATCTCTGGATAGGAATGGATTCCCTAAATAAGCTATCTCCTATTGCACAGAAAGTTACTCAAGCCGCCTATATTTATCCCTACGCTACAATCCGTGAGCGTTATGCTTTATTGAGAGGTTCACTATGGACTGCTTCAGAGGACAGCCTCTATTTTGGATTTCGAAAGTACCTAAATTATGGGGATAATGATTTGGCTTTTTTTGACCCTTACATAAATTACATTCTCAACTTTATCAACAAAAAAGCCCTTGATTCGGGGGAATCATACTTTCGTACGAAACAAACAACAGATTTTAACATCAAACGGCTTGAAGTCTTAGATCAAAATGTTAGTGGAAATCTGCTTCGTAATAACCTCGCGCGTGCAATCGCTTTTGAAGAAATACTGACTTTTGAGAATCATGCACAACACGAACGTTTTTTACAATTCTACGCCACAGTCAACAACTCTCCCATTTACTTGGCAGAAGTATTGGATTTACATAACGACATCAGTAGTATGGAACCCAACAAACCTTTGCCAAAAATCTTTTTGCAAAATGCGGCTCGTGATACGGTGAGTAGCTCTTCTCTAGCTAAGGGGAAAACTACTGTAATTTATTTCTGGTCACAGACGCAAATGAACCATTACAGAAACACCTTAGAACGCGTTAAAAACTTTAAAGCACAATTTCCTCAACTGCGGTTTGTAGGGATTTGTATCCAACCGTTTAACACTATGGTGGACGAGGTACAAAAAATTATGGAAGTCTCCAAAGAGGATCAGTATGCCCTGCTCAATTTTGAAAATGCCAGCAAGGCTTGGGTTTTGACTCTTTTAAACAAAGCAATAATAATTGATTCCAATAGCAGAATCATCCAAGGCTTTGGGAATTTCTCTGATACTGATTTTGGAACTACACTTTCAGAAGTAAGAAAGTAATGCTATTGATTCCCTTTTTTGTGATCCGCTAAAAACTGAGCCAAACCGATATCGGTCAGAGGATGTTTAAGCAATCCTTTAATTGCAGACAAAGGTCCTGTCATGACATCGGCACCAATTTTAGCACAGTTTACAATATGCATGGTATGACGTACCGAAGCTGCCAAGATCTCGGTTTCAAATCCATAATTATCGTAAACCAATCGAATGTCTTCTATTAAATCCAAACCATCCGTTGAAACATCATCCAATCGTCCAATAAAAGGAGACATGTAAGTAGCCCCTGCTTTAGCAGCCAACAGGGCTTGTCCAACTGAAAATATTAAAGTACAATTGGTTTTTATCCCTGCGTCAGAAAAGTATTTTAATGCTTTAACTCCGTCCTCTGTCATTGGAATTTTAACTACAATCTGTGGATGCAGAGAGGCAAGTGCTTCGCCCTCTCGAACCATCCCTTCAAAATCCACGGCAATAACTTCAGCCGAAACATCACCGTCTACTATTTCACAAATGTCCACATAGTGCTTTAGAATGTTATTCGCGCCAGTGATTCCCTCTTTTGCCATCAAGGATGGATTGGTAGTGACGCCATCTAATACACCCAATGCTTGGGCTTCGCGGATTTGATCTAGATTGGCAGTGTCGATAAAAAATTTCATATTGGAAGGTATTATAATTTGTAATGATTCATTAAAAGTTTTTCAAAGATACGACTTGGAAGTAGGGTTTTTAATATCCCTGAAAGTTTTTGTAAGGGTGCTCCTACTTTGTAACGTGCTTTTGGTTTTTGAGCTTGGAGGATGTTTTCAATTATTTTAACAATTTGATCGGTTCCAATTCCCTTATCTACATGCTGATTCATTTGATTTAAGCTGAATTGATAATTTTCAAAATAAGGGGAATTTTTGTTTAATGGCGTGTAATGTCTTCTTTCTGCAATATTTGAAATAAAATCACCTGGAGCTAGATTGCATATTTTTATTCCAAAAGCATGAGATTCTAATCTCAAAGATTCTGTCATGCGTTCTAAAGCACTTTTTGCTGCGGAATACACTCCACGAAAAGGTAAGCCCATATCAGCAGCTATTGAAGTTACGTTGATAATTACCCCCCCTCCTTGGTTGCGCATAAGAGGCATGACCGCTTGCATCAGACGTAAAGGACCAAAACAATTAATTTCAAAATGGTTTTTAACCTGGTCAAGTTCAATTTCCTCCATAGGACCTGTGATGCCTACCCCAGCATTATTAATTAGGATATCCAACCGATTTGTTTCAATCAAGACGCTTTTTATACAAGACTGAATGCTTTTGGAATCCGAATTCTCCAAATATAAAAACTTAAAAGGGTGCTGTTCTTGGTGAATCTCTGGATTCCTACTGGTACCAAAAACGGTATACCCCTTTTGGTGCATAGACAAAGCAGTTGCTAAGCCTAGGCCGGAAGAAGCTCCAGTTATTAATACAACATCAGACATCGAGTAGGATTAAAAAAAATGGGCAAGCGACCTACATCACACCGCTACGACCACCTACCCTTGCTGCGTTCCCACCCTGGGGGATTCGGCAGGAGCTGGTTGTGTAGGACTTGCCCGTAGCAAAGATAAGCCCTTCGGTTGAGTTCAACAATCATTTTAATTGCTTAATTTTGAAATGATTCGATTGCTACAATTCATTTCTAAATGCCAATGAAAACTGTCCTCTATCTCTCTTTTGTTCTTTTTTTACTAAAATGCGGGGGTCCTGATCTTCCAAAATTTAAAATTCTTACAGGCAACAAGTCCAATCAATTCACTTGGGGCGATTCCCTTGATTTAAAACTGAATAAAACTTTCGAGGGTGCAAATGTTCGCTTTTTTCTTAATAATCAGCCCATTGAAGAAAAACACCTACTAACCAACGAACAACCCATGGGTACCCATCCCCTTAAAGCAATTGTTTCGGCTGGCGAACAAACCTATGAAGTGGAAAGTACACTAACTGTACTCGCACCTTTTCCACCAAAACTATACACTTTTGAACTCATAGCCACCTATCCGCACGATATTACTGCGTATACCCAAGGTCTTGAGTTTGATGGAGAGACTTTGTATGAAAGTACTGGTCTTTATGAAAAATCTAGCTTAAGAACCGTAAATTATGAAAATGGTGAAATCCTTGTCAACAAACCTCTAGACGCTAATTTTTTTGGTGAAGGATTGACTGTTTTTGAAGATAAGATTATACAACTCACTTGGAAAGCCAAAAAAGGGTTTATTTATGATAAAGCGACATTGGTCATGCAAAAATCTTTTGAATACAAGGACAGTAAAGAGGGATGGGGATTATGTAACGATGGTAATTTCCTTTTTAAAACAGACGGCACCAATCAAATTTGGACTTTAGACCCAGAAACTATGGCGGAAAGAGGAAATATTCAAGTAATGACCAATAAAGCTCCGATTAAAAATTTGAATGAATTGGAATGGGTCGATGGTAAAATTTATGCCAACACCTACCAGTTTCAGAAAGATGTGGTGGTCATTATAGACCCTAAAAATGGAATTGTAGAGGGTGTTGTTGACTTTTCTGGCCTCAAAAATCAAGTAACCCAGCATCCTCAATTGAATGTCTTTAATGGTATCGCCTATCACCCCGATCGTAAAACTTTTTTTGTAACAGGAAAAAACTGGGACAAACTTTTTGAGGTGAAGATTTTCCTTAAAGAATGAAAGTATTTACCCTAACGACGAAGGTGCTCGCAGAGCATATCGATAACTTAGGACATGTTAACAATGTTCAATACCTACAATGGGTTCAAGAAGCAGCCTTCGCCCATTGGGAAGCATTAATACAAAATCAAAAAGAAACACTGGGAATTTGGGTTGTGCGAAGTCACTCGATAACTTATAAAAATCCAGCCTTTATAAACGATGAAATAACTCTGAAAACCTATGTTAAACAAAGCAAAGGAGTGCTTTCCGAACGTATCGTAGAAATTTATAAAGACACCAATTCAAGCCTTTTAGCGAGATGCAGTACCCAATGGTGCTATTTAAATGCTACTACTCACAAGATGGAAAAGATACCCCAATCCATCATTGATCTATTTGAGTCTTAGTAATTAAAAAGTGCTCTTCCTTTCATTAGCGCATGAACTTCTTGGGCTACAGCAGCAAGCTCTTTTGCGTTCTCGTGATTTTGAATCACCCGATCAATTAAACCAACCACAGTTTCCATGTCGTTTTCCTTTAATCCTCGTGTGGTAATCGCAGCAGTACCTAGACGGATTCCTGAGGTAACAAAAGGAGATTTATCGTCGAAGGGTACCATGTTTTTGTTGGCGGTAATTTCAGCTTTTACTAAAGCAATTTCGGCATCTTTACCTGTAATGTTTTTGTTTCGCAAGTCGATCAACATCATATGGTTGTCTGTACCCTCAGAGATTAAATGATAATCTCTCGCTACTAAAGCAGCAGCCATGGCTTGGGCGTTTTCACGCACCTGTTTCATATAGGATGTAAAAGAGGGCTCGAGGGCTTCTGCAAAAGCAATGGCTTTACCTGCGATTACATGCATTAAAGGCCCTCCTTGATTTCCAGGAAAAACTGCCATGTTTAACAAATGTGACATTTTTTGAGCGGATCCATTTTTAAGGGTTAGTCCAAAAGGGTTGTCAAAATCTTGCCCCATCAGTATTAGTCCACCGCGAGGTCCTCTAAGTGTTTTGTGCGTTGTAGTTGTAACAACGTGGCAATGTGGCATGGGATTACTTAGCAAACCCGTTGCAATCATTCCAGAAGGATGAGAGATGTCTGCGAGTAAAAAAGCGCCCACAGCATCTGCAATTTCACGAAATTTAGAGAAATCTATGTCTCTAGAATAGGCTGAAGCACCAGCTATAATCATTTGAGGTTTTACTTCTTGAGCAATTTTTAGGATGTTCTCATAATTCAATCGACCCGTTTCTTTTTCTACTCCATAAAAATGGGCTTGATACAATCGACCTGAAAAGTTAACCGGAGATCCGTGAGTCAAATGTCCTCCATGGGACAAATCAAAACCTAAAATCTTGTCCCCAGGTTTTAAAAAAGCATGAAACACAGCCGTATTGGCTTGAGAACCCGAATGGGGCTGAACATTGGCATATGCTGCTCCAAATAATTTTTTTGCACGTTCAATAGCAAGAGTTTCCACTTCATCTACCACTTCACACCCTCCATAATATCGCTTTCCAGGATACCCTTCTGCATACTTATTTGTAAGTACAGAACCTGTTGCCTCCATCACAGCTGGGCTAGTGAAATTCTCAGAAGCAATCAATTCAATGCCATTTAATTGACGTTCTTCTTCCCTTTTTATCAAATCAAAAATTACCGTATCTCGTGCTGACATATATTCGTTTTTAAAGCTGTAAAATTACATATTATAAAAAGGAACCCATTCGATTTTTTAACTTTTAAAAGGTTATTTTAAACAAGTAATTAACAAGAAAATAATTAATTTGGAAGATCAATTGTACTCATGAAACTTTTAAGTGCCCAACAACTCAGAGCTGCGGATCAATTCACTATAGCAAATGAACGGATTGCTTCCCTGGATCTCATGGAACGGGCTGCCAGAGGTTGTGTAAAATGGTTGAACCTTAACTTTCCTGAATTGGGTGCAGTAGCTGTATTCTGTGGTACTGGAAACAATGGAGGTGATGGACTTGCAATAGCAAGATTATTATACAAACAAGGCAAAAAGGTAAGCTGCTTTGAAAACAAACTAAGCGAAGAATCTGAAGATTATACTGCAAACAAAAAACGTCTTCCGATTCCCTTAAATTATTTAAATGAAACTAATTTTGAAGAGCTACTAGCCACCATAAATCCTGAGACCCTCATTATTGATGCGCTTTTTGGGTCTGGTTTAAATAGGTCTGTTCAAGGATTTTCAGCAAAGCTAATTTCTAAATTAAATCAAGGTAAGAATACGATTATAAGTATCGACATACCTTCAGGATTATTTGCTGAATTTAATACAACCCATATTCCAAAAGCAATCATACAAGCAACGTATACCCTAACCTTTCAGCGCCCTAAACTTTCTTTTTTACTACCCGAATACGGTGCTTTTGCTGGTAAATTTCATGTCCTTGATATCGGTTTGGCGGAGTCCTTTATTGAAGAACAGACCTCCCCTTACAATTACATCACCGCTGAATTTGTGAAAAATAAATTAGCACCAATCAAAACTCCTTTTGTTCACAAAGGTACTTTTGGTCATTTACTCCTGATTGCGGGACAAGAAGGTAGTATGGGTGCAGCTATTTTAGCAGCAAAAGCAGCCCTACACAGTGGATTAGGCAAATTAACCCTCGTTAGTCCAAGTTGCGGTTTAGAAATTTTACAAACAAGCGTTGTTGAGGCTATGGTTTTCCCTGCTGGAGATAAATTTATTGAAGGACCTCATTTTCCTCAAATTGAACCCATGGCTATCGGACCGGGTTTAGGGAAAAATCCACAGACTGTTAAATCACTTAAGTTGCTTTTAAAACAGGCTACGCAACCCCTAATTTTGGATGCAGATGCTCTGAATATTCTTGCTGAGCAGCCTGATTTTGTCGATTTAATACCGAAATACAGTATACTGAGCCCCCACCCTAAAGAATTTGAACGTCTCGTTGGCAAATGGAAAAATGATCAAGAAAAGTTGGATTTACTCTCTTCGTTTTCTAAACATCATCAAGTTTATATTGTTTTAAAAGGCGCTTATTCAGTTATTGCAACTCCTGAAGGGACGTTTTATTTTAATAGCACGGGGAATCCAGGAATGGCTACGGCGGGAAGTGGTGACGTATTGACAGGGATTTTAGGAAGTTTCCTTGCTCAGGGCTTTTCTCCCCTAAACACTGCTTTACTGGCTGTATTTGTACATGGTGTGGCGGGTGACTTCGCCGAGAAGAAATGGACTTCAAGGGTTGTTACAGCAGGCTTGATTTCTGAAAGTTTATCCCTTGTGTTTAAAGAACTTCAAACCACGCCTTAGTGTCAATTTGGCTCTTTTTAAGATGCTGCAAGTGTCATTTAGTCAGCTGAATATCAATGGAATAGCTTTTGCATAGAGTTTTTGAAAAAAATTCTATGAATTTAAACAATCTTACCACCAAAGCGCAAGAATGTGTACAATGCGCACAGCAGTTTGCTTTTGAAAACAGTCATCAACAGATCGAAAATGAACACCTCTTTCAAGGCATACTCGAAGTAGATGATAACGTTATACCCTACCTCCTCGGAAAACTCAACATCAACCTATCCCTTTTAAAGCAATTAAATGGGAGTGCATTAAAAAGTTTTCCAAAGGTGACAGGCGGTTCGCAAATGTTTTCTCAAAGCGCCTCCCAAACCTTGATGAATTCAATTTCTATAGCAAAAAAGCAAGAGGATGAATACGTAGCTACAGAACACCTTCTGCTAGCGTTGTTTGAATCCAAGAGCACAGTTTCCAAAATTCTTCATGATCAAGGCGTATCCAAGGCCTCATTGACATCAGCCATTCAAGAATTGAGAAAAGGAGAGAAAATTACTTCTGCCTCTGCGGAACAGAACTATAATTCCCTGGAGAAATACGCAAAAAATTTAAACAAACTTGCACAAGCCGGTAAGCTTGATCCTGTAATTGGTAGGGATGAAGAAATCCGAAGGTTATTGCAAATTCTCAGTAGAAGAACAAAGAACAACCCCATCCTCGTTGGAGAACCAGGAACTGGAAAAACAGCCATAGCAGAAGGTTTAGCGCATCGGATAATTGAAGGGGATGTTCCTGAAAACCTTAAAGACAAACAAATTTTCGCCTTAGATATGGGCGCCCTCATTGCTGGGGCTAAATACAAAGGAGAATTTGAAGAGCGCTTAAAAAGTGTGATCAAAGAAGTAACACAAAGTGCTGGAGATTTAGTTTTATTTATCGACGAGATACATACCCTAGTGGGTGCTGGAGGTGGTGAAGGTGCTATGGACGCTGCCAACATCTTAAAACCGGCCTTAGCAAGAGGGGAACTCAGAGCTATTGGTGCCACTACCCTAGACGAATACCAAAAATATTTTGAGAAAGACAAAGCCCTTGAACGTCGTTTTCAAAAAGTACTGGTTGACGAACCCGATACGGATAGCGCAATCGCTATTTTAAGGGGAATTAAAGAAAAATATGAAGCCCATCATAAAGTTCGAATCAAGGACGAAGCAATTATCGGTGCCGTTACCTTATCCACTCGATACATCACCAACCGCTTTTTGCCCGATAAAGCGATAGATCTTATGGACGAGGCTGCATCAAAACTCCGAATGGAAATTAACTCCAAACCTGAAGAACTGGATACCTTAGATCGAAAAATCCGACAGATTGAAATTGCTTTGGTCGCAATAAAACGAGAAAAGGATCACGATAAAATCAAAAAACTCAACTTAGAATTGAGTGAATTGAAGGAAGAACGTAAAACCTTGTTTGCTCGATGGAGTCAAGAGAAAGAAATTGTAGACAGTATTCAGCAAACAAAAATTGAAATTGAAAACCTCAAAGCACAGGCCGATCGAGCAGAACGAGAAGGCGACTACGGCACTGTAGCAGAAATACGCTACGGAAAGCTACAAGCAATTGAAAATAAAATTCAAAAACTACAAGAAACGCTTGCTAAAAATCAATCCGAACACAGTTTAATTAAAGAAGAAGTCACTTATGACGATATCGCTGAAGTTGTAGCTAAATGGACAGGAGTGCCCGTTAGTAAGATGTTGCAATCAGACAAAGAAAAACTACTGCACTTGGAAGATTTGCTCCATCAGCGGTTAATTGGTCAAGAAAAAGCTGTAGAGGCCGTAAGTGATGCGATTCGAAGAAGCAGAGCTGGTTTGCAAGACAGTAAACGACCTATTGGAAGTTTTTTATTTCTAGGGACAACAGGAGTAGGTAAAACGGAATTAGCGAAAGCTTTGGCAGAAGCATTATTTGACGATGAAAATAACATCACTCGGATCGATATGAGTGAATATCAAGAGCGGCATGCAGTTAGTCGTCTTGTAGGCGCACCTCCTGGCTATGTAGGCTATGATGAAGGTGGACAACTTACAGAGGCGGTTCGACGTAAACCCTATTCTGTGGTTTTGCTCGATGAAATTGAAAAAGCGCATCCAGATACGTTCAATGTACTCCTTCAAGTATTGGACGAAGGTCGGCTTACAGACAATAAAGGTCGATTGGCAGATTTCAAAAATTCAATAATCATTATGACCAGTAACCTTGGAAGTCAAGAAATCCAAGAGGCTTTTGAATCAAATCCTGAATTTGAAAAAGCGGAAAGCACGGCAAAAGAAAGGGTAATGTCTCTCTTAAAAAGACAAGTTCGACCAGAGTTTTTAAATCGAATTGATGACATTGTACTGTTTTCTCCTCTCACCCAAAAGGAAATTACAGAAATCGTAAAACTACAATTCAAATTGATTGCACAACGTCTTCTTTTGCAGGAGGTCAAGATTTCGGCTACAGATGAAGCAATACATCAACTTGCCCGCCTAGGTTTTGATCCTCAATACGGAGGAAGACCAGTTAAGAGAGTGCTCCAACAGCATATATTAAATCCGTTGAGTAAAGATTTGTTAGGTCCAGCCTTGGATAAAAGCAAAGAAATTGTGGTTGATTTTTTTGAGGATAGCTTTGTTTTTAGAAATGCATAACCCTACCCGAAGCGTATTTAATATTACCTTTGTAGGGTGCAAAAGCAAATTCACATAAAAAACAAAAGGGCTCGTTTTGAGTTTGAACTCATTGAGGAGTATACAGCTGGTATTGTGCTTACTGGTACAGAAATCAAATCCATTCGCAACAGTAAAGCGTCTATAACAGAGAGTTTTTGTGAATTCAATGAACGCGGGGAACTGTTTACCGTCAATATGCATATCGATGAATACGCTTTTGGCACTCGATACAATCATAAACCTAAAGCTCAACGCAAACTCCTATTGAACAAAAAGGAGTTGAAAAAACTGCGCCGTGAGGTAAGTAATAGTGGTTTAACCATTGTTCCTTTGAGTTTGTTTCTTACTGAAAATGGCTTGGCAAAATTGCGGATTGCTTTAGCCAAAGGAAAAAAACTCTATGACAAAAGAGAAACGATGAAAGATCGAGACAATCAAAGAGATCTAGATCGTATTAAAAAAAGTTTTAAACGCGTTTAGATTCAACCTACTTAAAACGTTAACTTTAAATAAAAATCTCCCATGAAAACAACTCTTTTCACACTTTTCCTAATCACACAATTTTGTTGGAGTCAAACTCCACTTGAACGACTAGAAAAATCTCCTCGCCACCATGAATGGATCAACCTAGAGGCTTCAGATCGGAAGGTTCAAAGTTTTTTAGTGTACCCTGAGGTCTCTGAAAAAGTTCTTACTGTAGTTCTAATTCACGAAAACAGAGGTTTAAACGATTGGGCTAGAAGTATGGCAGATCAAATCGCTGAAATGGGATACATTGCTCTTGCTCCTGATTTTTTATCTGGTAAAGCCCCTAATGGAGGGGGGACTCGTGATTATGAAAATTCTGATGATGCTCGAACAGGGATTTACGCATTATCTAAAGAGGAGATCAGTACTACGCTTCATGCCGCTGTCTCTTATGCAGAAACTATTCCTGCCTCGAATGGAAAAGTAGTGGTCATCGGTTTTTGCTGGGGAGGGAGCCAATCCTTCCAATTTGCAACCGAATCCTCTGCTATTGAAGCGGCTATCGTTTGTTACGGAACAGGTCCAGCAGATGCAGATGTTTATCAAAATATTCAAATTCCAGTTTATGGATTTTACGGAGGTAATGACAATCGAGTCAACGCTACAATAGAGGACAGTAAAACAGCCATGAAAGGGATTGATGCAACTTTTGAACCTGTAATCTACGAGGGAGCGGGACATGGGTTTTTCAGAGCAGGAGAAGAACCTGATGCTTCTGAATCAAATAAAATTGCTAGAGAACAAGGGATTAAACGATTAAAACAACTCCTTTCTCAACTCTAATTTAGATTCGAGCGGAGATCCGTCTTAGAATTATGCTTATTTTTGTCCTCTCGGATACAACATGAACAATACGATATCTATTTCATACGGACTCAAAGCACTTCAAGCACTTTCTGAAGAGGTAAAAAATAAAAACTATAGTTCAATTTTTATACTGGTGGACAGCAACACGCACGGTTACTGTCTTGAACGTTTTAATGAAATAGCTAACATTAAGGCTACCGGAATTCTAACAATGAAAGCCGGCGAAGAAAATAAAAACCTCTCTACCTGTGAACAATTGTGGAACGAATTGTCGGAAAAAGGGGCGGATCGCAATAGTGTTCTAATCAATTTAGGAGGCGGTGTGGTTACCGATTTGGGAGGATTCGTAGCTTGTACCTTTAAAAGGGGGATTGATTTTTACAATATCCCTACTACCCTACTTTCCATGGTAGATGCCTCCGTTGGAGGAAAAACAGGAATTGACCTTGGTGCGCTGAAAAACCAAATTGGAATAATTCGTGAGCCCCAAGGGGTTATCGTTGAAAGCGGTTGGCTCCAAACACTCCCAAACGAAGAGTTGAGAAGTGGATTTGCAGAAATGCTCAAACACGGTCTCATTGCAAATCCTTCGTATTGGAAAACTTTACAATCTTTGGATCTCCTTAGTGCTGAAACTTTGGAGGATTTTATTCAGCCTTCAATTGCTGAAAAAACAAAAGTCGTATTGGAAGACCCAAATGAAAAAGGTTTGCGAAAAATTCTGAACTTTGGTCATACACTGGGGCACGCGATAGAATCCTATTTCCTTACCCATCCAGACAAACCACGCCTTTTGCATGGAGAAGCAATTGCTATTGGTATGGTATTGGAGGCTTACCTTTCAACTGTTTGTTGTGCTTTGAACTTAGGGGAAGCCAATGAAATTAAGACAACTTTTGATAAATTTTATCCCAAGCAAGAGATTTCACTTGCTGATCAAAAAGCAATTTTAGAGTTACTACGTCACGATAAGAAGAATAAAGCAGGCAGAATCAATTTTGTGCTTCTCAGTGCTATAGGAACGCCACAAATCGATGTGGAAGTGCCTCAAGATCTTTTCGCTACTGCCTTTGAATTTTATAAATCGGCTTAGTGATTAAGCAGAATTCCTACTCGCATTGATGTTTCCAAAAAGCGAACGAGTGATCATGGTTTCCATAATGCTTATTTGCTTTTTGTCTATGTTTTTATCTTCCTTCAGTTTTTGTAATTCCATTAAAGCATATTGCTGAATGGTTAATAAAGGTTGAACGATTTCTTCCCTAGCTTTGATCGATGCCTTTCCAGCGGCTTCATTTTCCATTAGTGACTTAAATCCACTTACTTCCAACAACAACGCTTTTGTCAGATTGTATTCATTAAAAATAATTTCCCAAAATGCGCCAAACTCTTCATCCTCTTTCATATAGGCCGTGAGTTTAAAAAACGACTTGGTTAAACTCATCATACTATTAAAAATAAGCGTTCTAAAAAATCTTGAATTTCGATACAACTGCTTGATGTCGTCTAATTTGTTTTGAATCAAAAAGGAGTTTAATGCAGTACCCACCCCATAAAATCCGGGAACGTTTTGTTTGAGCTGACTCCAGCTTCCAACAAAAGGAATTGCGCGCAAATCCTCAAATTTTAATTCGGAAGATTTTCCTCGCTTTGAGGGTCTGCTTCCAATATTTGTTTTTGCGTAATAAGGAAGTGTTGACATTCGTTCCAGATAAGGAATAAACATAGGGTGAGCTTTAAAGTCATTATAAGCTTTATAACTCACTTCTGCAATCCCTTCTAGAGTAGCGCGATCTTTATCGGATAGGTTGTTTTTACCGGGATTTAAAACTTGACTTTCGATACCTGAACTCAGTAACTGTTCAAGATTGTATTGTGAAGAATCCAATGTACCGAAATTTGAGCTAATCGTCTGCCCTTGTACAGTCAGTTGGATGTCATCATTTTGGATGGTATCCCCCATGGAAGCGTAAAACTCGTGAGTATTTCCGCCTCCTCGAGCAGGTGGCCCCCCTCTTCCATCAAAAAAGGCTATACGAATGCCAAATTCTGAGGCCAGTTCACTTAAAGCTTCTTTCGCCTTGTATATACTCCAATTCGCCATGAAATAACCTCCATCTTTTGTTCCATCAGAAAAGCCCAACATGACTGTTTGCTTCATGTTCCGTTGTTCCAGATGCTTAATATAAATGGGATTACTAAATAAACCTCTCATGACCACAGCAGCGGTAACTAAATCGGGAATAGTCTCAAATAGCGGTATAAAATCAACTGTTGGATTTTCCCATTTGCTCATTCTACACATAGCGAAAAGCTCAAGAATATTTTCCAAGGTTTGACAATTGCTAATAATGTATCGATTACAGCCTCGCTCCCCATTCATTTCCTGAATAATTCGCATTGCTCGAATACTTTCTAGGGTTTGATGTGTAATTTCGTCTTGGAAAATCGTAGGAGGTAAATCACCTTTTAAATTAGGTAAAATGGCACATCGTTCTGCTTCAGAAAGTTTGAGATAGTTTTTAGGCAAATCTTTAACATAGAGCTGAACATCAGGATGGCTTACAATCTCATTAAAAACCGATCGATGAACTCGTGAATCCTGACGAATATCCAAACTGGCAAAATGAAATCCGAACAATTCGATTTTGTGGATCAAATCATTAATATCTTCCAAATAGAGCCCTTTGTGTTCTTTTTGAATCGTTTCTGAGATATACATCATTTCAGAACGTACAAACTCCAAGGAAAATTGGTCGTTTCTGTCGGGATAAAAAAGAGCGTTAAAAACTGCACTCTCCAATCCAACAACACGCTCCTCTACACCCGGAAAAGTCAATTTTCTTTTGAGTTTTCGTAGGTCTCGATAATAATTTCTCAAAATAGAAAACCGTAATCTTTCTGCTGTTTTTAATGTGATTTCAGGAGTTACATAAGGGTTTCCATCTCGATCGCCCCCTGGCCAAAAACCAAAATCAAAAATTGCATTGTTCATTGAGTCTGAGGAGATGATGTGATCCGAAATATAACCGTAAATGGTACTTGCGGAATGGTAAAAAACATTTTCTAAAAACCAAATCAAACTCACAGCCTCATCAAAAGGTGAGGGTTTTTCTTTTTTATAAAACGGGGTTTTACCCAATTGAACAAGTAGCTTTTGAATAAGATCCAAGTCGTCTTGAGCAATGGCCTTAGAAAGTTCGTTGATGATTACCAAAACATTATCTGGGTAGAATTGTGTAGGATGAGCGGTCAGCACAATCCTGACTTTAAAACGTTTAATATAATCCGTAAGAGCACTCGTGAGTTGTTTTTTCTGTGCTTCTTCTTTGATGTTTCTCAGAGTACCCCTACCGTGCATATTGTTTACGTAGGAAAAACTAGCATCCTCAATAGCGTCAAAAAGGACCACTTGTCGTTCGATATACTGAATGAAATTAAAAAGCAAGTCATGACGCTGATTTTGATCCAAATCAGGATTAAAACGCTGGAAAAAACTGGAAACAATTTCTCTAGGGTTGTGATTTAATTCAAACTGATTTTTACAATGATCAGCAAACAAAGGCAATAAAAGCGCTGTGTTTCTAATGTTTTCAAAGGGGAGGGTAAGGAATAAACTGTTGTAAATTTGAAATCTGGAAAGTACTTTTTCGTTAAATCGTTCAATTTTTGGTTTTCGGGCCATTTACTTTATAAAATTTATAATTCGTTAAATATGCTATGCATTAGTCTTTTTTTATCATTAATGCTTTCCTCTAGTGAAATCATGGTCTCCGTTCTAGAGACTCCGGGTACATCATCAATTTTAAAAATGATTTCTTTAGCATGGTTGGTATCTCTCGCACGTACTTTGCAAAATATATTAAACTTTCCAGTGGTGATATGAGCTACAGTGATGTAGGGGATTTTATCTAATTCCTCAATAACCTTTGCGGTAGCATTTGTTTTTTCTAAAAAGATTCCTACGTAGGCTATAAAAGAATACCCTAGTTTTTCGTAATCCAAATTCAGTGAAGAACCCTTGATAATTCCAGATTCTTCCATTTTTTTTACCCTTACGTGAACAGTTCCTGCGGAAATCAGAAGACGTTTGGAAATGTCTGTGAAAGGTATGCGGGTATTGTCTATTAAAATATCCAGGATTTGGTGATCAATTTCGTCTAATAATACTTTACTCATTGGTTATGATATAGTGTTCCTATTTTACAAATTTAATGAAAAAAAGGGTATATCGTTGAATTATTTTCCTGGATTTTAAGATTTTTATAAATATAATATATCAAAATTGAAGTTTTCAATCATTTTTCCATTTTTATATTCTAAGGGAATCGATCGGATCTTATCTGGCAGCTTACCGTATTGATGTGCACGTTGCTCTAAAGAAGTGCCATAAGAAACCATTTCAGGAAGAAAATGAATGCTTTGATCTTTCAAAACTTCCTGGTAGAGTAGCGCAATTTTTTGATTGGTTTTGATTTCATTATTGTCCACTATAGTCTGATCCAAAAGGATTAGATCAACAAATTCAACTTCGTTTTTTGGGATCTGAAAATAGGTTTCTATTTCATACCGCTGTTCATTTTGGACAAGTTGTTGAACCAATGTTTTATAGGCCAAGAGAATGTGTGATCTTGTCTGCTCTCTCTGATAATCCCCAGGAACGTGTCCTGCCTCAAAGAGGAGGGTTGGTGTGCCTAGTTGTGTATAAGAGTCTCCTACACAATTTGGGTTAAAACCGTCGTCATATCTACCTATAGCATTTGGAATTACTTCGGATAAAGCTTCAAACATTCCAACAATATACTCCATGGCAATTTTTCTTGCGGGGGTTACTGTTCTTTCGGGATTGGCTGAAGGAGCCAAAAACGAAACACTTGCAGAAGGACCTCCTTTACCAGCCGCGTAGATAGTCCTTTGACCGTGAAGATTTAAACACAAATCAGGAGCGATCTTCTCATAAGCTTCTCGCAACACCCTACTTTCAGGTTGAGTCAATTCGATCGCGTCACGATTTAAGTCGACCCCAAGAGCATTGAAACGCGTGTAACGTTCCGCCCCGTCCGGATTGAGCTGTGGGACGATATACAAAGTAAGCTGTTCTCTTAGAGGCTTTTGTTCAGGAGCTAAAAACCAAGGAATGAAATCAAATAGAGCTTTGGTTGTTGTGCTTTCATTACCATGCATTTGAGACCACATCAATACTTTAGTTCCTCCAGTCCCAAGGGTAATCATTTCTATAGCACGATTTTCTACAGAATAACCTAAGGTTTTTATTAAATCTGAGCTAAGAGTTTTTAAAAATTCAGTCAAATGAATAGGGGGTAAATAACGCTTGCAAGCCATATTTTATTTTTAATAACACAAATGTAAACATCCATTTGTTTACAATTGTAGTTTACAAAAGTAACACAATCTCCCGATTAAAGTTAGGAAGTTCGTAGGTCAAGTGATTATTGTAAACATAATTTAATTTTAAAAACTTTAAATATTGATTATTAAATGATTAAGATGTATTTCTAAAGTAAAACTTTTATAATAATGGGCTTGTTATTCTTAAATTACATTTGTATATTCGTACTTCACACTAGTTAAGTTTACAATGTTAAACATAGATGCGTTTATTGATCGACTGGAGCAATTGATGGAAAATCATCAATTAAATGCTGCCTCTTTTTCAGAGAAAATTGGAGTACAACGCTCTTCCCTCTCCCATATTTTATCAAGACGCAACAAACCAAGTTTAGACTTTATTTTAAAAATACAAGCACAATTTGATGAAGTTGATTTTGACTGGCTTCTATTAGGGACCTCAAAAAAAGTTTCCTTTGCAGCTGATGATTTGAAAAAGCAAGAAACCGCTACCGAAAAAAAAGAGGATTTTAAGGAGGAAAATATTCAACTCGAAAACCAAAGCAATTCTCCTAAAAATAGACCGTCTGAACTATTGAAAATTGTGGAGTTCTATAAGGATGGAACTTTTGATGTTTTTTTGCCTAAATCTTAGTAATTTTGTGTCCTATGAAAAGGATGCTTTTAGGCGTGTTAATTTTGTTTCAATCTTGCTATACCGTAGAACGTAACTGCCTTCCCTTTCATACTGGAACCTTTGAATTTACTCAAATTATTAAAAATGAAATGAAGACCTCTACGTTCACTAGAGATTCTCTTTATGAAATCGAACAGTTTGAAGGAAAAATCGATACCGCCAGCATACGTTGGGTAAACGATTGCGAATGCATCCTTACCAAACTCAACCCCACCTCAAACCAAGAAAAAAGACCTATTCAGATCAAAATCATAAGCACAACACAAAACAGTTATGTTTTTGAATATTCTTTGGTTGGAGACGCAAAAAACACGCAACGCGGAACAATTCAAAAAATTAATTAAACATGCTTACACCCGATCTTATCCTCGCTTTTTTGACATTAACGTTTCTGGAAATTGTTCTGGGAATAGACAACATCATATTTATATCCATTCTGGCCAGTCGTTTTCCCCAAGAGACCAGAAAAAAATTAATGCGAATTGGCCTTTTTCTCGCTATGTTGATGCGCATCGTATTGCTTCTTGGGATCAGCTGGCTTGTGCAGATTCAAAAATCACTTTTCAGTATAGATTCTGCTTGGATCTCTACTACTGTCACTTTACAATCCATCATTCTGCTTTTAGGAGGGTTGTTTTTGATCTATAAAAGTACACGTGAAATTTTTGATAAAGTAGAAAATGTTGACGAAGCATTTAAGCAGGAAAACAATACCAAATTCTCTTTTTCACGCGCTTTAGTCCAAATTGTTTTGATTGACATCGTATTTTCTTTTGATTCTATTTTAACTGCTGTTGGGATGACGAACGGGATTCCCTATGCCCTACCCATTATGATTGCTGCAGTTGTGGTCGCAATTTTTATCATGATGCTCTTTGCTACGCCTGTTAGCAGCTATATCAACGACCATCCTTCCCTACAGATTTTAGGACTTTCTTTTTTATTGCTGATTGGTTTTATGTTAATTACAGAAGCAGCACACTTGTCTCAAACATCCTTCTTTGGCGCCAGTATCGGCACCATACCGAAAGGGTATTTGTATTTTGCGATTGCTTTTTCTCTAGGTGTTGAAATGATCAATATGCGTTTCCGTAAAGGACCGAAACACTAAAATTCCAATCGAATCTGACTGTCGTCTTTATCAGGTAATATCGCCTCTTCTCCCTCTACCTCAATGTCATTTGGATCCAGCTCTTCGGGAATTTCGTATTCTAAGGCTTCTTTAAGAATTACATTTTTGATTTTCTTATCGGACAACTGATTTCCTAGTGCTTTAAAGCCTTTAACAGAAATAAACTCTTCGGCATTGACCTCTAATTGATCTAATTCCGCTTTTCCTCTTGGCTTTTCAAATTCAATGGACAGCACGGGTCTGCCTTCAAAACAAACAAAGGTAAGCTCCCCATTTTCTTTAATAAAAGATTCTTCTCGGTCAACGCTCTCTACACAAAATCGTTTAAGGAAATAACGTTCTTTTTCGGGATCGTAATGTACTGCAGTAATCGGCTTTTCTGGGATCCATTTTTCAATATGGATTACAGAATCATCGAAATGTAAGCTCAATTCGGGGGTGACTACTTTAATTGTTCCCTGTTCAGAAGCAATTAATAATTTATCATCCCCTTTAAACGCACCCAACAAGTCTCCTCTGCCTTCCAAATTTAAACGCCGAATAGAGGTATCAAACCATATTTTCCTTGGCTTCAGGGTAGAAACTCCTTTTTCTTTCAGCTCAACTTTTCTCACATTGTATTTGGTTACAATATTGCCTCTTACGGAGCGCCCCTTAATCTGAAGATCCGCAAAATCAAGATCCCATTTTAATTTCTTAATGCTGCCCATACTGCGAAGTAAAATGGTTACAATTTCGGCTTCACCGTTTGGATTTGCAGAAAAATAAAGGGTTTCTGAACCTGGTTTTTCTTGGGTTAAATCATAAATTTTATCACGTGTCACACCCGTCACTGCAAAACGTTTGATGTACGTGGGGCCTGATTTTCCGTCGCGATAAATCATATTATAAATTGTTCTGTTGTCTTTTTTCTTAAAAACAGCAGCGTGGAGAATGTTTTTTCCAATAAAAACTTTGCTATCAACTTTTACCACTTGCATTTTTCCATCCTCTGTAAACACAATGATGTCATCGATATCGGAACAATCGCAAACGAATTCGTCTTTTTTAAGTGAAGTTCCAATAAAACCTTCTTCCCTGTTTACAAAAAGTTTTTGGTTTCTTACCACTACTTTTTTGGCATCTACATCGTCAAAAAGTCGGATTTCCGATTTCCGGTCTTTATCTCCACCATAGGTTTTCTTTAGGTGATTAAAATACCGAATAGCATAGTCGATAAGGTGAACTAAATTGTTTTTTACTTCTGCAATATCCCCTTCTAAGGCCTCGATTTTTTGTTGTGCTTTATCTAAATCAAATTTGGAGATCCTTTTGATTCTAATTTCCGTTAAACGGACAAGGTCTTCTTCTACTACCGCTCGCTTTAAATGTGTAATATGCGGCTTTAAGCCTTTATCAATAAATGCGATGACCTCTTCCCAGGTTTCAGCATCTTCAATATCCCGGTAGATTTTATTTTCAATAAATATTCGCTCTAAGGAAGCGTAATGCCATTGATTTTCCAATTCTTGAAGGGCTACTTCCAATTCCATTTTCAAAACTTGAACGGTATGGTCAGTAGAAATCTTAAGCATTTCCGTAACCCCCATAAAATGAGGCTTGTTATCGATAATTAAGCATCCTAAGGGTGAAATGGATGTTTCACAAGCCGTGAAAGCGTAAAGTGCATCTATGGTTTTGTCTGGAGAGATATCGTTAGGGATATGCACCAGAATTTCAACATCTGAAGAAGTATTGTCTTCAATTTTTTTGATTTTTATTTTTCCCGTATCATTTGCTTTGAGAATACTGTCGATCAAGCTGGACGTATTCGTACTGAAAGGGATTTCATTAATTACTAAAGTATTTTTATCCTGCTGTGAAATTTTAGCTCTTACTCGAACTTTTCCTCCTCGCTGACCATCGTTGTAATTTTGTACGTCAATTATCCCCCCAGTTTGAAAATCCGGAAAAAGGGAAAACTTTTTTCCTTTTAAATGAGCAATGCTTGCTGATAACAATTCATTGAAATTGTGGGGTAAGATTTTAGTTGAAAGCCCTACAGCAATCCCTTCAGCCCCCTGAGCCAAAAGAAGAGGGAATTTCATGGGCAAGTGGATGGGCTCTTTCTTCCGTCCGTCATAAGAAAGTTGCCATTTGGTCACTTTCGGACTAAAAACGACCTCTAGGGCAAATTTGGAAAGGCGTGCTTCGATATATCT
>JAFMCA010000036.1 GCA_017858055.1 Flavobacteriaceae bacterium
TCAAATCCAATTTTCTTTGAATAACCTGAACGTGACTTTGCACCTTTATGTCCTCGAGCAGCAGTTCCTCCTTTTCCAGAGGCTTGACCTCTTCCTACG
Source organism: Flavobacteriaceae bacterium (assembly GCA_017858055.1). GTDB lineage: Bacteria > Bacteroidota > Bacteroidia > Flavobacteriales > Flavobacteriaceae > MS024-2A. The sequence goes on from JAFMCA010000036.1 coordinate 100, forward strand.
CGCTTTCCAGCGTTTTTAGTAGATCCTGATGCAGGTGTTAAATTTTCTAAACTCATAATGAATTATTTATACTTCGGTTACTGAGACCAAATGTTTAACTTTTTCAATCATTCCCAAGATACTTGGAGTTGCATCGTGCGTAACTTCTTTACCAATCCCTCTAAGTCCAAGCGCAGCAAGGGTTAGTTTCTGGTTGTTTAAACGTTTGATACTACTTTTTACTTGTTTTACTTTTATCTGTGTCATTGTTCAATCGCTTAACCGTTAAAGACTTTGTCTAATGAAATTCCTCTTTCCTGAGCAATCCTTTGAGGATTACGCAATTGTAGTAGGGCATCAAAAGTTGCTTTTACTACGTTGTGAGGGTTGGAAGATCCTTGAGATTTTGAAAGTACGTTATGTACACCAACTGCTTCGAGTACTGCACGAACAGCACCACCTGCAATAACTCCAGTACCTTCAGAGGCAGGTTTTAAAAAAACGCGTGCTCCTCCAAATTTTCCTTTTTGTTCATGAGGGAGTGTCCCTTTATCTATTGGAATACGGATCAAATTTTTCTTTGCATCTTCAACCGCTTTCGCGATTGCTTCAGAAACTTCTTTGGATTTGCCTAGTCCTTGACCGACAACACCATTTTCATCTCCCACAACTACGATAGCTGAAAAACCAAATGCACGTCCCCCCTTGGTTACTTTTGTTACCCGTTGAACTCCTACCAAACGATCTTTGAGATCGAGGCCTGCAGGTTTTACTAATTCTACGTTTTTATAATCTTGATACATATCTTTCTTAAAATTTTAATCCACCTTCACGTGCTCCGTCTGCAAGTGCTTTTACTCTTCCGTGATAGAGGTATCCCCCTCGGTCAAATTTGATTTCGGCAATACCTGCTTTAGTAGCGAGCTGTCCGATTCTCAAACCTACTGAAGTAGCAACTTCTATTTTGGTTGGAAGCTTAGCCTCTGCGATTTCTTTGTCTCTAGACGAAGCTGCAACAATTGTTTTTCCTGTTTGATCATCGATTAACTGAGCATAAATTTCTTTATTACTTCTGTAAACCGACATTCTTGGTGTAGAAGATGTACCACTGACTATCTTTCGAATTCTTCTTCGAATTCTGTTTCTACGATCTAATTTTGTTAAACCCATGATAATTTATTATGCTGATTTACCTGCTTTTCTTCTGATTTGTTCTCCTACAAACTTGACTCCTTTTCCTTTGTAGGGTTCAGGTCTTCTGAACGATCGGATTTTTGCAGCCACAAATCCTACGAGTTGTTTGTCGTGAGAAGTAAGTTTGATAATTGGATTTTTCCCTTTATCAGATACGGTTTCTATTTGAACCTCAGGAGCAATGTCGAGTAAGATGTTGTGAGAAAACCCTAAGGCTAAATCTAATTTCTGACCTTGATTACTTGCACGGTACCCTACTCCAACCAATTCTAGTTGTTTAGTAAAACCATTTGAAACCCCTTCGATCATGTTTGCGATCAATGAACGGTATAGTCCATGTTTTGCTTTTACAGATTTATTCTCTGAAGGTCGTGTTACGGTTAGTACATTCTCTTCGATTTTAATCTCTACCTCACTGTATTCTTGAGTTAACTCACCTAACTTTCCTTTCACATGAATATGTGTAGGCTGAAGGTCGATTGTGACTCCTTCGGGAATGGTGATGGGATTGTTTCCTATTCTTGACATTGCTTATACAGTTTATGTTAGTATACGTAACAAATTAATTCTCCACCAACGTTTTGTTTGGCAGCTTGTTTTCCAGTCATTACTCCCTGTGAGGTTGAAACAATTGATATTCCTAATCCATTAAGGACACGAGGAAGAGTGTCTGAACCAGAATACTTTCGTAATCCAGGAGTACTGATTCTTTGTATTTGTTTAATGACGGGCTCTTTGGTGAGTTTGTCATACTTCAATGCAATTTTGATATTGCCTTGGTGGTTTTCTGTTTCTTCAAACTTATAACTGAGGATATACCCTTGGTCAAAAAGAATTTTAGTAATTTCTTTTTTAGTATTGGATGCGGGGATATCAACAACACGGTGACCCGCGCTATTAGCGTTTCGGATACGTGTTAAAAAATCTGCGATTGGATCTGTGAACATAGTTTTTAATCTCTTAGGGTTACCAACTGGCTTTTGTTACACCGGGAATTAGGCCTTTGTTTGCCATCTCACGAAAAGTTACACGGGAAATACCAAACTGACGCATATATCCTTTGGGTCTTCCAGTAAGCTTACATCTATTGTGTTTGCGAATCGGCGAGGCATTTTTAGGAAGTTTCTGAAGAGCTTCATAGTCTCCAGCTTCTTTTAATGCTTTGCGTTTTTCAGCATATTTGGCAACAGTTTTCGCACGTTTAACCTCACGTGCTTTCATAGATTCTTTAGCCATCTTAATTCTTTTTAAAAGGGATTCCTAATTCGGTTAATAATGATTTTGCCTCCTGGTCAGTTGGTGCTGAAGTGACAAAAGTGATATCCATTCCGTTTATTCTATTGACTTTATCAATATCAATTTCGGGAAAAATAATTTGTTCTGTTACCCCTAGGGTGTAATTCCCACGTCCGTCAAAGCCTGTCGCTTTTACTCCTTGAAAATCACGAACTCGTGGAAGAGCTGTTGTAACCAAACGATCTAAAAATTCATACATTCGTTCACCTCTGAGCGTAACTTTAGCGCCAATAGGCATTCCTTTTCTCAATTTGAATGTGGCAACATCCTTTTTAGAGATTGTAGAAATGGCTTTCTGACCCGTGATCATCGTCAACTCATCTACTGCGTGATCGATTAATTTTTTATCTGCAACTGCAGCTCCTACTCCACGACTGATGACAATCTTCTCCAGTTTAGGAACTTGCATGATGCTTTTATAACTGAACGCTTCCTTCAACGTATTGACAATACGTTCGTTATATTCTTTTTTAAGTCTAGGTGTGTAACTCATGATTAAATGACTTCATCGGTTTTTTTAGCATATCGTACCTTTTTTCCCTCTTCAACTCGAAGACCTACTCGGGTAGTTTTCCCGTCACTGGTAAGTAAGGATAAATTGGAAACGTGGATAGGCGCTTCTTTTTCTGTAATTCCACCTTGTGGATTTTGTGCGTTGGGCTTGTTGTGTTTCTTAACCAAATTCACACCCTCCACTATGGCTTTGTTAGTTTCACGAGAAACACTCAATACAGTACCTTCAGTTCCTTTGTGGGAACCCGTGATTACACGAACGGTATCTCCTTTTTTAATTTTTAATTTAATGGCCATATCTAATTTTTTATAACACTTCAGGGGCTAGTGAAACGATCTTCATAAATTGTTTATCTCGAAGCTCTCTAGCTACTGGTCCAAAAACACGTGTTCCTCTCATCTCTCCTGTTGGATTAAGTAATACACAGGCGTTCTCGTCAAATCGGATATAAGAACCGTCTGGTCTTCGAATTTCTTTACGCGTACGAACCACAACAGCGGTTGATACTTGCCCTTTTTTTACTGTACCTGAAGGAGACGCTTCTTTTATTGTAACTACAATCTTATCCCCAATTGAGGCATATCGTCTTTTTGTTCCTCCTAGAACACGGATGGTAAGAACTTCCTTAGCACCGGTATTGTCTGCGACTTTAAGTCTTGATTCTTGTTGTATCATCTTATTTCGCTCTTTCTATGATTTCAACCATTCTCCAGCATTTTGATTTGCTCATTGGTCGTGTTTCCATGATTTTAACTGTATCGCCGATATTACAGTCGTTTTTTTCGTCGTGAGCCACATATTTTTTGGTCTTCAAAACGAATTTTCCGTACATCGGATGCTTCACACGTTTGACTTCTGCTACAACAATAGATTTCTCCATCTTATTGCTAGTCACCACTCCAACGCGTTCTTTTCTTAAATTTCTTGTTTCCATGTGCTTATGCTTCTTAGTTGCTAAGGGCTGTTTTTAATCTTGCGATTACCCGACGTGCAGCTCGGATTTGTAACGGATTTTCTAAAGGGGAAATGGCGTGAGTCATTTTTAAGTCTTCCAATTGTTTTTGGCTTTCAGCCAATTTGTCTTGAAGATCTTCTTTAGAAAGTTTATTTATTTCTGTCTGTTTCATAGTTCCTGCTTATGCCTCGTAATCACGAGCGACAACAAATTTTGTTTTTACTGGAAGTTTTTGAGCTGCTAAGCGCAATGCTTCTTTTGCAATATCGTAAGGGACCCCTGCTACTTCAAACATGATTCTACCGGCTTTGGTGACAGCTACGAAATATTCCGGAGCTCCTTTTCCTTTACCCATACGTACCTCAAGAGGTTTTTTGGTAATTGGTTTGTCTGGAAATATTTTAATCCACAACTGACCTTCTCTTTTCATGTAACGGGTCGCTGCAATACGAGCCGCTTCAATTTGTCTTGAAGTAATGAATACGGAGTCTAATGCTTTAATCCCAAACATACCATTCGAAAGTTGATGGCCTCTTTGTGAGAGTCCTTTCATGCGACCTGTCTGCGCTTTTCGAAATTTTGTCTTTTTCGGTTGTAACATGATTTCTTGTTCCTATTATAATTATTTACGTCTTCTTTGGCGATTGTTGGCTTTTGCTCCTCCGTCAACACCTTGTCCTGTTTTCTTAGTCATTCCTACTAAAGGAGAAAGCTCACGTTTACCATATACTTCACCTTTCATAATCCAAACTTTGATTCCCAGACGACCATAAGTGGTATGTGCTTCTACAAGGGCATAATCAATATCCGCTCGAAACGTAGATAGAGGAATTCGTCCTTCTTTGTACGATTCTGAACGTGCCATTTCTGCTCCGTTCAAACGACCAGAAATTTGAATTTTAATTCCTTCTGCATTCATACGAATAGCAGCTGCAATTGCCATTTTAATTGCTCTTCGGTAGGAAATTCGACTTTCAATTTGACGAGCAACACTTGCACCGACCAATTGCGCATCTAATTCAGGTCTTTTGATTTCAAAAATATTGATCTGAATTTCCTTTCCTGTAATCTTTCTAAGCTCTTCTTTCAGTTTATCAACCTCTTGTCCAGCTTTTCCAATGATAATACCTGGACGTGCTGTGGTAATCGTGATGGTGATAATTTTGAGAGTACGTTCGATAATTACGTTAGACACACTCGCTTTTGATAAACGTGCGTGGACGTACTTACGGATTTTATCATCTTCTGCGATTTTATCACCGTAATCTCTACCTCCGTACCAGTTAGAATCCCATCCTCTGATGATTCCTAAACGATTTCCAATAGGGTTTGTTTTTTGTCCCATATTATGATTCTATAGTGTTTGAGCCCACAACCAAAGTAACGTGATTAGAGCGTTTTCGAATTCTATGTGCTCTACCTTGTGGTGCAGGGCGTAATCTTTTCAGCATGCTTCCACCGTCCACACGGATTTCAGAAACAAAAAGCGAAGCTTTTTCAATATCCTGAGATTCGTTTTTAGATTGCCAGTTGGCAATTGCGGAAAGCAATAATTTCTCTAAACGTCTAGAGGCTTCTTTTGGACTAAACTTTAATATGGCTAAAGCTTTGTCTATAGATTCCCCTCGAACTTGATCAGCAACCAAACGCATTTTACGTGGTGAGGTTGGACAGTTGTTCAGTTTGGCAAAGGCCAATGTCTTTTTGGCTTCTTTAAGCGCTTGTGCGGATTGTCTCTTTCGATTTCCCATGAGTACTTTTATTTTTTGCCTTTATTTTTTGCTCCCGAGTGTCCGCGGAAGTTTCTTGTTAAAGAAAATTCTCCTAGTTTATGACCTACCATATTCTCGGTAACATATACAGGAACAAAAGTCTTTCCGTTGTGTACGCCAAAAGTTTGACCTACAAAATCGGGTGTGATCAAAGAAGCACGAGACCATGTTTTGATCACTGACTTTTTATTTTCTTCAATATTTTTTACCACTTTCTTTTCAAGACTGTGGTGTACAAAAGGTCCTTTTTTTAATGAACGAGCCATGCTAAATTATTTTTTTCTGCGTTCGATGATGAACTTGTTACTAGATTTCTTTTTAGATCGAGTTCTAAATCCTTTTGCAGGAATACCATTACGCGATCTTGGATGTCCTCCAGAAGCACGTCCTTCACCTCCACCCATGGGGTGATCTACGGGGTTCATCGCTACTGGTCTTGTTCTTGGTCTTCTACCCAACCATCTTGAACGTCCAGCTTTACCTGATACCAATAATTGGTGATCAGAATTGGATACTACTCCAACCGATGCCATACAGGTAACTAATATCATTCGAGTTTCACCCGAAGGCATTTTAACGGTTGCAAATTTCCCGTCACGTGCCATTAATTGAGCAAATGACCCTGCACTACGAGCGATTACCGCACCACGACCGGGTACAAGCTCAATACAGGAAATAATTGTACCTAATGGAATTTGAGACAAATAAAGAGCATTCCCTACTTCGGGAGCAACACCTTCACCTGAACTAATTTTTTGTCCAACTTGAAGACCACTTTGTGCAATAATGTATCGCTTTTCACCATCTGTATATTCTACTAATGCGATGAATGCAGAACGGTTTGGATCGTATTCTATGCTTTTAATCTCCGCTTCGAATCCAAATTTATTTCTTTTAAAATCAATAATACGGTAACGTTTTTTGTGACCACCACCGATGTGACGGGCCGTCATTTTACCTTTATTATTTCTTCCCCCAGATCTCTTCTTTGGGGTTAACAAACTCTTTTCGGGTTTATCGGTAGTGATGGCATCGAATCCATTTACTACTCTAAAACGCTGCGCTGGAGTTATCGGTTTTAATTTTCTTACTGACATCTGGCGCGATTATAAATTACTGTAAAAATCTATGGCATCTCCCTCTGCAACCTGAACAATAGCTTTCTTCGTTGCATTGGTTTTACCTTTCTGAATACCGGTTTTGGTGTAACGTGTTTTTCGCTCGGGACCACAATTTAGTGTACGAACTTTTTCTACATTGACTCCATAAGCGGCTTCGACTGCTTTTTTGATCTCAACTTTGTTTGACTTTGGGTGTACCAAAAAAGTATATCGGTTGTGAAGCTCACTTCCTAAAGTGGCTTTCTCTGTGATGATTGGTTTGATTAATACACTCATTGTTATTTATTCAAAATTGATTCTAAACCTGCAATTGAACTCTCACTAAGAATCAAACTGTTTGCGTTTGAAATACCGTAAGTATTTAATTCTGAGTTGATTACAACTTTGGAGTTCTTTAAATTACGAGACGACAAATATACATTTTTATTCAAGTCTCCCAACACCAGCAAGCTTTTTTTGTCGGAGAGCCCTAAAGCGGCAAGCATTTGTAAATAATTCTTCGTTTTTGGTGCATCCCATTGGATGTCTTCCAAAACGATAATTGAATTTTGTTTCGCCTTAATGCTTAGAGCGGATTTACGAGCCAAACGTTTTACTTTCTTGTTAACTTTCTGGCTGTAGTCTCTAGGGGTAGGACCAAAAACACGTCCTCCTCCTTTAAAAAGTGGATTCTTGATACTTCCCGCACGGGCTGTACCAGTTCCTTTTTGCTTTTTAATCTTACGTGTGCTTCCTTTGATTTCAGCACGCTCTTTGGACTTGTGAGTCCCTTGACGCTTATTGGCTAAGTGCTGTTTTACATCTAAGTAAATAACATGATCATTGGGTTCAATACCAAAGATTGATTTATCTAACTTAACCTTTCTACCGGTCTCTTTTCCTTCTATGTTGAGTACGTTTACTTCCATTATTTCTGAACTGTTACGTATGCGTTTTTGTGACCAGGTACACATCCTTTAACGATAAGGAGGTTTTTTTCAGGTACAACTTTGATAATTCTTAGGTTTTGAACTTTTACCTTTTCATTTCCCATCTGACCCGCCATACGCATTCCTTTGAATACTCGAGCAGGATAAGAGGCAGCACCAATAGAACCTGGAGCTCTAAGTCGGTTGTGCTGTCCGTGTGTAGCTTGTCCAACTCCACCAAAACCGTGTCTTTTCACTACCCCTTGGAAACCTTTTCCTTTGGAAGTTCCAGAAACGTCAACAAATTCTCCCTCGTTGAAATGAGTCACAGTTACTGTGTCTCCTAAATTTAATTGTTCTTCAAAATTCTGGAATTCGACGAGCTTTCTTTTGGGAGTGGTGTTGGCTTTTTTAAAGTGCCCTTGAGCAGCCTTTGATACTCCTTTTTCTGCCTTGTCATCGAAACCCAGTTGAAGTGCTTCATACCCGTCAACCTCTTTGGTTCTGACTTGGGTAACCACGCATGGACCCAACTCAAGAACGGTGCAGGGAATGTTTTTCCCGTTTTCGTCAAAGAGACTGGTCATACCGATTTTTTTTCCTATTAACCCAGACATTGTTTTTAATTATTAATTAATACTATTTTGATTGTAATTATACTTTGATCTCTACCTCTACTCCACTTGGTAATTCCAATTTCATCAACGCATCGATGGTTTTAGAAGAAGAACTGTAGATGTCCAACAAGCGTTTGTAGGAACACAATTTAAATTGCTCTCTAGACTTCTTGTTTACGTGAGGAGATCTTAAAACAGTGAAAATTTTCTTGTGTGTTGGTAAGGGTATAGGACCCGTTACAACAGCTCCAGTGGTCTTTACTGTTTTTACGATTTTATCCGCCGACTTATCTACGAGATTGTGATCGTACGATTTTAATTTGATTCTAATTTTTTGGCTCATGCGATTTGATTTATGCTTTTTTACCATTTACTTCTGCAATTACACTTTCGGATATGTTAGAAGGTGTTTCTGCATAGTGTGAAAATTCCATTGTTGAAGTTGCACGTCCAGAAGAGAGTGTACGTAGAGAAGTAACGTATCCAAACATTTCGGATAGAGGTACTTCTGCTCGAACAACTTTTGATCCTGCGCGGTCATCCATAGAGTTTACTTGTCCTCGACGACGGTTTAAGTCTCCTACAATATCTCCCATGTTTTCTTCTGGAGTTAAAACCTCCAATTTCATGATAGGCTCCATGATCACAGCTTTCGCCGCTTTTGCTGCAACTTTAAATCCTAATTTTGCAGCTAATTCAAAGGATAGAGAATCCGAATCCACAGGGTGGAACGAACCGTCTTCAAGAGTAATTTTCATGGCATCGAGTTCAAATCCAGCTAAGGGACCGTTCTTCATTGCCTCTTTAAATCCTTTTTCAACAGAAGGAATATATTCTTTAGGTACGTTTCCTCCTTTAACATTGTTAACGAATTCAAGACCTACTTTACCATCTTCTGCTGGTTCAATAGTAAAGACGATATCTGCAAACTTACCACGACCTCCCGTTTGTTTCTTGTAAACTTCACGGTGTTTTGCATTTGCAGTTAAAGCTTCTTTGTATTCTACCTGAGGTTGACCTTGGTTTACTTCGACTTTAAACTCACGACGCAAACGGTCCACGATAATGTCCAAATGCAATTCTCCCATTCCTGAGATAATGGTTTGACCAGAAGCTTCGTCCGTTTTAACTTGGAAAGTTGGATCTTCCTCAGCTAGTTTCGCTAAAGACATTCCGAGTTTATCCACGTCAGCTTTTGTTTTAGGCTCTACCGCAATCCCGATTACAGGATCAGGGAATACCATGCTTTCAAGAATAATAGGATGCTTCTCTGCGGTTAAGGTGTCACCCGTTTTAATATCTTTAAATCCAACCGCTGCTCCAATGTCTCCTGCTTCGATAAAATCGATAGCGTTTTGTTTGTTGGAGTGCATTTGGTAGATTCTAGAAATACGTTCTTTGTTTCCTGTACGGTTATTCAATATGTAAGAACCCGCATCAAGTCGTCCAGAATAGGCACGGAAAAAAGCTAATCGACCCACAAAAGGATCAGTAGCAATTTTAAACGCTAATGCAGAAAAGGGTTCGCTAACAGAGGGTTTCCGTTTAATTTCAGCACCCGTATCAGGATGTGTACCGACAATAGCTTCTTTGTCTTCTGGTGAAGGCAAATAACGACAAACGGCATCCAAAAGAAATTGAACTCCTTTGTTTTTAAAAGAAGAACCACAGACCATTGGAATGATACTCATGTCTTGCGTTGCAGCACGGAGTGCTTCGTGAATTTCATCTGGGCTAATAGAATCTGGATCTTCAAAGAATTTCTCTAAAAGTCCTTCATCATACTCGGCTACTGCTTCGATAAGTTCAGCGCGATATTTTTCAACATCAGCGAGCATATCTTCAGGGATAGGCACTTCATCAAAGGTAGATCCGTAGTTATCATCGTGCCAAACAATGGCTTTGTTGGTAACAAGGTCTACAATTCCTCTAAAATCTTCTTCATCACCGATGTTTAAAACGATCGGCACAGCATTGGACTTAAGCATTTCACGAACCTGAGTACTAACACTTAAAAAGTTAGCCCCTTGTCGGTCCATTTTATTTACAAATCCAATACGTGGCACTTTGTAGTTATCGGCTAATCTCCAGTTTGTTTCTGACTGAGGTTCAACACCGTCAACAGCAGAGAACAAAAAAACCAATCCATCCAAAACACGAAGAGATCGGTTTACTTCCACGGTAAAATCTACGTGGCCGGGGGTATCGATAATGTTAAAGTGATAAGGCTTGGTATCTGCTGTAGGCTTTCCTTGATATTGCGGAAAGTTCCAGGTACAAGTTGTAGCCGCAGAAGTTATTGTAATTCCTCGCTCTTGCTCTTGTTCCATCCAGTCCATAGTCGCAGCACCATCATGAACTTCTCCAATTTTGTGACTGACTCCAGTATAAAAGAGGATACGCTCCGTAGTTGTGGTTTTCCCTGCATCAATATGGGCAGCAATTCCAATGTTTCTTGTATATTTTAAATCTCTAGCCATGGCTAATTATCAATGTGCGTTATGGTATGTTAGAATCTAAAATGTGAAAAAGCTTTATTCGCTTCTGCCATTTTGTGGGTATCTTGACGTTTTTTCACGGCAGCACCTTCTTCTTTTGAGGCAGCCAAGACTTCATTGGCTAAACGAAGAGCCATTGATTTTTCGTTACGCTTTCTCGAATAACTAATGAGCCATTTCATCGCTAGAGAGACTTTTCTATCTGGACGGATCTGCATAGGGATTTGAAAGGTAGCTCCTCCTACTCGTCTGCTGCGCACCTCTACATGGGGCATCACATTCGAAAGGCCTTCTTTCCAAATTTCTAAGGCTGATTTTTCGTCGTCTTGCTTTCGTTCTTCGATGATGTCTATTGCATCATAGAATATTTTAAATGCGGTAGACTTTTTACCGTCCCACATTAAGTTATTGACAAATCGGGTTACCAATTGGTCGTTAAACTTTGGATCGGGTAAAAGGGGACGCTTTTTTGCTTGTTTTTTTCTCATGATTCAGTTGTAAAAGAAATTACCGATTATTTTTTGGGTCTTTTGGCACCGTATTTTGAGCGTCTTTGCAAACGTCCTTCTACTCCGGCAGTATCCAGCGCCCCACGAACTATGTGGTAGCGGACCCCCGGCAAATCTTTAACTCTTCCGCCACGTACCAATACTATCGAGTGCTCTTGGAGGTTGTGTCCTTCTCCGGGTATATACGCATTGACTTCCTTTCCGTTAGTCAATCGAACACGCGCTACTTTACGCATCGCTGAGTTCGGTTTTTTAGGGGTTGTCGTGTAAACACGAGTACAAACCCCACGTCGTTGTGGACACGAATCCAAAGCAGCCGATTTACTCTTCTTGGTCATCGTAACTCTTCCTTTTCGTACTAATTGTGCAATCGTTGGCATATAATTTATCTAATTCCCCATTTTTATGGGCGTGCAAATGTAGAATATTTTTTCTTGGATTCAAACCCTTCAATTGTAAAATTTTAACAATTCTTTAAAAATAATCCTAAGACTGAATTTTTTAATGAAAATCAACTTTCAAAACTTGAACTCGTTATTTTTTTTTGACGAGTTTTTCAAAAATTAATTTAGTAAATAATTCTTGCCAATTTTTTGATTTTAATTGAGCAAAAGAGCCCTTGAGTTGAAAAAATGACCGTTTTATTTCTTGTTTTTAACTAGATTTTAAGAATTTTCCAGACAAGTTTAACCAAATCTATTCTTTATGAAAAAACAATATTTGTTTTTGTCCCTTTTAGGGATTTTGATGGTGCAATCCTCTTAAAACGTGGTTTTTAATTATATCTAGAATAATTTAAACGGCTTGAAACGAATACTATGTTTGAAGTCAGAGTATTATTTTTACAAAAAATTAACATTTATTAACTAAATTTTATAATTTTGTGTACTAAATTTTTTAATAATGAAACACTTATATTATTTGATGTCTCTGCTGCTGTGCGTACAAATCGCTGTAGCGCAGAGCACAATTACTGGTAATGTCACTGACGAGCAAGGATTACCGTTACCTGGTGCTACAGTTTTGGAAGCAGGAACAAGTAATGGTACAACTACTGACTTTGATGGAAATTACAGTATCACGGTAAACGATGGTGCTGAAATCCAATTCAGTTATGTGGGTTACTCGACTGTTAATCAAACGGTAAATGGTCAGGATACAATAAATGTATCCATGGAACCAAGTAACCAGTTAGAAGAAGTAGTTATAACTTCTTACGGTATCAAAAAAGAGGCTAAATCTTTAGGATATTCTGTAGCTTCTGTTGCAGGAGATGAATTATCAAAAAGAGCGGAGCCCGATGCGTTAAGAGCTATGCAAGGTAAAATGACTGGAGTTGTTATTACCGGTGCTGGAGGTGCTCCCGGACAATCTACAAAAATTAACATACGTGGTGTTTCCTCACTAACAGGAAATACACAACCCCTTTTTATTGTAGATGGTATTCCTTTTGACAACAGTGTAAATGCCAGTCAAGGGGCAGCACAAAACACTGTATTCTCAAATAGAGCTTTCGACTTAGATCCAAACTCAATCGAATCGATAAGTGTTCTTAAAGGCGCTGCTGCTTCTGCATTGTACGGGTCACGAGCAACAAACGGTGTTGTTGTGATTACAACTAAAGCAGGTTCTCAGAGTGCCAAAAAAGGTTTAGAAGTTTCTTACAACTCTACTTTTGCAATAACCGAAATTTCTGGTATCCCTGATTATCAAGATACATACACACAAGGTTCAAACCAAGTGTATAATGGAGGTTACATTGGAAACTGGGGATCTCCCTTTCCAGATAAAGTAGACGAGATTAACCAGAGATACGGTACAAATTACGAACCTATTTATTCTGTTTATCCTGATGGAACAAACTACCCTAGTGGTACTGCTGCTAACCCTGTTAGTAATCGATTCCCTGGTGTTTTTCCAGATTTAATGCAAGATTACACTATGCCTGATGGTTCTGTAATTTCTGTATCTGCTCCTTATGAAATAAAACCAAATGATATTATTGGTGGGTTTTTTAACCAAGGAACTACCCAAGACCACTCGGTTAGCATCTCCTCAGGTGGAGAGAACACATCTTTAAACGCTGGGTTTTCCCAAATGATTCAAGAAGGAATTATACCTAATCAAACAGCATCTAGATCTTCATTATATACTGGGGGAAATTCTGTACTTGATAATGGAATCATTTTGTCTGGTACCATTAATTACGTAAACACCAAACAAAAATCTCCAACATCAGGTGCAAGTGCATTTAATGATTACTACGGTGGAGGTGGTGGTTCAATTTATTCAAGGTTATTTTATTTACCTAGAAATTTTGATTTAAACAATTTACCTTGGGAAAATCCAGCAGACGGATCTAACATATTTTACAGAGCGCTAGATAACCCAATTTGGATTGCAAACAATAACTTCTATGAAAGTGATGTTAATCGTATTTACGGAAACCTTACAGCTTCTTATGATATTTCTGAAGGTATAAACATTCTTTTAAAAGGTGGTATTAACACGTATCACGAAGCAAGAAGAAACAATGTTCGTTCTGGAGGTATTTCAAATCCTGATGGTTACGTTAGCACTGTGGATTTGAATAATTCAGAAAAAGATTTTACCGCTCTTTTAAGTATAGATAAAACTCTTACGGATAATATCAGTTTAAAAGGAACTTTCGGATTTAACGCCAATGAGCGAAAGCTTACTGGAAGAGCTGTAACTGGAAATACAATTATTTCTACCGGATTAAATGTTACTAACGCTACATCAACCCAGATTGTTGATACTGATTTCACCCGAAAAAGAAGAATCTACGGTTATTTTGCTGATCTTTCTTTCGGATATAAAGACTATTTATTCTTTAATTTAGTTGGAAGAAATGATGTTTCATCTACGCTTCCAATCGGGGCAAATAGTTATTTCTATCCTGGTGCGAGTATTTCATTAATGGTTAATGAATTGGTAACCTTACCTGACTTTTTTGATTCATTAAAACTAAGAGTTGCCAATACAAAAGTAGGTAATGATGCAGATCCATATAGAACGGCCACTAGCTTCTCTATCGGAAATCCATTTACCTCCCCTTTGTATGGATTAAATAATGTTGCTTCTCTCCAGAATACTCTTGGAAACTCTGCATTAAAACCTGAATTTACTTCAGAAGTTGAAGCAGGTCTTTCAGCTGTATTATTGAATAATCGTTTAAGTTTTGATGTAACCTATTTTTCAAGAGTTTCTACCGAACAAATTGCAACTGCAGCTGTGGCGAGATCTTCAGGATTTTCACAGAGTGTTGTTAATATTGGAGAGTTAAGTAACAAAGGTTGGGAAATAGGTATTGACACTTACCCAATTGCTACAGATAACTTTACTTGGAATACCTACTTTGCTTTCACCAAAATTGAATCTCTTGTTGTAGATGCTGGTCCAAATGGAGAAATTTTCGTTGGTGGTCCAGGTTCATCACTTGGAACTATTCATAGAAATGGATTCCCTTATGGTCAGATTTTTGGTTCATACAACGCAAAAGATGACGAAGGAAATCTATTGATTAACAAAGCAACTGGTTTACCCTTTGCTGCTGCTCAATCAGATATAATTGGAAATCCAAATCCCGACTTTACTCTAGGAATCAACAATGAATTTAGTTATAAAAACTTTACATTAAGAGCTCTAATCGATTGGAAACAAGGTGGAGATTTTTATTCTTTTACAGCTGCATCTTTAATGCTTAGAGGACAATTAGCAAATTCCGTAGAAAGAGAAGATCTTCGTGTTGTACCTGGTGTTTATGGTAGCAACCAATCATATGAAGCAATTTTAGATTCTAGTGGTAATAAAATACAAAACACTACGGGTATAACCTCTTTTGACTCACACTTTAGTGATGGATGGGGGGCATACGGACAAGATGAAGTGAATGTTTATGATGGTACTACAATTCGTTTAAGAGATATTGGTTTAATCTATAATGTACCAACTACATTACTAGAAAGAACATTTATCGGGACGGCTTCTTTATCATTAAATGGAAGAAACATATTTTGGAAAGCTCCAAACGTATTGGAAGGTTTGAACTTAGATCCAGAAGTATTAGCTGAAGGTGCATCATCTAATGTTCAAGGATTTGAATATGGTGCAACGCCAACTACAAGAAGTTATAGTTTGAATATAGCTCTTACATTTTAATTAAATAAAAAGGAATAGTCATGAAAATATTAAAATCAAAAAACTATTATCTGTTCTTCGCCTTACTCCTACTCGTAGTGAGTTCATGTGAAATAACTGATTTAGATATCAATACAGACCCGAATAATGCGTCTGAAGCCTCGCTTAATCTATTGTTAACCAGTGCACAATTTGAAGGTGTTAACACATTTGCAGGTGGTCTAAATGATGCTACAATGGGCTTTCAGGGAATTAACACTGCTAACGACGACTTCAATTTCACTAATGGTAGTTGGAATGGTACATGGAACTTTCTATACTCCGGACCTTTAAAGGATTTAGAAGAAATAATCAGTGGTGCTGATCCTGAGGTAAACCCTAATTATTTAGGAATCGCTCAAATCATGAAAGCTTATTATTTCACTACTATGGTTGATCTATGGGGTGATGTACCTTATTCTGAAGCCTTTAAAGGAAATGCAGAGGAAACCATTACTGAACCTGTTTACGATTCAGGAGCAAGTATTTATGCTGATGCGTTTTTATTGATTGATCAAGGAATCACAAATCTAGCAAAATCGCAAGGGGTTTCTGTTAAAGGAGATATCATTTATGGTGGAAATTTAACTAGATGGAGAAAAGCAGCTAAATCACTCAAATTAAAGTTGTTAATTAACACAAGAAACGTGAATAGCAACACTGCTGCGATTCAATCCTTAATATCTGAAGGTGATCTTATCCTATCTGGTTCTAATGATTTTCAGTTAAGATTTTCTTCTCTTAAAAATCCCGATAATCGTCATCCAATGTATCAAGCTGGTTATGCTGGTGGAGAAGCGAATTATTCATATTTCGGACATCAATTAATGTATGAAATGTTATCTTCAAGGGATCCTAGGACGCCTTTCTATTTTAAAAGACAAACTACTACAATTCTAGATCCAGAGGACCCGACTGCTAAACAAACCATTCCCTGTTCACAAAGAGATGATTGTGTATACAATTATTTCGTAACTAGTTCTAAAGTTACGAATGGAATTTTTGGTGTTGATCCAGATGGTTTGACAGATTCTCAAGCTAGCTATTTGGCTGGATTCTTTGGAAGAGATCGATCAGATCCATCAGGTATTCCAAATGACAACCCCCTTCGGACTACAGTTGGAGCCTATCCAGCGGCAGGTTTATTTGATAAATCGGCAGGTTTAACAGGTGGAAATAAATTTGGAGTAGGAGATGGAATTTTTCCTATCATAAGTTCTTGGATGGTAAAATTCTGGATGCTTGAGGCTCAAATTGCTCTTAATGTAAATACTGGATATACTGAATCCGATCTTCTTGCTGAGGCGATTGGTGATCAAATGAAAAAGGTAATATCCGTTGGAACTAGTGCAGATCCGCAAGCTTCCTCTGATATATCCAATTGGCCAAACCTTTATTCGTGGCCTATCGTTTTTAAAACTGAAAATGAATATATCAATTCAATTATTTCTGATTATCCTACTTCAGGAAGTAGCAACCAAAGGTTGAATACTGTGTTGAAACATGCATGGTTTGCAAACTTTGGAAACGGATTTGAAGGTTACAATTCTTTTA
>JAFMCA010000064.1 GCA_017858055.1 Flavobacteriaceae bacterium
AGAGCACTTGGTTTACACCCAAGGGGTCAGGGGTTCGAATCCCTTAGCGCCCACACACTTAAAAGGGACGTCTAACAGACGTCCCTTTTTTATTTCCACGATTTCTAAATTCTTAAGACTTGATGCTATTCGCTATAGAAATGTACAGTTGCTTTCATCACTCTGCTTTCGGGCTTAAGCCATTGCTCAAAATGAGTAATCATTTCGGTAAAATGTACATTATGTGTAATAAAGGAGTTAGTGGGGAACTGATCTACTACACTAATCACGTGATTAAAATCTTCTAAAGTGGCGTTTCTGCTGCACAATATCGTTGTTTCTTTGGCGTGTATTTTTGGATGTGTATAAGTAAGCTCTCCTTTATATAATCCAACCAAAACAAACCGCCCACCATGGGACATATAATCGGGTCCTGTCTCCAGGGCTATTTTATTACCAGATGCATCAAAAACAGCGGCACATAAATTCCCATCAGTTATTTGAGCAACTTCATTGATGGCATTGGGACCGACTTTGACAACATAATCTACACCAATCGTTTCTTTAGCATAGTGAAGCCTTTGCTCGTTTACATCAATGGCAATGACTTGGACTCCTTGTAGTTGAGCCAGCTTCATAATTCCAATTCCAATAGGACCACATCCCATTACAGCGATAAGTTCTCCTGGTTGTAGTTCAGCTCTTCGAATTGCATGAGCGCCGATTGCCAAGGGTTCAACGATGGCCATTTCCTCATAGGAAAGGGTATTGGTTTTGAGTAAAATACGAGAGGGAACAGAGATATATTCTTGCATACCTCCATCGGTATGAACACCCAGCACTTGAATATTGGTGCAACAATTCGTTTTCCCGTTAGTACACGATATGCAGTTTCCACAACTTAGGTAAGGCATGATTACCACTTTGTCACCAGCCACTATGTCATTTTCATTAGGATCAATTTCCACCACTTCTGCAGCAAGTTCATGGCCTAATATTCGTGGATAACTAAAAAAGGCTTGATTCCCTGAATAAGCATGTAAATCGGTTCCGCAAATCCCAACTTTTTTTATCTTCAAAAGTGCCTCACTGGGCTTTCTAATAGGTAATGGTTTTTCTTTCAAAACAAATTCCCCTGGCTGTTCACAAACGATATATTTCATATAAAAATTTACAACTAAATCGATATTAAATTAACAGTTTCTAAAACTTCTTTTTTTAAAACCTCTGAACTACCCCAAAACATGGGCTATCAATGGAAAGTTAACTGCATAAATAGGGATCAGGGGCTCGAATCCCTTAGCGCCCACCACATCAACCTCACTTTTTTAAGTGAGGTTTTTTCATTGGTAATTCGAAATATAATGATCTTCTCTTTCTTTTTTGAGCATTCCTTTTGTTTCATCCATAAATTTATTCCGCTCGGTTCTACTCTTAAAAACCCATATACAAAAGGTGTCTTTGCTGTGATAAATGGCTTTTAATTCATCGTCAATTTCACATACTTCACTAGGAATATTCGCATTTATACAAATCATTTTTTGAAATTTTAATTAGAATCCTGTTTCTGTAAAAATAGAGGTTTGTTACACCCAATAAGCAAGGAGACTATAAAGGATGGTTTTTTTAACACTTTTTTATCATACGAGTAAGTAACTTTTATACAAATCAAGAGTCTATAGTATAACAATGATTTGGTTTATGTTTAGAATCTGCCCGGTTCTATTTTCATTTTGATGGTTAGTTATGAGTGTTTGTTAAAAATCTCTAGAATTTGGGCAGATTTTTTTTCCTTCAATATTCCTTTCTCATAAAAATCTATACATTAGAGAAAATTTTATCCGTGAAAAAAATTGGTATTACAGATCGAATGTCCTTCTTAATCCTAGGAATATTCTATTGTCTCACTTTTGTAGTAGGATATTTATATGTTTCAAGTCAGAAAAACATAACCTATTCAGGGCACAAAAACACGAAGAAAATTGTTCATTTGGTTTTAATTGATTTTAAACCCACGATCACTACTTCAGATCTACAGTCAATTACCGACAGTGCCTATAGCTTACAACAAATTCCAGGGGTAGAAAGTTTGAATTTTGGACCCAATACATCTCCGGAAGGATTAAACAGAGAGTACACACATAGCTTAACTATGAAATTTAGCACCTCAAGAGATCGTGATAGTATTTACCTACCTCATCCGATACATCAAGCTTTTGTCAAACTTTTTGTGCCGTTTACAGAATCGGTTTTGGTTTACGATTATTGGGAATAATCGGAGCCTTTACCCGCCAATAATTTTTTGGATTTTTTCCAATTCCTCTTTTGCAAGATCTGGATCTACAAGAATCCGCCCACTGTGTTCATCCATAATGATTTTAGTGCGCGATGCAATTTCCAGTTGAACTTGTGCGGGAATGGAAAAATAAGACCCTCCAGAGGCACCTCGCTCAACGGGAACGATAGCAAGTCCATTTTTTACACTTGCTCGAATGCGCTTATAAGCGGTGATTAATCGTTCTTCAATTTGTTTTTCAAATTCGGTAGATTTTTTCTGCAGAATATCTTCCTCTTTGTGAGTTTCTTTTAAGATAGCATCCAGTTCTCCTTTTTTGGCTTTCAGGTGGGCATTGCGTTCCTCTAAACGTTCATTTACTTCGTTTAAGGCAATCTGTTTGTTCTCAATTCTTGCAGTATGCTCTTTAATTTTCTTTTCCGCTAATTGTATTTCAAGTTCTTGAAACTCTTGTTCTTTTACGATAGAAATGTATTCTCTATTGTTTCTAACATTTTTTAGTTTTTCCTCGTACTTTTTGAGAAGTTCTTTAGCGTTTTCAATGGTCAGCTTTTTTTCTGAAATTTCATGTTCGTCTTCGCTTACTTCTGCTTTAATTTTTTCTAGTTTGAGAGAAAGTCCTTGAATTTCGTTTTCTAAATCTTCAACTTCTAGTGGAAGTTCGCCACGAAGATTTTTAATTTCATCAATTCTAGAGTCGATTAATTGTAAGTCGTATAATGCTCTCAATTTGGTTTCGACGGATACTTCAGTTTTTTTAGTCATAGCTAGAAATAATTAACAGGATTTGTTTTAACACTTGATAAAACGATTGCAAAATTAGGCATTTTTTTGGTAAGATAATCAAATATC
>JAFMCA010000037.1 GCA_017858055.1 Flavobacteriaceae bacterium
GCAGTATGGGAGGGGGGTATTCCAAAGACCTCAATATCCTTATTGAAGCACATGCCAATACCTTCCGTGAAGCTGTTGATTTATTTGGCTAGGCACGCCAAGTGTGGCTTTTCATTTCAATGGCTGCAATCACAATATCCTTTCTACTAACCTGACCAACCAGTCGGTTTCCTTCCATAACGGGATATCTTCTTCTACTACTTTTTGAAAAAAGTGCAGCAGCATCAAAAACACTTGTATTTGCGGGTATAGTATCGACTTCTTTGGTCATGAAATGAGCAACTGACTTATCTAAAATTGGAAGATTAAAATACCGGCTGTCTGATATTTCCTTCATACAGTCTGCTTCCGAAATCACTCCGACGAGCGTTCCATTTTCATCGACCACAGGACCTCCAGAAATACGATTAGAAATAAACGCTTTCATAACCTCATGAATCGTTTGTTCAGGAGAAAAAATGACCAATTGACGGGTCATGATATCCCCTACTGTTAACTTTGCGGGAGTGATCCTAACGGTTTTAGCTCTTTCTCCCTGAAAACTTTTTATCGGCATACTATTAGTTTTTTGGTCTCAGTAATATAGTGTTTTTTGACGAAATCCATCTACTCCTATTCCGAAAAGGACCCTTCATTAAAAAATATAGCAGTAATATTGTTAAATTTAAGTTCATGAATCAAGTTGGTATTTTAGGATGTGGTTGGTTAGGTGTGGGCTTGGCAGAAAAACTAACTTCAGATAGCTTTGGCCTCAAAGTCTCCAGAACTTCCCTAGAAAGCATCGCAGAGCTTAAAGCTAAAGGTTGGGATGCCCATCAAATTTTTGTTGCCAATTCCAGTGTGCAAGGCAATTTAGAGTTTTTTGAAAATTTAGATCAACTTATCGTTTCCATTCCACCTGGAAGAGCTAATTCTAGTGGATATTTTGAAAAGATTTCTTCTCTTTTAAAACATTTAAAATCCTATCCTAGATGTCGAATCATATTCTTGAGTAGTACCTCGGTCTATGGAAAAAAAGGAGGTGTTTATAATGAATCCAGCTCTGTTTTCCCTGAGACAGAAGCAGCAAAAGCATTGGTTCAAAGTGAAAGGTTAATAGTAAATTCCCCACATTCTTCCCTTGTTGTACGTTTGGGTGGACTGATAGGAGCTGATAGAAATCCCATTTTTTCGCTTTATAAAAAATTAATTCCAAACCCAAATGGAAGGATCAACTTTATCTCTAAAGAGGATGCTGTATTGGGATTGTTCCAACTTATCAAACATACAGCGCTGGAGGGAATCTTTAATATAGTCCATCCACATCATCCTACTCGAAGAGAATATTATCTTAAGATGGCTACCAAATATGAACTACCAACACCTAATTTTAAGGATGATGAACCGGCTGTGGAACGATTCATCCAAGCGACCAAAATTGAATTTGAAACCGAATTTCGATATACCGTTGATAATTTGTTAATAGATTAAAGAGAAGCAGGCAGAGTTGTGCTGTTGATTTATTTAATTTACTTCAACAACAGAAACATGTCAAAGCAAAATCAATATATCGCCTTATTAGAGAAACTGCTTACTCACTTAAAAAATGCTAAGCTCGAGTATTATAAGGCCTCCGATCAAGCTGGATCCCCTGAAAAAAAACGTTTTTTTAACCAGCAGGGGTTACTAAGAAATCGATATTTTCAAGAAACTCTAATTGAACTTCAATACTTTGGAATGTCTTCCGAGGATCTTGTAATTAGTCGATTTAATTTTGATCAGTTGTTAATATCTTCCATTGAAACCCTCAAAGCTACAGCAATAGAAAAATGCATTTTTGCAGATCAAACGCTTTTGGAAATCTACACTCAGTTGGATTCTTTTGAAATTAAAAATCTAGACCTCCAAAAACATGTTTCTAATTTAGAAATGGCAATGAGCCAAAATAAAGAATGGGTGGAGCTTATTTTAGAAAAAAAACGAGCTTCTTATTAAAGAGCGGTTTCTGAGGTAGTTCCTGTTTCAAAATTTTGATCTTCATCCTTTAGTGATATCATCCTAGAAACCAAGGCGTTGTAATACTGATACAATAATTGTAAAGAAGGTACAAGAGAATCCGATTTGTAATGTCTTGTAAAATATCGAGATTTCTGTGTCTGCATATCCACAACCTTCAAGCGACTGGTAATTTGAGGTATATTTAAAAGATCCGGCAAGGGATTTGTTCGCATTTCTTTTATCCGTGCAGACAAGGCAATCAGGTCCACCTCAACATCCTCCACATTCAATTCTTTGAGTCGGGACATGGATTCGTATATATTCCTAAAAGCTTCCCACTCCTCCAGTTCATAGGCTGTTAAAAATTCTTCAGGATACGCAATCAGTTCAAATTCCGGTTTGGGTATAGAATCTCTAGTTTGTTCAACTAGAGTGGAAGAGACCGTCCCGAGCTGTTGTTTTTGATTTGTGCATGAAATGAGAAACAGTAACGAATAGACAAAAAAGAGGTACGGTTTGATTTTCGTTTCCATTAAATTCCTATTGAATTAATCTTGAACAAAAGTATGGTGAAAAATAAAAACTGAAGTATAAATAAGTGAAAAGGGAAAGGCCCATCGATTTGAATTTTCCAATGGTGAAATCCCATTTGAAGAGGAAAAGCCACGAACGCCCACCCAACATAATTATGAACAGATGCCAAACCCTCAGAAAACGTCCAAAAATCGAGTACAGGTGCTACGGGTTCAATGACTAAATCCAAAGTAAGCATCAGCCCCACACCGAGAAGTGTTTTCAACCAAAACGAATTTGAAAAAAAAGCGGCAATACTCCCGGTAATAAAGGTCAGTATGCACCAATTAATTCCAATCAGCCAAGGCACCTCAAATACTTTGGGTCCTAAAACTGCTCCATAAGAATATTCGCCAAAAATAAGTCCGTAACGTACCCCCAATATTTCCGCTGCCATTCCCACAACAAAACACAGAAAGAGCAGACCAAGCGCTTTTTGATCGCGCTTTAAATTAATGAGGAGAAGCCCAAAACTTAAAAGTAAATTTAGAGGAGTAGCACGAACAAACCATGAGGCATTACTGTAAATAATTCCAAGGATACCCGATACGTGAAATAACCAGATCAGAAAAATGGAAACGTGTTGTTTGGTAAAGACTGTACTTAAGTTCATTAACTCGCTTTGGGTATCATTTCATCGACAATTTTCGCTGAGAGTAAACATAGTGGAATCCCGCCTCCTGGATGAACGCTTCCACCACAAAAATATAAGTTTTTTATACGATTAGAAAAATTTGGATGTCTTAAAAATGCCGCCATGGGATTATTACTCGACGCTCCATACAAAGCCCCTAAATGGGATTGTGTTTTTTCTTCAATCATGGGTGGCGTGAGGACCTCCTCACAAGCAATTAAAGGACCTAATGAAGTTCCTAACTCCTTGGAAAGTTTAGAGATAATTTGTTTGCGCAACTTTTTTACCAAGGCCTCCCAATCTTGGCCATGATTTGCGGGTGTATTGATCATCACAAACCAATTTTCGCATCCTTTAGGCGCATCCTGGGGAACATCTTTAGAGGTGATATTTACATAAATTGTGACGTCATCTGCAACGGTTTTATCTTCAAAAATTGCTTTAAATTCTTTTTGATAATCATCCGAAAAAAAGATGTTATGTAAATCAAGCGAATCAAAAGTATGCTCAATTCCCCAATAAAATATGACTGCTGAACTTGAACGTTCTTGCTGCAAAGTTGTTTCAGGGGCTTTATGTTGGGGTAACAGTTTTTTATACGTCGGGTAAACATCCATATTGGACACTACCAAATCCGTTGGATGAAATCCTGTACTCGTATGAATTCCTTTTGCTAAATTATTTTCGACAATAATTTCATGCACCCTGGTGTTAAAATGAAAATGTACTCCCAACTTTTTGGCTAAATCAAATAATGCTTGTGTAATGGAAACCATCCCTTTTGTGGGAATAAAAGTTCCATAATGCCCTTCTAAATGCTGGATTAAGGTCATTATACCAGACGTTTGAAAGGGGTCTGAACCGTTATAGGTTGCATACCGATCAAAAAGTTGAACCAATTGAGCTGCTTTGAAGTTTTCTTGATTCACTTGATGTAAGCTTTTCGGAAGTTCTAATACCCTCAAATTTGCGATAGCTTTTAAGGTGGAAAGCGTAAAATAAGTTTTAAACCGGTGAAGCGACTGTTCTAAAAAAAGGGAGTGGGTAAGGGTGTATTTTTTTTGAGCTTTTTTTAAATATTTTTCGACTTTCTCTGCAGGTTCTCCAAATACCTTTTCTACTTCCTTGATAAATAAGTGCCGATCAGAATAGGCCGTAAACTGGGTGTGATCTGACCAAAAATAGTTGCAAGCAACATCTTTTTTTTTGTATTGAAAATAGGTTTCTGCTTCTAAACCTGCCATATCGAAAAGCTGCGTAATATAGTCTGGCATGGTAAACAAAGAGGGGCCTGCATCAAAACGATACCCCTTTAACTCGAAAGCGGAGAGTTTACCTCCAGGATAGTCATTCGCTTCAAAAACAGTCACCTGATACCCTTTTAATGCCAAACGAATACTGCTTGCCAATCCAGCAACCCCTGCACCTACAATGTGTACACTTTTCATGAAGACAGTTTTTTAGTTGTATCGGAAAGTAAATAAAAACGAGAAAAAAGATCTTCTTTATACCAGTTTTTTTGGCGAGTCTCTTGTACGATTTTTGCATGTTGCCTTCCTTTATAAGCAAAGGCATTTACGGCCTCGAAGCTCTCCCAAATACTTACCGTAGCTTGTTGAATAAAAGGCCACTCCCCAATTCCCTTATAATACAAAACCCCTTCCGCTGATTGAATGGCTTTACTCGCTGCAGGGACAGCTTTCCAGAAAGAAAAAAGTCGGTTCCAGCGGAGGGTAGCTCTAGTAATTACGACGACTTTTAATTTGTTTTTTATACTCAACTGCTGCTCGTCAAGTGTACTTTCAATATTTTTAAACGGATTGAATCCACTCCATTTTCCATGGCTTTTAACGGATTGCAAAACAAGATCTCTTTGGGAATGGGCTTTTTTTTGATAGGACTTAAAGACCCTATGGTTGCTAATGAAATGCGTATAATCCTCTTGCTTGGTCCAAACTCCCATAAAAGCATAGGTAGAAAAATCAGGAGACAAACTAAAACCATCTCCTCCACCTGTTCCAAGAAATTTATAAAATTGCAAACCCTTCACCTCTTGCATTTGCTTACCAACAACCCCCATTTGTTTAAAAGCCCACAATCGGTGCTTTTGGAACGAAAAGAAAGTTAAAGTGGTTATTGCTGGCATGGTTTTCTTAGCCGATTGCTAATGCTCTAATATAGCAGTTTAATCTAGGGGAACAAAGAAAAACGTCTCTGTTTAGGATTTTAGAATTTAACTTATGGAAGTAATCTTGCAGAGACGTTTGAAACCAAATTGAATTTAAACTTGTTTAAAGATATATAAAAATTGTTATACAAAAAGTGTTTATGAGATTAATTTTTTAACTGATCGATAAAAAAAGTATATGATTCTGTGAATCATTAAGTTACACTATATACAGTTCAGGTAAAAAAGTGTATTTTCATGTTACTAAATTTAGATTAATGAAAAAAATGAATCGTTTTGATATTTTTATCTATGCCTTAATCATTGCCAATATCGTTGCAATGGTTCTCGAATCTCATCAATCCATTGAGAAACAGTTCTCTAGAGGTTTTCACTATTTTGAACTCGTATCCATACTCATTTTCTCCTTAGAATACCTCTACAGGATACTGACCAGCTTCAAAGAAGAAAAGTGGAAAGGAGTTAAAAAATACATGTTTAGTTTTTTTGGATTGATCGATTTAATTTCTATCCTTCCTTTTTACTTAAAGCAATTTGTATTGTTAGACGGTCGATTTTTCAGAATTCTCCGACTGTTTAGACTCTCCCGTGTGTTTAAGCTCGGCAGAGACAGTAAGTCCTTGAAGCTTTTTATTAAGGCCTTAACCTCTGTTAAAAATGAATTGAAGTTCACTTTATTCCTTTCCATTTTGACCATACTCTTTTCAGCATCTGCCATCTACTTTTTAGAAAATGAAGCCCAGCCCGAAGTTTTCTCCAGCATTACTGCTTCTCTCTGGTGGGCTACCGTATCTCTAGCTACAGTAGGCTACGGGGATATTGTACCTATTACGGTTTGGGGGAAAGTTTTTGCTTCAATAATTTCCTTGGTGGGAATTGGTGTAGTAGCCATTCCTACAGGAATTATTAGTGCTTCATTTGTGGAGGAAATTCATAGCTCTAGAAAGAGATAATCCTAAATTAAAATTTTTCTTCTGACATAAATTTTTGTTTCTTAGGGTCAGATTTATAAAAATGCTTCATCCATGAAAAAATTAATCTTTGTTTTCCTACTGCTCCAATTTTCAGGGATTAAAATTATTGCACAACAACCTTCAACCCTGGAGGGAAAAAATATACTTGTTGTCTATGGAGGCTGGAAAGGTCACCAGCCAGAAATTTTTGCAACTAAAATAGCGGACTGGCTTAAAACACAACATGCGAATGTAATTCTCTCAGAAAGTACAGCATCCTACACGGATACTGAACTCATGGATTCACTCGATTTAGTCATTCAACATATTACCATGAGTAAAATGAGCGCCAGAGAGTCCAGTGGTTTAAGTCGCGCAATTCTCAACGGAGTGGGACTTGCAGGATGTCACGGAGGTTTAGGTGATTCCTTTAGAAACGATACCGAATTCCAATATATGGTAGGAGGGCAATTTGTTAAACATCCAGGAGGACAGGTAGATTATCAAGTTACCATTACCGAAAAAGAAGACGAAATAACCAAAGGAATTCGAGATTTTAATCTGCATACAGAACAATATTATATGCATTTTGATCCACTTATTGAAGTCTTAGCGACCACACGTTTTAGCGGTGAACACGATGCCTGGATTGAAGGGGTAGAAATCCCCGTGATTTGGAAAAAACCCTATGGTAAGGGTCGCGTATTTTATTCCGCATTAGGGCATTCGGAGGACCTCTTTGAAGTTTCTGAAGTATGGACTCTAATGACTCGTGGTATTGAGTGGGCTACAAAATAGCCCTTCATTTTTTAAGCTCTTTTTTTAGATTACCTTTGTGCTGCTATGAAAAGAAAAATTGTCATTATCGGCTCGGGGTTTTCCTCACTCTCTGCTGCCTGCTACCTTGCTCAAGAAAACAATGAAGTCCATGTTTACGAAAAAAATAGCACCTTAGGAGGTCGGGCACGTCAACTCAAAAAGGAGGGATTCACGTTTGATATGGGGCCCTCTTGGTATTGGATGCCGGATGTCTTTGAATCATTTTACAACGATTTTGGGAAAAAAACCAGTGATCTGTACGAATTGGATCGACTCGATCCCGGATATCAGGTTGTTTTTGGAGAAAACGAATCCATTGCTATTGGTGATTCCCTTGAAAAAATTTACGCCGTTTTTGAACACGAAGAAGTAGGCAGTAGTACAAAGCTAAAACGCTTTATGGCTTCCGCCAAAGAAAACTATACGATTGCTATCCAGGATCTGGTTTATCGCCCTGGTTTGTCCCCATTAGAATTGGTAACCCCTGTTACCATTAGAAAAATTAACTACTTTTTAAGTAATATTAAAAAAGACGTATACAAAGAATTTAAAAGTCCCAAACTAAGACAAATACTCCAATTCCCGGTTTTATTTCTTGGAGCGAAACCAGCGAATACCCCCTCCTTTTACAACTTTATGAATTGGGCAGATTTTGGCCTAGGAACTTGGCATCCAAAAAATGGCATGTACCGAATCGTGGAGGGAATGGTTGGCATTGCTGAATCTCTTGGAGTCGTATTCCATACGGATGCCTCGGTAAGTAAAATAGAAGTTGATGCTTCAGGGAAAGCGAAAGGAATTCTTGTGAATGGGTCATTTGTGGCTGCAGATGTTGTCCTTTCTGGTGCCGATTACCACCATACTGAAACCCTTCTCGAACCAAAGCACCGAGCATATAGTGAGGCCTATTGGGACAAAAAAGTCTTTGCCCCGTCCTCTTTACTCTTCTACATTGGTCTTGATAAAAAAGTAAAAAACGTTTTTCATCACAACCTCTTTTTCGATGTAGATTTTGACACCCATGCTCAAGCCATTTATGATCACCCTGCCTGGCCTGAAAATCCACTTTTCTACGCAAACTTCCCTTCGACCTCAGATCCGTCTATGGCCCCAGAGGGAAAAGAAGCCTGCTTTTTGTTGATCCCTATAGCTCCAGATTTAGAGGATACTCCCGAGCTCCGAGCACATTATTATGACCTGGTACTCACGCGGCTTGAAAAACTGACTCAACAAGAACTAAAATCTCATGTACTTTTTAAAGAATCTTTTTGCGTCAATGATTTTATTGAGGACTACAACTCCTATAAAGGGAATGCTTATGGAATGGCAAATACCTTACTTCAAACCGCCTTTTTGAGACCAAAACTAAAAAGTAAAAAAGTAAAGGATTTGTATTTTACAGGACAATTAACCGTACCCGGTCCAGGGGTCCCTCCAGCTCTAATTTCAGGGAAACTGGTTGCAGAACTGATTCATAAGAAAACTTAATCTTTCGGGTTCAATACCCACCAAATAAATTCAAATTCGCTGTCTCTAACCTGAATAACTGAGTCTAACATTTTGGTGCCCGATTCCAGAGAAGACTTATAATTTTGCAACTGTTCTTGAACAGATGTTTCCCAAAGCTCCAAACGCTTAAATAGATTGTACTTTATGAATTTGTCCTGCTGAATGTATTTTCGGTTTTCCAACCAAAATTCGTTATAGTCAGCCTCAACCCAAGTTAAATCATAAACCCACTTTGTAGCAATACGATTGGTGAATTGGTTTACTAAATTTTCTTCAATTTTCCCGGTATTTTCAATCAGATATCCCAATTCGACACCATCGTAGATTTGAGTCATCTTTAACCCAACTTTTTTCGGCAATAATCGAAAGGTCCCATCGAGTTTAATGGCATCAAAAATTACTCTTTCGGGATTAAATGGATCCCTCTGAGTATAGTTCCCCATAGGGGAAAAGTAAAGTTTCCCGTTCGGTTCTTCTTCATCTTCAATAAAATCAATAAAAACACTATCGTTGTCTTGATCCCATCGATCATATTGTTTTCTGTACATGGAAACCACCCAATCGATTTGTTCGATATATTCGTCTGTATATTCAATCATTTTACCTACCTCTTCTTTGAGGTTTACAAGATTTTCAATCCCATGAGTTCGGTTTTCAGAATCCCCCCCTTGTTGTTCAATTCCAAAAGACACCGTTACACCAAAAACTAGAATTATAAATTCAACTATAGATTTTTTTACTCGATCCCAAAAATCTTTGATATCAAATCGATCTCCTAGAGTTATTAATCGCAGAAACCAATTTAAATTTTCTTTCTCAATCCCAGCGGATTTGTTCGCGTCAGCATACTCATCACGAGAAATGTATCCATCTTGATTGGTGTCAATTTTATCAAAATCATCTTTTTTATCCACAATTTGAGATTTTAGGTTATTGATCCATCATCTTAGGAAACACAACACCTTCTTGTGCATTACTTTATGCTGGACACGTATTTTAAATTGTACTTGTTAAATATAATAAATAAATAAAATCTAACTCTCAAGAACCCGACTCCCTGAAATCCCCAATTATATTTTTTGAACAAAAGCTTTCTTAGGATCAAAAATTTCATTTATCAGTTTAAAAAGTATCTGCTCAAAATGAGCATAGGACGATTCATCGATTTTCAAAGGAACACGTTTCCTGGGTATTTCGTTTGTGGAAGCTATTAAAAAACTAGTATTAAAATTTTTCAAGGGAATTATTCCTGTGATTACACTTTCTCCATTAAAATCGGATCTCAAAGCATAGGTATAGAGTAAGGCTTGGAACAGAGCGCTTTTTTTTGGATCCGTAATGAGTTCTTCCCAGTCAGAAAAAGCCAAATCGGCCGCTGTTACACTTCCGGTTTTATAATCAACAACACGAGTCACTCCATTTAAAATATCAATTCGATCCACTGTTCCTTTTAAAAAAAGTTCCTCTTTCTTTTCTTCAAGCCGTATTGGAACATGAAATTGTTTTTCAAGAGCATAAATAACTAAACTATTTCCTTCTTGAATTAGTGCTCGCTCTTCTTTTAAAAACCCTTTAAGCAATTCCTGGGTGACTTTATAAATGAGGTAATTTTTACCTGTCTGAATCCCCAATCCTTGAACTTTTTTTTCAAAACAAGATTGCAGTTTATCTGGAAGTGATTCCAACATTTTAGCATAGTGATAGTCCTCCAGTTTTTTTCCTAAAAAGGGTTTATACAATTCTTCTAAAACTTCGTGAATAATTGTTCCCTTTTCTGCTGCATTAATTTCGATTTCTTGGGATTCTTCAGGCCTTACTTTGAGTAATCGCTGCTCATAAAACATAAAGGGATCACGGATATATTGAGTCAATGAGGAAGGAGAAAATCCTTGAAGGGCGACTTCCTTGATTCGCTTTAACACAGCAGGGGTTTTTATCCCCTCGCGAACTGCTTCTACTGGAGAATTTAATTGAAAATCCAATTGCTTAAACACCAATTCGTGTTGGGGTTTTTTGAAATATTCCAATTGAATCAAAAACCTACTTTTTTCTCCAGAAAATAAACCGTCCGAGACATCGTTGTACAACAGGGAAATATGTTTTGCACGTTGCAACAACCTAAAAAAGTGATACGCATATAAATGGTCTTGTTCAATAAAGGTATTCAGTCCATACTTTTTCCGTACATCAAAGGGAATAGAAGAAAATGGTGTTTTCCCGAAAGGCAAACTCCCTTCATTAACATGTGTAACGATTACGTGATCAAAATCTAAAACACGACTCTCCAGCACGCCCATAATCTGTATTCCTAAAAAAGGATCTCCTGCAAAGTCCAATTTTTCTTTTCTGAGAAAGCTTACAAAAACCTCCTCTACATCAATTAACGTTTTCATTCCCGGATTGGATTGATGCAATTCTAAAATTTGCTTCCATAGGGATACCATACGATCTGATACATAGATGCTTAAAGCCGATACATTGTTTTTATATGCAAGTTCTGCCAAGTTTTCCGAAAGGTTGATCATCCTCTTTAAAAACAATTCGATGTTGTCAAAGGGACCGAATAGTAAAGCCCCCGCTTCAGATTTTCCATACACTGTTTTTAAACTGAGAGTAGTGCTGCGATACTTTTTTTGCTCCTGTATGGCTTTTTTAAGATCAATTCCCTTTTCTTCTAGATAGTCTGTTAGGAGTTGGTTTTCCATCAGCGTACGAATCAGATCCACCGAAACTTTTTCGCTATTTGCTTGTTTAAGTACTTCAAAAAGTGTCAGAAAATAATTTGCTTCTCCTAAATCGTTTAGAGGATAACCCATAGAAGCATTCCATGGGACCTCTGTAGCCGATATAGCCGAAAGCAGCGGTTGTAAAATTCCTTCATCTCCTAACACTAATGCAATCGTATCTGAAGGAGTTGCTCTGTAAGTTTCAATGGCAATTTGGGCAGCTGCTTTTGCCTGATCAATGTTTTTAGAAACATTGATTACCTCAATTTTTTTAGGATTTAAAAAATAATTGGAAAATTGACTTTTGAAATCTTGCCTTAGAAAAGTCCATTCTTTGCTGTAGTTTCTAATAAAATGACCCGCGCTGTGAAAGGGATCTTCAAAAAAGGAATGATCTAAATCCCATAAAATTTCAGCCTTTTGCTCGGCTATCAATTCTTGAATTATCACTTCCTCAGATTTAGTCAGCGCATTAAACCCTACAAAATAATGATAGGGTAAGGTGGACTCTAAATAATGCCCAAGATTCTGTGTCGCTTCCCGATATTGCAACCCTGAGTAGCCTTGTTGTCTTTTGATAAGTACACGATATAAGTTGCTGTAAAGCTGTGGTACCTGAGCTTGGAATTTAAAAAA
The DNA here is from genome assembly GCA_017858055.1 of Flavobacteriaceae bacterium. Taxonomy (GTDB): domain Bacteria; phylum Bacteroidota; class Bacteroidia; order Flavobacteriales; family Flavobacteriaceae; genus MS024-2A. The sequence goes on from JAFMCA010000037.1 coordinate 12,016, forward strand.
TTGTTTGCTGATCTCTCCCCCTTTTTTGGGATCCCAATACTCGATCCGTTCCACTGCACTCATGAAACTGAAAATAGAATTTGAATCCACCAATTGGGAGTCAATCTCATTGAATTCACTAAGAAGGCTTGGTGCCCAACTCAAAAACTGAGTTAAAGAATTTTGTTCGTCAACAGGAGTTAGTTTTTGATAAATGGAATAAAACACAAAGTGCAATTCTTGTGAATTAATTTTTTTTATCCCGGACAACTCCTCAATAAAAGACTCGATACTTATAATCTCCGGTGCAAAAATTGGTTTCTTAAGATTTTTTTTAAACGCTTCTTTTAAAAATTTAATTGCTCGAATACTGGGCACTATAATTCTAATTCGATCCAATTTTTCATTGGATTGAAGAATTTTTTTTGCGACATCATCTAAAAAAGTTAGCATCTACTCCATGATTTAATGGATCTAACTAGCCATTTAAATTTTGAAAACAAATTCATGAACACCATCTAATTTAAACTTTGATTTATTGTCACTACTTGAACGTCCTGGTCGATATATACCAGTTTGGTCTCAACCTGTTTATACCCGAATTGTTTCATCACTTCGGCATACCCCTCAATCTGTTCTTGATGTTTTGCTTTGGGTTTCCCCGTTTTATAATCTAGTATTGTCACTTTCCCTTCTTTGCTAATATTCATCCTATCAGGTCGCAAGATGGGCTGGTTGGGAATTAAAAGTTCTTTTTCACAAAACACCTGATCCGAACCCTCAAAAAGTACGTTTAGCTCAGGATGTTGAATCAATTGGGTAATACTTGACTTCATCGCCAAAAATTCTTCTTCAGGGAGTTGTTTCAAATGCTCCTCCTCCAATACCCTTGTAAGCTCTTCTCTACTCCTAATCTTAGCAAGTACATCGTGCAAGAGTACTCCTTTTTTTTGAGCAATATGCACTTCTTCATTTATGAGTGATGGAACGATAATTTTATTTTTCCAACGATTTGAAATCCCCAATTGTAGGTTTATTTTTTGAGGTTCTTCTTGTAACGATTTTGATGAGCTTTTCTCTTTTTGTTCGCCTGATTCATAGGCTGTATTTTCATCTAAAACCTTGCCTTGGTCTAAAACAAAACTCGAAAACAGTTGTGCATAATTCGTAGGTGAGGTACTCTCTGAAACTTCTTGAGTAATAATGTAAAGCTGATCCTTAGCTCGAGTTAATGCCACATAGAGAACATTCAATGCATCGAATTGTTTGGCTACCAATTGTTCTTTATAAAGTGCTTCAGCCTGGGTACCGAACAGGGGTAATTTCTTAGAAAAATTAAACCATCCCCATTGAACTTCCTCCAACTCAGTCTCTTTGAAAGAATACCAGATTTTCTCCGTAATATTTGGATTAATAGGAGTATCCATAAAGGGTAAGATCACCACTGGAAACTCTAACCCTTTGGCTTGGTGTATTGTCATGACGCGGATGGCATTCTTGTTTTCAGGCGAAGCAAGACGCAACTTTTCAGCTTGTTCTTCCCAATGTTTTATGTAAGTCGCAAGAGAAGCCACACCACTCCTACTAAACTCAAAGACATCCTCCATAAAGCTGCTTACAAAAGCATCGTTTGAATCTAAAAAAGGAAAGCTTTCTACCAAATAATCTACTTTTTCAACTAGCGGTAATCGATCAAACTCGTTTGGATTAAAAGAAATAGAAAACTGCTTTTGAATTGCTTTAAAAAATTTGGCGGTAGAGAGCAGTACCGTTTGATCTACAAATTCAAAGTAAGCTGTTTTTTCCACTTCAGAAAACTCCCAAAGACGGTCTAAAATGATTTTATGTTGAGTAATTTGTTCGGGTTGATCGAACAACTTCAGTATCGCAATTAGAAGTTGAACTTGAGGGGATTTTAATACTTCTAATGAATCTGAAGAGACTATGTTATATCCCTCAGCGATCAATTCTGCTCCAATAGCAACAGCCTGATCTTTTGTACGCACCAAAACCGCTATCTCTTTTTCGCTGTATTGATTTGCCATAGCCTGTGCTACAGCATTCAGCGTTTCCGAAATATACAAAGGCTTTTTTTCATCTTGTTTAGCCCCTTTACCTACTGCTTTAATCTGGACAAAACCCCCTGGAAGGTTTACTTGTTGTTGACTATCGGTTCCGTAAATCGATTCGATTTCTGGTGAATGTAGCGCTTGTGCAACATGGAGAAAAAAAGCATTATTAAATTCGACTATAGCAGCCGCAGAACGGTAATTCACTTCCAATCGTTTTATCCATGGCGCTACCTGAAAAGGATTGCTTTTTTTGTTTAATAAATTCACAAATTGTTGGATATCACCCCCTCTCCATCGGTAAATTGCTTGCTTAGGATCTCCTACTAAAAGTAAGGAGCCTCTTGTTCCGTCTAGGGTTTCACCCTCCAATGCATTTCCTATAAGCGGAACTAAATTTGACCATTGTAAAGATGAGGTATCTTGAAATTCATCCAAATAAAAATGCTGGTAACGTTCTCCAAGTCTTGCAAAAATATAAGGGGCCTGTTCTGCTTGAACCAAGGCGCTGATTTTTCGATTAAATTCTCCTAGTAGTCGAATTTGGTTCTCATTTTGATACGCTTCTAAACCTTTCTCTATTTCTTGCAAAACAAGCCTTGGTGTCCAGAATTTAAGTGTTCTGTCAAGCAATAAATACAACCCTACTGCATTTTTTATTTCAAAAAAATGATGCAATAGTAACGAGCGCTGTTCTTCGATTTGATCGACGGTGGCTTGATCTGTAGCTTTTTTATAAAGGGGCCGATCCCCTTTCAGCATCGATTCAAGCTGATTTTCATAAAGTTTTTCAAATTTTCCGCTTTGAACTACTTCTAGATGTTTGTGCAAAGCATCACGCATAAAAACTCCTCGTTCGAAACCATTTTCATCGAGAAATTTTAAAAAATTAATTGCAAGGGTGTGGATTCTATCTTCCGTTTTTTTTATGCTCTTTTTAATTTTTTCTTGATCCTTTTGATGGGTAGCTCTGTCTTTTTTTCGAAGATCTGAAAGAGGAAGCCTGTCGTTTTCATTAAGAAGCAGTGAAGCAAAATCATCCAAATCGGTTTGGACGTCCCAACTTAAACCTTGATTCATTTTGGTGATACTAAGTTCAAAAAGAAGCTGAGTAATAAATTCATCTTGCCCGATTTGATTTATTATGGAATGAACCACTCGTTTTAAAACACGTTTAGAATCGAGCTCTACTTCAAATCCCTGAGGTAATTCAAATTCCTTTGCAAAAGTTCGTACAATTCTGTGGGTGAATTTATCTAAAGTAATCACATCAAAACTCCCGTATTCGAACACGATTTTACGTAACATTTTTTCTGCCCGATCGAGTAGTGTGTTTTTATCAATTCCCAAGTGAGTACAAAGATACTGCATCAAAAAAGGGTCTTTTTCGGGTGCCTGATAGAGTATATACAAGGCCTCCAAAATCCTTGCTTTCATTTCATTTACTGCCTTGTTAGTAAATGTCAATGCCAACATCATTCGATAAGGCCTAGAATTATTAGATCCTAACAATGTGGTGAGATAATACAGAACTAGGGTATAGGTTTTTCCCGATCCCGCTGCAGCATTGATAATATGGAAATTGGATTGCTTCATAGAAATTAATCCCTTCCTAAAAGTAAGGCTTTTCAAAACTTAGCCTTCTATTCAGAAAAGAAATTTTAATTTTGTGTGAATCATAAAAATATATCATATGTCTTTTGAATTACCCGCTTTACCTTACGCTTACAATGCATTAGAGCCCCACATTGACGCTCGAACCATGGAGATACACCACAGTAAGCATCACAACGGTTATACTACAAACCTCAACAATGCAATTGTCAACACCCCCTTAGCCACTCAATCTATTGAAGAAATTCTGAAAAATTTAGATCTTAACAATAAGGCTGTTCGTAATAATGGAGGTGGATTTTATAATCATTGCCTGTATTGGAATATTATGTCCCCTCAGGGTGGCGGAACTCCCTCAGGAAGTTTAGCTGATGCGATCAATAAGGCTTTTGGAAGTTTTGAAGGTTTCAAAACGGCTTTTAGTACTGCTGGAGCAACACAATTCGGTTCCGGATGGGCATGGTTATGTGTTCATGCTAACGGTAGCGTTGAAGTATGTGGATCTCCGAATCAAGACAACCCTCTAATGCCGGGTGTTGGTTGTGGAGGAACACCCATCCTGGGCATGGATGTTTGGGAACATGCTTACTATCTAAACTATCAAAATCGAAGACCCGATTATATTGAAGCTTTTTTTAATGTAATTGATTGGAATAAAGTCGCTGAACTCTACTCGAAAGGAGCACAGTAAAAAGTTTACTAAAATAAAAAGGAGGAATAAATTCCTCCTTTTTGCCCCAAATCTTACCATGAACT
>JAFMCA010000009.1 GCA_017858055.1 Flavobacteriaceae bacterium
GGGATATTTGCAATTGGGGATGTAAATACCTATCCTGAAAAATTAAAATTAATTTTATGTGGATTTCACGAAGCAACTTTAATGTGTCAGGCTGCTTATAGAATCATCAATCCTGACAAAAAATACATATTAAAATACACCACCGTTAGCGGGATAGATGGATTTGACGGTTCTCGCAAAGAATCTCCTAAAGCTGTTGTTCAGTCCATCACATAATTTTTTGTCCATACGATACACTAAAAAAAATCTTAAACTACAAATCGGTATTTAAACACCACTTTGTTTGATTTAAAAAAATATAGTTCCTACTTTTGTAGCTAGTTCTTTAAATTATTAGTTGTTATCAAGAAAGGTTGAGGGAATAGACCCTTTGAAGCCTTGGCAACCCTTTAGCAATAAAGAAGGTGCTAAATTCTACTAGTAATTTTAATTACTAGGAAGATAACGAAGAGTACTCTCCACTTTTCTTGACAACATAAATATTTTAATATTCAGTATGTCAGATCTAGAACAAGCTTTACAGAAAAGAATTTTAATCCTGGACGGAGCCATGGGCACCATGATTCAGCAATATCCTCTTGAGGAAGCTGATTTTCGGTCCAGTCGTTTTGAAAACCACCCCTATCCACTCAAAGGGAATAATGATTTACTTTCCCTTACTCAACCTGAACTTATAAAAGGAATTCACAGAGCCTATTTGGAAGTTGGAGCAGACATTATTGAAACCAATACTTTTTCGTCCACCTCAATCGGAATGTCGGATTATCACATGGAGGATTTGGCTTACGAATTGAATTATGAAAGTGCTAAAATCGCTAAAGAAGTAGTTTTAGAATTTAAACTAAGAACACCCAACCAACCCCGTTATGTAGCAGGCTCAATCGGTCCTACCAACCGCACAGCAAGCATGTCGCCTGATGTGAATGACCCTGGATTTCGTGCGGTTACTTTCGATCAGTTGGTTACTTCTTATATTGAACAAATAGAGGGGTTGATTGATGGAGGTGTAGATGTTTTACTTGTAGAAACCATTTTTGATACACTTAATGCAAAAGCAGCGTTGTTTGCAATAGATCAAGTAAAAACAGAAAAGCAAATAGAACTTCCAGTTATGATCAGCGGAACCATTACCGATGCTAGTGGTAGAACACTTTCTGGTCAAACCGTTGAAGCGTTTAGAATTTCTTTAAGTCATGTGCCGATATTAAGTATCGGATTTAATTGCGCCTTGGGCGCTGATCAATTATTACCTTACCTCAAGCGACTCTCTTCTAAAAGCGATCAATTTATATCCGCTCATCCTAATGCCGGACTTCCGAATGCTTTTGGAGAATACGATCAGACTCCAGAAGAAATGCGGGATTTGATTGAAGAATATCTCAAACAAAATGTAGTCAATATTATTGGAGGATGCTGTGGAACCACTCCTGAGCATATTCGATTAATCGCTGAAGTCGCAAAAAAATACAGTCCTAGAAACCCCAAAAAAATAGAAGATGCCTGACTTCAAGAAAAAACCGTTGTTGTTATCAGGTCTCGAGCCGCTCGTAATCGATGAAACCACCAATTTTGTCAATGTTGGAGAACGAACTAATGTTACGGGGTCGAGAAAGTTTCTACGGTTGATTGAAAATCAAAATTACACTGAAGCAGTTGAAATAGCCCGAGATCAGGTTTTAGGGGGAGCACAGATCATCGATGTGAATATGGATGAAGGGATGATAGACGGTGCTGCTGCAATGACCACCTTTCTAAATCTTATCGCTGCAGAACCCGACATCGCACGAGTACCTGTTATGATCGACAGTTCCAAATGGGAAATCATTGAAGCTGGACTCAAAGTTGTACAAGGAAAATGCGTTGTGAATTCCATTAGTTTGAAAGAAGGAGAAGCTAATTTTTTAAAGCAAGCTTCTACCATCAAAAAATTTGGTGCGGCAGTTATCGTCATGGCATTTGATGAAGATGGGCAAGCGGATTCTTTAGAACGCAGAATAGAAATATGCAAACGCTCCTATGATCTTTTGGTCAACGCCATACAATTTCCACCCGAAGACATCATTTTTGATCCCAATATTTTTCCTGTTGCAACAGGGATGGAGGAACATCGTAAAAACGCTCTAGACTTTTTTGGAGCGACAAAATGGATTCGCGAAAATTTGCCCCATGCAAGTGTTAGTGGAGGGGTGAGTAATGTTTCTTTTTCCTTTCGAGGAAATGATACTGTCAGAGAGGCCATGCACGCTTCATTCCTTTTTCATGCCATACAGCATGGAATGAATATGGGTATAGTTAATCCAACCTTATTGGAGGTATACGACGAAGTTCCCAAAGAATTGATGGAACATGTTGAGGATGTTTTGTTGGATCGGAAAGAAAATGCTACGGAACGATTACTCGAATATGCAGAACAACTTGTAAATTCAACAAAGACTCGAAAAAAACAAGACGACAGTTGGAGAAAAGAAGATCTTAAAAGTCGGATAAATCACGCCCTAGTCAAGGGGATCGATGCCTTTATAGAAATTGATACGGAAGAAGCCCGCCTTCAAGCGAATCGACCGATAGAAGTTATTGAAGGCCCTTTGATGGACGGCATGAATGTCGTAGGAGATCTCTTTGGAGCGGGAAAAATGTTTTTACCTCAAGTAGTAAAATCCGCTCGGGTAATGAAAAAAGCCGTGGCCTATCTTCAGCCATTTATAGAGGCTGAAAAAAGTGTAGGTTCCCAATATGCTGGAAAAGTATTGATGGCAACTGTTAAAGGAGATGTTCACGATATCGGTAAAAATATTGTGAGTGTTGTATTAGCTTGCAATAATTATGAAATTATCGATTTGGGAGTTATGGTTCCTCCAGAAATCATCATTCAGCGTGCTATTGAGGAACAAGTCGATGTTATTGGACTTTCTGGATTGATAACACCCTCATTAGATGAGATGGTGTATTTGGCAAAAGAACTGGACCGTCAAAACATAAAAATCCCTGTTTTGATTGGCGGTGCTACTACCTCAAAAGCCCATACTGCTGTAAAAATCGCACCTTATTCAAAAGCACCCGTAATTCATGTAAACGATGCTTCAAGGGCAGTAGGAGTGGTAAGTAATTTGTTACAAAAGGATAAAAAAGAGCCTTATGTACTTCAAATTCGTAAAGAGTATGAAATATTTAAAGAGAAATTTTTAGAGCGTACTTCTGCCAAAACCTATTTGAGCTATGAGGAAGCACAGAAAAATGCACTACAATTAGATTGGAGCAACTTTACACCAACCCCTCCTTCTGTTCAAGGAGGGATTACTTTAAATAACTTTCCTTTGGAGGAATTGGTTCCTTTTATTGATTGGTCCCCCTTTTTTAGATCATGGGATCTTCATGGAAAATATCCTGAAATTTTAGAAGATGCTGTAGTAGGTGAACAAGCTCAGAGTTTGTTTGCAGATGCACAAGAGATGTTAAAACAAATTGTCAATGAAAAGTGGCTTGCTGCTAAAGCACGTTTTGGGATCTTTCCAGCAAACACTCAAGGAGACGATATTGAAATTTATACCAATTCGAATAGAACGGAGTTACAGGCTAAATGGCTTACACTCAGACAACAGTTAAAAAAAACCAAAGACCAACCCAACCTTGCCCTAGCCGATTTTATCGCTCCAAAGGGGTCAGGAATTCAAGATTATGTGGGAGCTTTTTGTGTTTGCACAGGATTCGGTACTGCTGAAAAAGCTAAAGCTTTTGAAGAGGCAAATGACGATTACAACTCCATCATGATTAAAGCTCTAGCCGATCGTTTGGCTGAAGCTTTTGCAGAATACCTACATTTAAAGGTGAGAAAAGAATATTGGGGGTATGCTTCGGATGAAAATCTAACCAACGAGGATTTAATACAAGAAACTTATAAAGGAATTCGCCCAGCACCTGGTTATCCTGCATGTCCAGATCATTTAGAAAAAAAGACACTTTGGGAGCTGTTAAATGTAGAACAAGAGATTGGGGTAAAACTCACCGAAAGTTTGGCCATGTGGCCGGCTGCAGCCGTTTCCGGGTATTATTTTGCACATCCCGAGGCTAAGTATTTTGGATTAGGAAAAATTAAAGAGGATCAGTTGGTTTCCTACAGCAAACGTAGGGGAATTCCTTTGGATGAAGCCCGAAAATGGTTGAACCCTAATTTAGCTGAATAGTGAATTATTTTAAGAATTGTTAGATGAAAATAACGGAACATATCGCACAGTCTTCTGGTGCAACTCAATTTACATTTGAAATCCTACCTCCATTAAAAGGACAAAGCATTCACGCACTTTTTGGAGCCCTAGATGAATTGATGGAGTTTAAGCCCCCTTTTATTGATGTAACCTATCATCGAGAAGAGCATGTGTATAAAGAAGTAGGAAACGGACTTTTACAGAAGAAAGTGATCAGAAAGCGCCCTGGAACGGTAGGAATTTGTGCTGCGATTCAGAGCAAATACAAGGTAGATGCTATCCCACACATACTTTGTGGAGGGTTTTCTAAAGAAGATACCGAGAACTTTTTGATCGATTTAGATTTTTTGGAAATAGATAATGTAGTGGCTCTCCGAGGCGACGCTTTAAGCAACGAAACCTATTTTAATCCGGATCCCGAGGGACATAGTTATGCTAATGAATTGGTGGAACAAATCGCCGCGTTAAACCAAGGAAAGTATTTAGATGAGTCCTTGCTCAATTCACATGCTACTAATTTTTGTATTGGCGTATCGGGCTATCCTGAAAAGCATATGGAGGCCCCTAGTTTGGAAAGTGACATTCACTTTTTAAAGAAAAAAATTAAGGCAGGCGCAGAGTATATTGTCACCCAAATGTTTTTTGACAACCAAAAGTTTTTTGATTTTGTAGCAAAAGTTCGTGCAGAGGGAATTGACGTTCCCATTATACCTGGTTTAAAACCACTATCAACTCTTAAACAACTCAACATGATCCCCCATCGTTTCCATGTTGATTTACCCGAAGCCTTAATCAAAGAAATAATCAAGTGTAAAGACAATACAGAAGTCAAGCAAGTAGGTATTGATTGGTGTATTCAGCAAAGCAAAGAGTTAAAATCCGCTGGACTACCCTTTTTACACTACTATTCTATGAGTAAATCGGATAACATCAAAGCAATTGCAAAATCTGTTTTTTAAGAAGTCAATTCATTAAACAATTGCTCCAAACTTTCGTTTTTTAGCTGAAGGTTTAAAATTTTCAAACCGTTGTCATGAGCAAAATCAAATACAGCAGGGCGTAAATCTTTTTCTCCGTTGACATGGAGCTCGTAATCAAAATCATGTGGGTTTTTTACAAGGGCTACATTAGGAATCCGAGCAAGAGCCTCCGTCTCTACTCGATAGTCAAAACTTACTTCTATCTTTTGTTTCTGATTTTTTCTTAGATGTTCTAGGGGTTGATCCAGAACAATAGATCCTTTATTAATGATGATCACTCGATCGCAGATTGCATCGACTTCTTGTAAGATATGTGTGGAAAGAATCACAGTTTTTTCTTTACCTAAATCCCGAATCAGTTTTCTAATTTCAATTAATTGATTGGGATCCAGACCCGTTGTGGGTTCGTCTAAAATCACAACTTCTGGGTTATGGAGCAAAGCTGCTGCTAGACCCACCCGTTGTTTGTAACCTTTAGAAAGGGTCTGAATTTTGTTTTGAGTATGGCTTTCTAATCCTGTTTTTTCAAGTAGATTTTTAAGTGGAGGATTCGAAATAGAATACAAGGAGGCGATGTATTGTAAATATTCTAGGACATACATTTCTGGATAAAGGGGATTGTTTTCAGCCAAATACCCTGTTTTTTTCTGTATGCTCTGAACTTCGGTTCGGAGGTCGTGTTCAAAAAACTGTATCTTCCCTTCCCATTCGGAATAATATCCGGTAAGGATTTTCATTAGAGTCGATTTCCCAGCACCGTTTGGACCCAATAAGCCAACAATTTCGCCCTTTTTTAGCTTAAGATTGATTCCTTTCAATGCTTGAAAATCCCCGTAATTTTTCGAAACATTTTCAATAACCAAACTCATATTTTTTTGTTTAAAGATACTTTTTTATCTGGAGTGCTTCGTGTACTTCTTTGTTCGATGAGTACCGTAAGTATGATTAAGAGTCCCCCTAGGATACTTCGGTAGGAGGGGATTTCATTAAGAAAGAATAGACCCAAAAGGATTCCGTAGATAGGCTGAATTCCGCTCATGATGCTTACTGTACCAATACTGAAATGTTTAAAGCTATTTAAAAATAGGGTATGTCCAATGGCAGTGGTTAAAATACCCAGAAGGAAAATAAAAGGTAGTTTGGCTTGAAAACTCTCAGCTTCAAAATAATAGAGCGCAGGAAGTAATAGTAGTGCTGAAATCCCCATTTGATAAAACATCAATACCGATCCATCCAAACTGGCAATCCTTTTTTTAAGCATGACATTTCTAAGGGAGTAACAAAATGAGGAAATCAATCCCATCAAAATGCCTTTGGTGATATCGTTGTCTAAGTTATAGGAGGGGGCTAATAAGAACACACCTAATAGAATCAAAACACCAAGCCCCAAATGTCTTTTTTGATATCGAATGGGAAAGAAGAAGGGTTCCATAAGAACCGTTAAAATTGGATAGGTAAATAAAGAAAGCATCCCTATGGCAACATTACTCCACTGTAGCGCAAAAAAATAAGTAACCCAATGAGCTGCCATTAGGACTCCACTTAAAAAAACCACCCCTCCATTTTTCCGAAAATTAATTTGAAAAGATATTTTTTTTAAAAAAACATAGCCACCAAGAAGTACAAAAGCGATAATAGAACGAGACCAAATTGTCAAGGGAGGAGGTAAGGCAATGATTCGGCCAAGTACCCCAGAGGTACTGACACAAAGCATGGAAATATTTAATATGATGAAATTTTGAAGGTGTTTTTTTTCCATAATTAGGTGATCCAGTATTGAAGTAAGCCAATCGTCACCATACCCCAGAAGGTTCCTGTTGCCATGCTTAATACAGCTAGAATAATAGCGTGTGGCATCCATTTTTTTTCATAGGCAGCGGTTACGGCAGGAGCTGTAGCGATTCCGCCAACGTTTGCCATGCTGGCAATAGGTACCCAAGCGGAATGCACGTTTAATATTTTTGCAACTCCCAGCATGACAAAGAAATGACTAGTTAACCAAACCACTAAAAACCCCATAAACGCAGGGTTAAACTGGATCAGGTTGAATTGGAGTTTTAAACCCAAAACGGACATTACAATCAGTATGAATACACTCCCCAGTTTTAATGTAAATGAATAATTCCAAGATTTAAAAATAACTCCTAAGCTCAAGCCGATAAGAGATAAAACAACGACTTTAGCAATAAAAGTTGGGAGCAAGACATGTGCTATAAAAACAGCACCCAAAAGAATCAAAAAACTCAACAGGGGAGCATGGCTGTTTTCCTTAGCAGCGGTTATTTGCTCGGGAGGATTAAAGGATTTGATTTTCAAAAATTGATTGATACGGTCACTCTTTTGGATACTTTGAAACATACCAATCGTCCAAAGATTAACTAAAATATTGTCTAAAACTAAAACAGTTAGAAAAAGGGCTTCGGAACAGGCTACAAGCTCTTTTAATACCAACTGACTCGTACTACCTCCAATCCAACTTCCTACTATAGGCGGTATTCCTTTCCAATATTCCTGACTAATTAACAAATCTGAAACAAAGTCAGTACGCATAAAAAGGAGGATAAATCCAACAGGAAAAAGTGCAATCCACAACGAACCAGAAAAAAAAACGGCTATCGGTTTCCAACCGATAAGCTTGAGTTGAGGAAAAGAAAGGCTACTCATGACGGACACTATAGCTAGAGGAATAAACAAATCTTTACTCCATTGATGAAGAGTAACTTGTGAATAATCTTGATTCAAAAAAAATGAAATTGCGGCTGGAATTAGATAAGCGAGGAGTATAGAGGGGAGCCAATTAAATATTTTTTTAATTATGGGATTGTCTAAGCGCTCAAAAGTAAGTACAAAAAGCACTGTAAAAACAGTGATTGATACCGACGCAATCATATTTAGTCTTCTTGTTAAACAGAATGAAGATAGTTTTTTTGTGGTTGTTTTGTAAGTGTTTTAGAAAATAAGGAATAAATAGGAGAGAAAAAGTCAAAAAAATGGAGGAAGTGTTTGTTTTTTTAAAAAGCAATGCTACATTTGTGCCGATTAAAATACAATGAAAAACAATTTTTCTTATTACAACGCTTTTTATTACTTCTATACAGAAGCTAAACGGACTTTGTAGTAAGATTAATACATCATATATACTAAGGAGTCCTGATTTTTCGGGACTTTTTTTTTGAATACAATGGAAAAGCCAAAAATAGCCATCCAAGGAAATAAAGGATCGTTTCACCACGTTGTGGCGGAGCAGTGCTATACCGAAGGGTATGAGCTCGTAGTCTGTGAAACTTTCAATGACACAGTAAAAGCATTGCTGAACGGCTCAGCAGATCAGGCGGTTATGGCTATTGAAAATTCTATAGCGGGATCAATAATTCCAAATTATGCACTGATCGATCGCAATAACCTTCAAATTGTTGGGGAGTATAGTTTGAGTATTCATCATCAATTAATGGGACTCCCTGGTCAATCAATAGAAGCCATAAGGGAAGTACATTCCCATCCTATGGCTCTTTTGCAATGTCAAGATTTTTTTCATCAATATCCACACATTCGTCTCATTGAAGCAGAGGATACTGCAGATGAAGCTCGTCGAATTTCAGAATTTCAACTCAAAGGAGTAGGAGCTATTGCTAGTCAACAAGCCGCAGAACTTTATGGAATGGAAGTTTATGCCTCTTCGATTCAGACCATAAAAAACAATGTAACCCGTTTTGTGATTATTCAAAGTAAGGGGACTGTAATTTCAAAAGAACAAATCAATAAAGCAGCCTTAAAATTTATTTTAGATCATCAGCGAGGGAGTTTAGCTGCCGTATTAAATGTGATGAGTGACTGCCAGTTGAATTTAACAAAAATTCAATCCTTACCTGTAATAGAGACTCCAGGCAAGTATGCCTTTTTTGTGGACGTAACTTTTGATGATTTTGCGCATTACGAAAAAGCTACCAAGCTAATAGCAATCATGGCCTCTCAATTTAAAATATTAGGCGAATACGCTCAACATCAAAGATGAAAACAACAGCCCATCGTTTAGAAAGTGTTCAAGAATATTATTTCTCCAGAAAACTGAGAGAAGTAGGACAGTTGATTCAAGCTGGTCATCCTGTAATTAATATGGGGATAGGAAGTCCTGATTTGGCTCCACATCCAGAAGTAATTCGTGCCCTAGAAAAGGCAATGAATCATCCAAAAGCCCATATGTATCAGAGTTATCAAGGGCTTCCTGAACTAAGAGAGGCAATTGCTACGTTCTATAAAAAGTATTACCAAGTGGAGGTAAATCCAGATTCCGAAGTACTTCCCCTTATGGGATCTAAAGAAGGTATAATGCATCTTTCACTTGCTTTTTTAAATCCAGGGGATGAGGTACTGATTCCAAATCCAGGATACCCAACCTATGAATCTGTGACCCGTTTGGTAGAAGCAACCCCTGTTTTCTATGATTTAAAAGAATCAAATCAATGGCAACCCGATTTTGAAGCATTAGAGGCATTAGATACAAGTCGTGTAAAAATCATGTGGCTTAATTATCCCAATATGCCAACAGGTACTCCAGCTGATACCAAAACTTTCGATCGATTAATTCACTATGCTAGAGAGCGAGATATCGTATTGATAAATGACAATCCCTATAGTTTTGTTTTAACCCAAACGCCACAGAGTATTCTCTCTAGACCAGGGGCGATGGATGTTACTATGGAGCTCAATTCATTGAGTAAATCTTTTAATATGGCAGGTTGGAGAGTAGGAATGCTCTGTGGAAAAGCAGCCTTTATTCAAGCTGTACTCAAGGTAAAAAGCAACATGGATTCGGGTATGTTTTACGGAATTCAACAAGGGGCAATTGCCGCTCTGAAAATGACACCAGACTGGTTTGAAGATTTGAATTTGATTTATCAAAAGCGGAGAGATTTGGTTGAAATTTTAGCATTAAAACTGGGTACGGTTACAGATCCTAAAAGTGTTGGTCTTTTTGTTTGGGCTAAATTGCCAGATACAGCTCCTTCAGCAGAGGATTTTATAGATAAAATTCTTTATGAAAAGTATATTTTCATCACTCCAGGATCCATTTTTGGTAGTAATGGCGCTAGGTATATCCGTTTTTCATTATGTGTTACAGAAGCCACTATTTCAGAAGCGATTAAACGATTAGAGTCATGAAAATAGGAATCATTGGTTTGGGGCTTATTGGAGGATCATTTGCATTAGCAGCTAAAAAGCTTGTGGCTGATGCGGAACTTTATGGTGAAGACATCAATCCGAAACACCTTACAGATGCAGTAAGACTTGGAATAATTGAACATCCTTTAACCTCAGAAAGGTATGTGCAGATGGATGTAATCCTACTTGCAATACCAGTGCATGTAGCAACAGAACGCGTTTTGAATTTGTTGGATGCTATAAACGATAATGCTTTGCTTTTTGATGCGGGCTCAACAAAAGCCTCCATCTGTAAAAAAGTAGCCCTTCATCCTAAACGGAATCAGTTTTTAGCAACTCACCCCATAGCCGGGACAGAGTTTTCAGGACCTTCAGCAGCTTTCCCAGAATTATTTGAAAATCAAACTCAAATTATATGTGAAAGTCAAAAAACCAGACCCGATTTATTGGAGTGGGCAATGCAATTTTTTAAGTCGTTACAAATGCGAATTGAGGAAATGGATGCAGAGGCCCACGATCAGCATATTGCTTACGTTTCCCATTTGTCTCATATTTCTTCTTTTATGTTAGGGAAAACAGTAATGGAAAAAGAGAAAGATGAACGCGCAATATTCGAAATGGCAGGAAGTGGATTTGCTTCTACCGTCCGATTAGCTAAAAGTTCCCCAGAAATGTGGGCGCCAATTTTTAGTCAAAACAAAAAAAACATATTGGATGTTCTCAAGGAATACATCTCGAATTTGGAACAGTTTAAGCAACTGATGGAAAATGAAGATTGGGAACAATTACGACTTGAAATGAAAAAAATCAATGCAATACAAACCATTCTGGAGGGAATTCCAGTAAGAAACCGAACAAATAATAACTAATACGAATTAATACTTAACACCATGGAAAACAAAAAAGAAATGCGCCAATGGCTCGATAATTTTGGATTAGATCACCCTTTAGTGATTGGAGGTCCTTGTAGCGCCGAAACAGAAGAGCAAGTTTTAAAAATCGCTCACGAGCTCAAAGATACCGACGTTACCGTTTATCGAGCAGGTATTTGGAAACCAAGAACCCGACCTGGAATGTTTGAAGGTGTTGGTGCAATCGGTTTAGAATGGCTGAGAAAAGTGAAAGAACAAACAGGTTTGTTAACCGCTACCGAGGTAGCCAATAAAGACCATGTAAAATTAGCCTTAGAATACGATGTTGATATATTATGGATCGGTGCACGTTCTACGGTGAGTCCTTTTATTATGCAGGAAATTGCGGATGCCTTGGAAGGAACAGATAAGATTGTTTTGGTAAAAAATCCCGTGAATCCAGATCTCGCACTTTGGTTAGGAGGAGTTGAGCGACTTTATACAGCGAACATAAAGAAGTTAGGATTAATTCATAGAGGATTCTCTACGTATGAAAAAACGAAATATAGAAACATTCCTGAATGGCAAATAGCAATAGAAGTAAAAAATAAATTTCCAGACTTGCCAATGATCTGTGATCCTTCGCACATTGCAGGACGTCGTGATTTGATTTTTGATGTTTCACAAGCAGCTTTGGACTTGAATTTTGATGGTTTAATGATCGAAACCCACTGGGATCCAGATAATGCATGGAGTGATGCCGCACAGCAGGTAACCCCCTCAAGATTAGTCGAAATCATGCGCGATCTAAAAGTACGTAAACAAACAACTGACGAGGAAGCCTATTTACAAACCTTGACCAATCTGAGAGCTCAAATAGATATATTAGATCAAACCTTATTGGACACTATGGGGAAACGCATGAAGGTAGCCATGGAAATTGGATCTTTGAAAAAAGCGAATAATGTAGCGGTGCTTCAAAATAAACGATGGAACGAAATTCTAGGAAGAATGATTCTCGAAGGTCAAGAAAGAGATTTATCTGAAGAATTTATCTTGAGAGTATTTAAAGCAATCCATCAAGAATCAATAAATAAACAAGAAAAAATTCTTAATGCATAAGAGTTTTTAAAAATTCTGCAAACCAAAATTAGACCCATGGATTTATTGGAGTTAATGCGCCTATCCAGAGAAAAACTAAAACCTCATTGGGGGTTGGCCTTCTTGATTTGTTTAATTTATGGAATAGCATTAGGGGTTCCCTCAGAATTAAACAGTTATGGAGAGCTTCTTTCATTTTTACTTGCAGGTCCCTTGCAATTGGGAATGTGTATTTTTTTCTTGAACAGTGCAAACAATAAACCCATTGCTATAGAGAATCTTATGGAGGGGTTCAAACCCCTCCTTCAAGTATTGTTAGCATATGCAGTCATGACAATTGCAATTTTAGTTGGTTTGGTATTGTTCCTATTTCCAGGGATAGTGGTTTCCTTGGGATTGTCAATGACGTTTTTTGTAATGGCAGAAAATCCTGAAATTTCTTTTGGGGATGCTCTTCAAGAAAGTTGGAAACTCACAGAGGGCTACAAAATGGAATTGTTGGTTTTGTATCTTCGTTTTATTCCTTGGTATTTATTAGGATTACTTTTATTGGTGATTGGAGTCTTTATTGCCATGGCCTGGCATCAGCATACGCTTGCGATGTATTATGAGTATTTAAAAGAGGAAAGAGCAAGAAAAGAAGCTCTTACTGAGTAGAAATTTGATACGGAATTTTCTCAAGTATGTGTGCGATAGCCTCAAGGCGTGCTTTTGTTTTTTTATTTGCATCGATAATGTGCCAGGGGGCTAACTTGGTATTTGTGGCTTCAAACATTTTCTGTTTGTACAACGTATAATCGTCCCACAAAATTTGTGCTTTTTCATCCAAAGGGGTAATCTTCCATCGCTTCAATGGATTACTTTTAATTTCCTCAAACCTTCTTGCTTGCTCTGGTTTTGAAATGGAAAAATACAATTTGATAAGATGGATATTCGACTGGATAAGCATCTTTTCAAAATCGTTGACTTGAGTCATAAAAATCTCGTATTCTTCTTTGGCACAAAACTCATTTACGGGTTCTACGACCCTTTGTTGTACCAGCTTCGATCAAAAAACACTATTTCACCAGGGTTAGGTAATTCTTTGATGTAACGTCTGAAACACCATTGTCCTAGTTCAATATCCGTAGGTTTTGTAAGGCTACTACCCTTGATTTTCTGGGATTTAAGTGCTCTTTAAATCGTTTGATAGAACCGCCTTTTCCAGCGGCATCTCTCCCTTCAAAAATGATTGCAACACGCATTTTTTTTGAGCGATCCATTTCTGAAGGTTTACGAATTCAGATTGTAATTTTCCTAACTCGATTTCGTATTTCACTTTGTTTAAAGCTTTTTCTATGGGAATCTCATTTTCCTGAGCAAGACGAACAAGATCAGCTCTTTTTTGAATTTTATTAAAATGTTCTTGAGTTAAATCCATGGGGTTTTGAATTTTTGGGAATCCTATTTCTATTACCAATCGCATTAGGAGCTTCTCCTTTGATAAAGTAGTCTAAGAGTAAGAAAATCTCATAGAAAAGAAGCAGGCATAACGAGAGGTTTTGTAAAAAGTCAAAGAGTTTTGGGGCTCATATAGCATTAAAGTTAAAAAAAAAATGCTTGGGCTGTGTTAAAACCCAAGCATTTCCCATAAATCTTAAAAGATAGACTCCTTATTTAAGAGCCTCTGCCATTCTACGTGCAGCCGTCCGAATATTTTCCTCTGAAGCAGCATAAGAAATTCGAATGCAATTATCATTTCCAAAAGCTTCTCCTGTTACAGTAGCTACATGGGCTTCTTCCAGCAAGAAAAAGGCAAAGTCGGAGGCATTTTCTATAGTTTTCCCTTTGAGCGTTTTTCCAAAATAATAGGAAATATCAGGGAATACATAAAAAGCTCCCTGAGGTTTGTTCATCTTAAACCCAGGGATTTCACTGAGCAATTCGATGATAATTTCACGTCGTGTAGCAAACTCATCCACCATATATTGAATAGCACTTACCGGTGCAGAAACGGCTGCAATGGTAGCACGTTGTGCAATACAGTTGGCTCCACTGGTAATTTGACCTTGCATTTTATTACACGCTTTGGCGATCCAATCTGGTGCACCGATGTAACCTATTCTCCATCCAGTCATAGCAAAAGCTTTAGCAACACCATTTACCGTGATCGTTCTATCGTATAATTCTGGAATAGCCGCTATACTAAAATGGGGTGTTCCGTAGTTGATATGCTCGTAGATTTCATCGGATAGAATATAGATGTCTGGATACTTTTCCAATACTTTCCCTAAGGCTCTGTATTCGGCTTCAGTGTAAATCGTTCCACTTGGATTGTTTGGAGAGTTAAACATTACCAATTTGGTCTTGGGAGTAATCGCTGCCTCTAATTGTTCAGGGGTAATTTTAAAATCCGTTTCAATACTGGAGGGTATGATGATGGATTTTGCTTCAGCTAAAGTGGCAATAGCGGAATAGCTCACCCAATAGGGAGCGGGTAAAAGTACTTCGTCACCAGGATTTAATAATACTAAACAAACATTGGCAATGGATTGTTTTGCTCCGGTAGAAACCACGATTTGTGAAGGGGTATAGGAAATGTGATTATCCCTTTTAAATTTTTCGCAAATGGCTTCCTTAAGGTCCACATATCCATCTACTGGGGAATAGGAATTCCAATTGTCTTGAACTGCCTGAATAGCAGCATCTTTGATGAATTCTGGAGTGTTGAAGTCAGGCTCTCCTAAACTGAGGCCAATAATATCAATTCCTTGGGTTTTTAATTCTCTGGCTTTAGCAGCCATAGCTAGAGTTTCGGATACAGGAAGACTGTTAATTCTCTTTGATAATGCGTCCATTAATTTATGTTAGCTGGGTTGCATCCCCATTTGTTTTAGAAATCTGAAGTGAGAAAATAGGGCACTTCTAGTGGTTTTGTATTCGTTGTAAGGCAAGTTGAATTCTTGAGCCGTTTTCTTGACAATAGCCGCAATTTTAGTGTAATGCACATGGCTGATGTGTGGGAAAATGTGATGCTCAATTTGGTGGTTTAGACCACCTGTAAACCAGTTTACAATTTTGTTTTTGGTAGAAAAATTTACTGTGGTCAACAATTGGTGTATTGCCCATGTATTCTTCATAGTACCTGTTTTATCGGGTTCTGGCATTTCAGCATCTTCCATCACGTGAGCCAGTTGGAATACCAAACTCAATATTAATCCCGCGGTGTAATGCATGACAACAAAACCAATTAAAACTGACCACCAAGGGGCGTCAATAAGAATCATTGGAATGATGATCCATATAGAAAAATATAAAATTTTAGATAAAAATAGTCCTGTCCATTGCAAACTAGGACGCTTGCTGTTGAGGTAGCTTAATTTTCTTTGGGTATAGCGCTTCATTTGTTGGAAATCAGTGAATATAGCCCAGTTGAGCGTTAGTAATCCATACAACAACACAGAATAATAATGTTGAAATTTATGGTGAGGCATCCACTCCGAATGTTTTGAAAAGCGCAATACTCTTCCTGCTTCTAAATCTTCATCGTGCCCATGAATGTTAGTGTAGGTATGATGTAGTACATTATGTTGAATTTTCCAGTTAAATACATTCCCTGCCAAAATATAAATACTACTCCCCATAAAGGTATTGACCCAAGGATGTTTAGAAAAAGAGCCGTGGTTACCGTCGTGCATTACATTCATGCCTACTCCAGCCATACCAATACCCATCACAATACAGAGTAGTAGTTTAACCCAAATAGTAATGTCTAAGGTAAGCACAAGTGCATAGGGAGCTATCATTAAAGAAAACATTACAAAGGTTTTGACATAGAGTTTCCAGTTTCCTGTTTTTTCTATTTGGTTTTCTTTAAAATATTGATTTACTCGTATATTTAAAGTCTTAAAAAATTCTTTTGGATCTTTCCTTGAAAAGCGGAGTCTTTGTTTAGCTTGCATAAAATGAAATGTGAGTAAAAATAACTTAAAATTTAAAAAAAACAGCACTCCTTTTAAAAAAACACTATGAATCAATTGATAAAGGCTTTTCCAAATTTATCTCAAAAGCAACAATCCCAATTTAAATTACTTGAAAGCCTATACCAAGAATGGAATGCACAGATCAATGTGATCTCCAGAAAAGACATGAACGATTTTTATGAACGTCACGTACTCCATGCATTGGGTATAGCAAAAGTTATTGATTTTAAACCCGGAGCTCGTGTATTAGATGTAGGTACAGGGGGAGGATTTCCAGGGATTCCCTTAGCTATCCTTTTTCCTGAGACTCATTTTTATCTTATTGATTCCATAGGAAAGAAAATTAAAGTGGTTCATGCTGTTCAAGAATCTTTAGGTTTAAAAAACGTGCAAGCTTCCCAGCTTCGAGCCGAGGATTTTAAGGAAAAAGTTGATTTTGTTGTCAGTAGGGCAGTAGCAAAAATGGATTCTTTTGTGCCTTGGATTCAGAAAAATATTCGCTCTACCCACAAACACAATCTAAAAAACGGAATCTTATATCTGAAGGGAGGTGATCTTACTGAAGAATTGGCATCTTTTCCTAAAGCACAAGAATACGATCTGAACCCCTTTTTTTCGACTCCTTTTTTTGAAACCAAAAAAGTGGTTTATTTACCCTTATAGTATTTTCTTTTGGGATGGATTAGTGGGTACAGGTTCTTTCCTGTAATTTTCAAAAAGCTCTTCAATTTCCTTTAAATGCTTTTCAAACAATTCATCCATCTTGTCAAAATCCAACAATGGGGGAGAATTAAAATACAAGGGATTGTTAAATAAGTATTGATTTAATAAGGAATCGACATCCATTTGGCGATCTTGAAAAGGAAACGGTAGGGTATCCAGATGTTGAAGTCGCCCCAAGAGATCTTCGAAGGTATTCTGGAAAGTAGAATCTGGAATTTTGAAGTAGAACGGGCCTAAGGAGTCTGTTTTAAACTGGTAGTTAAAATAGCTATTTTGTCCTTTTCCTTTTTCTACTCGTGTAGAATCATACCTGATTAGGTTTCCGTCTTGATCGTAATCTTTCTGGACCTTAAACTCCACTTCGGGCTGTTTTTGTTGGGGTAAATTTTGAGCGCACAAAACACTCGGGATTAGCAGCGCTAAAAAAAATAGATTTTTCATGGGACTTTTTTTTCGTTAACACTTCTGTAATAACGAAAAATTTGAAAAAATGTTACTGTGTTTATCCTAAAAAAGGATAGCGATAATCGTTTGCGGGAACAAAAGTTTCTTTGATCAATCGAGGAGAGACCCAACGCATTAGATTAGCTGCAGAACCGGCCTTGTCGTTTGTTCCTGATCCCCGAGCTCCTCCAAAAGGTTGCTGTCCTACTACCGCTCCAGTAGGTTTGTCATTTATGTAGAAATTCCCAGCAGCATTTTCCAGCGCATTCATGGCTTCTTCAAGAGCATAGCGATCTTGTGAATACACGGCACCTGTAAGTGCGTATTCTGAAGTTTGATCAACCAATTGAAGAGTGTCGCTCCAGGCACTATCCGGAAAAACATACAGAGTAACCAAAGGTCCAAACAATTCCCTCGTCATTGTAAAGTAGTTTGGATTGGTGGTTCGAACAACGGTAGGTTCAACAAAATAACCCACGCGATCATCGTAATTTCCACCCGCAATAATTTCCGCATCAGTATCCTTACGAACTTGTTCAATGGCGTTCACTAAACGGTCAAAAGCTCCTTTATGAATGAGTGCGGTTACAAAATTCTCAAAATTCTCAGGGGATCCCATTTTAATGGATTTCAAATCTGCTTGAACAATTGATATAATTTCATCTGCTAGAGATTCGGGCAAATAGACTCGAGATGCTGCAGAACATTTTTGACCTTGAAATTCAAAGGCCCCTCGAATGATTCCAGTAGCGACTTCTTTTGGTTTTGCTGAAGGATGAGCTAGGATAAAATCCTTCCCACCTGTTTCACCTACAATTCTAGGATAGGATTTGTATTTTCCAATGTTTGATCCAATCTTCTTCCAAATATTTCTGAAGACTTCTGTGGAACCCGTGTAATGAATTCCTGCAAAATCTGGACTTTCAAGTACGGTATTTGTAATCATTTCAGGGTCTCCAAACACCATATTAATCACTCCATCGGGAAGTCCTGCTTCACGGAAAATTTCCATTAAGACCTGAGCAGAATAGATTTGATGATCACTCGGTTTCCATACTACAGTATTTCCCATCATAGCCGCACTTGCACAAAGATTTCCTGCGATAGCGGTAAAATTAAATGGGCTTACGGCATAAACGAAACCTTCTAAAGGTCGGTAACTTAACCGATTCCAAATTCCTGGACCATTTTCAGGCTGATTTTCATAGATTTCTTGCATAAAGGATACATTAAACCTTAGAAAATCGATGTATTCACAAGCAGCATCAATTTCAGCTTGATGGATGGTTTTGGATTGTGCCAGCATGGTGGCAGCATTAATTTTTGCACGGAAAGGACCGGCAACCAACTCAGCAGCCTTTAAAAAGATGGACGCCCGAGATTCCCATGGCATTTTTGTCCAAGCAGACTTTGCCTCTAGAGCGGCTTTAATAGCTTTTTTAATATGTTGCTCCTCAGCCTTGTGATAGACGCCCAAGCTGTGTTTGTGATCATGAGGAGGATTCATGCTTGAGGTGTTTCCTGTTAGAACCTCTTCATTTCCAATCCGCATGGGAACCTCTAAAAAACTATTATAAAGCTTGGTATACGTTTTAAGAACGGCATCTTTTTCTGGACTTCCCGGAGCGTAGTCAAGGATAGGTTCATTAATTGGATAGGGTACTTGAAAAATGCTGTGAGACATAATGCTATTTTTTTTCAAAAGTAGAAATTAATAAATGGTATGGACAAATGAATGAATAACTTAATTCAAAATATACGGAACACTAAGTTTGAAGTTAGGAACGTCTACGTTGAACTTTTTGGCTGTTGTAAAGTTAATCATGATGTAGGTACCAGACATACATCCTAAGGGAGAGGTAATTAAACATCCGGATTGATAAGTGTGGCGTTCTCCGGGTCGGATGACGGGCTTTTTGCCAACCACGCCATTTCCATAAACATACTGGGGCCTGTTAATGGATTCTAATATTTTCCAATGTCGGGATAAAAGTTGTACAACGTCTTTGCTTTGGTTTTCAATGGTGATGAAATACATAAAGGCATGGTGCAGGATTTGGTCTTTTAAAAAACTTCCTTCAAATTTAGTCTCTACTGAGATTTTTATTCCTCTTGTAATTTGTTGTATCACACCTATTTAATGTCAAAATATTAGGTCATATAAAGGTAGGAAAAAAGGTGTAGTACTCCAAAAAATAAAATTTAATTTTGCAATGCAAAAGAATTTGCTCTTCCAACACCAACCAAAGCATCAAATTGCGCGCCTATATCCCTGTAATACAATAAGATAAGATATTCGTTTTCGGTAACAGAATGAGACCCACTGACCCTGTTTTTTAGAATTACATCCCCTTGTTTAAGGGCATATTTGTAATTATAGAACCCTTGTTTAAGGAGTATGATTCCTTCATAGAGGTCTAAGCTCGGATTATAGTATAATTTATTGAGCTCATTCAATTCAAAATTATTGAAGGCTCCATAAACAAAAAGCGATTCATTTTCTTCCAGCGGGGTGGGAAAAGCGAGACTAAAATGGACGAAGCTATAATCTGCTTCCACATGGGAATCACCCGGACGCATGGTGTTGCGAACTTGATAATTTCCATTGATGTCGGGTGCGTAGGTGTAATTCAAAAAACTTCTTCCAATGTCGATATTGAGATAGGTTTCATAGAGATCAGCCCTTACAGAATAACTGATTTTAGGAGTAGAGATTCGGAGGTCTTTTGTGTCAAAAAATAAATATTCATTTCCTCCCTCGAATTGAGTAGGAGTCTCGTAACGATATTCTAGGGTTTTTCCTGAATAATATTGTGGGGTAATATGGGTGATTAAACTATTCCATTGCTGGTTTTGGAGTAAAACTACCTTCACATTTTCCTCAGGATTAACAAAAAACCTGTTGTTTGGTGTCACGGCAAAACGGACAGATTGATGGGTAGCAAACCGATCCATGTTTTGAGGTCTGTACACTGCTGCTTGAACGGTAGCAGAATTTTCATAAACACAAAATCTTCTTGAAAAGATCAACTCGTCATCGGCAGAATAGACTTCTATCATATAATTTCCAGAAACCTTGAGTTGAACGTCAGCGTTTGGGATAGTCAATTGATAATGGGTATATTTTTGCAGGGTGTTAAATGAGGTTTGATAGTTGTCAATTCTCAAATTATCATAGCCCTCCATGTATTCGTTTTGAAAAAGTATGGAGGGCGTCCAGTCGTAATTAAAATGTTTGATTTTATAGTAATAATCTGCCTCGTCTGCATGCAAATCATCAAAACGCAGGGTGAAGGGTTCCCCAATTTGAACAACTGGGAAGAGATCAAGATCAACCGAAGTCGAAAATTGAATTGACTTAATATGATCTTCAACGGTAAATTCTTCGAACTCTTGAGCGTAGGTAAGAAGGCTTGTGAAAAACACGATAAATTTAAGAGAGTTCACTTGCATTTTCATTAATTGTAAATGTAGATGTTCATCTTATGATATCCAAATGGGAGTACTTTTTTAAAATAGTTAAACATCTATTTAGAACCAATATAAATAATCTTTTTTCCTTTAATTTTACTTCTATTAAAGAACGGTTTATTAGTAAATTTGCATGATTTTAGATTTTATCTTTTTTAATGGAAATAATTAAAAAAATTCAAATTCGAAGAGGGGCACAACTCAACATAAAAGGGGGTGCAGAAAAAATCTTCGGAAGAACGCCTTCTTCATCAACTTTCGCCCTTAAACCAGACGATTTTTTTGGAACAATTCCTAAGCTTCTCAAGAAAGAAGGAGAGAAAATAAAAACTGGGGAACCCCTTTTTTACAGTAAAAAAGATCCTAGGATTCAATTTGTTTCCCCTGTTACTGGACTCATTCAAACCATACAAAGAGGAGCAAGACGAAAAATTGAAAAAATAATTATTAGCTCTGCTTCTACAGAAGAATTTGTCAAGCATGAGGTTTTAAATTGGCAGCAATTTGATCGGGATCAAATAAAAACAATATTGCTTGAAAGTGGAAATTGGCCTTTCATTCACCAGCGTCCCTATGGAACATTAGCAAATCCCTCTGATACTCCCAAGGCAATCTTTGTTTCTACTCACAGAACTAGTCCACTTAGTCCTGATTTCGATTTTATACTCAAAGAGGAAACTACCTCTTTTCAGGACGGAATTGAAGTATTGAATAAACTTGTTGACCAAAAAGTTTTCTTAGGAACGGATGCTTCTTTTCCAGGTATATTTCAAACTATTAAAGAGGTTCAACATTATTCCATTTCAGGACCCCACCCAGCAGGGAACTTGAGTATTCATATTCAAGAGTTAGCTCCTCTTAATATGGGGGATCGAGTTTGGACGGTTAATCCGGAAGATGTGGTCAACATTGGAAGATTTTTCAAATCAGGTAAATTTAGTCCTAAACGAACTATCGCAGTAACGGGAAATGCAATCGAGCAGGCGCGATATGTCCGAACAAAAATTGGAGCTGAAATTCACCCCATACTCAAAGATTTCAATCCCGTAAGTTCGCAATATCGAATCATTAATGGGGATGTACTCACTGGAACAGCCGTTTCTGAACAAGCCCATTTGGGGTATTACAACAATCAAATAACCATCATACCAGAGGGAAATAAATTTAGAATGTTCGGTTGGTTACCATTTAAAGACAATGGTATTTTAAGTTTGTCGAACACTTCTTTTTCAAGACTTTTCAATAAAAATGGTTTTGATGTAGATACCAACTTAAATGGGGAAGAACGCGCTTTAGTCGTTACCGGTGAAATGGAAAAAGTTTTCCCAATGGACATATTTCCAATGCAATTGCTTAAAGCATGTATGATCGAGGACATTGAAAAGATGGAGGCATTGGGAATTTACGAGGTTGTACCTGAAGATTTTGGTCTAATAGATTACGCCAATACCTCAAAAATTGAGGCCCAAGAGATCATCCAGCAAGGAATAGAGTTAATGATAAATGAAGTAGGATAAATTTTTTAATATGAATGCATTAAGAAAACGTTTAGATTCACTTAAAAGGCCTTTTGAAAAAGGACAGAAATTAGAAAAGTTTGCTCCAGCAATTAATGCTTTTGACACTTTTTTATTTGTTCCAAATCACACGACCAAAAAAGGAGCACATATCCGGGATGCTGTTGATTTAAAACGGACAATGGTAACGGTAATTATTGCCTTATTGCCTGCATTGATATACGGTATTTACAACACAGGGTATCAGTACTACATTCAGACAGCAGAACCGTTCACCTTTATGGATGCTTTTATTCATGGAGCTTGGAAAATAGTTCCCATGATTATTGTCTCCTATGTAGTAGGTCTTTCCATAGAATTTGGGTTTGCTGTTTACCGCGGACATGAAGTAAATGAAGGATATTTGGTAACAGGTTTGTTAATTCCTATGATCATGCCCGTGGACATCCCACTTTGGATGGTAGGGATTTCTACCGCGTTTGCCGTTTTGATTGCCAAAGAAGCTTTTGGAGGAACAGGAATGAACATTTTAAACCCCGCATTAACGGCAAGGGCTTTTGCTTTTTTTGCCTATCCTACTTACATGTCTGGTAATAAAGTGTGGGTTTCAGAAGCCAGTTCAGTTGATGCCATTTCTGGAGAAACTATTTTGGGAAGCCTAGCTGCTGGACAAGATGTAAAGTATTCTATGTTGGAAATGTTCCAAGGATCAATCCCTGGATCAATAGCGGAAACGTCCACACTTTGGGTGGCTGTAGGAGCTTTGATATTAATTTTTACAGGCATAGGAAGTTGGCGAATTATCACAGGAGGAATTATTGGAGCTGCAGTGATGGGAATGTTGTTTAACCTATGGGGAGCAAACGCTTTAATGAGTTTTTCATGGATGAACCATTTAGTTGTAGGTGGTTTTGCTTTTGGAATTGTTTTTATGGCTACAGATCCAGTATCTGCTGCACAAACAAATAAAGGAAAGTGGATCTATGGTATTTTAGTGGGAATTTTCTGCATCATGATTCGCGTGTTTAATCCTGCCTATCCAGAAGGGGTTATGCTCGCCATTTTACTGATGAACGTTTTTGCACCTACAATAGATCATTACGTGGTCAATGCCAATATTAGCAAGAGAAAGAAACGTTGGATTAGTGCACAAGAATTAAAAACAGCTTAACAATGAACAGAGATAGTAATACCTATACTTTTTTGTTTGCTACCGTAATGGTTTTAGTAGTAGCATCCGCATTAGCCTTTACAGCAAGTTCATTAAAGGATCTTCAAGCTTCCAATGTACGTAAGGAAAAAATGCAAAATATTTTAGCTACGATTGGTATTGAAACAGATCGAGAGCAAGCTGAAAAATTATACAACCAATACATTACTGCTGAAATTTCACTCACTGCCTCGGGAGAAATTGATCAGGAGGTAAAGGCTTTTGAAATTAAATTAAACAATGAGCTTAAAAAACCAGTAGATGTACAGCGTTTTCCCTTATATGAAGCTACCGTTGACGGTGCTAAGTACTACATTGTTCCATTAAGAGGAGCG
The DNA here is from genome assembly GCA_017858055.1 of Flavobacteriaceae bacterium. Lineage (GTDB taxonomy): Bacteria > Bacteroidota > Bacteroidia > Flavobacteriales > Flavobacteriaceae > MS024-2A. The sequence continues at coordinate 23,957 of JAFMCA010000009.1, forward strand.
GGATTATGGAATGCCATTTGGGGATATATTGCTTTGAAAGACGATAAAAACACCATCCAAGGGGCTGTTTTTGATCATACAGGAGAAACCGCAGGCTTAGGTGCTGAAATCACTCAGCAATGGTTCCAAGATCGTTTTGTGGGCGAAAAAGTTTTTGATGAGCAAGGAAATCTTGTCGGTATTAACGTTTCTAAAACCAACAACGATCCCAAGGATACCGATAAAAATGATCATGAGGTGGATGCCATCTCTGGCGCAACCATTACTGGAGATGGAGTCACAGCGATGATTAAAGAACGATTGACCCACTACTTGCCTTATCTTAAGGGAGAACAAACAGTGGCATTAAACCAATAATTTAATGGAAGATAAAAAATCAACCCCCGAAAAGAAAGCAACAGTCCTTTTTGTAAATAAGGAAAAAGAGCCCTTATTTTCGAAAAAGAATAAGAAGTTACTTTCTGATCCTATGGACGACAACAACCCCATTACTGTTCAGGTACTAGGGATTTGTTCCGCATTGGCGATAACAGTTCAATTGAAACCTGCAATTGTGATGAGTATTTCAGTAATGGTTGTAATGGCAGCAAGTAATGTCATTATTTCCTTATTAAGAGACTTAATTCCCAATCGTATTCGAATAATCGTACAGCTTGTAGTTGTAGCCTCTATGGTAATTTTGGTGGACCAAGTATTGAGAGCGTATGCCTATGATGTGAGTAAGGAACTTTCTATTTTTATTGGATTAATCATCACCAACTGTATTGTGATGGGACGTTTAGAAGCTTTTGCCCTTGGAAATGGCGTATGGAAATCCTTCCTTGACGGAATCGGTAATGCTGCAGGATATGGGGTTATTTTGATCATTGTAGCGTTCTTCCGTGAGCTTTTGGGTTCTGGAAAACTTTTTGGTTTTCAAGTTATCCCGGATGCCATTTACGAATTAGGGTATGTAAATAATGGATTGATGTTGTTATCCCCGATGGCTTTAATTACCGTGGGTATTTTGATATGGATTCAGCGATCACGCAACCGGAAGTTAATTGAAAAAAATTAAGACTATACAATGGAAGCCTATTTAAACTTATTTGTAAAAAGTATCTTTATAGAGAACATGATCTTCGCCTATTTCTTGGGGATGTGTTCTTATTTAGCAGTTTCAAAAACGGTGAAAACAGCGGTTGGACTGGGTCTTGCGGTTATCTTTGTATTAGCCATTACCGTACCTATCAACTTTTTATTGGACACCTATTTACTTCGACCTGGGGCTTTAACTTGGTTGAGTGACTCCTATGCAACTCTTGATTTGAGTTTCTTGAGTTTTATCATGTTTATCGCAGTGATTGCCTCCATGGTGCAATTGGTGGAAATGGTCGTAGAAAAATTTGCACCAGCATTATATGGAGCATTGGGAATCTTCCTTCCCCTAATTGCAGTAAACTGTGCCATCTTAGGGGGTTCATTGTTTATGCAACAAAAAGATTTTTCAGGAGTAGCTGAATCTGCTGTATATGGTTTGGGTTCTGGTATAGGATGGTTGTTGGCCATACTTGCTATAGCGGCTATACGTGAAAAAATAACCTATTCAAACGTTCCGGCACCTTTACGTGGATTGGGGATTACGTTTATTATCACAGGGCTGATGGCTTTAGGATTTATGAGTTTTATGGGAATTAAATTATAATGTGAGATGGATTATTCAGTGGTATTAGCGAGTGTTGTTGTTTTTTTAGTAATCACCTTTTTGTTGGTTGGGATGCTGCTTGGTGCAAAAGCCAAGTTATTGCCTTCTGGGCCTGTTTCCTTGTTGATCAATGGAGACAATAAAGTAGAGGTCTCCTCTGGAAGCACCTTATTAAGCACTCTTGGTAATAATAAAATATTTTTACCCTCAGCTTGTGGTGGAGGGGGAACATGTATTCAATGTAAATGTCAAGTTTTGGAGGGTGGAGGAGAAATTTTACCTACTGAAGCTCCGCATTTTTCAAGAAAAGAAATAGCTGAAGGATGGCGATTGGGATGTCAGGTAAAAGTAAAACAGGACATGGTGATTCAGGTACCTGAAGAGGTTTTCGGGATCAAAAAATATGAAGCTACGGTTGTCCGTAACTGGAACGTTGCCTCTTTCATCAAAGAATTTGTTGTAGAAATTCCTGAGGCGATGGATTATAAAGCGGGAGGATATATACAAATTGAAATTCCAGCTTGTGAAGTGAAATATGCAGATATTGATATCACTGCACATCCTGAAGAACACCCGGGGGAGCCTGATAAATTCAAACTTGAATGGGATAAATTTAAGTTGCGTCCTTTAGTCATGAAAAATCCAGAGACTGTAGAGCGTGCCTATTCCATGGCCTCATATCCAGCGGAAGGAAAAGAGGTTATGCTCAATGTTCGGATCGCGACCCCACCTTTTGATCGTGCTAAAAACGATTGGGCAGATGTGAATCCTGGTGTGGCCTCCTCTTATATCTTTTCAAAAAAGGCAGGGGATAAAGTAACCATCTCAGGACCTTATGGAGAGTTTTTCATTAATGATTCCGATGCAGAAATGCTCTATGTAGGTGGAGGAGCAGGAATGGCTCCAATGCGTTCACATTTATACGAATTGTTTAGAACTCTAAAAACAGGAAGAAAAGTAACTTTCTGGTATGGGGGTCGATCAAAAAGAGAATTGTTTTACATCGATCATTTTAGAGCTTTGGAAAAAGATTATCCAAACTTTAAATTCTATATCGCTTTATCTGAACCTATGGAAGAAGATAATTGGAAAGTAAAAGACGGTTTAGACGGTGAAGGAGATGGATTTACTGGTTTTGTTCATCAGGTGGTAATAGACAATTACTTATCGAAACACGAAGCACCCGAAGACATCGAGGTTTATTTCTGTGGACCTCCACTCATGAACCAAGCTATAGAGCGAATGGCAGAAGATTTTGGTGTCCCACCAGAGAATGTTCGTTTTGACGACTTTGGAGGATAACATACAAAAAAAAAGAGGTTTTAAACCTCTTTTTTTATATCCCTCCTAGAGGGAATTGAAGTTGTGATCTAATTTAATTTATCTTTACAACAGCATGAAACAGCTTACCAAACAAGAAATTCATCAACTCGCCATGCAAGAAGTGGGGGATTATTTGAAGTCCGAGGGATACGAATTTTTAGCGGTCAATTCTCAGATGAAACGCTCCCCTCAATTTGTTTGTGTTAAAGAAAAAAAGTTATTTTTTATCCTTGTGCAAGGTTCATTATACCCAGCGGCACCAACTACTTTTGATAGGGATTTAGTTACTAAAGTAAAAGAACATGCAACAAAAAATAATGCAGCCCTGTTTTTTGCTGGTGTTGGATTTGCTCATGCTGAAAATTATGACTACCCATTAACCAAAAAAGACCCCTATGCAATTAATTTTCAAGGACTTCAAGCGATTTAGTAAACTTGCAGTTGGGTTGCTATTTCTTTGGAATTGTTCGTCAGAGCAGCCGACCTCTCAACAGTTACAAGGCTATGCTTTGGGAACTTCATATTCTTTAACGTATGTTTCGGCTACACTTTCTAAAGAGGATTTGACAGTAGAGATTGATTCTCTTTTCCAAGCTTTAAACCAATCGTTATCTACCTATATTCCGGATTCGTCGATTTCAAAAATTAATGCAGGTGATAGTCTGTTGGTTGTCGATGAACATTTTGTGAATGTTTACCAAAAAGCCTCCGAAGTTTGGGAACGATCTTCTGGGTATTTTGATCCCACTGTTGGAGCTCTCGTAAATGCATATGGTTTTGGTCCAGGAAAACAATTGAACCAAGTAAGTCAAAAACAACGGGATAGTTTATTATTGATTACAGGTTGGTCAAAAACAAAACTTAGTCCGCAGCATAGGGTTCAGAAAAAGTATCCTAATATGTATTTTGATTTTAATGCAATTGCAAAAGGGTATGCAGTGGATGTCCTGGCAAACTTTTTAAAAAGTAAAGGGGTAAAATCTTTCCTGGTAGAAATTGGTGGAGAAATCGTAGCCCAAGGGAAAAGTCCGAGATCAGGGCAATTTTGGAAGATTGCTATTGACGATCCTCAACAAGGTCAAGAGCGAAAATTTATCCGAACAGTTACCCTTCAAAATGAAGCACTTGCCACTTCAGGGAACTATAGAAAATATGCAATAGACGAGGCAACGGGACTTCGAATTGCACATTCCATAAACCCCATGACGGGTATGGCGATTCCCAGTCAAGTTTTGAGCGCCTCGGTGATTGCCCCCGACTGTATGACTGCTGATGCCTATGCTACTGCACTCATGGTGATGCCACTTGAAGAATCTAAAAAACTTATAGAAATCTCTCCTGAATTAGAGGCGTATTGGATTGTGTCTAACCCCGATTTAGGATTGATAGAGGTCTTTTCTAGTGGTTTTCCTAAGGGAGACTAGTGCTTAATTATTTTGTAGCTACGGGGATTTTTTCTGCTTCAGGTAGTGCAAATCGCCTTTTTTCTTCAGGACGAAGGTCTTTTAAAAAATCAATTGCTTTAGTTTTAAACCCCACATTTTGAAGTCGGGTATAATAGTCCATTCCATACACACGAACATGGTCGTATTGTCCAAATATTTCAGTACGTTTTGCTTTGTTGGTAATACTGTTATCCTCAAAGGTATTTTTCAGATCTTCTTTCAAAGGGACTTGGGCAATTAAGGTACCCCCAGATTTCAAAACCCGAAAAAGCTCTTGCATTGCTTTTCGATCGTCTGGAATATGCTCAAGCACATGATTACAAAAAATCAAATCAAAACTTGTATCCTCAAAAGGAAGCTGGCAAATATCAGCTTTAACATCTGCCAAAGGCGAATTCAAATCGGTAGTGGTATAGTCCCAATGGGTAAAGGATTTGAATTTGCTATAAAAAACTTGCTCTGGAGCAATATGCAATACGGCAAGCGAGTCTTCAAGGAATGTCGTTTTTCTTTTTAAATACAACCAAAGCAAACGGTGTCTTTCCAAGGACAGCGTGCCCGGGCATAAAGCATTGGGTCTGGAGGTTTTGTACCCATAAGATAAAAAGCGACGATATGTACTCCCGTCTATTGGATCGGTAAAACGATCCCCTTTATAATACCATTTTATCAGCGGGCGAAACCAAATACTAAGAGAAATAAGCCAGGGTCTTGGAAGTAAATTTAGTATTCCTTTCATCTGTTTAATTTTTATTTTTTTTATTGGTCTGATGAAATTTGCCAATATTGATTTCGATTGGTATCAACTTTTTGTTGGCCCCCATATTACAGTACCAACGGCTGAGAACGAAAGGCTACTTCTTCATCACTGCTTATCCCTAATGCTTTATAGATGTACTCAAACGTAGAGAGTAATTCAGGTTTCCCATCGATTAGCGCCACATTGTGTTCAAAGTGAGCTGAGGGTTTCCCATCTGCAGTGAGTATGGTCCATCCATCTTTCAACTGTTTGATACGATGTGTTCCCATATTGATCATGGGTTCAATCGCTAAGACCATACCGTCTAAAAATTGTTTTCCACGTCCTCTTTTTCCGTAATTTGGAACTTCAGGGGCTTCGTGCATGGTTCTTCCTAAACCATGTCCTACCAACTCTCGAACCACACCATAACCTTCATTTTCACAATGGTATTGTATTGCATATCCCAAATCACCAATTCGGTTTCCACGCTTAAAAGCTTCAATTCCTTTATAGAGGGATTCTTTCGTAATTCGTAATAGTTTCTCGGTCTTGGCAGAAATTTCACCTACAGAAAATGTATAGGCATGATCACCATAAAACCCATTTTTATAGGCTCCACAATCTATGGAAATGATATCTCCCTCTGCTAAGGGGGTATGGTTTGGAATGCCGTGAACCACTTGGGAATTGGGACTCATACACAACGTATTTGGAAAATCGTAGAGTCCTAAAAATCCCGGTTCAGCATAGTGATCTTTGATAAAGTCATGAGCCAAAGCATCTAAAGTTAAGGTGGTTACCCCTGGTTTGATTTCAGAGGCCAACATGCCCAATGTTTTGGAGACTATTAGTGCGCTTTCACGCATCAATTCAATTTCTTCTTCTGTTTTGAGTATAATTCCAGACATATCAGAAATCTGCGTAGGAGTCTTTATACTCTTCCTTTTTTAAGATTTTTGAAAAATCTTCGATTAAACTCTCTACAGGGAATTCTACAATACGGTTATTTTCCTTACCGTTTTCGATAAAAATTAAAGTAGGGATATTAAGGATAGCATATTCTTTCTCATAACTCAATGGGCTGTCTTTTTGTTCTGAAATGGCATACATTTCCAGTTGTTTTTCAGTTACTCCCAAAGCATCCAAAAGCTTAAACATGCCTCCTAATTCCCGTTGCGTGTCACCACACCAAGTCCCAAGAAATAATTTAAACTCAAGATTTTTTGCTAAAGGTGCATGCTCCTCTGCCCATCCTTCTGGAACCTTCAATTGGTCGTACTCCAATTGAAACCAGGCTTTAAACTCCTCTGTGTTAAGATTGGCTCGATTCATATAGCCTAAAATCACAGTTTCACCCTCTTCTCCAATAATAGTTTTTACTTCCATGGGCTCAGAACTGTAGGCAGGAGCTTGGGATTGTTTACAACTTAAAAGATGAAGACCAATAAAAAGAAGAAGGAGCTGTTTCATGATTTAACGAGTAATGATTTTTGAGTCATATTTTTGGGTTGTGGGATTTCCATTAAATCCAAAAGGGTAGGAGCCACATCTCCTAAGACTCCAGATTTGATTTTCTTTTTTTCTGGATCTACCAAAATCACTGGCACTGGGTTTGTGGTGTGAGCCGTATTTGGGCTACCATCGGGATTGATCATGGTTTCGCAATTACCGTGATCAGCGATAACCAAGGTAGCATATCCTTGCACTAATGCAGCCTTGAGTACATCACCAGCACATTCATCTACCGCTTCGCAAGCTTTTATTGCTGCCTGTAAATCCCCTGTATGGCCTACCATATCGGGGTTTGCAAAATTCAAACAAATAAAGTCTGGAGGGTCATTTTTAATTTTATCTACAATTGCATCACGGATTTCATAAGCACTCATTTCAGGCTTTAAATCGTAGGTGGCCACTTTAGGAGAAGGGCATAAAATCCGTTCTTCTCCATCAAATGGAACTTCTCTGCCTCCATTGAAAAAGAAGGTAACATGAGGGTATTTTTCGGTTTCTGCAATTCGTACTTGAGTTTTGCCCGCTTTAGCTAAAACCTCACCCAAGGTGTCTTGAAGATTATCTTTATCAAAAACTACGTTTACCCCTTTGAACGAATCATCATAGTTGGTAAGAGTAACATAGTATAACTCTAAGGGTTTCATTTCGTATTCTGGGAAGGCCCTCTGGGACAAAACTTCAGTTAGTTCTCTACCTCGATCTGTTCTAAAATTAAAGAATAAAACAACATCTCCATTTTCTATAGTAGCAAGGGCATTGCCCTCCTTGTTTATTTTAACCAAAGGTTTGATGAATTCATCGGTTATTCCTTCACCATAACTTTCTTGAAGACTTTTTACAAAATCAGCAGAGGGACTGCCTTTTCCATGAATTAAAAGATCGTAAGCAAGTTTTACTCGTTCCCATCGTTGATCCCGATCCATAGCGTAATACCTTCCTATGAGTGAGGCAAATAGGGCTTGTTTTCCTTCTAGTTTTTTTTCTATTCTACGAACGAAATTGATGCCTGATTGAGGATCAACGTCCCGTCCGTCTGTGAACGCATGAAGATAAACCTGTGGAAGGTCATAGCCTTCAATTAGATCGAGTAAGCCTTCGAGATGGTTGATGTGAGAATGCACGCCTCCGTCTGAGAGTAGACCGAGTAAATGGACTTTTTTACCTTCCTTTTTTGCGTATTCAAAACTGTCCGTTAAAACTTTTTCGTTTTGTAATTCTTTATTTTGGACGGCTAGATTGATTTTAGCTAAATCTTGATATACTATTCTCCCCGCACCTAAATTCATGTGACCAACTTCGCTATTTCCCATCTGACCTTCAGGTAAACCAACGTGTAATCCGTCCGTTCTTAAGCTACTGTAGGAATAGTTTTGATATAACGCATCAATATTTGGGGTATGCGCTTGATCTAAGGCGGATACTTTTGGATCAGGAGCATTTCCCCAACCATCTAAGATCATTAAGAGAGTTTTTTGGGCCATTATTTTTTTTGTAAAGATACAAATTTGTATGGTCTCCCTTAAATCGAGTAAGCTGAAAAAAAATCTGTTACTTTGTAAAAAAACAGTTGAAAAAAGGCCTTGTTTATAGATCTACAGGAAGTTGGTATTCAGTTGAATCCGATGGGTGTTTCTATGCTTGTAGGATTAAGGGTAAACTTCGATTAAAAGGAATTAAAAGCACAAATCCTATTGCGGTTGGTGATCGTGTTTGGTTTGAAGTAGACGAGAATGCAGTGGAACCTGAGGGGACAATCGTAGGGATAGAGGAACGACAAAATTATATTGTAAGAAAGTCCGTAAACCTCTCCAAACAAACCCATATTATAGCCTCAAATATAGATCAAGTATTTTTGCTGATAACGCTTCATAACCCACCCACCTTCACTGCTTTTATTGATCGTTTTCTGGTTACCGCAGAGGCATATCACATCCCAGCTGTTTTGGTGTTTAATAAGATGGATACGTGTTCGCCTGAACAAGAAAATGAAATTGATGCTTTGGCAACTATTTACCAAACTATCGGTTATAAAACTCTAAAAATATCTGCGACAGAGGGACAAAATATTGACGAAATTAAATCCATGATGCAAGGCAAAGTAAGTATGTTCTCTGGTCATAGCGGAGTTGGAAAATCCACTTTAATTAATGCCATTGCCCCCGATTTAAATTTAAAAACAGCTGCACTGTCGGATCAGCATCAACAAGGAATACATACCACTACTTTTGCTGAAATGTTTGCATTCCCTAACGGGATGAAACTTATTGATACTCCTGGAATAAAAGGTTTTGGAGTAGTGGATATGCAGCCTGACGAAATCGGGAACTACTTTCCAGAATTTACTCCTTTACGATCAGCATGTAAGTTTCACAATTGTATGCATCAAAACGAGCCCCAATGTGCTGTAATTGAAGCTTTTGAAAATGGAATAGTCGCAGAATCACGCTATCATAATTATCTCCAGATGTTGGAAACGGATAGCACCTACCGCTAAATAAGAACAATGAGAGTAGTCCTTCAAAGAGTCAACCAAGCTAAAGTTACAATTGAAAATAAGGGAAGTGAAAACATCTCTAAGGGTATCGTGGTATTACTAGGGATTGAAATGGCCGATAATTCTGACGATGTGGATTGGTTAGTAAACAAAGTGCTGAACTTAAGAATTTTCGATGATGCAAATGGAGTAATGAATAGATCATTGATGGATATCCAAGGGGAGTTGATGGTGGTAAGTCAATTTACATTACTGGCAGCCACCAAAAAAGGAAATCGTCCCTCCTATATTCGAGCGGCAAATCACAGCCATGCTATACCGCTTTACGAGGCTTTTATTGAAAAGGCTCAACTTCTTTTGGGATCTAAGGTAGCCTCGGGAAGTTTTGGTGCGATGATGCAAGTAGCATTAGAAAATGACGGACCGGTCACGATTTGGATTGATTCCAAAAACAAAGAATAAAACCTCAATATTTACAATATATTGACCTCTGTCTCTAGGGTGATTTCGAAGATTTCTTGTACCGCTTTTTGAATTTGTTGTGCCAAAGCTAAAATGTCCTTACCGCTGGCATTCCCATGATTAACCAATACCAGAGCTTGTTTTTCATGTACCCCAGCAGCGCCGTGTTGAGTTCCCTTGAATCCCAATTGATCAATTAGCCACGCAGCGGGAATCTTTACAAGTGGTTCATCTAAAGGATAGTTCGGAATTTCTGGATATTTCAGTAAAAGTTGTTCAAAATGAGTTTGGGTGATCATTGGATTTTTAAAAAAGCTACCACTGTTTCCGAGGATTTTAGGATTAGGTAGTTTGGACTCTCTAATAGAGATTACTGCTTTTGCAATTTCTTGAATACTGGGTACCGAAGTACCAAAATAATCTTTCAAAGGACCGTAATCAATTTGATATTGGTGAGGAGGTTTTTGAAGTTCAAAACACACTGAGGTAATGATATAGTTCCCTTTTTGATGAGTTTTAAATATGGAAGAACGATAATCAAATTCGCAAGCTTCTTTAGGAATACGCTCTTCCTCTAAGGATTTTAAATTCAGCGCTTTACAATAGTTGAAAACAGACGTTAATTCCACTCCATAGGCTCCAATATTTTGTATGGGAGTAGCTCCTACACTCCCTGGAATCAGAGCTAAATTTTCTACACCTCCGTAATTTTGATCCAAGCACCAACAAACAAAATCATGCCAATTTTCTCCAGCTTGTACCTCAACGAGTACTTTGTTTTGTGTTTCTTCTACAAGTTCAATACCCTTGTTTGCAATATAAAGGGTAAGCCCATCAAAGTTTTCCGTAAACAATACATTACTGCCGCCACCAAGTATTCGAATTGGAAGAGTTGGATTTTGATTGAGTATCTCTTTTAAAATAGAGGCGCTGGTTACTTTGAAAAAGTATTTGGTTTGAACTTCAATCCCAAAGGTATTATAAGGCTTTAAAGAAACGTCCTCTTCGAATCTGAGCATGATTCAAGATACAAAATTCTTATAGGCTTCCAATGCTTTCTCAAGAATAGTTGCTGCACGTATCAGTTTATCTTGGCTCAAAATAAAAGCAATTCGAACCTCATTTAGCCCGACATTAGGCGTGGAATAAAAGCCTTTTGCTGGAGCCAACATAACTGTTTGCTGATCAAGATTAAAATCGGTTAGTAAGAATTTTGAGAAATCTTCGGCATCAGCCACAGGCAACTTTACTATACAATAAAAAGCGCCCATAGGATGGGAAACCTCAACATTGGGTATTTTCTCTAATTGCTCGATGAGAACATTTCTTCGTTGACCATATTCCTTTACGACTTCTTTTAGATAGGAATCTGGAGCACTTAATGCAGCTTCACTTGCCATCAAGGCAAAAGTAGGAGGGGAGAGTCTTAAATGGGCAAATTTTAGCACATTCTGAATCAATTTTTTATTTTTTGAAACGATACAACCCACCCGTGCACCGCACAAACTGTATCGTTTAGAAACGGAGTCGATCATCACAGTGTGATCTGCAGCGATTGGATTTATTAAAACGGAATAATGAGGCTCATTTCCGTGAATGAACTCTCGGTAGACTTCATCGACGATCAAAAATATATCGTGCTTTACTGCCAGCTCACAGAGTGTATCGATTTCTTGTTTGCTGTAAACATAACCCGTTGGATTACTCGGATTACACAATAAAATCGCACGAGTTTTTGAGGTGATTTTTTTATTGATATTTTCAAGTGACGGTAGTTCGAATTGACTGTGAAATTCTGAAATTACTGGGACTACACGAACACTTGCTGCACTAGCAAATCCATTGTAATTTGCATAGAACGGTTCCGGAATGATGATTTCATCACCTGCATCACAGATCACATTGAGTGCAAAGGTAAGGGCTTCACTTGCTCCGGTAGTAACGATAATGTCTTCTGAAGAAACGTCTATACCGTGTTTACTGTAATAAGTAACTAATTTTTCTCTATATGTAAGTGTTCCTTGAGAAGGACCGTAGGGTAATAAATCAAGGTCAGAATTTTTAACAGCAGCTATTGCTTCTTTTGGAGCAGCAATGTCAGGCTGCCCTATGTTGAGATGAAGTACTTCTATACCCTTTGCTTTTGCTTGATCTGAATATACGACTAGCTTTCGGATGGGAGAAGTTGGAAGGTCTATTCCTTTTTTGGATAACTGTGGCATCGCATTAATAAAGATGCAAAAATGCAAAATTATTAAGTTAAATAACGCAGCTCCAATTAATTTTTTTACAAATCAATGAAATCAAAAATTATACAAGATCCCTGTTATTGAACAGGGAGTACAGTTCCTTTTATTTTTAATGCAATAATGGCATCCGTTGCCTGATTGGTCGTCACGGTTATTGTTTTTCTAAAGGGTCCTTCTCTTTTTGTGTCATAACGGACAATAATTTCACTTTTTTCTCCAGGTGCTATTGGACCCTCTGGTTTTTTGGGTATGGTACAACCGCAACTGGACTGGACATTGGTGATGATTAAATCTGCATTGCCAACATTTGTAAAGCTGAATATACGTTCGCCATCACTTCCGTTTTCTATGGTACCATAGTCGATAGTCGTTGTTTCAAATTCAATGATGGGTGCTGATTCTTGTGCGTAGGCAGTAAAACTCAGAAGCGCTAAAAAAAGGTAGATTGGAAATTTTGTAGTCATGTTTGGGTTTTTGTTTTAAAAATAAAAAATTTCTTTATTAATGCGTCATTATGTTTATAACGTTTGTGTTGCTACTTTTGTATTTCAAAATTAGACTAAAATATTCACATGGAAATCCCTTCCAAATTTGATGCTAAAGGCATAGAAAGCAAATGGTATGCCTTTTGGCAGGAAAATAATTTTTTTAAATCTGTCCCCGACGAACGCGAACCCTACACAATCGTTATTCCACCACCAAATGTTACAGGGATCTTGCACATGGGACATATGTTGAATAATTCTCTTCAAGACATCATTATACGTCGTGCAAGAATGAGGGGTTACAATGCTTGTTGGGTTCCCGGAACGGATCATGCCTCTATAGCTACTGAGGCTAAAGTTGTCGCGAAACTCAAAGCAGAAGGGATAGAAAAAAGCGATTTGACACGTGAAGAATTTCTTACTCATGCATGGGATTGGACCGAAGAATATGGAGGAGTCATTTTAGAGCAATTAAAAAAATTAGGCTGCAGTTGTGATTGGGATCGAACAAAATTTACTTTAGATCCAGAAATGACAGAGTCTGTACTTCAGGTTTTTGTTAAATTGTACAGGGAGGGCCGTATATACAGAGGTTATCGAATGGTAAATTGGGACCCTGAAGCCCAAACCACCTTATCAGACGAAGAGGTAATTTACGAGGAAAAAAAAGGAAATCTGTATCATATTGCCTACCCGATTGTAGGTTCTAATGAGCAGGTAATTATTGCTACGACAAGACCAGAAACTTTGCTTGGTGATACTGCAGTGTGTATTCATCCAGAAGACGAACGCTATTACCATCTCAAGGGAAAGTCGGTTCAAGTCCCACTTGTCAATAGAATCATTCCTATTATTGAAGATGATTATGTAGCAATGGATTTCGGAACAGGATGTTTAAAAGTAACTCCAGCCCACGATCCAAACGACAAAGTTTTAGGTGAAAAACACAAGCTCGAACAAATTGATATTTTCAATCCTGATGCAAGCATAAATGAAAACGGGGGGAGTTATCAGGGATTGGATCGGTTCAAGGCTCGAAAAATTATTGTTCAAGATCTAGAAGAACAAGGTCTTTTAGTAAAAGTAGAGACGCATTTACACAAGGTTGGAGTGTCTGAACGCACAAAGGCTGTTATTGAACCTCGACTTTCCGATCAGTGGTTTCTGAAAATGGAAGAACTAGCAAATCCTGCGATCAAGGCTGTGCTAGAAACAAATGAGATTGAATTGCTTCCAGAAAAGTTTAAAAACACCTACCGTCATTGGATGGAAAACATTCGTGATTGGAACATTTCAAGACAGTTGTGGTGGGGGCAGCGAATTCCAGCGTATTATTTCGGGACTGGGAAAGAAGATTATGTAGTTGCCATTACTCCTGAGGAGGCTTTGAAATTAGCTCAACAAAAAAGCGGTAATTTCAATTTAACTAGCGCAGAGCTCAGTCAGGATCAGGATGTTTTGGATACCTGGTTTTCCTCTTGGCTATGGCCGATTTCTGTATTTGACGGAATTCGTAATCCAGAAAACGAAGAAATTCAATATTATTACCCCACACAAGATTTAGTGACTGGACCAGATATATTGTTTTTTTGGGTAGCTCGGATGATCATGTCAGGATACGCTTTTCGAGGTGAAAAGCCTTTTTCTAAGGTTTATCTTACAGGATTAGTTCGAGATAAAAAGGGGCAAAAAATGTCCAAGCAATTGGGAAATTCACCGGATGCATTACAATTGATAGAGGATTACGGAGCAGACGCAGTTCGAGTAGGTTTAATGTTGAGTTCTGCTGCGGGCAATGATTTGCTTTTTGATGAAATTTTGTGTCAGCAAGGCAAAAATTTTGCTAATAAAATATGGAATGCCTACCGACTTATAGAAGGTTGGGAAATTCATGACAATTTACCTGCATCAAAAGCAGCTCAAGAAGCTTTAAACTGGTATGAAAATCACTTTAATAAAACCCTTGCTTGGGTGGATGAAAACTTCGATAAATATCGAATTTCAGACGCTCTGATGTCTATTTATAAATTACTGTGGGAGGACTTTTGTTCATGGCTTTTGGAATTGATCAAACCCGAATACGGTCAGCCCATAGATCGAGAGACCTATGAAAAGGTGCTTCTGCTTTTTGAAAACAACCTCAGGATTTTACATCCTTTCATGCCTTTTCTCACCGAAGAATTATGGCATTTTATTGCAGAGCGCAAACCCGGGGAAGCTTTGACAGTTTCTTCCTGGCCAAAGCCAAATGTATATGATTCTAATCAAATCATGGATTTTGAATTTGCTCAAGAAATTATAGGAGGGATTCGAAACTTTAGAAAGGAGAAGAATATTTCGTTCAAAGAGGAAATCACGCTATATGTAAACACTTCTAAGGATGAGTTTAAATTTGGAGCGAGTATTATCAAATTAGGTGGAATTGCAGAAATTCATTTTTCTTCACCGCCCAAAGAAGCTATGGGGGGTAGTTTTAGATTAAATAACTTGGAATTTTTTATTCCTACAAAAGCAGCGGAAGATCCAGAAGCTGAAAAAGAAAAATTAACCCTAGAATTGAAATATACCCGAGGATTTTTAGCTTCTGTTGAAAAGAAGTTATCAAACGAACGTTTCGTAAAAAATGCCCCAGCTCAAGTAATAGATTTAGAACGAAAGAAAGCGGCAGATGCCCTCGAAAAAATCAGTCTATTAGAAAAAAGTTTAAATGCGTTTTAAGCAAGATGGGCTATAGGCTGAACTCCGCCTTTTACAACATCTCCTAAGGAAATATCTAGAGGGGTCCCGATCGGCAGAAATAAATCTACTCTTGATCCAAACTTGATGAATCCGGCATCCTCACCTTGAATTACCTCCAGGTTCTCCTCAGCGTAATTTACAATTCGGCGGGCTACTGCACCAGCTATTTGTCGGTATAAGATTTCACCAAAAGTTTCATTTTTTAGAACGACAGTTGTTCGCTCATTCAATTCGGAGGATTTGGGATGCCAGGCAACCAAATATTTTCCTGGATGATATTTGCTGAAACGCACGATTCCACTCATGGGATACCGAGTCACATGTACATTAAGTGGAGACATAAAAATGGAAACTTGTAATCTTTGGTCTTTAAAGTATTCTTTTTCAAAAACTTCTTGAATAATGACTACTTTACCGTCGACGGGGGAGATGAGTTGTTGGTCATTTTTTAAGGTGACTCTTTTGGGATTTCTGAAAAATTGAAGAACCAAAACAAAAAGGACGAGTGCAGTAATCTGAATGAGCATTTTGATCCAATTTGTGGAAATAAAATATTCTGCTACAACTGCAAAAAAAGTGACTAACAGAAAGGTGTTGATAATAATCCGATATCCTTCTTTATGAAACATAGTCTGTGAATTTTATAAATAAATATACAAAGGGGGCTGAATATAAAACACTATCCATACGGTCATAAAACCCTCCATGACCTGGAATCAACGTGCCGCTGTCTTTGACGTTTGCTTGCCGTTTAAATTTGGATTGAATAAGATCCCCCAAAGTGGCAGAAACTACGATGATCAAAGCCAAAACTGGAAATGTCCATTTGGGATAGGGCGATTCAAAAAGCATTAAACCTATCCCCAACAGAAAGCAAAGGAGTGCTCCCCCTAAAAAACCTTCCCATGTTTTTTTGGGTGAGATGGAAGGGAATAATTTGTTTTTCCCCCAACGTTTCCCAAATAAATAAGCAAAACTATTGTTGAACCAAATCAGGAGATACATGATAATGGCTATTGAGTTTTTATGAATACCCTCTAATTGGATACACGCCATGATAAAATAAGCGGAACCTATCAAATAAAAAATTGTCAATCCACTTTTCTGAAAAGGGGCAATAGAAATTTCTTTGTGAGCTAAAAGGCAGTAGGTTAGATAGCCACTCGTCATTAAAGTTAGCCACAGAAGCATGAAATGGAGGTTTGGAACAAGTTTTTCCTGATACAATTGAAAAGTAAGTAATCCAAACAAAAGGAAAGTGATGGGGCTTCTGTGTTGGATTAGTTTTTGAAATTCCCACAGCGCTAGAGATGAAAAAACAAAGACCACACTAAAAAATGCAAAATCAGACCATCCAGCAGAAGAAACCAACAGTGCCACATAAAGTAGACCAGAAATACTCCTTAGATGAAGTTCAGTCATTCAATTAATTTTTCTCATTTACAAAAGTTTAACTATTGCTTCCCAATGAGCTGTATGGAATTCTGAAAAAAAAGCTAGCATGGGTTAAAAGTCTTGTAGGAGCAAATATATATTTTTTGCACTTGTGTAAAGTTCGGGTGTGCTCTTTTCTTCCCCAGAATCCGACTTTATTTTGAGTGTCGTGATGTTGGTAGGGATGGCCTTATCGTATTTGTTTTTGAGCAAGGTCATGCCCTGACTCACATCCCTTACCAATTGATTTACGTGAGCGACAACGATCACCGTTTCGGGTAAGTCTGTTAATTTGAAGTGTTTGATTTGATTTTGACTCAACAAGATCTTTGCCGTGTTGGAAATAAGATATTCACATCCGATGACAGCAGCTTTATAGGCTTTTAAATTCCCCGAGGTTTGCTCAATATAAGTCGAACCAAATTGAGTTGAAAATTCTGGATTTAAAGTTAAAATCTGTTCGGATTCCCAAGCATTTTCAACACCAATATCTTGGTAGTTTTGATGGAGCCTGAGTTCGGAGTCAATGTATAAGAATCGCCCTCCTTTTTGAGTAAAATTTTTAGCAAACTCAATATCTACAGGCTCTTCTTTGGGAGGTAAAAAAGGGCTCTTTACTGGCTTTATCGCTTTGTTTTTGCCAAAAAGATTTTCCCAAATTCCCATTCTAATTCGATCATTTATTTTCCTTGGCCTCTTCTATTTTTTCAAAGTTTGTTTTGTAAGGTCTTTTGCCAAGGATTTTTTCTAAATCATCCTTAAAAATAACTTCTTTTTCTAAAAGACGCTCTGCTAATTGAATTAATTTGTCTTTAGATTCTGCTAACAACGAAATTGCACGCTCGTATTGTTTCTCTATTATACTTGAAATTTCGTGATCAATTTTCTGAGCGGTTTCTTCAGAATAGGGTTTTGTAAAATTGTATTCAGACTGACCTGAGGAATCGTAATAGGTTATATTTCCTAAGGTATCGTTCAGACCGTAGATGGAAACCATCGCTCTGGCTTGGCGAGTTACTTTCTCCAAATCACTTAACGCACCAGTAGAAATTTTGTCAAAAATTACTTTTTCCGCTGCACGCCCACCTAAAGCAGCACACATTTCATCCAGCATTTGTTCTGATCGTACAATTTGTCTTTCTTCGGGAAGGTACCAAGCTGCTCCCAAGGACTGACCACGAGGAACGATGGTCACCTTAACGAGTGGTGCGGCATGTTCTAATAACCAGCTTACTACAGCATGTCCAGCTTCGTGGAAAGCAATTGTTTTTTTCTCCTCAGGGGTGATGATTTTATTTTTCTTTTCAAGACCTCCAATTATTCGATCTACAGCGTCAAGGAAATCTTGTTTTCCAACTGATTTTTTGTTTTTCCTTGCAGCGATTAGTGCTGCTTCGTTACAAACATTCGCGATATCAGCTCCAGAAAAACCAGGAGTTTGCCTAGCTAGAAAATCAACATCTAGGTTTTTAACTGACTTTAAGGGAGTTAAATGAACTTTGAAAATTTCTTTTCTCTCATTTAGATCAGGTAAATCCACATAGATTTGACGATCAAATCGACCGGCTCGCATCAATGCTTTGTCCAATACATCCGCACGGTTAGTGGCAGCCACTACGATTACGTTTGTATTTGTGCCAAAGCCATCCATCTCAGTGAGAAGTTGGTTTAATGTATTTTCTCTTTCATCATTAGAGCCTGTGATGTTGCTTTTCCCTCGAGCACGTCCTATTGCATCAATTTCATCTATAAAAATAATAGCAGGGGATTTGTCTTTAGCTTGTTTAAATAGATCTCGTACACGAGAAGCACCAACCCCTACAAACATCTCGACAAAATCAGACCCAGACAAAGAAAAGAAGGGAACTTTTGCCTCTCCGGCTACTGCTTTGGCTAATAAGGTTTTTCCAGTTCCAGGAGGTCCTACCAATAAGGCTCCCTTAGGAATTTTACCACCGAGAACTGTATATTTAGTTGGATTCTTGAGAAAATCTACAATTTCTTGAATCTCTTCTTTGGCTCCTTCGAGTCCAGCGACATCTTTGAAGGTAGTTTTGACGTCGGTATTTTTATCAAAAAGTTTGGCTTTGGATTTCCCAATGTTAAAGATCTGACCACCAGCTCCTCCAGCTCCACCTCCAGACATTCTTCGCATTAAGAAAATCCATACCCCTATAATGATAATGATCGGGAGGAATCCAACAAGAGCGTCTATCCATCTGTTTTCAACAGTTATAAATTCTAGTCTGAATGAAATTCCTTTTTCTTCAGCCTCTTGTAGTTTTTTTTCAAAAAGTTCCAAACTACCGACCTCAAATTGATAGTGTGGACCCTGAGTATTCTCTTGTCCAAATATATTTTTAGAGGCCAAACCTTGATGATCGCTTTTTCCTAACGCATCTTGTTTTAAGGTAACACGGACACTGCTTTTATTTCGAATGACAATTACTTCACTTACATCACCTGCATTGAGGTATTTTTCAAAGTTCGAAATATTAGTTTTACTAATTGGATGTAAAGAATCACTTCCTCCAAAAAGGCTCATGCCCAATAATACAAAAATAATAGCACCATACAGCCAATAGATATTGAACTTAGGTGAGGTTGGTTTTTTTTCTTCTTTCATAATTTTTAATAGTTTGAGGCAATTTGAGTGGTCTTGGCATCACCCCAAAGCTCCTCAATATTGTAATATTCACGAATTTGCTTCTGAAAAACGTGCACTACTACGTTCACATAGTCAATTAAAACCCATTCTGCATTTTCCAACCCCTCCGTATGGAATGGTTTTTCTTTTATGGTTTTGCTTACTGTTTTTGTAATGGAATTTACAATGGCTGAAACCTGAGTGTTTGAGTTTCCAGAACAAATAATAAAAAAGTCGCAAGGGGTGTTATCCAACTCTCTCAAATCCAATTTATGAATCTCTTCTCCTTTTACATTTTCTATACCAAGTATGATTTCTTCTACTAACTGGATATCCTTCTCTTTTTTATTTGCCATTAAGCCGATTTATTTATCACAAATTTATTACATTTTCAACCGCAATCCACTACATCTATGGGCTATTTTAACATAATCAAACTTAATGCCACTACTTCTACAAACGAATATTTGAAAGACAAGCGTGCTAAAGGGGATTGCCGGGATGGAGATCTTGTATGGACGACACACCAAACCGCTGGAAGAGGAAGGCTTAATAAAACCTGGGAATCGGAGCCCCATAAAAACATTGCCATGAGTGTTTACAGGGACTACGATGAAAATCCCCCACAATTTCCCTATCTGATTTCAGTAGCTTTTTCCGTAGCAATCCTCCGTGGACTTGACCGTCTTGGGGTTCCTGAATTAAAGATTAAATGGCCGAACGACATTTTGTCATGCAATAAAAAGATCGGTGGAATATTGATCGAAAATAGAGTTTCAAAGGGTGTTGTAAAAGATTCGGTCATCGGATTTGGTCTCAATGTGAATCAAAAACACTTTGAAAACCTCGACCACGCAGCTTCGCTACATACTGTTACTCAAAAAAAATGGGAGATCGATCTGGTGCTTCAAAGTCTTTGTGTGTTTTTCAAAGAAGCCCTTTATTTAGATTTCAATAAAAACAACGCTAGTCTTTTAGCTTCTTTTAATTCATTCCTTTGGCAAAGAAATTTACAGTCTATGTTTGAGGGAACCGAGGGTTTTTTTAAAGGCTTGCCCTTGGAGGTCAATCATGAAGGTCAACTAAAAATCATAAATCTAGAAACAGATCGGGTTTCTCTGCTAGATTTTTCCGAGTCGAAAATGCTGTATGTATAAGTCCTACTGAGGGTTCCAATTTGCTGGATCTTCTCTCCAAACACTTAAGTTTTCTAATTCCTCTGGAGTAATTTTTTTCTGACTTGAAGCAACAGCCAACAAGTTTGCGTAGTCGCAAAGAGTTTGAAGGGAAACACCACTTTTTTCGAAAGCTCCTGCAGCTACTGGAAATCCATAAGTAAACAGTGCCAACATTCCGAGCACCTCATTCCCAGCTTCTCTAAGTGCATCTACTGCAATCAGACTACTTTTTCCAGTACTGATAAGATCTTCAATAACAACTACTTTTTGGTTTGGATCTAATTTTCCTTCAATTTGATTTTGCCGTCCGTGTTTTTTTGGTTCAGGTCTGACATAGATAAAAGGAAGCTTCAATTGCTGTGCGACCAACATCCCAATTCCTATAGCCCCAGTGGCAACTCCTGCAATTACAATATCCCTTCCAAATTGTCTCTCAATTTCTTGCGCTAAGGATGCACTTAAAAAAGTTCGTACTTCAGGGTAGGACAAGGCTACGCGATTATCACAATAGATTGGAGATTTCCATCCGCTCGCCCAGGTAAATGGATTTTTCGGATTCAATTTAATTGCATTAATTTGTAAAAGTGATTCGGCGGTTTGCTGAGCAATTTTTTGATTAATGATCATTCTTTAGATGTATAAAGTTTTTTATAACCAGAAGCCAATTTACTTGACTTCAGATTTGATTGAAAATTCAGATGAGTTTCCATTATTTTTTGCCAAATATACTACAGTTGTCAGCTTAATGAAAGCTTTAAAATCAAAGAAGGTTTCTGGTGTGTACTTTTACCATCCCAAAAAAGAAAAATTAGAGCAACATTTTTTTAGATTATTTCCAAAGGTTGAAGCTGCTGGGGGTCTTGTTACTCATTCCAATGGGAAAGTTTTATTTATCTATCGGAACGACAAATGGGATTTGCCCAAAGGGAAAATTGAAAAAAAAGAAATCATTATCGACGCTGCCCTCAGGGAAGTGTCCGAAGAAACAGGAGTCGCAGATTTAATTGTAAAAAAATCACTACCCAATACCTATCACCTCTACAAAGCGAATGGAAGGTATAAGTTGAAATTGACCCATTGGTTTTTGATGAAAACAACTTATGAAGGAATGTTGATCCCTCAACTAGAGGAAAATATTCAAAAGGTGGAATGGAAAGCCAAAGGTGAAATTTCAGCCACTTTAAATAATGCTTACGAGAATATTAAAATTGTTGTAGAATCGGTACTCTGATTTAAAGCAAACTACTTTTTTTTGTAGTGAACTTCTCTTGGAACTAATGAGGAATACTCCCCACCGTGCTGCATGATCTCACGAACAATACTACTGCTTATAAAAGCGTGTTCTGCTGAGGTCAGAAAAAATACAGTATCTATCCCAGACAGTTTGCGATTCATTTGAGCGATACTTTTTTCAAATTCAAAGTCAGCGGGATTTCTAAGACCACGAACCAGGGCGTTTGCTTGGATGGTTTTACAGAAATCTACGGTTAGCCCTGAATAGGACTTTACAATAATCTCGGTATGTTTTGTAAGGGTTGCACGAATAAATCCCATCCGTTCTTCTAAGGAAAAGAGGTGTTTTTTTTCCTTGTTTTCACCAACAGCAATAATGAGTTCATCACAAAAGGGAAGTGCTCTTTCAATTATTTCTTGATGCCCCAGGGTAATCGGGTCGAAAGAACCAGGAAAAACAAATCGTTTCATCTTTTCTTAATTTAATGTTCTAAAGCTTTATTCAAAAGGGAATTAAAAAAATCGGACAACTCCATTCCCATAGTTTTGACCTGCTGAGGAATGATGCTGCTGGAAGTCATTCCAGGTACGGTATTGATTTCTAAAAGATGAGGCACACCGTCAACAAAGATAAATTCACTTCGAACAACACCTTTTAGATTCAGTTTTTTATAAATGATTTCACTCCATTTTTTAACCTGATCTTCCCATGGTTTTGGAAGTTCTGCTGGGGTGATTTCTTGCGCTTTTCCCTCGTATTTTGCTGCATAATCAAAGAAATCATTTTCACTGATTATTTCCGTGATTGGCAAAACTTGAACCGTATTATTTAGCCTTGCAACACCTACAGAGACCTCCCTGCCAAGCAGCGCACTTTCTATAATTAATTGATGATCTTCTTCAAAGGCCTTGTGAATTGCTTCTACTAAACCCTCCTTTTGATTCACTTTATAGACCCCAAAACTACTCCCTGCACGATTGGCCTTAACAAAACAAGGAAACCCCACAGCTTGTTCGATCGTTTTTATCTCTATAGGATCTCCATGGTCTAGGGTAATGTTTTTAGCCATAGGAACGTTCCATTTTTTTAAGACCGCTAAACAATCTCTTTTGTTAAAGGTGAGGGCGGCATTGTAACTATCACAGCTAGTAAATGGAATCTCCAAGATTTCCCAAAGAGCCGCTAATTGACCATTTTCCCCTGGTGCTCCATGAACAACATTAAATATCACATCCAAAACGATGATTTGATCCCCTCCATGTAAAGAAAAATCACCTGAACTTACCCTATAGGTCAAACCTTGATCATCTTGAGCGATCCAACTGTTTTTTTTGATTGTGATTAGGTAAACCTCCCAAACATTTCGATTTAATTCTTTGTAAACCGTGTTCCCACTTTGAATAGAGATATCGAATTCAGAACTGAATCCTCCACAAACAACACCTACCTTTTTTTTGGCCATTATTTTTCTGCTATTTTACAAAGGTATAGCATTTCAAATCAACCCAAAAAACATTGGTTTTATTATCTTTGATCAGATTTAAAAACATGAATTTTTTACGTTTTATATTCAGTACTAGTTTTTTGAAGCAAATCCTCTACCTGGGTGGGTCAATCCTTGTGCTTTTTGGAGTACTCACTTTTGCATTAAAAGTATATACGCTTCACCAAGAGTATTTGAAGGTTCCTGATCTTAAAGGGATTTCAATAACTGCGCTTCCCAGTATTATGCAACAAGAACATTTGCGATTTGAAATTATTGATTCAACTCGTTTTGTGCCGGATCTTCCTCCACTTTCAGTAATTGAACATTTGCCTGCAGCGGGTAGCGAAGTCAAGAAAAACAGAAAAATATATTTAACCGTAAACCCATCAGGATACAGAACCCTTACGGTTCCTAATTTGATTCAAATTACCCGAAGAAATGCGGAGTCCATGATAAAAGCTGTCGGTTTCGAATTAGGAGAGATCACCTATGAAGATAACATTGGAAAAGACATGGTATTAGCAATAGGGTATCAGGGCAAAAAAATAACTCCCGGCACATTACTTCCTAAAACGAGTAAAATTGATTTAGTTTTGGGGAATGGAAAAAGATAGTTTTATCAATGACAATGAGTCTACCGATTCGGAAATGCTCTATGAACATTACGCATTTACCGCAGACTCTGGTCAAGCACCCTTACGAGTCGATAAATTTTTAATGTCTCGTATTGAGAAAGTAACTCGAAATAAAATCCAACAAGCAGCCAAGGCAGGGAGTATATTTGTGGCGGATCATGCGGTAAAGTCAAACTATAAAGTTAAAGGTGGAGATGAAGTAAAAGTTCTTTTTGCACATCCTCCTTATGAACACCTTCTGGTTTCAGAACAATTGGATTTAGATCTTGTTTATGAAGATGATGCGTTGGTTGTTATAAATAAACCTGCGGGTATGGTAGTGCATCCTGGTCATGGAAATTATTCAGGAACACTATTAAATGGATTGATTCATCATTTCGAACAATTACCCACAAATTCAAATAATCGCCCGGGCTTGGTTCATCGAATTGATAAAGATACCAGTGGATTGTTGGTAGTGGCCAAGACGGAAGAAGCCATGACCCATCTTGCAAAACAGTTTTTTGATAAAACCTCAGAGCGGAAATACATTGCTTTGGTTTGGGGAGATTTTGAAGAAGAGGAAGGTAGGATTGAGGGATCGATTGGAAGGCATCCAAAAAACAGATTACAAATGACCGTGTTTGAGGACAACAGTCAAGGAAAAGAGGCCGTAACGCATTATAAAGTCCTTGAACGATTTGGCTATGTGACCCTAGTTGAGTGTCAGTTGGAAACGGGGAGGACACATCAAATTCGAGCTCATATGAAGCATATTGGTCATACCCTTTTTAATGATGCACGATACGGAGGAGACAGAATTTTAAAAGGGACTAGTTTTACAAAATACAAACAGTTTGTGGAAAACTGTTTTAGTCTTCTTCCTCGACAAGCACTTCATGCGAAAACGTTAGGTTTTGACCATCCCGTAACCGGTAAGAAAATGCAGTTTGATACCTCCATTCCCGAGGATTTTGAAAATGCAATTCAAAAGTGGAGACAATATTCCCAGCATAAGAATTTACAATAGTAGTATTTAAAGCAATAATTTATTTTCCTTGGTTAGGCAATCAAAAGCGGTTACTTTTGAAAAAAGAGTTTGTCTTTGATACATAAAATGCAAACTAAAGAACAAAATTATGAAGCTATTAATTTCTCCAGCTAAATCATTGGATTTTGAAAAACCAGTTCCAATAAATACGATTTCTACTCCTGTTTTCGCAAAAGAAGCGGCATATATAAATCGTATTTTAAAAGATAAAACTCCTAAAGAATTAGCCCATATGATGCATCTATCTGATGCCTTGGCTGAATTGAACTGGGAAAGAAATCAAAAATTTAATGTAAAAGAGCATTCCAAAACCGCCAAGGGTGCTGTTTTTGCATTTAATGGGGATGTATATACGGGTTTAGACGCCTATACCTTGAAGGAGGAACAGTTAAACGCTTTACAAAATAAGTTGCGAATTCTATCGGGTCTTTATGGAATTCTAAAACCCTTGGATGTAATACTGCCCTACCGATTGGAGATGGGAACTGCTCTCCAAATAGACACTCACAAGAATTTGGTCTCCTTTTGGAAAAGTAAAATTACAGCTCAGTTAAACAGTGAATTAAAAGAGGGAGAACTCCTAGTAAATTTAGCAAGTACGGAGTATTTCAATGCCGTAGATCACAAAGCAATTCATTCACCCATCATTACGCCTGTTTTTAAGGACTACAAAAGTGGAAAACTTAAAGTAATCTCTTTTTTCGCAAAAAAAGCAAGAGGGATGATGGTGCGCTACCTCATAGAGCACAATGCATCAACACTTGAGGAGCTCAAAGGGTTTACCTTTGGAGGGTATGCTTTCAGTGCTGCAGAAACTTCAGAGGAATTCAGTCCAGTTTTTGTCAGATAGTTATTTTTTGATTGCTTTCTTTTTCGACTTTTTTTGAAGGCGTCTAACGCCATAACTGCCGATAATAATCTTTCCCCTGCGGGTTTTTCGGTCGCCTTTTCCCATGGTATTTATCGATTTGGTTCCCCCTAAAATACAACTTTTAAGACTATTTTAATCGACCATCAATCCCTAAAATATTTTTTTCAAAATATTCTTTAACAAATACAGGAGTCAGAGAGGCCCTTCCTTCCAATCCATCTGTGATTAAAACCTTATTTAAATCCATCTTGAGGTAGGATTGAAGTAGAGGGATTGAAAGCGGAGCATAACTGTAGTGCCAGGGCTCATAGTAGAAACCCGGTCGTAAGGAATCGTTGGTATAGGGTAAGAAAAATCCGAAGCGATTTGCATTTTGATCCATCCAAGACTTCATCCTGACATAAGGACCGTTCCCATGAAATTTTTCAGCTACCAAAACATCTCCTTCTTTAGTTTTTGATCCGTCTATTAAATCTACATCTGTACCCCAATGATGTCTGGAGGTTCCTGGCAATGTGGAGTATTCAATAATTTTTTTTATGTTTTCCGAGGGAGATAAACCTGCAGCTTCGTTGGCTTTGTACTTTCTGTTCCATATACTTTTTTGCCTTTCATAAGACCGATATCCAGACACAATCTCTAAAAGTATTCCCTCTTTTTTTGCTGCTTTGTACATTTTTATAAAAGCCTTTGCGGCGGGAATAGCAAGAGGAAGGGTATCGTTGTAAAGTTGGGCTTCACTTTTTCCAAGAAGGATATCTTCTGTGTAATGCACTTCATTTTTACCTTGAGAAAATAAGGGTAAAGTGTACAAACTAAAAAGGAAAAGAAGTAGGAGGCTAGATTTCATGATGCAACTGTTTGATAAAACGCTGGTGTAATCCAATAGGTTTTATTTCAAAGGGGATTCCTATGGGTTCAAACCCATTTTTCAAATATAAGGGATTTGCTAGAACTCGAGAATTCAGCCAAACCGTTTTAACGGTACTCTTTTCTTTTACTTGATTTAGGACGGCTTGGATCAGTTGGGAGGCAACTTTCATTCCTCTATACTCAGGATGTACCGCCATAGCTCTGAGTTGAAAGGATCGATGTTTTGTGAAATCCGGACATGGGTTAGGCATGGCACTTATTATACCGATGAGTTTGGAATTAAAAAACGCCCCCAAATGGAGGGTTTGTGGATCCTCGTCTTTTTCCAGCACACAACTTTCTAGGGGTTGGCCTTCTCTCAAATAAGGATGTCTGAGCGGGTAGGTTTCCCTCGAAAGAATTTCTTTAATTTGTAATTCCATTAGTAAAAAATTAACACCTAAAAAAGAAGCAGTTTTGATGGGTAAAGCTATCTTTAAAGAATGAAAATTACAGTTTTTTTATGGGTTTCCATACTCTTTTCCACAATCCTTTTGGGTCAAGAGCGAAGACCAATTAAAGGAGTGTTGCTTTATAAAAATACCGTGGTAGTTGCGGCCAATGTGGTAAATAATACCGCTCAAATCAATACCATTACCAATAGTGATGGAGAGTTTGAAATCGAGGTTGCCGAGGGAGATGAGGTTATTTTTTCTTCCGTACAATACCAAATAAAAGCAGTAAAAGTAACTGCTGAAATCTTGGCTTTAAACCGAATGGTTGTCAGTGTAAATGAAAATATTACCGCCTTGAAAGAAGTAGTGGTGACCACCGAAGATGTAGAGAAATTTTTAAATCTCAAAGAAGAAGAATTCAAGGGCTTTGATTACGAACAAGACAAATCAACCCGGATAAACAATGAATTGACGGACGACCGATTGCTTTCTAATGGAATCAACTTTGTAAACATTGCAAAGCTTATTATGAAAGCCCTAAGTAATAAAACTGAGGAAGAGCAAATGCGAATGAAACCCAGTGAAGTTCTGCCTCTAGTTTTTGAAACTTCTTTTTTCGAACAAGATTTAGAACTTCAAAAAGATCAGGTGGTTGGATTTTTAGAATATATCGACACGCAAATGAAAACCAGTTCTTTGTTAAAACAAAGTCAACAATTCCAATTGATTGATTTTTTAATAAGCAAAAGTAAAGCCTACAAAGAAACCCTGAAGGAATAAGAGATCTATTGCCATGCAACTACTGCTTTTTTTGTGGATATCCCATACTCTTTTGGGAATTAATGAACCAAACCCCTCACATAAATTTTATGTCAGTACCACTGAAATTGAATTTAAAGAGGATTCAAAGTCCCTTCAGATTACCTCTCAGCTTTTTATTGATGATATCGAATTGCAGTTGAGATCCAATCAAAATGACCTAAAACTGGCCCCTGATTCCAATGCAGTTTTGGTGGACAGTTTGCTAAGAAATTATTTTGAAAATGCACTTCAATTTTCCGCTCAAGGAAAGGAATTCAATTTCACTTTTTTAGGTAAAGAATATAAAAACGATATCGTTCAATGTTATCTTGAGCTCCAATTTGAGGAGGTTCCTGTACAAATCGAATTGAAAAACACGTTGCTTTTCAATCTTTTTGAGGAACAACAAAATATCGTTCATTTTAAATTCCAGGGGCAACGTAAGAGCTTTTTATTACATCAAAAAAAGCCAAGTGTTTCTCTTTCATTGTCTCCTTAATTTTTGCGTTTTTAATGAATGCTGAATTATGTATATTTAGCCAAAACAAATCCCAATTATGATAAATTTCTCTTGTTTACGAAACTCAACCGTGGTGATTTTATCCCTGACAGCTCTAATGCTTTCAGCACAAACACCTCAAGGACATACAAATGGCAATAAGTTCAGACAACTTTACGACCAATTTGCAGATCCCAATAAATATCACACTGCCTCTGGTGCACCTGGGGTCGAATACTTCCAACAGCAAGTTGATTATGTCATGGATGTTGAGTTGGATGATGAAAAAAGTAAATTATATGGTGAAGAGACAATTACCTATACGAACAATTCTCCTGATGCATTACCCTATTTATGGCTTCAATTGGATCAAAATATTCGTAAAAAAGATGCCCCTGCTTTAGAAAAAAATGGGGCGAATAGCGCGATTACGTTGAGTCCCTCGTCTTTTGTTAGCGATTACGTTAAAGAGCCCTTTGATGGAGGTTTTAATATCGAATGGGTACAAGATGCAAACGGTAACACCTTACCCTATAAGATTAACCAAACCATGATGCGAGTTGATTTGCCAGAAGCCATCCAACCCGGAGGGATCTATGTGTTTAAAATAAAATGGTGGTACAACATTAATAACCACGTAGAAGGAAGAGGCCGTTCGGGGTATGAATATTTTGAAGAGGATGGAAACAAAGCCTATGTTATCGCTCAATTTTTTCCCAGACTTTGTGTATATAATGACGTAGAAGGGTGGCAAAACTATCAGTTTTGGGGAAATGGAGAGTTTGCCTTGGAATTTGGCGATTATAAAGTCAACATCACCGTTCCCTCCGATCATATTATGGAAGCTACTGGAAGGTTACAAAATCCAAAGGAGGTTCTTAGTAAAGAGGAGTACGCTCGATTTCAGGCATCCGAAAAAAGTTATGATAAACCTCTTTTAATTGTAACGGAAGAGGAAGCAAGAGCAAAGGAATCCTCTTTTTCAAAAAAGAAAACTACTTGGAAATATCAAGCAAAAAACGTTCGTGATTTTGGATTTGCCACTTCTCGAAAATTTATATGGGAGCGACAAGCCGTACAAGTTGGGAATCAGAAAGTGATGGCCGTATCTCTATATCCGAAAGAGGGAAATCCCCTTTGGGAAGAATATTCCACTAAAGCAGTGGTCCAGACACTACAAACCTATTCCAAGTTCACTTTTGAGTATCCTTACCCCAAAGCTGTTTCAGTTCACGCAAAAAATCAAGGAATGGAATATCCAATGATTTGCTGGAATTATGGTCGTCCAGATAAAGACGGTCAGTATTCAGATCGAACTAAATTTGGAATGATTAGCGTCATTATTCACGAGGTAGGGCATAACTTTTTCCCGATGATTGTCAATTCAGACGAGCGACAGTGGGGCTGGATGGACGAGGGATTGGACACCTTCGTTCAATATTTAACTGAACAAGAGTTTGGTGAAACCCATCCTGAAGCCATATTGGGTTTTCAAAAATATCCTTCTCGTAGAGGCGCTCCACAAAATATCGTTCCCTATATGGCAGGGGATCAAGAATTTATTTCGCCGATCATGTCAAACCCAGAGAATGTATATCAGCTGGGTCCAAACGCTTATGCAAAACCTGCCACAGCGCTCAATATTCTGAGAGAAACCGTTATGGGGAGAGAAGCTTTTGATCATGCATTTAAAACCTATGCGCAACGATGGATGTTTAAACACCCAACTCCAGAGGATTTTTTCAGAACTATGGAGGATGCCTCAGCAATTGATTTAGATTGGTTTTGGAGGGGTTGGTTTTACACCACTGATGTGGTGGATATTGGGGTAAAAAAAGTTAAAAAATACTATTATTCAGATACACCCGATGCAAACGCAAAAGAGCGTTTAAAGGAATATGATTACAACTTGGACGACCTCCCAGAGATGGTTTTTAAGATCGATGAAGACAGTGAAATGTTTGATCCTAATAAAATTAAGAACAATGCTTTGGAGGGATCTGAACTGTTAAAAAACCATTTGGAAAAAGAAGGGATCTCTGCCGATCGAATTCCAAAATATTTTTATGAAGTAGAATTCGAAAAACCAGGTGGTTTAGTCATGCCTCTTATTGTGGAGTATGCCTATGCCGACGGATCTAAGGAGCGGGTTACCTACCCTGTGCAACTTTGGAGAAAAAATGATGCTAGCGTAAAAAAAGTCATAACCTCTGATAAAGAGTTGATCAGCGTAACCGTTGACCCCGATCAGGAAACAGCAGATATAAATTCTGATAACAACAGTTGGCCAAGAAAAGAAGCGCCTTCCGACTTTGAAAAATTTAAAGAAAAAATTAAAGGATAACTAAAAATAAAAACGATTGAATCCCTACTTTTTTCAACCGTTTTTTTAGGAAACATTCTATCTTTGTTTAAAATTCTTGTACATGCTTTTATTTATTAGCGGGGCAGAAATCGTTTTTGTTTTCTTTATTGTGCTGCTTGTTTTTGGTGCTGACAAAATACCTTCTATTGCAAGAACTCTTGCAAAAGGAATGACCCAAGTGCGTCAAGCCACAAATGATATCAAAAGCGAAATTCAAAAATCTGTAGACGTCGACATCGAAAATCCTACCAAATCAATTACTAAAGAAATAAAAAAAGAAGTGGATGGAGTAAAAAAGGATTTTCTGGATTTAGAAGATTCTATTCGACGTGATTTGTAAGCACTCTACTCAGTGTTAACCCATCTCTTAGTGGAAGTAATATCGTTTGAACCCTTGGGTCTTCCCTTAATTTTGTATTGTATTTTTGTAATGCTAACGTATTGTAGTCTTTTGGATCTGCTTGATGCAGTACCTTTCCGCTCCACAAGACATTGTCTGATAGGATTAATCCTCCCACTCTCATTTTTGGGAGTACAGCTTCAAAATAGGCTTCGTAGTTTTCTTTATCTGCATCAATAAAAACGATATCGAAGGGGCCTTTAATTCGGGGGAGGACTTCTAATGCGAAGCCTATATGTCTTATTATTCTGGAATCATATATACTTCTTTTGAAGTAACGTTCTTGGATGCTCACAAGTTCTTCATTACAATCTATGGTGTGTAGCACTCCATTTTCAGCCAATCCCTCGGCTAAACACAAGGTGGCATATCCTGTAAAAGTTCCAATTTCAACTATGGTTTTCGCTTGAGTAAGGTGAGATAATAAGCTCAAAAAACGACCTTGTAATCTTCCGCTCATCATTCGAGGCTGCAATACTTTTTGATGGGTTTCTTTTTCTAATTCGATCAGCAAGTCTGGAATGACTTCGCTGTGTTCTGTAGCGTATGCAAACCAGTTGGGATCAGATCCCTCAGAATTTGTTGAAAGTTTATTTTTTGGGTCTGGCATACTCAAAACGTTCTAATAAAGCGGGGAGTGCATAGCCATCCAATCCATTGATACTGACGATTTCTCCTTGATCCAATTGAACCCAACCGTCCTCCCCTAAAAGGGGCGAGTCTATATATAAATGTTCGATTTGGGCTACGATCAAGATGGTGTCGTTTTCTAGAATTGAATATTCATTCAGGTACCGACAACCCATTTGAATAGGCGCACCATGAACATAGGGCGCTTCCCATCCCTCTTTATATTGAGGCTTCAATTGCGTTTGATCAAATTCTGAAATTTCTTCAGAGTATTTTGCTGAAGTGTGGTGGGCATCTTCTATTTGTCCCTTGGAAATAGCATTTAAAGTAAAGATACCGTTGGCTTTCATATTCGCATGAGAATGTCTTGGAACGGTTGTAGGACGTAAAATAAATCCAAGGAGAGCTGGATTGCTCCCCAAATGAACTACAGAGCTTAAGACAGCAAGGTTTTCGATTCCAGAGTGGGAAACGGTACCCAGTAAGTGTGCCGATTTATAGCCTGTTACGCTGTTGATTAAATTGAGACGATAAATTTTTGAAAACCCTTCGAGGTCCTCTTTTTGAAAATAGTGCATTTTTCTTTCAAAGATAAGGAGTTTAAAACCTCTGTGTTTTATGAATTGGACTTCTTATCAAACTGAAGCACCAAATAGATAATGACTCCTACAGCAATTACTAAAACACCCAGATAGCGATAATGATCTAGAGTTTCTCCTGTAGATAAAAAACCTTCCAAAATCTCTTTATCAAGAAATGAGATAAAAAGTGCTAAGGGAAGAAGGAAAAGTAAAAAACGAAATTTTTTCAAACGGATAGGATTAAAATTGCTATTTTACGAATATAGTCATAGATTTTAAATTAATTAAAACAAACAAGACGATGATACTATTCTATTCTTCCTTATTTTTTCTTTTTTCTACCTTCTTTCAAACGACTTCTGTAGAAGGGATATGGATTACCAAAGACGATGAAACGGGTTTGGAAAAATCAGAAGTTTTAATCTACATGGAAAAGGGTAAACTCTATGGGAAAATAACCGAACTGCTCCTTCCCGAAGATCAAGGGAAAAAATGTGTTAACTGTAAGGGGAGCAATAAAGATCTGCCTATGGTTGGCATGATCATTATAAATGACATGCAGTTGGATGAGGAAAGCTGGGAAGAGGGTACCATATTGGATCCCAAATCGGGGAAAGTATATGATTGTTCACTTAGCCTAGAGGATGAAAACACGCTAAAAGTTAGGGGATATTTAGGTTTTTCAATTTTAGGAAGGACGCAGACTTGGCGAAGAAAATAAAAATAAAAAAATCGCCAGGAGATAAATTCTAGGCGATTTTTAACTTTAAACTAAAAACAAAAAATTGAATTAATTGAACTAAAATCTATAATTAATTAATTATAATTCAAAGATAGTTTCAATACATTGATTTTGTTTTATCAAAACAAGCAAAAAGAGCATTTTTATTGAATAATCAATAATCGCTTCATGAATTTAGGGAATCACCATTGAAGTTGAAGTCCTATGTGAATATCATAAAGAATTGAGGTTTGTGATTTTTTTAATTTTTTAAAATTTCAATTCAAAAATTTGGAGGAGGATTTCAGTAGAAAAGAATATCTTTGTTTTTCTACTTCAAGTAAATTTGAGGGTGTTTAGCTCAGTTGGTTTAGAGCGCTACCTTGACAGGGTAGAGGTCATAGG